>NZ_JBIAQG010000024.1:0-76878 GCF_042888805.1 Streptomyces sp. NPDC002730
GATGTCCTCTTCGCCATGCTCCGGGACGGCACCTTCTACGAACCGCCCAAGATCGCTACCGCTTGACGAAAGCCATAGGGGCACTTTTTCAGCGCGGACATGAGCAGAGTCGAGGACTGCGCGGGAGAGGTCGACCAGGTCCCGTTCGTCCAGGAGCTGGAGAACCTTCTGATGCAGCCGGCCCCAGACCCCCGCACGGGACCAGATGACAAACCGGCGATGCACGGTCGACTTCGACGCCCCGAAGCACGGAGGTAAGGCCCGCCAGGCGCAGCCGCTGACCAGTACGTAGATGATCGCGGCGAAGACCGCCTCGTCATCGATGTTCGCGACCCCCCCCGCCTTGCGGTCACACGCGAGCCGGCGGCAACAACGGCCTGGCTATCTCCCACAGGCCCTCCGGAACGATCCATCCCCACCGTCCACTCCCCATGCCCAGAACAACTGCCAACTCGCCATGTAGGACACGGTCTTAGTTGTTGCTGGGCTTCCGCGAGCGCACCCTCTGCGTTGGTGAATTCACGGACTGACTGTTCCACCTGGGCCAGGGGCGCGTGCTGGTTGTCCGTATCCATGCCAGTGACTATGCAGCGGGTCGCCGGACGCAGCCCGCGCGCACGGGTGCGCCTACCGGTCGAAGCTCAGGCGTACGAACAGGATGCCGATTAGCACGAAAACCCCGGTGATGAGGATGCCGAAGAGGCTCCGCCGGAGCCCATGATGGTGGCGGTGCGGGCTGGGTTGCTGGGCCGGTATCGCACGGTCACGACGTCGCTGGGCCGGCAGCATGGCGTCCTCTTCGAACTCGATGTACTGCCCGTCGAGCGTGGTGAAGCCGTGAACGTGGTGCCAGTAGGTGTTGCCCTCGCTGCCCTCGGACATCGTCACCTCTTCAGGGTAGGGAGTCACCGGCGCCGTCCGGGATGGAGGGGGGCCGGTGGCGACACCGTCGTACCGGCCTGGGCGGTAGGCAGCGCCGGACCTCCCGAAGGTATCGGCTGGATGGACCGTACGCCTTGTCCTTCGGCGAGTGTTAGACGTCATTGAAAATGCCTACGAGTGCGGCAGTCTGGGCAGCTTCGTGCCGACGTGATCGGTAAGCGTGCCTGCCGACGAAGAGGTGCAGATTTGGGGCGGCACCTTGCCGACGAAGGGCATGTGAAAGGCCCTCCCGGTATCTCTTGGCCGAGCGCCGGGAGGGCCGTGTAGCGCGCGGAGGCGCTGTGCTCACGGTAGAGGCTGACCCGGTGAGGGTTGAAGTTCGTCTGGTGCGGGGCGAGTTGGTATGCCCGGATTGTTCTGGCTCGTTGCGGCCGTGGGGGTGGGCACGTTCGCGCGTACTGCGGGATGCGGCCGGTAGGCGGGTCGGGGTCCGTCCCCGGCGGGCGAGATGTCTGGGCTGTGGCATGTCACATGTGCTCCTACCGGTGTTCGCGCTGGTCAGGCGGGCGGATCTGGCTGAGGTGATCGGGTCGGCCCTTGCTGCGAAGGCAGCGGGGGCGGGGGCTCGGGTGATCGCTGAGAGGCTGGGCCGTCCGGTTGAGACGGTTCGCGGGTGGCTGCGAAGGTTCGCCTCCCGGGCGGAGCGGGTCAGGCGGTTCTTCACGGTGGTGCTGGTGGATGCCGGGGTTGACCCGGCTCCTCCAGAGCCGGCCCGCACGGTCTTCGCGGACGCCGTCAGTGCGGTGGTCGGGGCCTGGTGGTCGGTCATGTCGCGGTGGCCGAGTGTCGGCAAGGTGTCGCCCTGGCTGGTGGCCTGTGCTGTCTCCCGCGGGATACTGCTGGCGCCGTCCTGGCCCTCGGAAACGATCAACACCAGTCGACTCTGACGCCACGCCGACACTGGCAGTCACCGTCACGCGTGTGTGTTCACGCTGCGTGAGAGGGCTGGTGGTCAGATGGCAGGTCAGGAAGACCAGACACGGCTGGAGCGGGCTCAGGCGATCGGCCTGTTCCGCTACATGCTGATCAGAGAAGCGGCAGATCCGACGCTGTCGCGTCGTCAACGCGGAGCGTTGGTACGGGAACTGGCGTCGATGACGCATGTCGACCCGGATGGTCGGGCCGTGCGGATCACGCGGTGGACCCTGGACCGCTGGATCTACGAATGGAAGCGGGCGGGATTCGAGGCCCTGGTCCCCTCACCCCGTCAGTCCCGGCCCCGCACACCGCAGGAGATCCTCGACCTGGCGGCCGCTCTGAAGAAGGAGAATCCGTCACGGTCGGCGGCACAGATCCGCCGGATCATCGGAGCTCAGCGGGGCTGGGCGCCTGACGAGCGCACGATTCAGCGGATGATCGTCCGCGAGGGCCTGGACGCGTTGAAGGCTCCCGCCGCGTCCGCGGTGTTCGCGCGGTTCGAGGCGGACGGCCCGAACGAGTTGTGGACCGGGGACGCCCTGCACGGGCCCATGGTCGCCGGCCGCAAGACGTATCTGTTCGCGTTCGTGGACGATCACTCGAGGGCGGTGATGGGGCATCGGTGGGGGTGCGCGGAGGACACCGTCCGTCTCGCCGCGGCCCTGCGGCCGGCCCTGGCCGCGCGGGGTGTCCCGCGATACATCTACGTTGACAACGGCTCCGCCTTCGTGGACTCCTGGCTGCTCAGGGCTTGCGCGAAGCTTGGGATCAAGCTCGTGCACTCCACTCCCGGACGGCCACAGGGCCGGGGCAAGATCGAGCGGTTCTTCCGCACCGTGAACAGCGAGTTCGTCGTCGAAATCGCCTCCGGCGACGGCAAGGCGGGACGGCAGATCGACAGCCTCCTGGAGATGAACCGGCTGTTCACGGCCTGGACCGAGAACGTCTACCACCGCCGCGTGCACTCCGAGACTGGAGCCGCACCGCTGGCCCGCTGGATGGGCGACCGCCCGCTCCAGGTCCCCAACCCCGCCGACCTCGCGGAAGCTTTCCGCTGGTCAGAACACCGCACCGTGTCCAAGACCGCGCTGGTGTCCCTGCACGGCAACCGCTACCAGGTCGACCCTCTGCTGGTCGGCCAGCGAGTCGAGCTGGTCTTCGACCCCTTCGACCTGTCCTTCCTGCGGGTGAGAGCGAACGGCCAGGACGCCGGGACCGCGCTGCCCTACCAGGTCAGCCGCCACTCCCACCCCAAGGCCCGGCCAGAGACCCCCGCCGAGGAACCCCGGGCGACCACCGGCATCGACTACCTCGGCCTGATCGACACCGCCCACAAGGCCGAGCTCGCCGACAAGGTCAACTACGCGGCCCTGGGCGAGCCGATGCCGCCCACTGTCGACCTCACCGACCTGGTCGCCAACCCCTCGGAGGACCACCGTGATTGAGAAACTCCAGGCTCACTACGGCTTCAACCGCATGCCCTTCGGCCGCGATCTCGCCCCCGGCATGCTGCACCGCCACGCGTCCCACAACGAAGCCGTCGCCCGCATCACCTGGTGCATCTCCGAACGCTCCATCGGAGTGGTTACCGGCGAGGTCGGCGCGGGCAAGACCGTCTCCGTCCGCACCGTCCTGCACGGCATCGACCCGTCGAAACACACCGTGATCTACCTGCCCAACCCCATGATCGGAGTACGTGGCATCCACGAGGCGATCGTCACCGCCTTCGGCCAGCAGCCCTCCCACCTCGGCTCCCGCCTCACCGCCCAGACCGGCCTGGCCCTGGCGGCCGAACGCGAAGAACGCGGCCGCACCCCGGTGCTGGTCCTGGACGAAGCCCATCTGCTGTCCTACGAACAGCTCGAAGCCATCCGGATGCTGACGAACACGGCCATGGACCAGGACTCACCGCTGTCCTGCCTGCTGGTCGGCCAGCCGACCCTGCGGCGAACCATGAAACTTGCCGTCCTTGCCGCCCTCGAACAGCGGACCGCCCTTCGCTACACGATGCCCGGCATGACCTCCGCCGAGACCGCCAGCTACATCAAGCACCACCTCGGCCTCGCCGGCCGCAGCGATCAGTTGTTCACCGACGACGCGGTCACCCTCATCCACACCACATCCCGCGGCTTCCCCCGCGCGGTCAACAACCTCTGCCTGCAGTCCCTCGTCGCCACGTTCGCCGCCGGCAAATCACTCGTCGACGAGAAAGCCGCCCAGTCCGCCGTCACCGAAGTCCTCGACTGAACCAACCGGCACCTTGCCGACCACCGCGACACCTCGCCGACGATCGCCCCGCTGAGACCCCCTCAGCGGGGCGACCCCGTTCACGCTCGTCGGCACCCTCGGTGACGCGGGCATCGGCATTTTCAGCGTCGCCCAACACGGCGAGTTCGAAGGTGATGTCCTGTAGAAGGGGTGTTGGGAAGTGCGCGGAGAGCTCCAGGGCCCAGGTGGGCTGGTGGATGGCGTTGCCGCCCCATACGGTCCAGGTCGGCAGAAGACTGCCGGGCTTCTGGCCGGCGGCGAAGGCGTGGAACTGGATGCCTGCGGCTTCCTCGCCGGGTATATCCCATCGGATGTAGCGGCCTTCGATGGTCTGCTTCCAGCCCGCGTCGGCGAGCGGGCGCGTCGCCTGGGTGATGGTGGTCTCCGTGAGGGCGGCTGGGCCCCATGCTGACTCGCTGGCGGCGGAGTTGAGCATGGTGCGCACGATCTCGGCGGGGGTGGTGGCGGCGGTTGCGTACCAGAGGCGCTCGCTGACCGGCGTCTCGTATGCGGCGAGCGTCCATTTGGTATCGCGCCCCTGGGCCTCGTGGTCGAAGAGCGCCCGCAGGGTGAGCGATTCGTGGTTGGCGACGGTGCTGTCTTCGTCCCAGGTTCTATAGCGCTCCCAGTCACCGTGCGATTCAAGGAAGTTGTCGAGGAGCGCCTCGTGGTCTCCTGGATCGGCGGCGTGGACCGCAACGGTCTCCGTCTTCGGGACGGGCGGCTCGCGTGGGGCTTCCGAGGCGATGACGGGGGCTCCTGTGATCACGGTGGCGGTGGCCTGGGCGGTCTGCGCTCGGTGTCCGTGGCGGGTGCGGGGCCGGTGCGGACGGCCTCGCCGTAGAGGCGCTCGAACTCGGTGATGGCTTCGTTGGGGGTGTCGTAGGAGCCGGAAACGACGCGCAGGTGGTCTTCGCCGTGGAGGTGCACGCTAACGGCGTGCTGGTAGGTGCCGGCGGCGACGATGGTGTGGCCGTCGTCGGCGTGGAGGTGGATCACGAGGCGGCCCGACTGGATCTCGTCGTGGATCTGCTGGGCCTCGGCGGATGCCAGGCGGATCTCGTCGCGGTTGAGCCAGGGCATGGGGTGGCCGGCCCAGGTCCATTCGGTGTCGATTTCCTTTTGCAGTTCGGGCGTGATGTGCACCGTGGCTTGCTCCTGGCGCAGGAGGCTGGCGGCCAGGTTGGCGTAGTACGGCTCCTCGTGGTCGATGCGGGCGAGCAGCATCGTGTGCTCGTCGACCGGGCGGAAGGCGAGCATGCTCAGGAGCGCGCGGGCCGTGTTCGTGCGGGGGCCGGAGACGGTGGCGATGACGGCGCTGGGGTGCTCGGGATGCAGCGCGAGGTGGACGCTCGTGCCGGTCGGGGCGTCGGACAAGGGAACTCGATTCACCGGTCCGGCCAGCGTGGGGCGCTGGCCGGACCGGGGTGTTCTAGCGGGCGGCTCGTGCGGCGGGAGCGGTGACGCGAGGAGGCGGGCCAGCCCGAGGGGCGGATGGGTTGCGTGCGGTGCGCGGTGAGGCCGGCGTGGCGGGCGCGGTGGTGTGCTGCCAACGGGTGCGCAGGGCCGTGAGGTCGGCCAGCGCGCGACGGCTTCCGGTGACCAGTTGGTGGGGCGAGTTGGCCGGGTCGTCGGTGTAGGCGGTGATGCGGGCGGCGACGGCCTGGGCGCGGGCGAGCAGGGCGCGCTGCACGACCTTCTCGCCCCAGTGCTCCGGCGAGCCGACCGGCGTCTCGACCAGGGCGAGCAGACTCGCGGGGGTGACGTCGTGGGCGAGCAGGCCGCGGTGCTGGGCCTCCCAGAGCACGGTGACCGGGTCGATGGGATCGCCTCGGTGCGTGAGCGCGGTCAGGCACTGCCACACGGCGGCGTGCAGGGGAACGGCGAAGTCCTCGGCGACGAGCCAGCGCATGTTCTTGGCCTCGGCGGGGTGCGCGGTCGCGGAGGCGAGCAGGAACCGCTCGTCGTCGAGAGCGTCCTCGCCGACGTCGCGCGGAGGTGCCGGCTGCAGCGGGGTGCGCGGCAGCGAGCCGGGGTGCGGGGCGAACCGTCCGGACAGGTCGTCCAGAAAGCGGGCGAGGGCATCGGCCTGGTGGACGGTGGCGGCGGCCCGGTGAGGCAGGGTGATGTCGCTGGCGGTCTGGGCCAGGCGCTCGGCGTGCATGCGCAGGCTGCGCCGGGCGTGGTCGGCACGGATCATCCGGGCATAGCTGATCGCGTGCTGGGGCCATGGGCAGACTTGGATGACGGTGTGCAGGTAGGAGGCCGTCAGCCCGGGGGCGTTGGGGCGGGCAGCGTCCAGAACCGCGTTCAGCCAAGCCGGGCTGTCACGGTGCTGCTCGGGGTCGGGCGCCGGTGTCTCGAGCATCGCGCGGAACAGCGCGCCGTGGGCGTGGTTGTCGAAGTGATCGGCTTCCAGAGCGCCGATCTCGGACAGGCGGTGAGGATCGAGGAGGAGTGCGCCGAGCAGAGCCTGCTCGGCGTAGTGCACGGCCGGTGGCGGGGGCAGGTCGTCCAGGTCGTCCTCGAACGGGTCGGAGGGATGGGGCATCAGGCGGCCAGGGTGAAGTCGTCGGGAGTGAGGGTCTTGCCGAGGTGCGGGGCCAACAGGTGTGCGGCGAGCCGGGGTGGCACGGCATTGCCGATCTGGGAGAACTGCTGCCCCTTGTTCCCGGCCCACGGGTAGTCAGCAGGGAACGTTTGAAGCAGACCCGCTTCGACGGCGGTGATCCGGATGGACTCCGGTGCCGGCTGCTCCTCGTCGAGGCCGTCGGGGGCCACGGGGTCGGGCACCCAGACGCATTCGTTGGCGCGGTGGCCGAAGAAGAGGGTGGCGGCCGGTTCGTCCGCGCGGCGTACCGTCGCGTTCGCCTGGTTGTTGCTGCGCAGGGACCACGACCATCGGTGCGCCTCGTCGGTGAACGTCGGGGCTGGTGCATGAGCTGACCGGTTCTCCCAGCTTCCGTGACGCTCGGCCGAACCCGCTCCTTCACGACGGGACTTCAGCACCACGGAACGGGGGTGCGGTTTCCACGTGCCGCGGTCACGGGCGTCGGCGAGGGTCTTGCGTGATCCGGAGGGGAATGGCTCGGGGCCGCCCCCGGGCCCGCCGCCGGCGCACACGGTCGGTACGGGCCGGTCGGTGGCGCCCCAGCCGAGAGCTTCGGCCATGGACACCCACTGCGTGCGGCCCGGCCCGAACAGGCTTTCCGGCTCAGCGAGTTTGACGTGTGTGGGCGGCGGGGGCTCGGCGGTGCGGGTGCGGGAGGCGAGCAGGATCGCTCGCCGCCTGGTCTGCGGCACGCCGTAGTCCGCGGCGTTCAGGATGCCCGTCCACACGCTGTAGCCCCAGGTGCGAAGGATCGCCGCGTACTGGCGCCACAATGGCAGCACGTCAGGGACTTCCTCCATGGCCACCCACTCGGGCTGGCCGTGCTGGTTGAGGGCATGCAGGTAGCGAATCGGCTCGGCCGCCAGGAGCGACCGCTCGTCGCGGCAGGAGGCGAGCAGCCTCTCGCGGGTGTCGCGGCCCTGTGCCAGGTCGGCGACGGCCTGGTGGACCAATGGCTGATCGAGAAGCCCGAGGCGCTTGCCGGCCATCGACCATGCCTGGCACGGCGGGCTCGCGATCAGCCCGGTGGTCGTCCCCAGGAACGGCCAGACCGGGTACATCGCCACGTTGGTCCGGATCGTCAGCTGGCCTGCTGCGGCACGCGTCTTGCAGGCCCACTCGTCCCATTCCAGGCCGACGTCCCGTACTCCGAGCACGGTCAGCGCGTGGCTCCAGCCGCCGGGGCCGGCGAATAGATCCAGCACCGTCACGAGGCCAGCCCGAAGTCATCCTGGACTGGTTCGACTTCGCCGCGGCAGGCCCATGGGGAGCAGCCGTCGAGGACGCCCTGCTCCAAGTCGTCCGCGTCGTTTTCGCCTGTACCGAGTTCCTGCTGGAGCGCGGCCCATTCGGCAGCGGTGACGTGGTCGATCGGCGCTTCGCCGAGGGGGACGCGCGAGCGGTGCAGGAATGCCTGACCCAGGAGCCGGTTGCCGGTGGCGTTGGCGCGCGCATTTCCCTTCCGAATAGCTGCGTCGAATTCGACCACGTCCGACCACTCCGACGGTGAGGTGTCCCGGATGTGCCTCCACTGTGCGTTTCCGTGGAAGTGGCAGCCGAGGCAGCTTGATTTCGGGGTGTCTGCCAGTCCGAGTGACGTCAGGTAGCGCACGCAGTCACTGCGTGACCATCCCATATCGATGAGTGGATGTCGGTTGCGCATGTACTTGACGTCGGAGTCCTTCGCGCGATGGAATTCATCGGTCGAAATCCCGACCCGCTGCTCCGCGAACATACCTTTCGGAATGCGTGTGGGGTGGGGAAATCCGAGGAGTTCGCGCACCTTCTTCTTGATCGGCTTTATCTTGTATTCACCTGCGCATTGCCGTCTGGTCATCCCTGCATTTCCGTCCCGATTGAGGATGTAGAGAGGCATGGAAGCGAACCGGTGATCGGGGTCGAGTGCGTCCGCTCTAATGTTTCCGGAGGAGACACGGATGATGGGGATGCCTGCCGGTTCGGCTATTTCTCTTTCCAGGCGGTTGAGGTGATCGTAAACGGCCTGCGGTTCCCATCCTGTGTCGGCAAAGATGGCGTAGTCGACTTTGGGGAGAATTCCTTCAGCGGACAGGGCGAGCATGGCGCTGGATTGAATTCCTGCACCGAGCGAGATGGATCGGAATACGGGGTTGGCGGAAATGGGGCGTCCTTGTGGTGAGCGGGGCGCTGTCCGTGGGCGGGTCGGTCAGCGGCGGGGAGTGGGGGCGCGGTGCGCGGCGGGTGCCGGCGGGGCAGGGGCCGCGGCGGGGGCACAGGGTGATGCGAAGGCGGGGCCTACCTCGTCGAGGCTGTCGGCGAGGTCGCGGGCGGCGTCCGTGGCCGTACGCAGCCATTCCCAGGTGGGGGCGGGCAGTTGACGCCAGTGGGCGTTGTCGCGAGCCCATTCGAGGATCTCGGCGGCGTTGCGCAGCTGCTCGGCGAGCTGGGCCAGCACGGCGTGCTGCTGGTCTCCGTCGCGGGCGGTGGTCACGGACTGGAGGAGTTGGTCGAGGGCGGTGGGCACTGGGCCCGGGTCGTCGGGTAGTCCGTAGAGCCGGGCGTGCAGTGACTGGGCGATGCCGTTCGCGGGGCCGCCGGAGGACCTGTGGTCGTAGCGCGGCGCGGCCGGGCGGCGCAGGGTGAAGTGGACGACGACGTCGCGGGGTGTGGCGTCGGGGTGGACCTGGGCGGCCAGGGCGAGCGCGATGTCGTGCGCCGTGGGGGTGTCGGAGGGCGTGAGGTCTCCCGGGAAGTTGAGGGCGGGTTCAGCGGGAACGGCTGGCAGCGGCCGTCGGTACTGGTGGAGCTGGGCGTGTGGTGGTCAGACCGGTGGGGCGTGGCCGTGCGAACGAGGCGGCGAGGTCGCAGCGCTCCGCTGCGGTGAGATGGAGGCGCTCGTCGCGGAATCAGTCCGGGCAGTCCTCGCGCATCACCAGGCCGCGGCTCTCTGATGCTGACGCGGATGTCCTCGCGGCGCAGGTAGGGCTTGTCGTTGGTGATCGCGCGTCGCCGCGGGCTACCGCGCGCAGCGCGGTGCTCTGAGCGTGGGAGAGGGCAGGCGGCTGGTACTCGGGTACGAAGCCGCGGTGCCGGCGTTCGGCAACGAAGAGTTCGGCGGTTGCGAGAGCGTCCGTGGAGCCCAGGGCGGTGAGGCCGGTGACGAGTGTGAAGCGCCGGCCGGCCTCTTGCCGGGCCTCCTGCGCTACCGTCGGGACTGTCGATCTTGACGTGGCCGGTGGCAGCGCCGTGCTGCGTGGGCCAGCCGAAGAGGTGGATCAGTGGGCCGATCGCGTCGGCGATCCGGTCGCCGGCGCCTGCCATGTACCGCGGGGAGACCATGACCCGGTCGTCGGGCACGTAAGAGGTCACCGGTGGGCTCCCTGCGAGACCGCGGCCTTGGGCGGGGTGGCGACTGCGGGCGACAGCGCGGCGTGGGGTCGCGGCTGGGCAAGTGCCTGCTGCCCCTGCTCGGTGACGGTGATCTTCTGCCCGATGGCCAGGGAAGTGCTGGTGTCGCGGGTGACGAGTCCGCGCTTGGCCAGGGCCCGGTAGGTGGCGATGGAGACGCGGGTGCCGTCCTCGGTGGCGACACGGGTCACGCCCAGCCCGCGGGTCGCGCTCTCATACAGATTGCCTCCGCCGTTCAGGGCGGTGAGGGCGTCGTACTGGGCGGGGGGCAGCGCGGGGCCCGTCGTCTGCCGTACGGCCGCCGACTTGTGCTCCTGCCCGGTGACCAGGTCTTCGGTGATGCCGTGGGCGAGGTAGCGGCAGCCGATCGCGCACAGGTCGAGCTGGTGGACGGCATCGTCGAGGTGCCCGCTCATCTTCGGAATGGCCTCTGCGTGACGGGCGGTGCGCACCGCCTCTTCGTCGGCCGGGTAGCCGGCGAACTGCGCGCCCTCGTACGGGTTGGTGAGCACCACGTGGGCCAGGTCGGTGCCGGCGAGCGACGACGAGGACACGACCGAGGCCAGCAGCTCCAGGCTCGCGCGGCTGCCGGCGATGTGGGTGTACGTGCTGTTGTCGAGCGCGGTCAGGCGCACCAGGGCGGTGGCCGCGAGGTCCTGTGCCGTGAGCAGGAGCGGGCTGATGTGGCGCAGTGCGTCCGTGCCAGGCGTGTAGGAAACGTCGCGCACGCGCGCCTTGGGGGCTTCGAAGTCGCGCGCCAACTGCCGTAGTTGGCGGACTTGTTCGTGGAGGTCGAGTGGGGGCGTGGGGATGGGATGGCTCCTGTGAGGGTTCAGCGGCTTCGGGTGGTGGCCTGCGCGGTGGCGGGGAGGGGGTGGGGCGTGGTCCCGGGCGCGGTGCTCGGCCTTGCTGGAGGTGAGCCGATGAGCGAGGCGAGGGCGGTGATGCCTGCAGAGGTGAGACGCACGCGGTCCAGCGGCGGGCCGCCGACGTAGGCGGCGTGCGCCGAGCGTGGGGTTCTTTCGGCCAGGCCCTTCGTCTCCAGGGCGCGCAGGGTGCTCATCAGCACCTTGGGTTCGCGGGAGCGCAAGAACTCGCGGCCCAGAGAGCTGGTGGACACGACGTGTCCGCAGGCGATCTAGGTCAGGGCCGTGCGTTGAACGGCGCTCAGCCGGTCGTCGGGGTCCGGCGCGGTGGCCCAGCGGCGCCGCCGCGTCTCGGCGGCCAGCGTCACGGCGCAGCTGACGGCAGCTTCCGGGGCCAGCGCGGTCAGCTCGCGAGCGGCCCCGGCGCTGAGGTCGGCCGAGGCGCTGGTGAGAAAGGTGAGCTGCTTCAGCCGCATGACCGTCTCGGTCAACTCGACGCTCTCATAGAGCCGTTCGCCCCGGATCGCCTTGATGGCGGACTGGGTGTCGGTTGCCAGACGCTGCGCGGAGGCGGTGTGGGCATCCGGCGCGGGCGGGTCGGTGGCGCGCAGGAGGAGGTCGAGCGCGTCGATGTGCTGGGTGTACTGGTCGGCCAGGTGGAGCAGCCTTTCGACGGGGGTGGGCGGTGGCGGCACGTCGAAGAGCAGGGTTTCGGCGGGCGGCTCGGTCATGAGCGACGCCGCGCGGTCGTGCAGGGGTGAATGGGGCTCGTCTCCCGTCGGGTTGGGTGCGGCCGCCGGGCTCGGGGGTGCTTAGGCGGCCGGGCCGAAGTCGCTCTGCTTCGGGGCGGCCTTGGCGACGGCACGGGCGGTGATGCCCTTGGAGGCGCGGGCGGAGGCGGCGGAGAGTTCGTCGGCGCCGAGCTCGAGATACCAAGGGCGCAGGTCGAGCATGGCCGCGCGCATGCCGGTGGCGAACGCGAGCGCGGTGCCCTTGGGCAGCGCGCGGATGGCGTCGGCGGCCAGGATGCGTTCCTGTCGCATGGACACGGAGGTGGACTTGCCGGACTCCGAGGTCGAGGTGGAGGTCGTCTCGACGTCGTGGTCGCCGATCAGCCGGGCCAGCTTGTCGGCGAAGTCGGGGTCATCGATGCCGGACCCGATGACCTTGATGGTGGAGGCGGACCACATGGCGTCCATGCCCGCGTCGCCCCAGACTTTCTGGCCCTGCCGGTAGCTCTGCAGGATGGTGATCGGGATGATGCCGCGCGAGCCCAAGTGGCTGTACAGGTCGGGCAAGTCGCTGATCTTGCAGACGTTGGCGGCCTCGTCGAGGATCGCGAGCATCGGCGGGTCGAGGCGCCCGCCGGCACGTTCGGCCTGCGCGGTCGCGGCCCGCATCACGCTGTCCGCGCACGCGGCGATCAGGGCCGAGGCTCCGCCGCCGCCGTCCTTGGAGAGCAGGTAGAGCGTGTCCTTCGAGGTGACGAACGTCCTCGGCGTGAACTCCGGAACGTCCTTCTGCGGGGTCACCCAGGCGGCGATCTCGCTGTTGAGCAGGGCGGCGGCGTACTGGCGGGCCGTCTCGTAGATGCCGTCCCGGGTTTCGGGCGGGCCCTCCACGGTGCCCTTGAGCTGGGCGGCGACTGCGGCGAACTTGTGGTCGCGCAGGATGTCGAGCGGGGTGCGGTCGGCGGGGAAGGCGAGCCAGGCCATCACGTCGGTGATCGGCCGCTCGTCCAGTGCGGCGGCCAGGAACAACTGGGACAGGATGTTGCTGCTGGCCTTGGACCAGAAGTCGCCTTGCTGGCTCGCGTCCATGGAGGCGGCGAGGAAGTGACCGGCCAACCGCCCTGCGCCGTCGAGGGTCTTGGCGTCGGCCAGTGGGTTCCACCACATCGTCCGCTCGGCGTGGGCGATCTGCTGCGGGTCCATCGACCAGGTGCGGCCGACGGCGGCACGCGCGTCGAGTGTCGCGGTGTAGGCGTCGCCCGCGGCTTTGTTGGAAGTGAGCAGGACCGGACCGGGCGCGTTGAGGATCGAGGGGATCGCCAAGCTGGTCGTCTTACCGGATCGGGGCGCCATGATCGCGACGGCGACGTCCTCGTATCCCATGCGCACTTCGTGCTTCGTGCCCTGGAGATTGCCGAGGAGGATGCCGGTGTCGGCCGCGTCGATGTGCTTGGCGTCTTTCAAGCTCGGGCGCAGCGACCGCGCTTTGTCGGTGACGGCCTTGGACATCAGCGGCTCAATGTCTCGCTGCTTGGCCATGCCGGCGACGCGCATCTTGCGCCCGCCACTGCCGCCTCCGTGCCGCTTACAGAGCACCGCGGCGGTGATGCCGAGGGCGACGAGCACGGCGCCGGGCAGGATGCGCGCGCCGAGTAGGAGGGGCGTTTCGCTCAGGTCCGGCCACAGCTGGGCGGGATGCAGGAGGGCCTGAACCGGCTGGTAGGTGGCGGTGCCGGAGGCGGTGGCCCAGGCGGTGAGATTGCCGCCGAGCCAGGCGAGGTTGGACAGAGGCACGGCGACGGCGATGGCACCGAGAAGGATCTTGAAGGCTATGTCGTAGCCGTCGGTGGACTGGGAGGAGGAGTTCGGCAAGAGGGCGGTTCCTGGGGCGGGTGAGGGTGGAGCGCGCGCTCAGCGGCAAGTGCGGGCGGCGGCCGTACGGGTCAGGGCGTGCTGCCGGGAGGCGCACCGGACGGAAGCTGCGCGGGCGGCGTACTTGGCTGCGGATGGCGGCCGGTCAGATGCTTGACGCGGTTCTCCAGCGCGAAGGCCACCGTCGCCACGGGCACGTGCTGCCTGACGTCGTGCCGGTGGCGCACGCCAAGACCGGGCATGCGGTCCGGATCACGGATGACGGGGGTGGCGTCGGTGAGCGCACGGGTCAGGGCGGCGACCAGATGGGGCGGGGTGGTGCCGTCCAGGCACGCGCCCCACAACTCATCGTCGGGGGTGCGGCCGTCGGCGGCTGTGATGAACCAGTGGTCGAGGCCGTGTTCGATGGTGTACTTGACACGGACCACGCCGTCGGGCGACACGAGGCCGCTCTGGCGGGGGTCGTCGCGCCAACCTGCCTGCCGCAGAAGAGCGGTGGGCGGTGTGGCAGCGCGCAGGGCGCGGGGGTTTGTGAGGGCGTCGGTGAAGGCGGCGATGATCTCGACTGGCGTGTGGGCGTCGAAGGTGGCCGTCCACGCCGGCTGGTCGTCGGTGCGGGCGTGGCCGATGGTCCACCACGGCTCGTCCGGGTCCGGGTCGATCCGCAGCGCCGCCTGCTGGTTGGGGCTGGTGAGCAGGACACGGGGCATCAGCGGATCGTGGCCGTAGCTCCAGCCGCTGGCCCGGTGAAGAGGGACGGTACCCCAGCCCGGATCGCCGCGGCCGGCGAGATAGACCGGGGAGACGAGCGTCAGCTCGACGGTGTCGCTCACGCCCGTCACCGCCGGACCGTGGACGATGCGGCGGCGGCCTTGGGCACGGGCGCCGTCGTCGACAGTGTCGGCGCGGATGCCGTCGACTGCTTCTGCGCCAGCGCGTTGACGGCGAAGAGCGCCTGGCCGTGGATCGCCCACTGGTCGAGGTAGGACCAGGCTTCCGCGTAGCTCTCGGCGAGCGGTTCCTCGTACGCCTTCGTGCCGGGCACGGCGCTCTCGGGCAGCGCGTCGCGCACCGCGCGCCAGTCATCGTGGACTGCGTACAGGCGTTCCGTGGCCTCGTGCACTTCCCGGACCTGCCAGGCGTAGCGGCGCGTCCGGTCGGAGGGCGACAGCTGGGCGAGCTGCTGTTCGGCGACGTGCACCAGTTCGTCGGCGTGGCAGTACACCCGGCCGAACGCGGACAGGGTGTCGGCGTCGCGCTTGTGCTGCCGCAGGCCGTACGCGTCCTCGTCGTGGGGCTGGAACGTCTTGGGGTCGGAGCGCTGGTCGGAGTAGAGGTCCCAGGCGGCGAGGATCTGCCGGCTGTGCCGCAGATAAATGGCGAGTTGACTCAGGCAGAGCCGGTGGGACGGGCTCCCGGGTTCGATTGAGATGGTCAACAAGGGCCTTTGGACGACGGATGTGATGGGGGCGTGGTGCGGAGCGGCCGGGACCGCTCCGCACGGTTCAGCGGCTCCGGGCCGCAGATACGGGCGGCTCGGCGGCGAGTGCCGCCGGAACAGGACGCGCGGTGGGCGGGGCACTGCGACGGGCCTTGCGGGCGGCGGACTCGCTGGCTTTCAGCCGCGCCTCATGGGCTGCGGCTAGCTGCTCGCCCCGGGCGCCACGCTCCACCTGAGTGACCAGGTGGGAATGCGGGACGTCGTAGTGGCCACGGGAGACGGGCGCGGGGTCGACGAGGGCAGCGGCGAAGCCGGAGAGCAGGTGGCGGGGAGTGCGGTCGTCGAAGTACGCGTGCCACAGTCGCCGGTGACCGCCGAGGCCGGTGGGCAGCGCTACTTCGGCAGTCCAGCTGAACCAGTTGCTGTCCAGCGTCGCTGAGCGCTCCATGGTGGTGACGCCGTCCGGATGGCGGGCACGTTCGTTGCCCCGTTCGTCGCGCTCGTAGCTCCAGCCGACTGCCTGCAGCGTCGGCCAGATGTCAGGCCCGACCTCCGGTGCGGGCTGCAGGAGGGCGTCGGTGAATCCGGCGATGATCTCGGCGGGCGTGTTGCCGCCGAGGGAGGCGTGCCACTGCTTCGAAGAGATCCGCCACCAGGACGCGAACGAATCCGGCGTGGGCTCCAGGACGAGCGTGTGCCGGTAGTCGGGGCTGGCCAGAACGACGTGGGGGAAGTCGGGGTCGCCGTAGTTCTTCCACCCGGCGGCCCGCAGCGCCTGGGTGACATGGCGCGGGTCGCCGGGACCTGCGAGGTGCCGGGGCGTGGTGTCGAACCAGATGCGGGACCGGGGATCGTCGGCCCTGCTGGCGATGTAGGGACGGGTCACGAGGCCGTCGGCGGGCCGGCGGGCTCAAACGTGTAACCGCTCAGGTGCTGCACGTCCCAGTGCAGGACATGCCAGTCGGTGGCTTCCTGAGCGGCCTCCCGGAGCCCGGTGATGATCAGTCGGATCTCGTCGGTATCTGCACTGGTCTGCTGGGCGATGAGACGCGCGGCGCTGCGCAGGACGTCGCCGAGCAGGATGGGGATGCCGGTGTCCTCGTCGAGGAGGCCGGCGAGCAGCGGCAGTACCTCGGAGGCGGGCGGATCGGTGCGCAGATAGTCCTTGACCTGGGCCAGGGTGGCGGTCGCCTGCGCGACCTGGTCAGAGCTGGGAAGAGAGGGGTGGGGCATCAACATCCTTGCGGAGAGCGGGAATTCGGGAGGTTCTGCGGGTGCCTGTTCAGCGGCGTCTCCTGTGGCGGGCCTCGCCGGGTGGGGGCGCCGGCCCTGCTGAGGAAGGTCCGGGCGGTCCCGGTTGCCGGGCGGCTTCGAGCCGCTGCAGATGCCGCAGGCGGTGCTGTTCCGGTGTGACGACGCTCCGGTGGGAGCCGAGGAAGCCGAAGGTGAGGCCCGGCGTCTGCCCCTTTGTGCGCAGCAGCGGAGTGGGGTCGGCGAGCGCGGCGGCCGGAGCGGCTTCGTCGATGGAGGAGTTCCAGATCCACCGGTGCCGCCCCTCGGAGGGGGGGACGGAGACTTGGACGGCCCAGCGCCATACGGGTGTTTCGGCGAGCGAGGAGACCCAGGACAGGAGCGCGGTTTCATCCGGGGACAGAGCGGCCCGTTCTCTCCCGGTCCGGAGCAGGGACCAGCCCCGGCCGGCTGCGAGGTGCCACAGGTCCGTCTCCGGCGGTGGGGCTGCGCTGTTGAGGGCGTCGGTGAACCCTGCGACCACCTCGACGGGCGTATTGCCGCCGAACTGGGCGGACCACTCGTGGTTCTCGGCCGGGTGGATGCGCCACCAGACGCTGTGTGTGTCGAATTCGGGTTCCAGCGTAAGGCGGAGGTGGTGGTCGGGGCTCTCCAGCAGCACATGCGGAAAGCCGACGACCGAGTGGTTGCTCCAGCCGGACGCGAGCAGGTACTCGGTCACGTGCCGGGGATCGCCCCCGCCGGCGAGGTGCCGCGGCGACACCTCGTCCAGCCGGCGGACGGCGTTGACGCGGTGCAGGGTGGGGCCGTTGACGCGGGAGTAGAAGCGTTCGTGGCTCACCGCATCCGCCCGGCCTTGGCGTACGGGCGTGCACCGGGGCCTTGGGGACGCGCCTTGTTGGTGGCGAAGGTGTTGCTGGCCCAGGTGGCGGCGCGGGCCGCGGTGATCCGGGCCTGCTGCCACGCGCTGAGCTGCGAGGGCAACACGGACACGGAGGTGGTGCGGATCTTCTGGGAGGGCGGGACGTGACCGAGGGGCCGCATCACCGGCTGCGGATCGGCGAGCGCGGTGCTGAACGCCTGCACCAGGTGCATCGGCGTGGTCGGCGTGAACATCGCCTCCCATACCCGGCCGTGTTCATTGCGGGCACCGGCCCACCAGTGCGCCTGTCCCGGAGCGGACTGGTGGAAGCGGACGACGGCGTCGCCGTCCCGGCTGCGGGCGGTGAAGTGCTGTCCCCGTTCGGTCTCCCAGCCCTGTGCCTCAAGCGGCGCCCACACGTTGGGAGCGTGCGCGGAGCGCGGCCGGGTCAGCGCGTCGGTGACTCCGGCCACGATCTCGACGGGGACCTGCCGGCCGAGCGTGGCGTGCCACGCCTCCTGCGTCTTGGTCGGCTTCCCGCTGATGGTCCAGCCGCCGGGCTGGGTGTACGGGTCGTACCCGATGCGCACCGACTTGTCCGGGCTGTCGAACACGACAGGGCCGCCGGTCTTGGACTTGTCCCGCCAGCCCGAGGCGCGCAGGAACTCTGTGACGTAGCGCAGGTCTCCGCCGCCGGCGAGGTGGCGGGGCTCGACGAGGTAGTGCCGCAGGGCCTGTTGGCCGGTGGGGCCCCAGCCGGTCCACTGCTGGTTCTTCTTCACCGGCGCCGCCGGATGACCATCGCCGAGGCGACCGGCACGGCGGCCGGCGCGCCGGCCGGCCTGCTGGACGGGGCGGAGGGCCTGGCCACCTGTTTGATCGTGCCGGTGTGCTCGTTGAGGTCGACGCCCACGCTGTCGAGTTCGTTGGCGGCACGGCCGAGTGCGAGCCAGACCTCGGGCGGCAGGACGCCGTGCTCGGAGTGGACCTTCGCGAATCGCGATCCGGTTTCGACGAGTTGGGTGACCTCGCCGAGGATGCCGGTGTCGTTGTCCAGGACGTCTGCGAGGATCTGGGCCGCCTCGTGTGGCGGCGCCAGGGCGAAGAGACGGCGGAGCTGGCCGATCTGGCCGGCGATGCTGTCAGCCAGTTGTACGGAAGGGAGGTTCGAGTCGGTCATGTGCCTCCTGAACAGGCCGGTGCTGGGTGCTGGTTGTGGTGCTGAGGGATGCGGTAGCTGTCGACGAGGAGGAGCGCGTCGCGGCGGCGGGCTTCGTCGAGGGCTGCCTCGGGGCGTCCGCCCGCCAGCGGGATGGTGCGCTCCCGGCTGCCGACGGTGACGGCGCGCAGGTAGCGGCGGAACAGGGCGGTGACCAGACGGGGTTTGCGGCTGGCGGTGATGGGGGGTGGCGTGCGGTCGGGTTCGTGAGTGACGGCGGGCTCCTGGGGAGGGTGGGGTCGGCCCCGGTGGGCCGGGGCCGGCGTTGTCGGGCGGTTAGCGCGTACGGCGCGGTCGCGCAGAGCGCGATGCCGGTGTCGGTGGCTGTCGGTGTGCCGCCTGTGCGGCGAGTTCGGCGCGGTAGGCCGTGCCGCCGAAGAGGCCCGCGTCGATGTCGACCCGGTATCCGGCACGGGCCAGCAGGGGCGCGGCCCGGTCGGCCATGGCCGTCATGGCGATCTCGTCCATCTGGTCGGGGACTTGATGCCAGACGTTGTCCAGGGCGCTGTGCCGGTCGAGACCGAGGCCGTCGAGCAGGGCCAGGAGACGCTCGGAGGCGCCGGTGCGGGTGTCGACGTAGATCGTTGTGTCGCGGTGGTAGAAGGTGACGTCGATGTTGTATTCATCGGCGAGGCTCACCGGCGGCGTGCCCCTGCCGGACGGTCCGTGGTGCGTACTGCGGCCATGGCGGGCGGCGGCGGGGCTGGGGCGCTTTGGTTGCGCATGGCCGTTGCGGCGTCGGTGTAGGCGGCGGCGTCCCAGATGTCATCGTCGATGTGGACCACGTATCCGGCCTTGTGCAGCCAGGGCACCGCATGGGTGGCGAGCTGCTTCTTCGCGTCCGCGTCGAGGTGGGCGGGTGCTTCGTGCCAGACGTAGACGGGCCCGGGGGTGGGTAGGGTCCGGCGCTCGAAGCCGAGGTTGTCGAGGAGGGCGAGCAGCTGCTCGGGCGCGTCGGTCGGGGTGTCGGCGTGAACGGTATCGGTGAGGGGCTTGAGGTAGATCGTGACGTCGGTGCCTTCGTCGTCGGCACGGTTTCCCACGTGCGGTTGCTCCTGTGCGGGTCGGGGCTATCGCCGTCGCGTGGACGGCGCGGACGAGGTGGCGTGCGGTGCGGCCTGGTCGCGGATCAGCGTGATGCGTCGTGTGTGGTTGGACAGGCTGCTGGTGCTCTCCATCAGCTGTTCCGCCGGTTCTTCATCGAGTCCGGCTTCGCGGAGCCGTTTGCCCCACGTCGCCCATGTGGAGATCTAGGACCGCACCGCCTGCGGGAGCACCCCTTCCTCCGGTGCGGCGATCTCTGTCAGGAGGGCGGCAACGTCGCGGTCGGTCTCGGCGGCGCGGGCGCGCGACTCGAGCTGGGCGAGGTAGCGGCGGGCTGCCTGCCGGTCGCCGTCCGGAGCAGTCAGGGTGTTCGGGGAGGGATCGAGGTGGACGCTGTACCCGGCGAGGAGCAGGGCGTGGGCGGCGGCGGTGGCGCCGTGCCGCTGCTCCTCGACGGGTGCGGCAGACGGTGGTAGTTGCGAGCGGCGCCCGGGGCGGAGTGGAAGTCGCCGGCGGTCTGCGGGATGCCCGCCGCCGATGGCGAGGACCAACTGGGTGCGGGGCACGGGTGATGGTGACGTAGTTGAGGTCGAAGGAGACCAGTTCGTCCTCGCCGCGGGGCGTCATCGGCCCCGGTACGGGGAGGTGACGGGCGGGCCCGGCGGCGCGACCGGGGCGGTGCCCAGGGCGGACCGAGCCTGCGGATGACGCAGCACGGTGCCGATGCCCAGCTCGGACAGACGATCTCCGGTGGCTCGCACGGAGGCGGCCTGGTGGGCGGTGTCGTCCCCGGACAACACGAAAGCGTTCCGGTCTGGCGCGAAGACGAAGCCGTGGTCGGTCAGGGCCTTGGTGACGTCGGCACGGTCGGGCTTGTCGACGACGATGGCTTCACCGGACCAGGTCATCACGACGTGTTCTGGCTCGGTGGGCCGCGGTGCCGCGAGCCAGGCGGCGTTGCTGCGGACCTGGGCGAGGGCTTTGTCGTACCGCGGCAGCAGGTCGTGGGTGATGTCCTCGGCGGCGCTGAACGGATCGGCGACCGCGGCTATGCCGTCGGGCTCGCGCACGCCACGGAATGCCTCGTCCGGTGCGTCGTCGGGGGCCATGGCGGCGATCAGGTAGCCCTTGCCGTGCCCGGGCGGGTCGGCGACGAACAGGCGGGTTCCGTCGTCGCGGGTGAGGACGGCGCAGTGGTCCACGGTGTGCTTGGCCAGAGCGTCGGCGACGTCGTTCATGTCCCATACGCGGTCGGTGAGGGCGCCGTGGTCGTTGTTGCTGCCGCGGTCCGGGTGGTACGTGCTGCTCCAGGCGCCGGGCAGTTCGCCGGCGAGGACGGCAGCGAACGAGCCGAGACTGGTGTCGGGGGTGGGGTCGTGCATGGTCTCCTCGAAAAGGGAAGGGGCGCGGGTCAGCGCCGCGGGCGTGCCGGTGCGGGGGCGACGGGCACGGCGACGGGGCTGGGGGCCAGGCGCGGCGGAGGCGGCGGGCAGGCGCAGACTGCGGAGGTTTCGCGTTCGTCCGGTCCGACCTCGGCGGTGCACGCGCGGCGCTGGGGATGGTCCTGGTGCCGGTCGGCGAGGTCGTCGCGCATGTGCGCGAGATCGGACCACAGGACGGCGAGCCGGTGCTCGGCGAGGTACCGCAACCGCTTCGCGGTGTACGGATCCGGTGCCTGGCCGAGGTCCTGATAGAAGGCCGCGGTGGCCGCGAACACCTCGCCGAGAGCGATGAGCACCCCGTCGTGAGAGGCCGTCAGTTCGGTCAGTATGTCGGCGACCTCGTCGCTGGTGGTGGCTTCGCGGATCCGCTCGGCGAGGTGCGCGACCTGTGATCCAAGCGGCAGATAGTGCGGCTCGCGTGTCTCGGTGTCGAAGGCGTCGTCGGCTTCGACGCCGTACTTGACGGCGCGGAGTCGGGCGACGGCGCGTGTGGCGAGACGTTTCTCCTCGGCTTCGTCGAGGCCGACGGGCAGGCGGTGATAGGTCTCGTGGAGGCGGACGACGGGGACGAAGCCGGTGCGCTGGAGGATGCTGTGGGCTTCGGGATCCCCGCCGCGGGCGAGGACTTCCCCGGAGTGCACGTCGCGCCCCAAGGTCAGGAAACGATCGGCAAGGGCCAAGAAGGTGTTCTTTCAGACGTGTCGGCGGGCAAGCCGGGTGCCGGGCGGGCCGGGCGCAACGGTCACCGTCGGAGCAGGGGGCGTTGGTCGTGCAGGGGCCGTCCGAGCAGCTGCTGGCAAGGCAGCGGCCATGGAATCAAGATCCTGTTGGATGCCGTGCAGGCGGCGAGCGATCAGCTCCAGCTGGTGCGCGCTGTCGGGACCGTACGCGGCCGGCAGGCGGTCGAGACGGTGGGCGGCGTGCTCGACGAGGCCGCGCACGGTGGACAGCGGCCCGGTGCGGTCGTCGGCGAGCTGCCGCAGCAGACCGGCGACCTGCGCAGTGGCATCGGCGGTGTCGGCCTACCGGCTGGGGCGTCCAGCAAACCGGGCTTGCTGGACGGCCTGCTGCGGATCGGGGCCGGTGCGGGGCGAGATGAGGCCCAGCTCGGCCTCCATGCGTCGGCTCTCCGCGGCGAGGGCTTTGTGCAGCTGGTAAGGCTGCGTGGTCCATGAGCCATCGGACCGAATGAGGTTGGCGAGGAGATCGAGGCGGCCGGGCTGCGCCTGAACGGCGATCCAGCGGCAACCGTGATCGTCCCCGGGGCGCTGGATGCCGGCGGTGCGAGCGATCCGGTGGGCGATCTCGGCCCACTCGGGGCCGGTGAGGTCGCGGTCGTCCGGGTGCAGGCGTATGGACACGTGACAGATGGCGCGGCGGTCGCCGTGCGGACTGGCCGCGAAGGGGTGCTGCCAGATCGGGTCGTCCAGATGCTCGGCACAATCGGCCGACGTCCAGGTCCTCTGCTCGTCGTCGAGGGTGTAGTGATCCAGGCCCGGCCAGTGGGCGACCACCGTGTGGTCGGTCAGGCCCTCCCGAGTGCTGACGAGCCGGTCCAGCGCCTCGGCGACCGCTTCGTTGGGATCGATGCCTCGCTCGTGGATGCGAATGATCATGAAGGAGTGATGTTCCGGCTCGTTAGGGCGTGTTGGGTGAGGTCGCGAGCAGTGGTGATCAGCGCATGCTCGCGGACCAGGTCGGCGTGGATTGCCGGATCGCCGGGCGGCAGTAGCTCCAGGGCGTGGCTGATGGCGGTGAGGGCCTCGGGGTAGTGGCCCAGGCTGCGCCGGGCCGAGGCCATGCGGAACAGTGCGATCGGATCGCTCAGTCCGCCCTCGGGGAGCAGCCCCACCAGGGCAAGCAGCATGGGAGCCCGTCCGGGCAGGAGGCTGCCCAGCCACACCCCGTGCAGCAGGACGTGCACCGTCTTGGGGTGAGCGGAGGCGGCTACGAGCACCCGGTCCATGACGGCGAGGCCATCCGGGCGTGATTGACCCAACCGCGAGAAGGCGTAAAGCGCTTCGCTGTACGGGTCCTCGTTCAGCACGCTCACCGGCACCTTGTTCATGAGCGATTCGATGGTGCGGCAGCGGAAGTCGTAGCGCAGCGCACTGAGGTAGAGGTGCCGGTAGGTCCGCCACATCACTGGGTCGGGGCTGGAGTCGGTGACGTGCTCGGGAGTGAGCAGTACCAGCGCGCTGTTCTGGGCGGCGCGGGCGCGCCAGGCGACGTCGGTACATACCTCGGCCGACTCCTGCCAGGTCGCCTCCAGTTCGCGAAGTGCCTCGGCCAGAAGCACCGGCCACTCGCTGTCGGTGATCGCCTCGATGGCATCCGCAGCCGCACGGGTCAGGGCCGCGGCGCGCTCCGGGCCGAGTGCGTGTGTCACCGGCCGCCCCGGGCGTCAGCGACGTGCACCACCTGGTTGAGGTGGGTGACCCAGTACCAGCCGCAGTCGACGTCCTCTTCGGTGTCGGCCAGGCGCGGGACCAGGTAAGTGCGCAGCGCCTGCTGGTAGATGAGGCAGTCCGGGCACCGGCTGGACAGGTGCACGAGGTAGCGCGGGTGCGCGGTGATGTACGTGCGCTCGCCGCCGGCCGGGTCGTACAGGCGCCAGCCGTCCTCGTCGGTCGGGGTGTGCCACGAGGGGGTGACGACCTTGTAAGCGTCGCCCCACAGTTCGCTGCCCGATGTGCCCTTGAGGATGACGACCTGGTCACCGGGCCGGAAGTGGGCGTGGGTGACGTCCCGGTCGGGGGTGACGATGTCACCGGGGGCATGCGGATGGCGGGAAACGGGCACAGCAGGGTTCCTTCCACGAGGTGCGCGGGGAGGCGGTGGGAGGAACAATGATCCGGACGATCCCCGGTTTCGGTAACCGGGGATCGTCGGGTATACAGCCCCCGCGTCCTACCGGAACGGGTTCTCCGTTCCGATGTCGTCTGACGCCGCGGAGTCCAGGAGTTCGGGCAAGTCAGTGCCCTCAGAGTCACGCTGGTCGATCCACCATCCGGCGCGGGCAACGGTGCGGATCTTGTCTTCCAGGACGGCCCAGTCGGCCTCGTCCCAGGTGCCCTCGCTCACCAGCGCGCTGTACGCGGCGGTGACGAGTTGGTGGCGGGAGCGCTCGCCCCAGTCGAGGGCCTTGTCGGGTCCTTCGAGCGGCGGCATGTCGAACCGCTCGGCCCACTCGCGGGCGGCCTGCTGCTCCTCGGCGCGCTTGGCGGCGAGCCACGCCTCCTTGCCGGCACTGTCCTCGTCGCGGGCGGCCTTCCAGCAGTCAGAGCAGTCCCTTCCCGCGAGCCACCGGGCGAATCCGGCCCGGCGGTCGGCGGGGCGGTCGGACAGGTCATGGACGACCTCGTGGCCACACGGGTGTTCGACGGTCCACTTCGTACGGACAGCCATAGATGGATCTCCTTAAAGACGTTTGTAGAACGGAAAGTTGGGGGCAGGGCGCTTGCTCAGGCACGTCCGCGACGGGCCGCACGGGGGCGGCGTTGCCGACCGCGCTCGGCGGGGGTGTGGCCGGGGCAGGCGAAGAGCAGGACGGTGAGGGCGAAGGCGGCGCCGGCAGCGGGGAGCGCGGCGCTGGCGAGGACGTGGTCGGCGACGCGTCCGGCGAGCGCGGTGCCGGCGGCCTGGCCGGCGCCGATCGAGAGGATCAGCCACGCGTACGCCTCGCTGGTGCGACCCGTGGGGGTGAGGGCGTCGGTGGCCTGGTAGGCGCAGGCCACCACGACGGTGAGGAACGCGCCGGGCAGGACGACCGCGGCGATGGCCGCGTGCGGGCCGGGAAGGGCGAGCAGCGGCAGCCACCCGGCCAGGAAGGCGGCTGTGCCGGCCAGGAGTTGGCGCGTGGTGGAGCCGGGCCAGGTGCGGCGCCCGTAGACCAAGCCGCCGAGGAAGCTGCCTGCCGAGAATGAGGCGGGAAGCAAGCCGGACAGCATGTCCCGGCCGTGCAGCTCGGCCATGGCGACGGCCCAGACGTTCAGGGCGCCGATCGCGAAGCCGATGCCGGTGAGGGCGATGAACAGCGACACCAGCTCGGGACTGGCCAGCCGCCGGGCCGGGCCGTCGTCTGCGGATGCTGGGGCGGGTCGCCAGTGGCGAGACGGCGGCGCGGTCGCGACGACGAGGGTGCCGGCCAGACCGAGGGCGGCGGTGGCAGCGAGCGCGAGGGAGGGGCTGTGCGCGGAGGCGAGCGCGGCGACAAGGAGGGGGCCGACGATGTACAGCAGTCCCTGGGCGCCGGTGTCGAGGGCGAGGGCGGCGTGCCGTAGCCGCGGGTCGGGCAGCAGGCTCGGCCACAGGGCGCGGAGCCCGGCTTCGAGAGGCGGCGTGGTCAGACCGGCGGCGACGACGATCGTCGTGGCGAGCGCCGCTCCTGCGTACGGTCCGGCCACAGGGAGGGCGAGTAGCAGGGTGGAGTTGAGCAGGGCGGCCGGAAGGTGCACGGCCCTCTGGCCGTAGCGGTCCATGAGGCGTCCCTTGACCGGCTGGGACAGCCCGGACGCGAGCCCGTAGAGGGCGCTCAGCAGGCCGCCGAAGGCGATGCTGCCACCGGCCGCGAGTGTCCACAGGAGTATGGCCACCGGTGCCATGCCGTTTGGGAGGCGGCCGGTGAGGGTGCCGCCGAGGAGGCGGGCGACGTGCGGGCTGCCCAGCACCGCGCTGTAGGTGATGTGCGGTGCTGGGGCCGTCGAGGCGGTCAGGGACAACGGGAGCTTTCTGTCAGGGGACGTTAGGGGCGGCGCGTGGGGACCGTGGTGCGGGGCGGCGGCGCTGGCGGCGTTGTGTCCAGGGCGGGGCGCGGGCGGATCTGCGGCGGCTTGGGGGCGCGGTGCGGTGGCAGGACGGCGACGGTGGCGCCGAGGTCCTCGGCCGCGTTGTGGACTTCGCGGGTGAGGAAGTCGAGTTGCCGGCCGAGGACCTCGAGCCGGGCGGCGGCCTGTCGGCCCTGCACGGTCTCCAGAGCGCTTGCGAACTGACCGGCCACGTGGAGAAGTTCCTGCATGCGGACCATCGGTCCTGCATCGTGACCGTGCTGCGTGGCGGTGAGCAGCGTCTCGGAGACATCACCGGCCGCACGTGCCTCGAGGACGTCCTGGAGCAGTTCCTGCAGGGACACCTCGGGCGTCGGTGCCGGGCGGTTGAACCGTGAGACGTCCGGCCGCAGGACTCCCGGCGGGACCGCTCGCGGCAGCGCCTGCCCGGCCGCGTACTCGTGGACGTAGTGCCCGATCACTTCCCAGCCCGGCGCGTCCGGGTCGCCGGCCAGGGCGATCACGGTCGAGGTGTCGTCCTCGATCAGGTAGGCGAGCGTGATGCGCCGGCCGTCGGCCGCGTACCACGACTCGATCAGGTCCAGTTCGCCCCGTCGCTGCGCGGCCTGGGCCATCTCGGTCCACATCTGCCGTTCCTCGTCGGTCAGCTCGGGTTCGGGCTGGTGGTGCTGGTCGGCGAGGTCGGCGGCGATGGATCCGTGGTCCGCCCAGACGGCGAGGTGCGGCCACACGGCTGTGTGCTGTTCGCGTTCGGTCGCCGAGCCGGGGGCGGCGGGGCGGTCGAGGATGCGGACGATCTCGGAGTGGGAGGCGGCGAGGGAATCCAGCAGGGCTTGCCAGGCGGCGATGTGCCCGGCGGGCGGCATCTCGTCGAGGGCAAGACGGGCCGCGTCCAGCAGGTGGCCGGCATTCGCAGCGAGGTACGTGGCGTATGCCTCGACGGCCGTTTGATTCCGGCGGGCGCAGGCGGCTGCGGCGGCGTGGTGGTGGTGGACGGTCCGTCCGTAGCGGTCCAGGGTGGGGTCGAGCGCGGTCTCGGTCTCGCGGTCGATGACGGCCATTCGCAGCCGGAAGTCACGTGCTCGATGGGAGAGTTCGGTGGCCGTGGGAATGTCGGTGATCGCTTCTCCTGGTGGTCGGGGTCAGCGGCCGGCCCGGCGCCTGGGCGGAGCCTGAGCGGTCATGGCCGGTGGCTGTGCCGGTCCGGAGGATGTGGCTTTCTCGGCGGCGTCGGCGCGCAGGTCGGGGTCGAGGTGCACCGGGTAGCGGGCGGCGGTGAGCATCCCCGCCGCCCAGGTCGCGTGCTCCGTCTCCCAGTCGCGCCCCATGTCGAACGGGAGCCGGATCCAAGGACCGCGCAGCGTCGGCTCGAACAGGAACCCGGCGCGGCGCAGGACGTCTGCGGCGAGGGAGCCGAGGACGCCTTCGACTTCGACCTCACCGCCTTGACCGCGGGTGATGCGGATCGGCTCGGTTCCGGGCTTCACCGGGACCGCCCGGTCGCGGAGGCGGTGAGGTGGACGGTGGGTGCGGAGGCGGGCTTCGGGGGTATCGGCCGTGCGGATGGTGGTGAGGTGGTGGGCGCCGAACCGCGCTGGGATGAACGGCCGGCGGCGGCCTGTGCGATGCGGCTGCGCCGCTCCAGCAGCCCGTTGGGCCGGACAGGCCGTGGTGGGCTGGCCGAGGCTGCGGGGTCCAGGGCGACGTCGGCCTGCACGGCGTAGCCGTGGCGGCGCAGGTCGTGGACGGCCTGATGGGTGCGGCGCGGACCGTCGCGCTCGGGGTCGGTGAGCCGGAAGAGCCCGGGCTGGTCGGGGACGGGCTCGAACTGCTCCCGCACGAGGAACCAGTGGGCCAGGTGGGCGGGCATGGAGGAGGTGAAGGCGGCGACGAAGCCGTGCTGCTCGTGGGTGCCGAAGACGAAGTGGGTGCCAGAATCCAAAAGGTGAGGTCTCCTTACGGTGGTGGTGCCGCAGGGTTCAGCGGCGGGGGACGGGCCGACCCGGCGGGAGAGCGCGGGGCAGTGCCGAGACGGCCGGGGAGGAGCGCATGTCCAGGGCTGAGGCTCGTACCTGGCGCAGCAACGGTTCGCCGTGGGTGAGCCAGGTGTTGATGGCCGCGCATGTCCGCGTGCTGCGCTCCGGGCGGGTGATTGGGGTGCCCCCGTCCAGGCCCTCGGCGTCAGCGAGCGAGTCGGCCAGCTGTGCGAGAGCATCGGCGTCCTCGGGCGTTCTCCAGGGCGGGGAAGTGAGCGCCGGGCGGGCTAGCGGCGAGCGGCGGACCGCTTGGTGGTGCTTGCGGCCGCCGGCTGCGCCGGCAGAGCATCAGGCTGAGTGGCGCGGGGCGGGACGGTGGCCGGGACGGACTGGCCGGGCTTCCACCGCATGTAGCTGTCGCTGAAGCGCGCTCGCGGGTCGGTGTCCCAGTCCACGACAGGACCGCGGTCCTCCTCAGACAGACTGATGACCTCGATGCCGTGCGGGTGCAGCACGTAACCCCAATCCAGGCCACCGCAGTTCGCCTTGGTGATCAGCTCACGCTCAGCCGGCCTGCCGTCCGAGTTGATGACGCTGCTGTACTTGCGGCGGGAGAACTCCGTGCCGCCGGTCAGCTCCTGGCGCAGGTCGTCGGGAGCACCGTCGAGCAGGTCGGTGCCGAGCCCGGACCAGCCGTAGTCCACCTCGTCGATCAGATGACGGGCCATGGCCTCGATATCGCCGGCGAAGCGATGCTGGTAGGCGGCGAGCAGCAGCGGGAGTCGTCCGCTGGGGTAGCCGTCGAAGTGGACGTACATGCCGGCGAAGCCGGTCGGGGTGGGGCGCGCTATGAGAGAACGGGTGGACAGTAGGGCCTCCAGAGGGGTGCGGGCTACTGGCCGGGGGTCGGGCCGGCGGGCGGGGCGTTCGGCGGAGTCGGGGGAAAGCCGGAAGCAGCGCGGCTCCGGTCGGGGGCCGGGGCCTTCGGTGCCGGCGCGGGGTCGTATTCGGCGCGCAGCGCCGCCAGGTCGGCGTGGTCCGCGATGGCCAGCGCGGACAGGCTGCGGCCGGCTGCTTCCATGAGGAGCTTGGGCGGCGAGCTGTTCGCCGCTCCGCGGTTCTGGCCGCGCCATTGGGCGGCGGCCAGGAGGTAGTCGCTCACCGCGCGGAGCGCGGGTTCGGCCGCGTCCAGGAGATGGTTGGTGACGGCGTGGACCTCGGCGGGTGTCTCGGCAGCGGCGAGTGCGGCGAGGTACGGGGCCAGGTCCGGGCTCGGCAGCGGCTCGTCCGGAAGCGGGTGCTCGGCGAGGAAGGGTTTGGCATCCCGCCTCGCCCACCGGAGCAGGTCGTCGCGGGTGGCAATGCCGTAGCGAGCGGCGGCGATCTGCTCGGCGTCGCGGCCGACGTTGTCGCACAGCTCGAAATCGGGATGGGTCAAGGACACTCCTCGGTGTCGGAGGTGCGGGCGCGGGAGGTCCTACGCGCGGGTCGACGGGCCGGAGGTCACGGGCGGGCCGGAGGCGTCAGTGCGGGCGCACGTGTAGCCGATCAGCTGCGACGGGTCGGCCTTCGCGGGAACGGTGGCGGCGTCGCTGCACACGAACGTGTACTGGATGGAACTGCGCGGCACGCCGTGGAGCCAGGCCCGGTCGTCCTTGCCGGGGTTGATCTGCAGGCCGGAGTGCGCGACGGCGTCGGTCTGGGTGTGGGTGCGGGCGAAGAGGATCAGGGCGCCGCCGTCGGTGGTCTTGAGGGCGTAGGCGTTCTTGTAGCGGTTGGCGGCCCCGGCGAAGACGGTGGTGCCCTTGTCGCCGTACCGGGTGCCCGTCTTGTCGTGGACCTCGATCTGCTGCTTGCTCGCCTTGGTCGGAGCGAAGACCTTCGTTCCGGTGTTCGCGCCGCCGGTGGCGAAGTTGTCGAGGACTGCGGTGCGCAGGAGGTCGGCACCGGCCGCGAGCTGCTTGTTGCCCTTGGCGGCGACGGCGGTGGCGTAGCCGTCCCGGTCGAGGGCGACGTTCGGCAGCTTTTTGCCTTCGAGGTCGACGACGGACACCATCTCCCACCGCTTGTACTCCGGCCGTTCGGCGAAGACAGTAAGTCGGGAGGGGGCCGTGTCCTTCTGACCGGAGAGCGCGGCTGCGAACCAGCGGTCCTGCCCGGGGGTGAAGCGCGGGATGTACAGCTTGGCGCTGGCGGTGTCGTACGACCACGGCTTGTAAGGCTTGCGGTCGGCCTTGGGCAGGCCCTCGGTCTCCGTGTACTCCGAGACGGACATCGCGTACAGCGGGCCGTCCTCGAGGGTGTCGAGGAGGGAGCGGTCGCGCGTGGCGTTGGCCCTGTTGTTGATCTTCGAGTAGTGGGTGATGACGTCCTGGGCCTGCGCGGTGCTGAGTGCGGGCGTCGGCTTCGGCGTGGTGCTGGCGCTGGGGGCCTTCTTGGCGGCGGGGGTGTCGCTGTCGTTGGAGCAGGCGGTCGCGGCGATGGCGAGGCAGGCCATGGAAGCCATCAGCGGCAGGGTGCGGCGGGTGGTGCGGATGGGGGCGCTCCAGAGTCTTTCGGGCGGAGAGATCAGCGGGTGCGGGTGGTCGGCGAGGGCACGGCCGGCAGTGGGGTGACGCGCGCGGTGGCAGCCTGTGGGGTGCGGCGTGTGAGCTGGTCTGCGTCGTGGTGCAGTTGGCGGCCCGCCTCGTTGAGGTGGCGGCGGGCACTGTCGATCCGGACGTCAACTGTCGTGCGCGCGGCTCGTGCGGCATCGGCCCGCTCCGGTGAGCCGGGGAGGCCGCTGAGCTGGCGCAGGAGGCCGGCTTGGGCGACGGCTTCACCAAGGTCGGCCAGGGCGCGTCCGAGGGTGCCCGCCGCGTGCGTGAGCCCGGTGAACTTGCGCCGGGTGACGTCGGTCTCCTGACCGCGGTTGCGGCGAGCCATCCGGTCGGCGAAGGCGGCGGCGGTCGCCAGATGGACGAACAGTCCGGTGATGTCGACGACTCTCTCGTCGAGTTCGTCGAGGTTGTCGCTGCGGGCGTACCGCGAGTTGGTGAGCGGCAGGTCGTCGGCCGCGTTGTGGATGCGCTCGGCCAGTCCGTGCAGATGGCTCATGTCGTCGAAGGCGAAGGACAGGGGAACTCCGTGGAACACGTGGGGTTGGGTGAAAGGGCCCGTCAGCGGTGATGCGCGCGTGCGGTCTTCGGCGGCGTGGGCGGGAGACCGGGGCGGGTGGTCGGCGCGGCGTGGCGCAGGTTCACGCCGATTCCCTGCGCCGCGAGTTGGCGGGCCACGGCCTGGATGCGCAGGGCGCGACCGTCCTCGCCGTACGCGGCGGGCAGGAGGAAGGCGGCCTGGTGGGGGTGGTATTGGAAGCCGTGGATGTACAGCGTCATGCGGGCATCCGCGGGCACGCTCTCGTACGGGGCGCCGAGCGCCCCGTCGTCGTACCACGTCAAGGTGACGACTTTGGACACCTGCGGCGGGGCGAGCCGGTGCGGGGGCTCGGGCTGCTTCTCGGCGTTGCGGCGCACCGTGTGCCGGGCGCGCTCGTAGCGGGGCAGTACCCGGCGGGCGACCTGGGCCGCGGCGCGCACGGGATCGCTTGGGACGGCGATGCCGTTCGGTTCTGCGACGCCGACGAAGTGGTGGGGCTTGACGTCGTTGCCGTCGGGCTCGAGCGGGGCGACGACGAACTGGTGGCGGTATAGGGGCCGGTCGGCGATGTAGAGGTGCTGCTCGCCGGGCCCGTGGAGGACAGCGTCGTGGCCGAGGACGTACTGGCTGACGATGTAGTCGACGTGGCCGGCGTCCCAGAGCCGTTCGACGGTGGGGAATTGGTCCTCGTAGGCTGCGTGGCGGTGGTACTCGCTGGTCCAGGCGCCGGGCAGTCGTGCGGCGAGGCCGGCGGCGAAGGCGGACAGGTCGGTGCGGGATGGGGGCATGGGTTCCCAAGGTGAGCGGTGGTGAAAGCGCAGGTGGGCGGGTGCGCGGGCCGGATTTTGCGGGTTAATGCATCCGGGCGTCGGTGTCGAACAGCGACAGTTCGTGGGGGTGCAGGAGGTGCTGCACGATGAAAGATCGTCCGGCGACCTTCCACAGGCCCCTGCCGCGGTTGAGGTGCGCGATGCCGTCGGCTTCGACGGAGGTGAGGCCCAGGAGCACTGCCGTGGCGTGGAGTTGGTCGGTCTCCTGCTGGTAGATGATGCGGGTGGAGCAGTCGGCGAGCAGGCCCTCGGCGAGCGCTCGTCCGCGAGATCCGGCGTCGCCTGCGGTGAGCAGGTCGGACAGCCGGTGGATGACCATGAGGTTGGCGATGCCCAGGCCGCGGCTCAGCTTCCACTGGGACTGCATGCGCTGCAGGAGGCCCGGGTGGCGCATGAGGCGCCAGGCTTCGTCGTAGACGATCCAGCGTCGGCCGCCGTTCGGGTCGGACAGCGCGGACTCCATCCAGGCCGAGGCGCAGGTCATGGCGAGGACGAGGGCGGTGTCGTCGCCGGAGCCGCCCAGGCGGGACAGGTCGATACTGAGTATCGGGCTGTTCGGATCGAACGCCACGGTGGAGGGCGCGTCGAACATGCCGGCGAGGTCGCCGTGTACCAGGCGGCGCATGGCGTGGGCCAGGTCGCGGGAGGCGTCGCCGAGGCGGCCGGACATCATGCGGCCAGCGGCGTCGAGTTCGTCCGGGCTATTGAGCGTGGCGGCGATGTCGCCGAGCAGCGGGGTGCGTCCGGCCGTAGCGGCGCGGGTGACGACGGCGTCGAGGGCGACGTCGAGGCCGGTGTGCTCCATCGGCAGCAGGTCCCGCCCGAGGACGGTGCGGGCCAGGGAGCCGAGCAGCAGCAGGCGGCGCTTGCGGATCTCGTTCGCCCAGTCGGCCTCCGAGACGCTGTTGGGCCGAGGCGCGGCGTCCAATGGGTTGAGCTTGCCGGGCAGACCGGGCCCGAGAGCGATGGAGGTGCCGCCCAGGGCCCTGGCCACCGGCGTCCATTCGCCCTTGGGGTCACAAGAGACGTAGACCCGGTATCCGAAGGCGATCGAGCGGAGCGCAAAGGACTTGGCGAGCGCGGATTTTCCCTGACCGATCACGCCCGCGAGCAACACGTTGGGGTTGGTGAACCCCTCAACCTTGCCGTACAGCGCGAACGGATCGAAACAGAAGGACGCCTCTGCGTGCACGTCGCGGCCGATGTAGATGCCCTCGGCCCCCAGCCCGCCTTCGGCGAGGAACGGGTACGCCCCGGAGGCGGTGGCGGTGGTCATACGGTGGGCGGGCAGCTTGAGTTTGTTGTTGCGGGCCGAGGCGGGGCCGGAGCGTCCGGCGGGCGGGAAGAGGGGCAGCGGCATTTCCTGCTCCTCCGTGCCGCTGCCGGCCGTGTGGGCGGTGGCGGACTCGACGCGGGCCTTCGCGGCGGCCTCGGCAAGCTGCCGTCGGGCCGCCCTGCGGGCGGCACGATTGGTGCCGTGCGGGGTGAACAGGGGGCTGGCGCTGGCGCGACGCGCTCGGCGCGCGGGCCGGTGGCTCATGACAGGGCGGCTTTCACGTGACGGCGGTCTGGACGCGGTGCGGGGGTCAGACGACCGGTGAGGCGGTGAACAGAATGGGGCTGCGGTAGCTCTTGCCGTCGCCCGACCAGTCCAGCTGGATGTAGCCGTCGGCGAGGTAGCGGCCGGATCCCGCCGTGGACTTGAGGGTTCCGGTCGCGTAGGAGCCGTTGCCGTTGCTGCTGCTGTGTTCGAGCGCGTGCTCCAGGCCGGTGTAGGCGCCGGACTTCACGACCGGGTCCGTGCCGCTGACGCTGCGCTTGGTCTGGAGCTGGAACTTGGCCTTGTTGAAGGTGTAGGTGCTGCGGTTCTTGGCCGTGTAAGGGCCGTCCCAGTACACGGTGGCCGTGGTGTAGATGTAGCCGCCGGACCGCATGGCGCAGAGCGTCACGTCGAAGTCCCAGTTGTCGGAGTCGGGTCCGTTGTACGTCGGGTCATCGACGGTGTGGCTGCTGGTCTTGCAGTGGTAGCTGGCGGCGGAGGCCGGGGTGGCGGTGGCCAGGGCGGCGGTGCCGGCGAGCGCGGCGATGACGACGGCGGTGGAGGTGGAGCGCTTCAAGGGGCGCATGCAGTGCCTTTCGTTGGACGGGGTTACTGGCTGCAGATGGTGGTGTGGCCGTGCAGCGGGGTGTTGAGGTCGCTCGGGGTGGTTTTGCGGCGGACGATGTGGCCTGCGGCGAGGTGGCGCTGGCAGATGGTCAGGACGGGCGGGCCCTCCGGCAGCCGTTCGGGGTGGCATTCCGTGTCCGTGGTGGTCTCGTGCACCGCGGGCAGGAGGTGGAAGGCGTCGTGCACGGCGGCGGCGGACTGCCACAGCCGGGTGTGCGCGGTGGCCAGGTGTCGGCCGGCGGCGGGATGCGGGGGCCGGGTCGTTGTGGCGAGGTGGTCGAGCAGCTGGTGCAGCGCGGTCAGATGGGCGTGCAGCACGTCGAGGTGGACGCGGTCAGCGGGCGTGGGGGTGGTCTGCGCCCGCGTGGTGAGGGCGCGGGTGTGGTGGCGGACGCCGGCGTTGGCGGCCCGCAGGTACGGGTGCGCGTCGCCGACGGGGATGGCAGAGGTCAAAGGCGAAAGGATCCTTCCTGCCGCTACGGCAGGGACAGCGGTGGGTGGTGCGCCGTGGCGCGGGGTCACAGGGCGGCGATGGCCAAGGAGAGTGCTCAGCGGGAGCGGTGCGGTGCCTTCGCGGGCCGGGCCGGGCGCGTGGCGATGCCGAGGGAAGGGGTGCGCTCGGCGAGGATCCGGGCCTGCTCGTGGCGTAGGTCGAGGTATGAGCCGGGGGCTCGGGTCCCCGGGTGACTCTCCTCGGCCACCAGGACCGCTTCGACGCTCGAAGTCTCGGTGTCGTCCAACCACCGTCGGAAGCCGGTGAGTTGAGTGAGGCTGCGGTGCGCTTCGTTGAGGTCGGTGGCATGGACGACGAACAGCCAGGGGCGTTCGCCGTCCTGGAGGCCGGGGCCGGTGAGGGCGACGGTGAAGGCGCGTCGCGCGGGGACAGCGGTCAGCAGTTCCAGTCGCTTGGCGACGGTGTCCAGCGTGTCGCTGGCCTCGATGGCGGTGGTCTCGCGCACCTCTTCGTACGCGGCGCGCTGCTCCTCGATGACCTCGCCGTCCGCGTTCCTGTGAGCGTCCAGTTCCTCTTGGTGGCGGCGGTGCATGGCCTGGAGGGGAGCGAGCAGCGCCCGGATCTCATCGAACAGATGCGATTCGCGCTGGCCGGTCACAGAGCAGTCCGGGCCAGGGGCAGGGCGCCGAGCGTGAAGGCGTCGGGCTGCTGGAAGTTGAGCCTGCGCAGGTCTACTTGGGCGGTGACGGCGGCGGTCTCGATCTGCGCGCACGCGGCGTCGAGCAGGGCGTCGGTCTCGGCGGAGACGGTGAGCAGCCCGGTCAGGGCGACGTCGGCGTGCCCGGCGATCAGCTGGCGTTCGCGGACCTTCACGTCGGCGTACTCGACGGAGTCGGCCTCGGAGTCGACCTGGCCGCGACGTGCCCGTTCGTTGGCGTCGGCGATGATCGCGGCCTTCTTGCGCTGGACGTCGCGCATCGCGGACTCGAGCCCCTGCGGCACGTATATAAGGGAGAGGGCGCGTCGGACACCGGCGGTGAACATCAGGCCGTGCAGGAACCCGGCGCTGGTCTCGGTGCGGGGCCAGTCCTCGACCCAGTAGGTGGCGTGCCGGGCGGAGTCGGTGGCGAGCCGGTCATACTCTTCGACCTGGACGACGGGCCCGGCAGCGGCCGGGTCGGCTTCGGCCCGTCCGGATTCCGACCACTGCTGCAAAGCGGAGAGCGCCTTGGGGTCGTAGGCGGTGCGGATGACGGCGGCGATCTCCCGCGCGCTCAGCCAGCCGGTCACCATCAGCCCCGCACTGCGGGCGGCCTGGGCGATGGCCGAGGTGGTCTGCTCCATCACCGTGAACGCCCCCGGAAGTCCGCCGCCGGCCTGGCTGATGAGGCGCTTGGCGGCCTTGAGGTCCAGGGAGATCGCCAGGTATGCCTCGTGCGGGGCGGCGGCCGGTCCGGCGGCGGCGACCAGTTCGCTGTACACCTGCCCGGCGACCGGGGTCTCGGGGCGGCCCTGCTGGGTCCAGTGGCGGGCGAGGGTGTCGCCCGAGTCGGGGACGGTGCGTTCCAGGACCTGCACGGTGGCGACGTGTCCGGTGCGGGCGATGCCCGCCAGCGCTCGTCCCCAGCCGGCCACGTTGTGGTTCTGGGTGGCCGGGTCGAGCAGGGCGAAGGCGCGGGAGGAGACACGGGCGACGGCGGTCAGGGTCTGCTGGTGCGGGTCGTGCACCGCCGCGGCCTGGTTCGCAGAGTCGCCGGGGGTGACCACGCGGAGCGAGGCGGCGGTGCCGGGCAGGTGAAGGATGCCGTCCTGGCGGGGGCGGGTGAGGGGTCGGGCGAGCCACAGGGTCTGCCCGGTGCGGCGTCGGTGGGAGTAGCGCAGGACGATCGGCGCCCAGTCGATCAGCGAGCGGCCGTGGCGGCGGATCGCGACCAGGGCGGCGACTGCGGCCCACAGTGGGGTCAGGGCGATGGCGCCGAGCAGCCCGGTGGATACCACCGTGAAGAGGAGGAGCGCCAATGCGCAGGAGACGAGGACGAGTTGGGGAAGGGAGAGGCCGAGCAGGATGCCGCGCCTCGACCTGTGCGGGAATTTGACCGTGAGCGGGGTGACGGAAAGTTCAGACAAGGGCCGTTCCGATGAAGCGCGGGGCGGTATGCGGGGCGGCACGTGGCGGGAGCTGCGCGGCGCGTGCCGCCCCGGAGTCGGGCAGGGTCAGATGCCGGTGGGCGGGGGTGGCGGCGTGCCGGTCCCGCTGGCTGTACCGGCGGAGTTCGGGGCCGGCGGAGCCCCCTGCGGCGGTGGCGTCGAGGCGTCCGTCCCGGGCTGGGACATGAAGCCGCCGCCCTGGCCGGAGGGTGATCCCGAACCGGGGCCGTCCTGTCCGGGCGAGCCGCCGAACTGGCCGCTGGTGTCGTCCCGGGGGGTGGTCGGCGGGGGCTGGACGGCCTTCTCCAGACCGTTCTTCAGCGCGTCGCCCCCAGGCGAGACTCCGGAGCCGCCGCCTTCGTTGCCGCTGCCGCCTCCGGTGGGATTGGCGGCGATGTCGCCGGGGAAGCCGCCGCCCACAGCGTCGGGGCCCTGCGGGGCTCCGCCTGCTCCGGCTGCCGCGCCGCCGGTTCCGGCGGTGGCTGCCATGGCGGCGGCCTTGCGTCCGGCCTTCTCTGCGTGCTGCTTGGCGAGCTGGGCACCTGCTCCGCCGGCGCGGTGGATGTCCTCGCCGGACGTTCCTTCTGCGGCCCAGTGCACGAACTTGAACGTCGCGTAGGGGCAGAGCAGCACGAGGACCATGATGACGATGCCGGACATGACGTCGGCGAGTGCGGCGAGCCCGTCCTTGGACTCGGACTTGCCCATGGCGGCGATGCCGAGTACGAAGATCACGGTCATGAGCAGCTTGCTGACGACGAGGGTGGCGGTTGCCTCGATCCAGCCGCGGCGCCACCGGCGGGCGACCTCCCAGCCGCCGCCCGCTCCGGCGAATACGGCGAGGGTGACCATGACGAGGATGCCGACCTTGCGGACCATCATCACGCACCAGTAGAGGAAGGCGCCGACGGCGGCTCCGAGGGCGGTGATGGTGGGGACCATCCAGCCGAGGCCGGACATGGCGCCGATCTGGGAGACCTTGACGATGCGGCGTACGGCGGTCTCGATGTTCAGGTGCGAGGTTTTGAACAGCCCGTTGGACAGGGCGTCGACCACTTCAATGGCCACGGTCGTAAACGCGATGGCGCAGAACGCGAACAGGACGCCGCTCATGGTGCCGGTGAATGCCTGGGCCAGTGCCTGCCCGTCGCGTTTGACGGCTGCCCTGATGAGCTGGGCGCAGAAGGTGCCGACGAGGATGATGAGGCCGATCGGCAGCAGCATCTCGTAGTTGTCGCGGAACCAGCCCGCGGACAGGTCCACCTTGGTGGTGGCGTTGACGGCCTTGGCGGCCAGATCGGCTGCGGCGGCGGCGAGTTCGCCGGAGCTCTTGGCAATCCAGTCGCCGATCGCCTTTCCGGGATCGGAAGCGAAGTCGACCGCGTCACCGACGTCGCACACTTTGTCTGCCAGGGGGAAATCGCAGAAGCCCAAGGGAAGTTGTCCCTCCTTATCGTCGGGGTCGGGTCAGGGCGCGACGCGGGGGGCGATGGCAGCCAGGGAGCAGTCGTGGTTGGGCCGGCACTGCACGGCGAGGGTCACGGCGCGGTCTTCGGCGCCGCCGCCGCCCTTCTTCCACGCGATCTCCTGCTTGCCGTTGACGGTGACGACGTAGATGTACGCCTCGGTGATCGCGGACGGGTCGTCGGCCAGGGCCTGCTTGAACGCGGAGGGGTAGTGGCCCTCGGTGACCGTCGCGGTGGCGTGCTGGTCGTTGTCGGCCATGCGCGACCACAGGAGTGGATCGGGGACCTGGCCGGAGACGGAGGCCCAGTCGGCGTACGTGGTCTCCTTGGTCATCCACGCGCGCATGCCGGCGAGTTGCTGGTCGCGGCTGGTGTCGCGGGTGTCGTAGGACCAGAGCATCGCCGCAGCGGCCTTGGCGTAGGCGACCGGCTCGGCGATCTGCGGGGGCCCCGGCACTGACCCCGACCCCGCCGCCGGCTTCGGCGCGGCCTCGGACGGCGAGGAACTGCTCGCCTGGGACGGGGTGTCGCGGCCCTGGTGCTGCTCGCCGCGCCCGGTGAACCAGGCGACGGCGGCGGCTGCAGCGAGCAGGGCGGCGATAACGAGGGCGACGAGGGCGATGCGGCGGTTGGCCGACCATCCGACGCCGTACCCGGACAAGGAAGGAAATCGTTTCTGTATCACTGGACCTGCGACCCCAGGGCACTGAAGAAGGCCACGATTCCGTTCGCGGCGCCGAGGCCGAGCGCGGCGCCGGCGGCAACCACGGCGCCCTTCTTGCCGTTGGCTTCAGCCTGGTGGCCGCCGCTGTGGTGGCCCCAGGCCCACACGCCGAGCGAGACGGCGAGTGCGCCGACAACGGCGACGATGCCGAACAGGTTGATGCTGTTGACGACGTTCTTCAGGACGGCGAGTCCCGGCAGGCCGCCGCCTGCGGGCGTGATGCCTGGGTCGTAGGCGAGGTAGATGACGCGGTCTGCGAGTGACATGGGTATGGCAGGACTCCTTGCATGCGCAGGCCGGATGAGGGCCGGCGGAAAGCGGAAAGAAGAGAGGGGGAGGTGGCGCTCGGGGCGCAAGAAGGTGCCGCGGCCGGGACCCGCCCGAAGCGGTGTCCGGGCGGTGTGGGTTCCGATGTGACTTGTCGTCCGACGCCGCGATGACCAGCGATTTTTGGCGGCCGTCCAGCCGATTTGTCGGCGGATCTGTCCGGCCGGTCTGTCGCTTCCTGCGTGTCGGCCCCTGATCGGGAGAACTGGCCCGCCGGACCGTCCGACCACTTGTCGGCGTCGGTACGGAAGAGGGGAAACCGATCGGAAGCCGGTGTGTCGGTGTCCGACCAGGGGTAACCTGCCGAAGAGACAGGTCGCCCAGGCGATTGCCAGGCTGGCGGCCGGAGGCAGGAGCCACCAACGGCGGCCTCAAACCGACAAGTTGCCGACAGATTGCTCGGACACTGACAACGTGATTCGGAACCTACAGGCGGGGTGCGGCGTCAAAGGACGCGGCGGGCGGCGAGAATCGTCCAGTCCTTGATCGCAGTGATCCGGACGGGCTTGGATGCGCGCGGCGCCTCGATGACGAGGCCCTCGCCCATGTACATGCCGACGTGTTCGGGCCTGGCGGCACTGCCGCGGCTGAAGATCAGGTCACCGGGCTTCATGTTCTTCGCCGAGACGGCCTTGTCCTCGTTGACCTGCGTGTACGTGGTGCGGGTGAGCTTGACGTCGGCGTGGGCGTACGCCTGCTGTATCAGGCTGGAGCAGTCGCAGCGGCCCATCGGGTCGGGGCCGTGGGCGTCGGTGCAGGATCCGCCCCACTGGTAGAGCGTGCCGAGCTGGTGCATCGCCCACTCGATGGCCTTGCGGGCCTTGGGGTCGGCGTTCTTGGGGATCGTGTAGCCCTTCGGGACGCTGCCCTCGGGGATGCGCCCGTACGAGGCGCCGTCCTTGTCCGGAGTGCACCCGCCGGAGCTGGACTCGGTGTCCTTGTCCTTGGCGGGCTCGTCCTTGTCGGCGTTCGGGAACGTGGCGGCGATGGCTTTCTGCAGCGCGGTGGCGAGGTCCTGCCACTGGGCGTAGGCGTCGGGGTAGCCGGATTTCTGGACGGCCTGGGCGGCTTGAGTGACCTTCATCTGCTGCCAGCCGTCGACCTTCAGCAGGGCCTTGTAGAAGCGCTCGGAGGCGTAGACCGGATCGCGGATCTGCTGCGCGGTTCCCCAGCCCTGGCTGGGGCGCTGCTGGAACAGGCCGAGGCTGTCGCGGTCGCCGGAGTTGAGGTTGCGCAGCCGCGACTCCTGCATCGCGGTGGCGATGGCGATGATCTGCCCCTTCTTGGGGACGTCAAGGCTGATGCCGGTGGCCACGATGGTCTGCGCGTTGGGGATCTGCTCGGCCGGAAGGTCCAGGCCCTGGATGTGGACGTCCTTGCCGGACGCACCGTCGAGGAGCTTGGTGACCTCCTTGGTCACCTCGTCGGTGTCGATGCCGGTCAGGCATCTGCTGAGGGACTTGGTGGTCGTGGCTTCGCTGGAGGACGCCATCATCATGGCGGTGCCCGCGAGCAGGAGCGGAGAGAGGACGACGACGCCGATGCCGGCGGCTATGCCCTTCAATCCGGCCCGCCTCCCGGCAGGCGGTCACGGGCCGGCGGACGGATCGCGGGCAGGGGTGGGTAGAGCGATGTCACAGCGAGGTCCTTGGTGAAGTCCCGGCGGCGCGTGCGTCGTTGAGGAAAGGGCGCGACGGCCGGGTGGTGGGTCATTCGGGTGGCCCGGGTGCACGTGCGAGTTGCCGCTCGCACCGGCACGGGGCGTCGGGTCAGGTGTGCCAGGACATGGGGATACCTCCACGAAGGCAGGGGCGGGGATGTGCCATCGGCGGTGTCCGCCGGGCAGTTCCAAAACAGTAAGGGCGGATCCCCGGTTGCCGAAATCGTGTCTGATCAAGGCTCTGTTTCGGGGTTTTCGGCGGCGGTAGCGCTCAACCGGGGATCGTGCCCTACAGTTTTGGCTCCTCCCCCCGCCCCCCACGTCGCAGACCGCGGAGCCGTCGGCCCGCATTCGGTCCTGTGGGGTCATCCAGGCGAGCTGGGGCGTCTCTCCCTCATCTCACGCGACCCGAATTGGGGTATCTCTTTGCCTTTTTCCCTGCACCAGGGCGACGCGCTCGGCGTTCTCGCCGAGCTTCCGGACAACTGCGTCGACTCCGTCATCACCGATCCGCCGTACAACTCGGGTGGGCGGACGGCGAAGGAGCGAACCTCCCGGTCCGCGAAGCAGAAGTACACCTCGGCCGACGCCGGGCACGAGCTGCCGGACTTCACCGGCGAGAACATGGACCAGCGCAGTTACGGCTTCTGGCTGACCCAGATCATGACCGAGGCCCACCGGCTCACCAAGGTCGGCGGCACCGCGCTCCTGTTCACCGACTGGCGGCAACTCCCGATCACCACGGACGCCATCCAGGCCGCCGGCTGGCTGTGGCGCGGCGTGCTCGCCTGGCACAAGCCGCAGGCCAGGCCGCAGAAGGGCAGGTTCACCCAGAACTGCGAGTTCATCGTCTGGGCGTCCAACGGCCCGATCGATGCCGCCCGCAACCCGGTCTACCTGCCCGGCCTCTACAGCGCCTCGCAGCCCAGCGGCAAGGCGCGCCAGCACATCACGCAGAAGCCGGTCTCCGTCATGCGTGAGCTGGTGCAGATCGCCCCGGAGGGCGGCACGGTGCTCGACTTCACCTGCGGATCCGGCTCGACCGGGGTCGCTGCCCTGCTGGAGGGGCGCGACTTCATCGGCGTCGAGAAGACCAAGCACTACGCCGAGATCGCCGCCGACCGTCTCACCGAAACACTGCAACAGACCCTTTCCCAGGACGACTTGGCCCTCACTGTCTGAGGCTGATCCTGCCGCGCGGCGCGGCTTAACGGCGCGTTCTGTACTTGCCCCCGCCGCGCCGCGCCCGGCGTTATAGCAGCGAAGTCCCGGTTACCGAAACCGGGGATTCTCCGGATGGTTGGAGCCGCAATTCACGCCCTATGGCTGCGGCTCAAGGAGGCCCCTTTTCGTGCCTGAATCCATAAACCCACCGGAGGACGCGGAGACGGAACCGGTCCGGATACCCGACTCCGATCTCCTCCCGGAGGACGGGGAGACGGAACCGGTCCGGATGCCGGACGCCGATCTGGCGAGCGTCAACGCGAACGTCGCCAAACTGATGGCGCGATCCGCAGAGCAGGCCCGCCAGATCGACAGCCTCGCCGCCGCACCACCGCCACCGGACTCGCCGTTCGCCGCCTACGGGCTGCCGGGGTTCGCGGGCCTGCCCCCGCAGACCGCACCGCCCGAGCCGCGCCCGATCCTCGAGCTGGAGGACGAGGAGTACGAGGACGAACTCGACGCACTCAGTGACTGGGTCGACGACTTCCTCGTCCGGGTCTACGGCGCGGAGGTCACGACCGCCGCGCCCTGGTGCGAGCAGTGGCAGGAGCACGCCGACGTCGTCGCCTGGCTTCACGCCCTGTGGCTGGCCTACCAGCAGCACAAGGACGCCGAAGCCGGACTGTCCGGGCTGTTCGTGTGGCACCGGGACTTCCTCACCCACGCCGTGGCCACCGTCCGCGCCGCCGGCGGCCCGCTGTCCGCGTGCATGACCGATCCGGACCGGCCCGCTCACCGCCTGCTGCCCGGCCCTCGTCCCTCGAACCGGACCACCACCGCCACCGAGGAGCACGAGGACCACGAGGAGACCGGCGAGCCCGTCCAGGCCGACGGATGACCGGCCACGAGGACCGGCCGGCGTTCGGCCTGTCCTTCGACCCCCGCGCCCTGACCGACCTCCTCCAAGCCCCCGGCGACATCCGCGACCTGGCACTCTCCCAGCTCCAGGACATCGTCAACGCCCGCCTGTTCGGCGCCAGACTCACCCGCGACCTCGCCGGGTGCCGCAAGGTCTACGTCGATCACCGCAACGCCTGGCGCATCGTCTACGCCCAGCGGCCGGCGCCCGCGAACTCCACGCACACCACCGAGATCCACGTCGTGGCTGTACGACCGCGCGCAGCGCACGACGTGTACGACACCGCCCGCGCCCGCCTCGGCATCCGCCGGCGCCCCATGGGCGAGCGCACTCACGCCGCCCGCACCCGCTCGTCGCAGCTGGGCACGCGCCCGCCCGTCCCCAAGCCGGGACCACCGCCCTATGCGATACCCGGCCTTCCCCGACCCGCACTGCCCCCGACCCTGAAGGGCCCTCTTCGTTGACGCAGTTCCCCACCCTGATCGACCAGGTCGCCGCCGCCGTACTGGCGCCGGCCCAGGTCACCGAGAACTCGCACCACCGCGCCATCCTCGACGCGTTCGTCGGGATCCAGGAACTCGACCGGCAGCTCGCCGAGCTGGCCGCCGCCGAGCTTCCCGGGGTCAGCCCCACTGAGCAGCTGAACACGCTGACCGACATGCTGGTCGAACGGATGGCAGCCGGTGCTGAGTTGAACACGCTCCTGTCCACCTCCTGCTGCTGCGCCGCCGCGTACGAGCCCGCGGCCCCAGTCGAGTACGAACCGGTTGACGACGAGGAGCCCGACTTCGACCCGGACTTCGAGGGATTCGACGACTTCGCAGACCTGGAGGGGCTGGACGACTTCGACGACCTCCACGAGGACGCGTGCGAGGAATTCCTGTCCTGCCCCAGCCGCCCGCAGACGATCGTCCACGCCTGCCTCACCGTCTTCGACGACGAGGGTGCCCCGGAGTACGTGAGCACCGCGGAGCTGGTCGAGCGCCTGCGCGATCTGCCCGGTCAGGCCGATGGACGCTGGCGCTACGCCGACCTCACCCCGCTGCGGCTGTCCCTGCTCCTGCGCGCCTACGGAGTCCAGTCCCGCAAGCCGCGGGCCGCTGACGGCAGCCGCTACCGGGCCTACCGGCGCGCCGACCTCCTGGCTGCCCGCCCGAACTGCTCCTGCTGACGCATCCCGCCCTCGCGCGGACCCGGCGGGTGACGGAGGCGGACTGGGATCTGGTCGCCGCCTTGCACGCGCAGTGCTCCGAGCAGAACCTGTTGCGCCGCTGGGGCCGCGCCCGCCTTACGCCCCGCGACCTGTCCCGGCTGCTTGCCCACGCGCAGTGCTGGATCGGGATCGGCGCAGACGAGCGGCCTCTGGCCCTCGTCTGCGCCGGGCCCGTCAGCCGGGAGCCGGGTGTCTTCGACCTCGGACTGCAGGTCGTCGACCACCGTCACCGTCAGGGCATCGGCACGGCTCTGGCCCAGCAGGCCGCCCGCCTCGCCCGCGCGCGAGGAGCGCACACCCTCTCCGCGTTCACGCAGGCGTCCAATGCGCCCATGCTCCGGCTCCTCGACCGTCTGGGCACGACCCGGCACACCCGCGACGGCCCGTACGTCGAGGTCCGCGTCGCCCTGGACGCGCTCGCCCCGGACCCAGAAACCGCTCCGCCATGACCGCACCCCCTTCCGGCCGACAGATGCCCACCGTCCTCGACCAGCGGATCGAGACCGCCGTGGGCTACAGCCTCGAAGAGCTACGCCGGCACCGCGACGGCGGACTCCTCGACGCACCGCACGCAGCCTTGGCCGACGCGCACCGCGACCTCGTGGCGGGCGAGCGGGACGTCACCTTCTACCGCGTCCGCCTCGCTCGCCTCGCCTCCAGTGAACTGCCCGTGGACCAGGCACTGTTCGCCCGGATCGACCGCACACTCGATCAGCTGGCGAAGGCCGCCGACGTACGCGATGCGAAGCAGACCACGGCAGCCGCGGCGCTGGAGGCAATCGAGGCCGCCGCTCCTCGGCAGGCGCCACGCCAGGTTGCGACCCAGGACGTCGCGGCCCTGCTCGCCATCGCCCAGGGCGCCAAGCTGCACGAGCACCTCGTCACCCATCGTCTCGCGGTGGCGACTCCCTCGCGCACCCGCATCTCCTACGCCCAGCTGCAGCGCCTGGAGGCGATGGGCCTGGTGGAGCGCGACACCGCGCACCCGGTGCAGGGCGGTCAGCCCGTCACCCTCACCGACGCTGGCCGAGCCGCGCTGACCGCACCCCGCCGCGCCGGACCGCCCGGGACCACGCCGTGCCCCTGCCGCCGGCCTTCCCCGCTGTCTCCCGTACACGCCGCTGAACGGCGCGTCCGTGCCGCGCGCACGGCGCCGCAGGCGTCACGACCGAAAGCACCGATGCCCAGCTACGAACCCGATTTCCGCCTCGATGGATACGAAGCCGTCAACGACCACGTCGCCGATCAGTTCTGGGGGCACATCGGCATCGAGCAGGACATGATGACCGTGCTCGCCGAGCACCACAGCGACGACGCCGAGCACAGCTTCTACCTGATGCACAACGGAGCCGTCACCTGGGGCATCCCCGGGGAACCACAGATCGTCGCCCTGCACCTCAAACGCGATCCGGCAACGCGCACCTACCGCTTCGCCCACGAGGAGCTGCCGCTGCCGTCCATGGCCCAGTCCTGGCTGATCGCCCGCGGCTGCCCCGAGGAGAAGATCCTCCTGCCCGGCGGCATGGGCACCACCCTCGCGAACGAGGCCACCCGCGCCCTGGAGCAGCGGCTGCGCAGCGACGGCGACCACTTCGCCCTGCTCACCAGCTACACCCACGACAGCGACCCGATCCGGACGACCGTGATGCTGCGCGCCCTCGACGAGAAGGCGGCACTGCCCTTCCGCGTGCTGCTCGAAGAGGTCGACAGCACCGCGTGGACGCACACCCTGCGCGAAGGCGGCTTTGAGACCTTCGAGGCCGCCACCCAGTGGTGGGAAGCGCACTGGAACGGCGAAAGGCCCCCGCTGCCGGCGACCCGGCTCGCCACCGCCGTCCCCGGCCTGCCGGCACGCCCCGCGCTTCCGCGCGGGCCGAGCCGCTGAACTCCCGCTAACCCGCACGCTTCCCTCGCCGACCCCGGCGGAATGCCATCTGTCGCATGCGAGGCGCCGCGGAACGTAGCACGCAATCCCCGGTTACCGAAACCGGGGATTCTCCGGACTCTTGTTCTCAGCCCGCACGGCACCCGCCGGGGGCTGCTTCCGTATTCCCTCTCCGCACCATGGAGGTCAATTCCGTATGCGCACTGCCCGATTTACTGCCTCGCTAGCCGTTCTCGGCGCGCTGGCGCTCCCGGTCATTTCCGCTCCGGGCGCGATGGCCGCACCCTCCAACGCGCTGGTCTCGGCTCCGGCCAGCCGCCCGTGCGACCGGCTTGGACCGTGGGTGATCGGCACGAAGGCCGTGACGATCCGCTCCGAGGCGACCAGCAGGTCCACCGCCCGCGGCGTGCTCTACCGGGGCCACAAGTTCACCGTCCACAAGACCCACGGCAACTGGCACTACATCACCGACAAGACCACCGGCGTAAAGGGCTGGGTGTCCGGAACGTACGTCTACCGCGAGGTCTACATGTGTCTGGACTAGCCGCCCGGCACCCAATTCCCCATTTCCACACCGGAATTCCCGAAGAGAAGGGAGATGTTCTGTGATCGACGCCAGCGAAGACGTGATGGGTGTCATCACCGAGCGAATCGAGGACCGATTCCAGATGCCGCTCGCCGACCTGCGCCGGGCGGTGCAGGCGGCACCGCAGGCCAACCCCGAGGCCGCCACCGTCGTGCACTGGTACGGCCTGCTCACCGAAACGCAGCAGGCCCTCGACTCCGCGGCGGACGCGCTCGTCGAGGCGCTGGGCACCCAGCCGCGCGACGTACTCGACGATCCCGTCATGGAGCTGGCCCACCAGGTCAACGCCGCTGTCGCCTCCCGCGACGGCCGGGCCATGGTCGTGAACTACCTCCTCGACCCCAACGCTCCCGGGAAGCGCGGCCCCGGCGTGTGGAGTGGCGCGTCCCCCGCCGCCCGCCGCGCTCCGGCCCTGCCCACCTCCCCGCCCACGCTGCCCAGCGCGCGGAACAGCACGGCGCGCGGGGCTGCACGGTGAGCGTCATTGACAAGTCCACCAGCCGCGATGCGGCAGTGCAGGAAGCGTTCGGCGCCGAAGTGGCCGAGCTGTACGCGCAGGCAGCCCGCGGCGAGGCCAATGCCGCACTCCAGCACGCACTGGAACTGCGGAGCTTCCTCGCGGTCGCCGAGGAGCAGGTGGCCCGCGTCCGTGATCGTGTCCATGCCGCGACGGCCGCCGACGGGGACATGGGCGAACTGTCCGCCGACGATCTGCGGTGGGACGCGGACTGGCTGGAGGCGGCACTGGCCGGCCGAGACGGCTACACCGCCGCCCTCGACGAGCTGCTGCGCACCATGCCCGCTCCGACTCAACCGGCAGCCCCACGCGCCGACGTGAGCCCCAAGATCCCCGGCCGCCCGCCCCGGCCGCACCGCGCGCCGGGGCGGTGCGGATACACCGCCCCTGAAAGCCCACCGATTGCCCCAGCCCGACACACCGTCCCACGCCGTTTCCCAGCTCGTCGCCGAACGCATCGAGGCGCTGTACGGACAGCCGCTCGCCGAACTCGAAGCCATCGCCGACGCCACCCCCGACGCCAGCCTCCTCGCCGCCCTGACCGGCACCCACGGCGACCTGGCCCTCGCCGAACGCAACATCGCCTTCCAGCTTCAGCGGCTACGCGAACTCACCGCCCCGGAACGGGAGATCGGCAAGTCCGCTGCCGGCCACATCCTCGACTGCGCCCGCCGCATCGCCGAGTCCGTCGCCACCCGCGACGCCTACGCCAAGAGCACCAGCGCGGTCCTCGGCGGCCTGCGCCGCGTGTCCGCCCCGGACACCCACCCCCCGGCTCCGCCGGTACCCGCCGCCCCGACGGCGACCACCTCCCGCACCCGCTGATCCACCCGCACCGCTTGAGGAGCCCCTTCCTTGGCCACGACCGCGCCGCCCCCCTCCACACCGAACGATCTCTTGGGCGTCACCAAGACCCTGGACCTGCTCGCCCCGCGCTGGAGCGTGTGGGTGCTGATGACCATCTCCTCCCAGCCGCTGCGCTACGCCGAGTTCAAGCCCAGGCTTCCGTGGCTGGCGGACGGCCAGCTCCACCCCCGGCTGCGTCACCTCACGAACGCTGGCGTCATCGAGCGCACGGAGTACGCCCCGCGCCACGTCACCTACGGCCTCACCAGCCGCGGTGCCGCGCTGCTGCCCGTCTTCACGGTGATCGCGGCCTGGGGCGACACGTATCTGGAGAAGGACCTGGTCGCCAACAAGAGCACCGGCGAGATGGAGCCCGAGCGGATCGCGCCGGCTCAGAACATTGACGACGCCGTCGCTCTGCTCGCGCCGCGGCACGCCACCCCGATCCTGTGGTCCCTGCAGGCCCGCGGCACCGCGACCGCCAAGACCCTGGCCACCGAGGCCATGCCGGGCTACGGGCTGACCGCCGTCTACAAGCCGCTGGAGCGCCTGGTCGCCGACGGTCTCGTCACGTCCAGTGGAACCGGCGGCTACCAGCTGACCGCCGGCGGACGGGCGCTCGCCCCCGTCTTCCAGGCGATCTCCGCCTGGGCCACCGCCCCGACGGTCGAGGCCGATGCCCGTCGGCCTCGGGGGTGGGGCGCCGCCCCGTCGCAGAACCGTTCCGGCCCGTGGGCGACCACCCCGACTCGCCTTCCGGCGCCTGCAGTTCCGGCCGCACCGACTTCTCGCCCCGCCCTGGCCACCACGCCCCCGGATGGTCCGGCGTGGCAGCCCGGCGACCTCTTCTCCCACCAGACGCCCGCCCGCCCGATCTCCCCGGCAGGAGGCCCGCGCCGATGAACCGCTCCCTGCCCGACCACCTCCTGCAAGAACGCCGCGCGATCAGGACCCTGACCCTGCCGGGCCTGATACGCCTGGTCACCGAGATCGACGACAACGGCCCGATCAGCCACCGGCGCGGCTCCTTGCAGGGCGCCTTCGGCGACCTCACCCCCGGGCAACTGCGCCACGCGATCGATATCGCACGCGACCTCGGCCTCGTCCACGCCGACGAACAGGCTCCTGACCGCTACCGGCTCACCGAGAGCGGCGAGGCCCTCGCCGAGGTGTACGACACCGCGGCCCGCTGGGCACGCGCACGCCATTTCCCCGACACCACCGTCGACTTCGTCACCCGCGTACAGCACGCCCTTCAGCTGCACAGCCGCAGCCCGCAGGCGCCCGGCTCGACGCTGGAGCCGTCAGCGCCGCACGAGGTCCTGAGCGAGTTTCTGCAAGCGAACTTCCGCGTCCTGAACCACGCCGGCGCCCGCTCCTCGCAGGAGGCGGCGGAAGCGGGGCGCGCTGCGTGAGATCCCGTGTCGGATCGCGGCATGCCCGCCGCCCGGTCCCCACTGTGCTGCGCGGCATCTACCTGCCGCGCAGCACGGGCGCCGCCGCGTTCGCCATGGCTACGTACGGCATCCCGCTGCTCGTACTGGCCACCACCAATTCCGCGGCCCTGACCGGCCTGGCATTCGCGCTGGAATGGGTTCCGAGACTGGGTGCGTTCGCCTTCGCCGGGGCCCTGGTCGTCCTGGCCGCCGCGTTCCTCCTGCCCAAGCAGGAGGCGGGTCTCGGGGCGACCGTGACCGTCATGGTGCTCGCCGCGTCCACCGGGATCCTCACCGAGTGCTCGTACATCGCGGTCGAGACCGCGGGCGGGGTGGCCAGCCGCGAGGCAGGCGAACCGCGCGCACCGGGTGCAGTCGGTGCTGCTCGGCATCGACCAGGTCGCCACCCTCACCGGCCCCGCCCTGGCCGGCCTCCTGCTCCAGTGGACCGGCGCCAGCGGAATGCTGACGGTGATCGCCGTCTTCTCGCTGCTCACCAGCGTCCTGGCCCCGCGCCAGTACCTCCGCCCGGAGCCCGCCGCGGCGCAGCCCGTCGTGAAGGGACTGCGCACGGGATGGTCGACCCTGCGGGCGCTGCCGGCTCTCGGCTGGCTGGTGGCCGGACTGACCGTGTCCAACCTGACCGTCGGTCTGCTGCAGGCCGCCGCCCCAGTAATCATCATCAAGCAGCTCGGCCACTCCACGGCCGACGTCGGCCTCATCTGGTCGGCCGCGGCCGTCGCCTCGCTCGGCGCGGTCCTCCTGTGCCGGCGGGCGATTGACCGCTTCGGCCTGTGGCCGGTCGGCGTCGTGTCCGCCACGATCGCCGCCACTGCATGCCTGGCCGTCTCCTTCGCCGGTACGTACCACGCCTATCTCGCCCTGATCGCCGTCCTCATGGCCGGCGAGGGCGGCATGACCGTCGTGCTGCGCACCCTGCGCTCCCGCCTCATCCCCGCGGACGTGTTCGGCGCCACCCTCTCCTTGACGATCTTGGTGCTGTTGCTGCCCTTCCCGGTGGCCGGCGTCCTCGTCGCCACGGTGCCGTCCGCCCAGCTCGGCCACGTCATCACCCTCTGCGCCGTGCTCCAGGCCGCAGGCCTGTTCACCGCCTTCGCCCGGCTGCGCGCCACCCCCGCCCTGCGCACCTCCTTCGCCCGACCGTCCCGGTCGCCTCCCTGCTCACCTCACGGAGACCGCCCCCATACCCACGTCCCACGCACCGGCCGACCAGCTGGGCCTGCCGATATCCCGACCGTTGTTTCGAGCAGGGGCGCGGCCCACGCTGACCGACCGGTTCCTGGCCTTCGACGCCGAGCACCCGTACGACTACCGCGCGTTGGAGCGCCTGACTGCCGACCGGCTCGCCGCAGGGGCCCACCAAGGTCGGGCTGAAAGCGCTGTTCGAGGATCTGCGATGGCAGCTCCCCGCGGGAATGCGCGGGCTGAACAACAACTTCACCGCCCTCTACGCCCGAAAGCTGATCGAGGACCACCCCCACTGGGCGGGCGCCTTCGAGCTGCGCCGCCGCCGCACCCCCTGACCCCCGCTACGTACCTCAACTCCCCTTGTCCTGACACCGTTTGGAGCCTTGTTGTCCTCCCGCCCCGTCGTCCTGGCCGTTGCAGCCGCCGACATGGAGGCGCACGCCTATCGCGGCTACTGCCTTGAGAACGTCCGCGCCCACTACGACGTCGTCCTGATCTCCGGCGCCGAGCCGACCTGGGAGAAGGAGTTCCTCCTCGACTACCGGGTCGCCGACCCCACCGACCAGGGGGCACTGGCCGAGGCCGGGCGCGCGCTCGCCGAGCGGCACGAGCTGGCCGGCGTGCTGACCTGGACCGAGTGGTACCTCGTCCCCGTCGCCCGTCTCGCCCGCCAGCTCGGCCTGCCCACCACGGCTCCCGAGGTCCTCCAGGGCTGCCGCAACAAGCACACCTCGCGCACGCTGTTCGCCCGCCACGGGGTGCCCTCCGCCGTGTCCCTGAACGTGCGCACCCAGCGCGAAGCGGCCGATGCCGCCGCGCTGATCGGCTATCCCGTCGTCCTCAAGCCCGCCGCGCACGCCGCGAGCATGGGCGTCATCCGCGTCGATACCGCCGACGAACTGCCAACCGCGTATGCCTTCGCCGCGCAGACCGCCGGCCACGGAGTCGAAAGCACCCAGGTCCTGGTCGAGGAGTACCTCGACGGCCCGGAGGTGAGCGTCGAGTGCGTCACCTACCAGGGGCAGACCACCGTGGTCGCCATCACCCGCAGGACCGTCGGGATGGCCCCGTACTTCGAGGAGCTGGCGCACGTGGTCGACGCGAACGACCCGCTGCTCGCCGCCGTGGCTCCGGTCGCCGTCGCAGCCCTCGACGCCGTCGGCGTTACCGACGGCGTCAGCCACGTCGAGATCCGCATCGTCGACGACCGCCCGCGCCTGATCGAGGTCAACGCGCGCATCGCCGGCGACATGATCGGCCACCTCGTCCACCTGGCCACCGGCGTCGACCTGGCCCGCGCCGCCGCCGACATCGCCTGCGGAGTGCTGCCCGACCTCACCCCAACGCGCAGTCAGGCAGCAGCAATCCGGCTGATCTACCCCGCCTACTCCGGCACCCTCACCGAGCGGCGCCTCGACGCCGAGTTCACCGACAGCACCGACTGGCTCGAGCGCGTCACCTTCCACCGCGCCTCCGGCGATCACCTCGTGCTGCCGCCAGCCGGCGACATGTTCAGCGCCCGCATCGGCTACCTGATCACCACCGGACCCAGCGCAAAGGTCGCGCAGACCCGCTCCACCGAGGCATACCGGCACCTGTCCATCCAGGTCACCCCCGCCTAGACCGCCTGCCGCGCTCACGCGCCCCGACTCTTCCCGGATGCCCCCTTGACCGGCCCTGACGCCGAAATCGACGGCGACGTCTACGTCTTCCCCCGCTATCTCGCCGGCAGCACCTACACCGGCGACCCGGCCCTTGAGCCCCTGATGGCGCTCGGCTGGGAGCTGACCCACGACGACCTCGCCAACGCCTACCTCACCGCACCCGACCGCAAAGTCCGTCTCGGCTTCCTGCCCGAAGGAGACGACGACGGACTCTGGCGGATCAACGCCTATGAGGACCGCTTCGGCCCGCCCGCCTGGGGCGTCAGCTTCAACGACACCTGCCCCACCGAGTTCGTCACCGCGTTCACCACAACGCTGGCCCAGGCGTACCAGGACGGCCCCGAGCACTACCTCGCCCAGCCCGACCCCGCCGACCCCGAACTCGACGCCTTCAACGCCGTCGTCCCGCTCATCAACCGCGGCTGGAAGATCCAGCACCCTCGCTGGGGCGTCCTGGAACTGCAGACCCCGGACGGCATGGCCGGGCTCGAATACACCCAGGGCCGCCTCGACCCGGGGAAGGAACTCACCACGCTTCAGGCCCGCTGGTACATGTGGGGCGGCCCGAAAAGCGGATATGCCCGCTGGCACGCCACCGCTTCCACGAACACCCCGATCCCGCTGGTGAAGGCCATCACCGAGAGCGTGTCCGACCCCGCGCCCCTGCCGCGCTGGAAGGACCAGATAATGCGCGGCCTGCGTGAACATTCCCAGCTCGTGCCCGTCACGCCTCCGCCGCCCCCAGTTCCCACGCCCCTCGATGTTCGGCGCACCGCCCCCCGCCGTGCGCCAGGGCTGACCACGCGCAGCGTCCCGCGCTGGAGCACCACCACAACTCCGTCGGCGACCCTGCCTGCCCGTCGCTCCGGCCCTCGCCGCTGATCCTCCCGATACCCCCTTTGCCCGAGAGAGGCCACGTGGCCCTGCACGCACAGCAGTTCTTCGACGACGTCCTCGAACTGAACCTCCACCAGTACGCCATCGTCGGCGACACCTGTTACGCAGCTCCGCAGCCGAACTCGGCACTGCGGCTGCGGATCGACTTCGCCCCCACCATCCGCCACGGCGAGTACGACGGACTTCGCCTGCGCGTCGTTCACCCCGAGCAGGGCGTCCTGGACACCGCGATCCTCCGCTTCGCCGACCACGGCACCTTCGCCCGCCGCGACACTGCCCGCGACCTCGTGGCCGGCAAAGACGGCTACGCCGTCATCCGTGACTGGCACGCCCACAGCAGCCAGTCGCCGTGGCACTGCGCGGACGGCACGGGCCTGCGCACGGCGATTGAGCAGTACGCCCACTTCTGGTTCCCGCCCCCGCTGGCCATGTCCCGACCGGCAGCCCGATCTGTCGCCCAGCCGACACCCACCACCGGGGCTTCGCCCCGCAGCCGCTGACCACCCACCTCGCCACGGAGTTCCGGATGTCCACGCCTCGCTGGTTCCCGTCCCATCGACGACCACCGCCACCAACTACCACAGCGGTCGCCGGACCGCCCCCGCCGTCGGGCCCGAACGGTTTCTGGATTGCCGACCCGGACTTCCGCGACCGCCTGCCCAGCGCGACGCTGTCCCTGCTCGACATCGTCGAGGACTGCCTGAACGACGACATCCCGCTACTGACCTTGTTGGCGTGATGTCGCGGCTGACAAGCGGTGGTTGGGGCGGTAGGACGTTTCTATGAGGTATCCGCAAGGGGGCGGCTTGACCGCGGAGCGACGAGTGTTCCGCGAGCACATCCGGATGCAGGCGGCCGAGTTATTCGCCCTGGGACACGACAATGCCGCCATCGCCAAGCAGTTACGTGTCAGCGTGCGGTCTGTACAGCGGTGGCACCAGGCATGGGAGCACGGCGGAACACCGGCCCTGGAGTCGAAGGGGCAGGCGTCCAGGCCCAAGCTGCGTGAGGCACTGTTCGCGGTGCTCGAGCAGGAGTTGGCCACGGGGCCGGTAGCGCACGGCTGGCCGGACCAGACCTGGACACTGGCGCGGATCAAGACGCTGATCGGACGCAGGTTCCACAAGAACATGACACTGTCGGCCATCGCGCAGATGCTCCACCGGCACGGCTTCAGCCACCAGGTCCCTGCCCGCCGCGCGACCGAGCGCAACGAGGAAGCCGTCACCGGGTGGGTGAAGGAGACATGGCCCCAGGTGGAAACACCGTGGCGGCGCTCGGGGCCTGGCTGTGCTTCGAAGACGAGGCCGGCTTCTCGATGACGCCGCCCACCTCCCGCACGTGGGCCAGGCGCGGACACACACCCGTCATCCGGGTGCGGGGACGCTCCCAGCGCCGCTTCTCCATCGCCGCTCTGGCCTGCTACAAGCAGGGCGAACGCTCACGACTGATCTACCGGCCCAAACGGCACGTCGATCACAAGCGGGGCGGCAGACGCAGTTTCACCTGGACCGAATACCGCGACCTGCTCATCGCCGCCCACCACCAGCTCGGCGCACCGATCGTGCTCGTGTAGGACAACCTGAACGTCCACAGAGACCGCCGGTTGTGGGAGTTCATCAACACCCACGACTGGATCACCTGCCACTTCCTGCCTGCCTATGCACCCGACCTCAACCCCGTCGAGGGCATCTGGTCACTGCTGCGACGCAGCAGCCAGGCCAACACCGCCTTCACCGATCCCGACCACCTCATGAGCACGCTTCGGCACGGTCTCCGCCAGATCCAGTACCGCAGCAACCTCATCGACGGATGTCTCGCCGAAACCGGCCTCACCTTGACGACATCACGCCAACAAGGTCAGTAACCCACATCCTCGACGGCGCCCGCGACCACGCCGAGCACATGCTCGGCGTTCCCAGCACCTACGGCATCCTCGTTGAAGCCGAGGCCGCCGCGCAGATCGTCCAGGCCGCCGGATCCCCCTTCGGCCTTGCTATCGCCCAGGGCCCTCACGCGGGTCATCATGTCCCTGGCCGACGACAACGGCATCGATCCGGACCGGGTCTCGTTCGTCAAAGTTCTCAAGCACACACGCCGCAGCGTGGTCCGCCAGTGCGCGGACACACCCAAGAAGATCAAGAAGTTCCTGGCCGTACTGGCGGGGAAGGTCCATCGCAAGCTCGACAACGGCACCCGGCGTCTACGCGAGGCGGACCGGCACCTCAAACGGCCGGACTCGAAGTACTCCTCCAAGCTCTCCTACCGGATCAACACCCGGGACCGGCAACCCACACGACGGGTCGCACCCAAGACCATCACGCTGCACCCCGCGATAGTTCACTAACTCAAGCAACGGCATTGCCTCGCCGATGGGCAAGGACGTCGCCGGCATGGAAGATCGGTTCCGTCTCCTGCCCACCATGGCGGACGTCGTGGCCCAGTTCGCCACCGAGAGGACGACCGACGAAGCTGCTGTGCGTGCCCTCCTGGCGGAGAAGCGGATCCTGAGTCAACTGCTAAACGCTGCCACGGACGGCGGCTGGCTGCCGATGGACGGCTCGTTCGACTGCACGGCCGCGATCGGCCCCAGACGGGACCCGGTGGTTGTGCCAGCCGACGGATGGGTTACGGCCGGGCAGACCATCGTCGCCGACATCGAGGCCATGCAGTCGTACAGCATCGGCGAGCAGGAGTGGTGCTTGGCAGTCGTGCAGTGCCGGCTGATCGGCCTGATCGTCTGGGAAGGCGCAACAGCGTGGGCGAGCTGCCAGTTCACGGCGTCCGTGCTGCTGTCGCTCGGCGAGGACGAACCGCAGTTGACGCTTCTGCGGACCGAGCGGCCTCGGCCAGTCAGCGCTGACGTATACCGGTCGCTGCCTCTGCCGCCAAAGCCGATGACTGCGAAGGAAGAGGCCATGATGCAGACCATCCGCGAGAACATCGGGGCCCGGCTCTACACCCCGAGATCGCAGTGGTCGCGTCTGCCGCGCGCGTACGAGGGGGCTGTGCTGCGGACTGGAATGCGGCCCGACGTCTCGCTGAAGCTCGACTACGAAGCTCCACCCGGCGGGTGATCACTTCCCGATCCTCCTGCCGTACGCCGGGCGAGTTCGGGTCGGTGGGCTGCCAGGTCGCCCACTCGTTCTCTACGCGATCGATGGTCACGCGGGGCCGTTCGCCCGGAGCGTGGCTATGGCGTCAGCCGCTGGCGGAAAGGTCGTCTGAGAGAGGCCTTCCGTGCTCCCCGCCCTACTGTGGAAGGGTAACGATCTCTCCTGGGAGTAGCGCACTTTCGAGGGCGGCTCGCGGAACTCGGTGCGGCCTGGCGGACCGGGACACCATGATGGGCGTCGCCGCTGCGAGAGACGGGGCGGGCTCGGCTGACCGCAGCGGCCCAAGCGGCGGCCAGCGGGTGCGACGGTCGGCAGTTGTCCTTTGACAACGAAGTTAGTCCGTTGCGGTGCCCTGGCCTGGGGCGACTAGGTTGGATGTCAAACGATCAGCTCCGTCTGCCCTGTGCATTCGAGCCTTCAGCGGATGCCACTGAAGAATGGGTACGGCTCTTCTGGAGTGAGATCGCTGATCAGGCGTGGAGTTCGTGGTTGTGCTGGTCAGGCTGGGGGTAGAGGCGTTCGCGTTCTTTGTGGGTGTGAAAGACCCAGTACCGCGGGAAGTCGCCGTTGCTGATGACGGCGCCGAGGGTGAGGACGGCTTCGGCGCCGGACACGGTCCATCGGCTGCCGGTGATCTGGTTTACCGGCCACCGAAGCCGCCACGGCCGCGGGTTCCGCGACCGCCCCGTCACCGGACAGGATCTCCGTCATCGTCTCCCGGGTGATCTCCAACCGGAACAGCACCGACTCCTGCTCGGCAAGGAGTCCGGTCAACTCCTCTATCCGAGAGCGCAGTTCACGGATCTCCTCTCGCGCGCCAGCCTCCCGCCGTCGATCTCCTCAAGCCACGACACCATCGCCGTCACCCCCGAAACCAGGCCGCCGACAACACGACGATCGAGCACCCGGCCTTCGGTGAGCAACCGCGCACGTCAAAGCTCCCTACAGAAGAGACGCACCCATCTCCAAAGCCTCTCCACGGGGGGCGTGTTCAGTACTTGGACAGCACGAATGATGTCTGCGCCTTGCCAAAGCCCGGTGCTGTCGCCTCCGCTAGAAAGGTGCCGAAGCCTGCGTACCCTTCCGGAGACGTTCCACACTGCGGAGCACTTGGCTTGCGGTCCCACTTCACGGTGTACGTGGTGTCGCCGTGGGCGGGCGCTAGGAAGAGCCGACTGCCAGAGCCTATGGGGCAGTCGGCAGAGGACCAATAGGCGTCGGCGCTGTTGACCGGCGTGAGGGTCAGTACCGTCTTCTTAGGCCCGAGATCGACCTTGCAGTCGCTGCCGGTGATGTTCTTCGCGGTCAGCAGCAGGGTGGGGATGTCATCGGGTCCGTATGCGTTGTGAAGGCTGCGCACGGTCAACTCCGCAGCGCTCGGAGTGCAGTCGGGCAGCGCGGACATGCGGGACGCGCTGGTCTCCCCTGATTCTGAACTGTCCTTGTCGTTCTTGCTGTTCATGCTGGAAGGCCGCGCCCCGGAGGAGCTGGGCGTGAGCGAGGTCTCCGATCCGGGCTTGTTCGACTTCGCGTCGCCTCCCTTGCCATCGCCGTTGTAGGTGGCCGCGGCCCAGGCCGCGACGCCGAGCAGGCCGAGCAGGGTCAGCGCGGAGAACACCCGTCGGCCCAGCCGAACGCCGTGCTGCGGATACGCCGGTCGGGGAGTGCCGGCCTCGACTCCCATCCCGGCGCTCTCATACGCCGTCGTATCGGCGTGCCTTCCCGCTGTGGAGGGCTCACGGACACGCCCCGACCGCCCGCTCGGCGACGGCAGGAAGAGAAAACCGTCGGACGGGATGTCGGTTATGACCCGCAGGGACTGTGGCTGCCCGCTCTTGCGGTACTCGCGGTGCAACTCGGTCATCCGGTCCTGGACGGCGTCCTGGAACCGACCGAGGGGGAGTGTGGCGGCACCGGGATGCGCGGCGATGACGTCGGACACCGACCGGGAGAAGATGCTGAACGAGTCGCCGAGCCGGACCCCGGTGACAGGGTTGATGGGGGAGTCGTGCGGGCGCACGAACAGCGCGTACTGTCCCGGCGAGCAGGCGTACACGTACGCCACCTTGCGGCGCAGCGCGGCGCTGATCTTCTGCCGGCTCCACTGCTTGACACTCGCGACGCCCATCGAGTCCTGCTCGATGCCCTCCCGGCAGGCGTCGATCAGGAAGACGACGTGCTCGGCAGGCGTCTCGTCGAGGTGCTCACGCCAGTCGATCGCCACGCACCCCGACTCGAAGGGATGCGTGTCCTCGTCGATGTCCTCGGGTACGAGGTAGTCGCGACCCTTGGCATGCACACCGTGCCCGCTCAGCAGGATGAGCAAGGTGTCGCCCGGGCGGGCGCGCCTGAGGAAGCCGACCACCCGGGCGTTCACGTAGTTCGCCGAAACCTGCTTGCCGGCTTCGCGCCCGGCCAGGACCTGCACGTCGTCGAAACCACGGTCCTCGAGCGCCGATCCGAGTCGGGCGAGGTCGGCCGGAATGAAGGGGAGGGGCGGGACACCGCGCATCTCGTAGGCGCTGGCCCCGATGAGGAGGGCTCTGTGACGTACCATCAGGCGCCGGTCACTGCTTGAAGACCAGTGTGATGCCGTGGCTGCGCTGCATCTGCGCAGAGCCGACGAACTGCACACCCCCGCTCGCCGTCACCTGGAAGGACAGGTGTGCCTCCCGCAACGGCAGCGGTCCGCCTCGGTCGGCGGCCTCGGTGAACACCTGCTGCAACGCGTCAACGGCCTCGGCGAGGTTTTTGCGCAAGGCCCCCAGAGGTACGCTCCTCAGCCGCACCTCACCGTCCCCACCGCCGAACAGGCCCATGGAGTCGCCGCCGTCGTCGAGTTGACCATCTTGATCGTCGTACGAAACCCAGAAGGACAAGGCTGTTACTTCGGATGCATCGGCAGCTGAACTCACGAATCTCCCTTTGTCAGTGACAGTAAGTCAACTGTACGAAGACGGAGGGTGATTCATGGTCAGGAGCGAGAATCCGGTTCCGGTCAATGTCCAACAGCACCAATCGGTCCCGCTCCAGCCACAACTTGAAACCGACATGCTGACCGGTGGTGGCAGCCCAGAACCAGTTCGGAAAGTGACGTTCGCCCCGCGACCAGCGAAACGGCCGGACCGAAGCGACATCCTCGAACGGGCCGTCACGCAATCCTGTATCGGACGTCGAACCCGCTCGCGTACGGGGCTCATGTCCGTCAGCTCGACGTACGGCCCTGCGGACTCCACCCAGCAGGGACAGCCACCCAGCACCCCCAGCGCGTCTACCTCACACGACTAGGTTCGATGGCAAGGCAGCCCAAACGACTGGGTTCGCTGGCAAACGACTCGATTGGATGACAGAGGACAGCAGTTCGCCGGTGGCAGACAAGGAAGATCGCCCAAAGGACTGGTGGACGCTGCAACAGCATGTCAACCTGAACGACCTTCCGGAAAACCCCAGGTCAGAGAGGTGATGCTGTGGCATTGGATGCGGCGCAACCCGGATTCGCCACCACGGTCGCGGCCCTGCGACTCCGCTCCTGGAAGCTCGGTGCCGGCCAGGCGATGGAGGTGATCGACCAGTTCTCGGAGGCCGATTTCACCCACATCGTCGATGACCGTGCCGACGTGCACGTCAGCTCGCGCGACGGCCGGTTCTACCTCGGCTACTTCCCGAACGGCCGGCCCGGCGGCGACGACGAGGACTGGGTGACGGGCGAGGGCTGGGTGACGGGCGAGGGCTGGGTGATCGCGGTCACCGGCACCGCGAACGTCCCCGGCTACCGAATGGCCTTCGGCACGGACACGCCGGCGGAGATCGTCGCCGATGTCGTAGCCCGGATCCTGTCCACCTCCCGGCCCCTGTGACGGGCACGTCCTCCTCCCTATATACGTGCCGCGTACCCTGCCCCTGCTCTCGCGGCCTCGTCCGCTACCGCTAGGAGAACGCCTTGGACCCGCACTCGCCCGAGATGACCGTCGGCGACATCCTCGACCTGCTGTCCACCTGCGATCGCGACACACCCGTCCGTCTCGCCATCAACCCCTTCTTCCCCATGGCCCACCGCCTGGGCGGCGTGGAGAAGACGGTGGACGAGCACGGCCGGCCGATGGTCTACATCGCCGAATCCCCGGAGGCCGAGCAGTTCGGCCCCCTGCCGCCCGCCGTGGCCGTCGCTCTGACCTGGCAGGAGTCCGTCGAGGCACCCCCGCGCCGCCGACGCGGCGCGACCAGGCCGAACAACGGCCAGTGATTCACCCCCGAACTGACGGAGGCGCCCCTGCACCCGCACCACCCCATCGATCCCTCCCACCCCACCTCGCCGGACCCGATGTACTGGGTCACCCCGCGCCACCTGGCCGGTGACGACGGCGTCCTCGCCGAGCGGATCGGCGACACCTTGACCGACCTCGGCTGGTGCATGTGGCCGACCTCCCGCAACACTCTGCTCTATACGAGCCCCGACGGCCTGCGCGGCGCCGAGTGGATCCTCGCCGCCTACCCGTTCGAGCTGGGCGGCCTCCCGGTCGCCTGGCAGCTGTCGGCACGTCCGCACTGCGCCTCGGCCCTGACCGAGTGGAACGCGTACTTCACCGCCGGCGTACCGCACGAGGCCCTCACCGATATTCTGCTCGCGCTCGACGCCAACGAGACCCCCGATGCCGGGCTCGAGAACGCCGAGGCGGTACTCACCGCGCTCAGCGCCCGGGGCTGGCTGCGCGACATGGACCGTCCGCGCACGACCGCCACCGACCCCGGCTTCTCCACGAACGTCTCGCTGGAGATGCTGCCGCCGCTCATCCACGACGCCGACCCCCGTGACGACCTGCTGGGCTGGCAGGCGTGGGCGGAGCCCGTACTCGGGGCGCCGTATCTGTGGTGCGCGAGCTTCAGCGCGAGCACCCCGCACGAATTGGTCGCGGCATTCGCCTCCTCGCTCGCCGCACCCGGCCCGGTCCCGCGCCGCACACTGCCCGAAGGCGCGGAGGAACGCCTCACCGTGGTCCGCCGCGGCTGACGAGCTGCTCATAGCCGGTGACCGAGGCGGGGGATCGACGGGGTGATGCCCCTTCTTCAGGCCCGGTGGTTCCACTCTCTTCACGAGAGTGGAACCACCGGGCCTTCGCCGTACCCCGGCAGGCGCGAACCCGACGGCACCCTGGAACCAAGATCAAGGCTGTGCATAGGATCACCGTCGTGGCAGGCAAAGTAATCGGAAAAGGACCCTTGCGCGGCTACCTCCTGGAGGAGGTGCTGGCCTGGTTGTTGCGCTCCAGCGGCTTCGAAGTCCTCACGGCCGACGACGACAAGGATAAAGAGCCGTGGAAGGTGCTGAAAGAGGACAAGAACGGCCTGCTAGTCCGCGGGCGTGGGGCATGGCACCAGGTCGACGCGCTCGGACAGTTCCGGTACGTCCCGCCGTTCTCCCTGCCGGTCCGCCTGTTCGTCGAGGCAAAGTACCTGACCACAGCTCCAGTTGGTCTGCCCACCGCACGTAACGGCCACGGTGTGATCCACGACGTGAACGAGGGCGAGACCACCACGCTCACCGCCCCGGGGACCGGCCGGCCACGGACGCGATACCGCTATAGCTACGCGATCTTCTCTACGTCCGGCTTCAGCCCGGAGGCACAGGACTACGCGCTGGCCCACCAGATATCCCTGATCGACCTCTCCGCACCGGACTTCGCCGTACTGCGGAATCTCGTCAAGACCACGGCAGACACCATTCACGCAGCACTCGAAGCCACTCCCGCAGCCGAGCGGCCGAAGGTGCACGAGATACGGGCGTATCTTCGCGGCCCGTTGCTGGAAATGGCCGCCGGCGATGTCGACCTGTCCGACACGTTTCGCGCGCCACTCGATTACCTGGCTCAGGCCCTGTACAGCCGGTCGCAGTTGGGTCTTGTCCTGGCCTTTCCTGCCGCGCCGTTCGTCTTGGGACTGGCCTCGGATGATCTGTACGGCTTCGTGGATTACGCGAGGGGGCATCCTACGCATGCGGTGCGCCTGCGCCGCATCAATCAGGCAGCGTCACATCCCGTTTGGGAACTGCGCTCGGCGGAGCACCCAGAGGCATACGCGTTGAGGTTCGGTCTGCCGGAGCGGGTGGAGGCCTGGATTGTCGAGCAGGACGAAGGAATGCCCTCGCGAACGCGGTATATCAAGCGCAGCATGCTGTCGACCATGACCCTGTACTGGATGGACGGGGAGCACGCGCAGACCTTCCAACTCCGTTACGAACCAGGCGAACTCCGTCTCGACGGCTGATCGCCCGATACGACGAAACCCCGGTGTCCGGGCCTGTCGGGAGGACAGGCCCGGACACCGGGGCAGGTGGAGGAGCGGATCAGCGTGCGGTGCGCGCCTTGGCGAGCGCCTTGTCCAGGTGGGCATCCACGAGGCCCGGCGAGCCGGAGACGGTCACCAGGATGTTGCCGGTGCGGATCGCCGTCTGCTTGACGACGCTGAGCTGCCCGCCGGCGGAGAAGGTGAGCAGTTGGCTCCACTGCTCGTCGCCGAGGTCCGGCGCGGCCGACTTCTCGGTACTCATGTCGACGACGGTGCTGCCCGACGTCACCTGGTAGGAGGGGCAGGAGAGCATCGCGTCGAAGACCTTCCCGATGCCCTTGGACAGCTTCGCGGCGCTGTCGCTGTACAGCTCCTCGCTGACCTCGGAGCTGCTGCTGCCGGTGTAGGTGAAGGACGCCTTCGCCTTGCGGGTGAAGTCGAGGCCGGAGCCTGTGGCCGCGTCGCTGCCGAGCTTCTCCAGCGCCGGGCAGCCGATGACGGTGACGTCGTCGTTGCGGCGAGCGGTCTCGGGCTTGCGGGTGTAGCCTTCGCCCAGGTCGCTCTCGTTCAGCAGCCGCTTGTTCAGCTGGGCCGAGGACAGCGGCCCGGATGCCGAGGGGGTGCTGCCGCCCCGGTGTGCGGCCGAGGAGTCGGCGGGCTCGGTGTGGCTGGCGCAGCCGGTCAGGGCGAGGACGGTGAGGGCACTCAGGGCGAGGGTGGTCGTGGTGGAACGGTGCATGCGAAACCCCTTGGTGATGCGAGACGGATGGTCTGACCGGGTCGGCCCTCCGGGTGCCGACGAACGCAGGGGTGAGGGGAAGGGGTTTTGCGCTTTCAGTGGCCGAGGTGGCGCAGGCCGTCTTCGAGGGTGGGGTGGAAGTGGTCGACCGGACCGGAGTTGCGGTTGTACCAGGCGGTGTCCAGCCGGGTCTCCTCCGTTTCGTGGCCGACTTCGCAGCGCAGCCACACCGAGTCGTCGCGCATGTTGAAGACGATCCAGTTCCGGTACGCACCGCAGTGGCAGGCGTGGACCTCGCTGTCGATGACGAGCGGTTGGTCCCAGCGCATCATGAAGCCCGAGACGTCCTGGCGGGACGGTGCCCGGAAGTCCGGCGGCAGGAAGTCGGGCACCACCGTGGCGGTCGGCGCGGCCGGGGCCGGCGCAGCGATCGGGCCGGGTGCGTCCGGCAGTGGCCACTCGGTGTGCATCGCTAGCACCGCCTGGCCGGAACGCTGGGCTTCACGGAACTCTCGGTCCGCACGGTTGCGTCGGATCACGCCGTCTCCATTTCTGTCGTCTCGCCTGCACGAGGAGAGTGCCGTAAGTCCCTGACCTGCTGCAACTCTAAGAATGTTGAATTCAGCGGGACTTGGCGGAGCGCTCCTTGCGGTTCGTCGGACGCTGCGCAGTACTGCGGGCAGCGGTGGGCGCGGTGGCCGTGGGCTCGGGCATGGCGGAAGCGTCGGCGGGCAGATCGGCCATGCGCCGCAGCCGCCACACGAGCACGTCGCTGATTGAGTCGGCGGTGTCCAACTCCCGCCGCTCGGCAGCCTCGGCCAGGAGCGCGGTCGGGTCGTGCCCGGCGCTTTCGACGTCGGCGAGCGTGGCGGCCAGGGCGTACCAGCCTTGCTCGGTGAGGATCTGCTCGGCCAGCTCCGGCACCGCCTGGCGCAGGTAGGCGGTCTGCTTGCGCTGTAGGGGCTGGGACAGGCGCCGACCGTGCTGGTGCATGACGCCCAGGTACATTGGTGCTGTGGCCTGGTAGGCGGCGCGCAGGTGCTCGGCGGTCTGGCGGGCAGCAGCGGCCTGCTGGGCGTGCTCCTTCATTCCGTGCCAGTGGGCGGCGGCGGTGACCAGGAAGAACACCATGTCGATCAGCATGGCGGTGGTGGCGCCGTCCTCCCCGCGGCCGAGCGCCGGACCGCCGTGGACGAGGTCACGGGCTGCCTGCCGCAGACCGCGGGCGTGCCCTCGCCCGGCCCGGACGTGGGAGCGGGTGGCTCGCTCGAACGCGAAGGCGGCGTCTCGCAGTTCGCGCCGGGTGTGCGCGGCCGAGGTCTTGGCGAGCGCGTCGAGGACCTCGCCGGCCCCGGCGAGCTGCGCGGTGATCTGCCCGTCGTCGCCCTGGTCGACGACGAGCACGGCCTGCCAGACCGCCCACGTCGCCTGACGCCGGGCGGCCGACGGGCTGACCCGGGCGGAGCCGGAGGAGCGGTCCGTGGTGGCCTCGCGGTCGGGTTCGGAGGCGTTGGTGGCCCACCGTTCGCGGATACGCGGCAGGGAGAGGTCGGGCGCGAGGGTGGAGCCCGAATAGTAGATCGGCTCTTGGTCCTCGTTGCAGTCGTCGGACAGCGCGACCTTGTAGCCGAGCAGATCGCCGGAAGGTGCGACGCGCTGACTGACCAGGAGGCCGGAGGCGGCCAGCCGGTCGAAGAACTCCTGCTCGCTGGCGACGCCGGCGGCGGCGCGGCGCACCGCCTCCCGCAGTGCCTCGCGTGGCGTTCGTTCCTTGCCCTGGCGGTTCGCCTTATGGCGTTCGGCGCTGGTAGGGCGCTTGGCAGCGGTTCCGTCGCCGGTGTTCAACCGGCGTAGCCCGTAGTCCACTTCGATCTTCCGGGCCTCGGCCTGGGAGCGGGCGCCATCTTGGCGGATGCGGGCCTGGCGGCCGTCATGGCGGACGATGGTGGCGATGATGTGGATGTGGTCGTCGGCGTGCCGTACGGCCGCCCAGCGGCAGGCGGCGTCGTCGCCTTCGGGGGCGATGCCGGTAGCGGCGACCATGCGGCGGGCGATGTCCGCCCACTGCTCGTCGGTGAGGATCGGGTCTTCGGGGGCGGCGCGTACGGACAGGTGCCATACGTGCTCGGCGGGCCTGTCGCTTTCGGGCAGGGCGATGACGGGCTGGTCGAGCAGGCGCTGCAGGTCGCCGTACGTCGCCTTGGGGTCGCGGCCGGGGTCGGGGGCCAGGCGGTCCCATGCCGCGACGAGGTGGGGGTCGATGTGCTCCTCGGCCTTGCCGGGGCCGTACAGGTAGGCCACCAGGCCGCGGGTGTCATCGCCCATGTCGTGGACTTTGGGGATCATGCAGCCGGACGCTCGCCGTCCAGGTAGCGCTGGACGAAGGCGTCCACACGCAGCGACACCTGGTCAACGGCAGCGAGTACTGCCCTGGCCTGCGGCGCGGGCTCGTCCGAATTCAAGGCTGCCGCAACCTGGTTGAGGTTGTTGCCGATCCGGTTCAGCGCGGGGCGTAGGGCGAACAGCTCACGCATCATTTCGCGTTCGCCGGCGACCTCGGCTTCCGTGCGCGTCAGATTGCGGGCGGCGCTCAGTGCAGCGTGGGCGAGGAAGCCGGACGGTGTCATGGCACACGCTGCCGCGGCGTCGAGCACAGACTGCTTCTCGGTGTCGTTGAAGCGGCTGGCGATCAGATGCGTGCGCTTGCTGGACTTGGTCTTTGGCGTGCGATTACGCGCAGGCGGCTGGCTCGGCGGCGCACTCGCGTGCTGTGCGCAGTGCGGGTTGTGGCACGGGTGAGTCATCTCCTCCTTGGGATGCGAGCCGCCCTCGGTCGCATCCCCACGGTCCAGTGCCCCCTGGCGCTGGACCGCCTCCGCCACCCCCGGTGCGGAGGACGCGAGAGTAATACTCCCAACGGGAGTATTACTCTCGCACCAACTTGCTCGCGTTGAGGTCGAGTTGGTTTCCGGCTCACCTGGCGCGGGGGTGGGGTTTGTCGTGGGGTTCGTCATCGGGTGCGGTTCCTCGTGGTGCGGATGCGGTGCTGGATTTCGGCGGCTAGGTCGACCATGGCGGTCGGGCCGCCGAGGACGTGGATGGGGGATTCGGTGCGGTGCTGGATGAGCCACTGGCCGGTGGGGGCCAGTACGGCTGCGTGTAGGAGTTGGTGGTGCACGAGGACCTCCGCCCAGGCGCTGGCCTCGGCGGTGGATGGTGCGTGCGTACGCGGGTGGCGGGCAGGAATGGCGATCCCTCCAGGGCGGGGGCGGTGGCCTAGCGCAAGGCCGGGCCACCAGACGGATAGCGGAAGCAGGCGGCTGACCTGCTTCTTTGTGGCTGTTAGCCGCACTCGGGGCAGTGATCGAGGTGCCGGTTCAGGGCGCGCGCCATGTTCTGTTTCACCGAGATGGCGTTCTTCGCGCTGGTCTTCGCTGGCGAGGTTCCCTGGTGGCGCTCGGAGTGACTCCGCAGGAAGCGGATGTCTTGCTCGAAGCCGGACTTGATGCGCGTGAAGCGCTGGCAGGTCTTCATCGGGTCGTGCTCCTTGTCGGGGTGGTGCCTGCCTCGTCGCGCAGTCGCTGCAGAACCGGTGTCAGGCGTTCGTTCCGGCCGCCCTGGAGGTTCTGGGCGCGGAGGATCTCCCGCAGCTGGGGACGGTTGACGGTTGCGTTTCCGTCGCGCTTCAGCAGCGCGGGCACGTGGGGACGGACCTGCTCGACCATCTCCTCGACGGTCAGCTGCGGCTGCTTGCGGGACCGTTTGGACTGGGTGCCGCGGGGACGGTTCCGGGACGCCTTCGCCTTGTGCTTTCGCCGTACGGGGACGGTGTGGGGACGGTCCCCGTTGGGCTTGGTCCCCGTTCTGGTGTCGGGGTGTTCGCGGTCCCCGTCGTCGTTGGGGACGGTGTGGGGACGGTCCCCGTCGGGCTCGGTCCCCGTTCTGGTGTCGGGGTGCTCCCGGCCCTCCTCGCCGACGGGGACGGCCGACGGGGACGGGCCTGTGCCTCCCTGAGCAGCGGCTTCGCGGACGCTGTCGGCGCTACCGCCCGCGTCGTCGCCAGCTTCGTCGGTCCCGGGGACCGGGACCTCTCCGTCCCCGATCGCTGCTTCTTCGCCCACGCTGGGCACGCCCGAGGCGTGCTCGTCGGCTCGGTCCCCGTTGGTGTTGGGGACGGTGTGGGGACGGTCCCCGTTGGGCTTGGTCCCCGTCCCCGTCCCGGCTGCTGTGCTGCCGACAGGCCGGTCCCCGATCGATGCGGTGCTTTGGGGACCGGAGTCGGGGACGTTGCTCAGCCACGGACTCGCCTGCTCCTCGTTCGCCGCCGGAGTCACGAGGGACGGAGCGAGAGGGGACCGGTCCCCTCGAGGCTCGTCCTGGTCTTGCGCGGGCTGGATCCAGGGGGACGGCAGGGTCACGGTGGCGAGCGCTGTGGCGTGCCGGCGGGCGGCCAGCTGCTCCAGAAGCGCCCGACGCTGGTGCGGGTCGGTGCCGACACCGGATCGCGTGAGAGCAGTCTGGAGCCGACGCGTGATCCGGGTGTCCTTCTCGCGCTCCTTCTCGGACATCCTGGCCAGCCGGGAGGCGAGGGCCACTGCCCGTTGAGTAGCGCGGTCCTTGGTGATCTGCGCGGCATCGCGGTTGCGGGTGGCGACGCCCAGGCGGGAGAGGAGACGCTCACGCACTTCGCGTCCGAGCGTGGCCAGGAGCCCCTGCGAGGCGGCGTCCGGCTTGTGCAGCCGCAGCTCGATGCCCATGGCCAGGTGCCAGAGCACGGCCGCCATGACCGAGCCGACGAAGGCCCGCACGGTGCCGCCCACCGTGCCTGACTCGGCGTACGCAGGGATGACCTGCACCCCGGTGATCACCCAGACCAGGGCGCCCGGGAGGCCGGGCGCTCCTTGGGTCTTCAGGTTCTGCCGGGCCATCAGCGCGGTCGCGAACAGCGCCAGCTCGGCCGCGCTGAACATCATGGCCCGTTCCACGGCGCCGGCCATGTCGAGGTAGTCGGCGGCGAAGCGCCAGCTGGTGTCGGCGCTGTAGGCGGTGCAGTTGAGGGCGGCGAGGGCCGCGACCCAGACCGCGGGGGTGCCGGCTCGCGTGCTGCCCGCCCGGGTCTGGTTGCGCCGGATTGACCATCCGGCCAGTACCAGGGCGAGCACGCCGACGGCTGTGACCACGTAGACGGGCTCGATGCCGGAGGGGAGGGACAGGGCGATGGGGTGAGTCATGCGGCCTTCCGGAGAGCGGCGATCAGGGCGTGCGTCTGCACCTGGCGGGGCACCTGCACCGGCGAGGCGGCGTCCTCGTCCTCGGCGCCTTTGTCCTCGGCGTGCTCGTCTTCGGCTGCCTCGGCCTCGTCTGATTGCCCCCAGTAGCGGTCGCGGTCGGCGACGGCGTGTGCGGCGTTGCGCATCAGGTCTCGGGCCCAGTCGAGGTCGAGCCGCAGTGCGTAGGCGAGGCGCTCGGGGCTCCAGCCGCGCGTGTAGGCGTGGCGGGTGACGGCTTCGCGCTCGGCGTCGCTGAGGTGGACGTCACGCCCTTCGAACGCGGCCTTGACGCGGCTGTAGTCCAGGCGCTTGTTGACCCGGGCGTGCCAGGGGCGGCGCTCGTCCTCGGTGAGCCCGCCCCACATGCCGTGTCGGATCTCGTTGTCGAGCGCGTAGTCGAAGCACGCCTTCTTCACCGGGCAGCTGCCGCAGATCGACTTGGCCTCGTCGATGGCCGCGCGGTCGCGGGACGCGTGGAAGAACAGTGCGTCGATGGTCTTGGCCGGCAGGCGGTGGCACAGGCCCCGCTCCTGCCAGCTGTGGTCGGCGATGCCCCGCAGGGCCGGGGCAGGGGTGTCGTTGGTGGTCTTGTGGCGCAAGGCAGTCTCCGGAGGTCGCCTCGTCGGGCGGGTAGCGCGGCACCGGTGGTGGGCGGGTGCGGCTGGGCGCGTCTTCGAGGCGGGCAGGGGTACGGCGGCAGGCCGCACCGGAGGCGGATCGGTTGCGAGGGGGTCGGCTCAGCGGCCGGAAGTAGGCAGGCGCATCGCCCTGCTCCGGGCTCCGTGTCGGAGCCGGATCAACCGGGCGAGTGGGCGGCTGGCGATCACGCCGCTACCTGCTGGGCGCGTGCTGCCACGGCGAGGTCCACGCGGCTCGGGTGCGGGGTGGCACGCGAGGCGTTGCCCCGGGCATCTCCGTCGAGGCCGACACGTCGGCTGCGACAGGGCTCGCCCTCGCTGGCCTGGCACCACGCGCATCGCACACCGAGGACGTCGGGTCCTCCGGCGGCGATGGCCGCCTCGCGGGCCGCTCGGGCGGGCCGGAAGCGAGCCAGCTCGGCGCGCACGACGGGCGGGATGCACGAGCCGATGGCCGCCAGGCGCGCCTCGATGTCGCGGTGCGGGCCGCCGCTGGTGAGCTGCCGGTGCGTGGCGGGGGCGGTGGCACCTGCGGCTACCGCGTGCCGGGTGCCGACCAGTTCGGCTCGCCAGGCGGCCGGGTCGTCCGGGTTGGCGGCCGGGGTGGGGTCGGTGTGCCGGGCCAGGCGGTCGCGGCGGTAGCTGCGCCACTGGCGAGCGACGTCCACGGGCAGGATCGGGTACGGGGAGGCAAGCACATGGGCCTTGATCGCCTCGCGGACGTCCCAGCCGTGGTCGGTGGTGAAGGGCACGTCGCCGAGCAGTTCGTGCCACTGGGCGATCTGGTCACGGGCCTCGCCCGTGTCGGTGCGCATCGTGCGCGGGTCCAGGCGGCCGAGGTAGGCGAGGACGGCAGCAACTTCACGTGGGTTCAAGGCAGTTACTCCGTTCCGGTCGGTTCGTCGAGCGCGGCGAGCAGGGCGGCGGTGTGCGCCTCGGCGCGGGTCATGCCGGCCTTGGTGGCGGGGGTGCCGCCGGGCAGGGCGTAGAGGTTCGGTCGGTCCGGTGCGGGGTTGTGCTCCCGGGCGATCCAGGTGCGCCAGTCGGCGCCCCACGCGGCGGTGGAGCGCGGGCTCCAGGCCGCCCGGTGAGAGCGCCACTTCGCATCGGCGGCCTGCAGGCCCTGCTCGCCGAGGCGGGCGAGGTGCCCCTGCTGCTGAGCCCAGGAGCGGCTCGCGTCGTCGATCTCCCAGTCCGCGGCGGGGACGAGGTCGGCAGCACCACTGCTGCTGTACCTACGGTTCACCTTCGGTTCACTACGGTTCTGGGGGTCAGAATCGGACCCGGGGCGGGGTCGGGATCTGACCCGGGCTGGGGTCGGATTCTGACGAGGGGGTGCAGGATCTGACCCGGTCAGGTTCTGACGAGGGGGGTCGGATTCCGACCCGGTCTTGGGCCAGATGCGGTGTTTGCGCAGCCGGTTCTCGTCCAGTTCGGGCACCGGATCGGCCCCGGTCAGGGGCTCGACGTACGCGTCGGGGTCGTCCTCCCGGGCCGCCGCGACCTTGGCGAGCCACGCTGCGGCGCGCGGCAGCCGGTAGACCGTGCTGTGCTGCGGCCCGTCGAAGTCGTCGAGCACCTCCAGCTCGCCGCTCTCGGCCAGGGCGGCCAGCGCGCTGCGCACGGCGTTGCGGCTGGCGTTCGTACGCCTCATCAGCGAGGTGAGGGACGCCCAGGCGACGCACTGCTCGTCCGGTACCCGGTCGGCGATCGACAGCAGGACCAGGCGGGCGTTTCCGCGGCTGGTACTGGACTCCCACGCCCACTCGCGGGTGTCCCGGCTCATCGGGTCACCGCCGGATCGAGGCGGGCGACGAGGGCCGACGGCGGCGCGACGGCGCCGAGCAGCCGGTGTGAGGGCAGGGCGCCAGGCGGGGAAGCGAGGATGGCTGCCGCGCTGGCCGGGGGCACCGGCCTTTTGCGCAGGGCAGGCGGCATGTAAGACTCTCCTCCGTAGTGAAACCCGCGCCGGTGTGCCCCGTAGGAAGGGCCGGTGCGGTGAAGGTGGGTGTATCTCCCGCCCTTGCCGGGGCAGGAGTGACATTTGGCGTTCGGCGTCCGGGAGTTACCGCTCCATGGACGCCGTCGCTGTTTTCTGGGCCTATGTCACCTGTCTGGATCGCGCGTTCCGCATCTCGCTCCTTCGCTGTCTGTCACCGGGCGGGCTGCCCGGCGAGGGACGACGAACATATGCAGGCCCTGCGCCAAGATCCAGACCTTGCTAAAGAACTCTCCACAACTCGCGACGAGCGCCGCCACTGCCCGGTCCTGGGCACCCCGGCGTTGGGGGGGCGAGACCTGTGGGCCGCCTGCGGACCGGGCGTGACACCCGTCGGATCGCAGTCCGCAGCAGGAGACACATGCGGCATTCCTCTCGGTGACCACTCGCCAGGACAGGGAGCAGCCGGTTAGGTGATCTTCACGCCCGCCTGGTGGAGCGGGGCGATGTACTGTCCGGCGTCCGGGAGTTACCGCTCTCGGGCGCCGCCGCTGCATGCGGACCTACACGGCCTGGTTGGTACCTGCTGCCGCGCTCCTTGCGTTCGTAGCGCCGGGCGGTGTGCCCGGAGGACGTCGAACATACGCACGGACCCGTGTCAAGATCCAGAGTTGGTTCTTAACCTCTGTACTAGTTGCAGAGAGTCACCATGCGTGTCGTTCGTGGAAGTCAAGGTCTGTTCGCAGGACGCTGGGGGTTTGGTGACTCCCCGATGCGAGCGCTCTGCGCCCTGTCGGCCGGACGGCCCGTTCGCGTACATCGCCAGTCCTTCCCGGCCGGTGGTCCGTTCTTTACATCCGCTCCGATCAGCTGCGAAACACTGCACTGGATGGAGCAGGGGCAAACGTACACTCCAGTTGCGTCTGTTCGTCAACTGTAGTGTCGGAGTCTGGGACGGTGGGGGTGCGATTGCCACTGGAGTGGATAGGATGGAGGTTATGAGGGAGGGGTGGAGATGACTGAGAAGAACGAGCGCGCCTTCGCGGAGCTGCTCGACTATCTGTTCCGGGAGGTGCACCCGAAGGGCCGCGGCCCCTACACATACGCGGAGGTGTCACAGGGCATCCGGGACACCTCCGGCTTCGCCATCTCCGCGAGTGCCATCCAGCAGCTCCGTACCGGGACGAACACGAACCCGAAGATGCAGACCATCCGAGCGCTGGCTGGGTTCTTCGGCGTGACCCCGGGCTACTTCTTCGACGAGGCGGAGGCCGAGCGGCAGCGCGCGGAGATTCAGGTGGTTGCCGCCATGCGCGATCAGGGAGTGCGCCGGGTCGCCTTGCGTGCCTCCGGGCTCAGCACGTCGAGCCTGCACATGCTGAACGCCGTGATCGACCAGGCCCGCCGGCTAGAAGGGATGCCGGACGAGTCGGATGACTCGGGTCTGCTCGACGAGGAATGATCTGGCCGCCCAATCGGCAGCGCGTATCGGCCTCCCTCTTGCCGATCAAGCGCTGCCGGTCCGGTGGTCCTCCATCAGCACGATCACCCGGAGGTGGTCGCTGCGGATGGGTTGCATGGCGACGATACGCACAGCGACCTCCCGCCCCTGGTGGTACGGGAGCCTGAGCCGGCGAAGGTCGCCGTCGGGGTGCTGGACCATCTCGCGGCGATCCCACATCTCCCGTGCTTCGGGCGAACCGGCGAGGATGTCGCGTTCCAGGTCCCGCAGAGCCTTGTTCGTTGGGTGGTGGGCTCGCTCGTAGCGAATCTGCCCCAGGTAGGAGCGGGCCCAGTCCTCCCAATTCACGAGCTGCTCCCGGGCCTCCGGCGTGCGGAAGGTCCATCGCATCTGATTGGCCTGGTAGGCGGCCCACGGGAACCAATCCAGCCATGGCCGGTTGAAGCCGAGCGTATTCGACGCGAGGTCCGTCGCGCAGGCGGGATTGGGGGCCTGGTTGTCCAGAAACTCCTGGAGCGCCTCATTTATCTCGGCCATCGCGTCGGCTTCCGGCGCGGTGGCAAGTGCCGGCGGATGGCCAACCGCCCCCACGTAGAGCGTGCGACGTTCTGCGGGGCTCAGCTGTAGCGCCGACGAGATCCGGTCGAGGAAGTCGGCGGAGTATGCGGCTTCCTTGCCTCGTTCCAGGGAGCCGTACCAACGCTCGCTCACATCAGCCAGGCGAGCCACATCGCTCTGCGTCAGCCCGGCGCTCCGGCGGCCAGAGAGCTTCAGGCCCGGAACTGTTCGGGGGCTTGTGCGGCTCCGCCACGATCGCAGCAGTTCGGGCAGGTACTCGCCGTCGCCCTCGACCTGCCCCTCCCGGGGGTCCATCATCTGAGTTTAGGTCCCATGATCAAGTGACATTCGCCACGACACACCCCCGTGTGCCGGTCAGAGGATTTGCGGGCGGTCATTCCGCGTAATCAGACATAGCGGGTATCAAGACAGATAGGTCCTGTCGGGCCGGGGCGGCCTTCCGGATCCAGTCACCATCTGTAACCGGAATTTATGGTTCCGGGAAGCGTGACTTCCGCCTTCCTCTTGGCATCCTCATGCCTGCGCGCACCAGCAAGTCGCTACACGGCCGAGGCCGAGGAGGGGGGATTGGCATGCCCTTGCCAGCAATCGATGAGAGTCGACTGCGCAAATCATGCGAAAAGAAGATCGATCGTCTGCGCCTGCCGCATCGCTTCAGTACGCGTGAGTTGCGCGACGCGATAGCGACCCTGCGGGGGAAGCCGATCATCCTCAATCCCTTGAGGACCCTCGGTGCGGTCGACGCGCCCTGCGGCATCAGGATCGAGACCCCATCAGCCGACCTTCTCTATTACGAGGAAGGTACGTCCGTCCACCACCAGCGGCACATCCTCACACACGAGCTGTGCCATGTGTACTGCGATCACCCCGGAAGCCTGGAGGTCGACGCCGAGACAGCCCAATCCCTCGGTGTTAACCCCACGCTGGTGATGCGCATGTCGGGACGCACGAGTTACTCGACAGCTGACGAACGCGAAGCGGAAATGATGGCGACGGTTATCCGGCAGCGCATCTACCGCGCACGCGAGACCCCTTCTCGTCAGCCCGAAAAAGGATCGGACAGCTGGGACGCACTCTTCGCCCAGCCCATTAAGAAAGGCCGGTTCCGCCCGCGATGAATGCAGTTTTTCTGGGCATGGCCTGCTTGCTTGCAGCGGCTGCCGGCTACTGGGTCTTTGGCCGAGGTACGCCCCGCCCGACCGGCACGTGGGCCATGGGCGCGCTCCTCGGCTCATTCGCCCTGGCCTTCGCCTCCTACGCGCCATGGTTCGAGAACGCTGTCGAAGCCTTGGTGCCGCACGTGGCCCGGCTGCTGAGCAACTGCGCTTCCTTGGCCGCTGCCACTGCGGTCCTGGCGGTCTCCTTCCAGCTCAACTTGGACCCCGAGCAGGCACGGCGCCGAGTCCGACTGCGCCTCGTTCTCTTCACCACGTCAGCCTTCGGCATGACTGCGCTGTTCGCGTACGAGCAGATGACACACCGCTCTCCGCAGGTGTACGCGCTCTACCTGCTCCTGTTCATCTCCTACCTCGGCTTCGCCATCGTCGACTTTCTGCGGCAGGCGGTGCGTCAGTCGAAGTCGACTCGCCGAACGAGCGTCCGGCTGGGGCTGCGGATGGCGGCAGCAGGCTGCGCGTTCGCGCTGGTCTACTCCGCGTACAAGTTGACGGTCCTCATCTCCTTGGGATTGGGATTCCATCTCGTACCCGACCACTCGGAGTGCACGTCGCTTGTCGTCGCGCCGTGTGTCTTCAGCGTGACGTCGCCGGCGCTCGCCGTCCTGCTGATCTGTCTCGGTCTCACCGTGCCGGCTGTGGTCTACCCGATCAGCCAGGCCCGCCGCCGCCGGTGGGAGGTGCAGTCCTTCGAGGCGCTCGGGTCTCTCTGGCTGGACCTGTCGGCCGCGATGCCGCAAATCGTCCTGTCATCTGCAGACTTCGCCGAGGACACCACCAAGGACGTCGACTTCCTGCTTCAGCGGCGGGTCATCGAGATCAGCGACGGCATCCTCGCGCTCCGCCCCTACCGCTCGCGCAGAGTGCAGGAGATGGCCCAGGAGACGTTCGGCGTCGGAACGGAAGAAGGTGCCGCGGCTGTCGAGGCGGCTGTCGTGAAAGCAGCGCTGGCGTCCTCCAAGGCCGGCCGGTACGCCGACGAGATTGCCCTGCCATCGGCGGACGCCGCTTCGCGCACGGACCTTCGCGCGGACACGCAGTGGCTCCTCCGGGTGGCCGAGGCATACACAAACCGAGTTGGGCGTGTCGCCGACGATGGTCAGCCGGAAAGGATCGGAGCCTGACAGCATGACCGACCCGACGCAGGATCCCCGCTTTCTCCAGGACCCCTATCCCACTTACGCGGCTATGAGGTCCACGTGCCCGGTGCAACCTGTGCCTACCGGCTCCGGTGGGCACTCCAGCTACCTGGTCACCGGCTACGCGGAAGCGCGGGAAGCTCTCGGTGACGCTCGCCTCTCGAAAGACACGGCCGCGTTCTTCGCGGACAAGGGGTCACGGCGCCGCCTGCACTCTGCAGTTGCGCACAGCATGCTGGCCAGCGACCCGCCCCAGCACACCCGGTTGCGCAAGCTGGTGACCAAGGCATTCACGACCGGGGCCGTCGCAGAGCTGCGTCCGTACATTGCCCGAGTCACCAACGACCTGCTGGATCAGTGGCCCGCCGGCGAGCAGGTCGACCTCGTCGCCGGCCTGGCGGTGCCGTTGCCCGTGATCGTGATCTGCGAACTGCTTGGCGTACCGGAAGCAGATCGAACCGACGTTCAACGCTGGTCTGGAGAGTTGTTCGCCGCCGGGAAACCGGACCTCATCGACGCGGCCTCGCACTCCATGGCCGACTACATGACCGGCCTTATCGCCGCCAAGCGCGCGCGTCCGGGCGATTCACTCCTCGACCGTCTCATCTCGGCACGCGATGGCGAGGACCACCTCAGAGAGGAGGAGTTGGTCTCCCTCGCAGTGCTACTTCTGGTCGCCGGGCACGAAACCACAACCAATTTCCTCGGCAATGCCGTCCTGGCGCTGCTCCAGCACCCTCAGGAGCTGGATCGCCTGCGGAGAAACCCGGACGATGTGCCAGCCGCATTGGACGAGCTGCTTCGGTTCGATTCTCCCGTCAGCACAGCCACTTTCCGGTTCACGACAGAGGCTCTCACTCTCGGTGGCACTGAGATCCCAGCGGGTGTCCCCGTGCTGGTGTCGCTTGGAGCCGCCAACCGCGACCCTGAGCGGTTTCCCTCACCCGACCAGCTCGATTTGAACCGGGACGCAGCTGCCCATCTTGGCTTCGGTCACGGCATCCACCGCTGCGTCGGCGCCCCCCTGGCGAGGGCCGAAGCCGAGATCGCCCTACGAGCGATCTTGGCCCGGTTCCCCGGAATCCGCCTTGCCGCACCGCCTGATCAACTTGGCTGGCGGCGCACCCGCCTTGTTCGCGGGCTGGTGTCGCTCCCCGTCCGGACGTAAGCGATCAACGGAACATCAGTAGGGGCGCGGCAGCTCAGTCGCTGGCAGGTGCATGCCGTGACATCTCGTTCCGACCGGGTGACATGACCAGCTCGCTTACGCGTGCCTTCCAGTACACCGGCAGTCCTGTGGCCTTCCTCGCCCGCCGGTACGTCAGAGCCCACCCCATGTCCCGCTCGACCGTTCCGTCCTCCGTCACGCTGGCGTGCCACCACAGCCAGCCGAAGAGGTGCTGCCGGCCATCCGTACATGGCGGGGCGAAGACGTAGGTCGTGGTTGCGCTGAGCTTTGCCATCGACTCGGCAATCTGCGCCTTGAGGTTCCCCCGCTGTGCGGTAGTCGCTGATCAGCAGGTCAGGGCGGGTTGACGGGGTTTCAGGTTCGTTCGTTCGGCGGATACCTGGTCGGCGTAGTGCTTCTCCTCGAACTCGACGGGGCTGAGGTATCCGAGACGCTTCTGGATCCGCCGGCCGTTAGAGAAGCCGTCGATGTACTCGAAGAGCG
>NZ_JBIAQG010000025.1:0-58809 GCF_042888805.1 Streptomyces sp. NPDC002730
ATGTCGCAATCCACACCAGGCCAGAAGGCCCTCACCCATTTCAAGATCACTCAGCCGAGACCTGCGTCACCAACCTCCGTGGACAGAACACCTAGCTCTCTCGCGGTTTTCTCGCTCATACGCCGATGGGGCGCCCGGAATCATTCCGGGCGCCCCATCCGCGTACTGCCTGCGGGACTCAGCTCGAAGCGTCCTCCCGGCGTACCGAGAGCAGGTCCTCCAGCTGCTCCTCGCGCGCCTGCGCGGCCACGAACAGCAGCTCGTCGCCGGCCTCCAGAGTCTCCTCGGAGCCCGGCGTCAGCACCCGCGAGCCGCGGATGATCGTGACCAGCGAGGTGTCCTCGGGCCAGGCCACATCGCTGACCTGGGTGCCGGCCAGGGCCGACTCCGGGGGCAGTGTGAGCTCGACCAGGTTGGCGTCGCCGTGGCTGAAGCGCAGCAGCCGTACGAGGTCGCCGACGCTCACCGCCTCCTCGACCAGAGCCGACATCAGACGCGGCGTGGAGACCGCGACGTCGACGCCCCAGGACTCGTTGAACAGCCACTCGTTCTTGGGGTTGTTGACCCGGGCGACCACCCGCGGCACCCCGTACTCGGTCTTCGCCAGCAGCGAGACGACCAGATTGACCTTGTCGTCACCGGTCGCCGCGATCACGACGTTGCAGCGCTGCAGCGCCGCCTCGTCGAGCGAGGTGATCTCGCAGGCGTCGGCCAGCAGCCACTCCGCCTGCGGCACCCGCTCCACCGAGATGGCGGTCGGCGCCTTGTCGATCAGAAGGACCTCGTGACCGTTCTCCAGCAGCTCGCCCGCGATGGAACGGCCCACCGCGCCGGCGCCCGCAATAGCGACCCGCATCAGTGACCGCCCTCCTCAGGGCCCTCGGCGAAGGCCGCCTCGACCTTCTCGACCTCGTCCGTACGCATCATCACGTGGACGAGATCGCCCTCCTGCAGCACCGTCTGCGACGTCGGCAGAATCGCCTCGCCCAGCCGGGTGAGGAAGGCGACGCGCACGCCGGTCTCCTCCTGCAGGGTGCTGACCTTGTGGCCTATCCAGGAGGCCGAGGTGTGCACCTCGGCGAGCTGCACACCGCCGCTGGGGTCGCGCCACAGCGGCTCCGCGCCGGACGGCAGCAGCCGCCGCAGCATCTGGTCGGCGGTCCAGCGGACCGTGGCGACAGTCGGAATGCCCAGGCGCTGATACACCTCGGCGCGCCGCGGGTCGTAGATACGGGCCGCGACGTTCTCGATGCCGAACATCTCGCGCGCCACCCTCGCGGCGATGATGTTGGAGTTGTCGCCGCTGCTGACAGCGGCGAAGGCGCCGGCGTCCTCGATCCCCGCTTCTCGCAGGGTGTCCTGGTCGAAACCGACTCCGGTGACGCGGCGGCCGCCGAACCCGGAGCCCAAGCGGCGGAAGGCCGTGGGGTCCTGGTCGACGACGGCGACCGTGTGCCCCTGCTGCTCCAGGGTCTGCGCGAGAGCGGCTCCCACTCGCCCGCATCCCATGATGACGATGTGCACGACCGTCCTTCCGGCTGTCAATGGTTTTTTGCTCAGGTTTAACAGGGTCAGGGTCTCAGACCGCGGCCCAAGCTACACACGCGCGGTCCGCCCAGGGACCCCCTGTGCGGGGGGAACGGGAGATTCCGCAGCGGTAGGGGGTGGTGGGTGGGCGGCGTTCATACGGAACGCTTACGATCCTCTGCGTGCCCAAACTGACCGACGTGCCCAAACGGATCCTGATCGGGCGGGCGCTGCGAAGCGACCGACTGGGAGAAACGCTCCTCCCCAAGCGCATCGCGCTTCCCGTCTTCGCCTCCGACCCGCTGTCCTCGGTGGCGTATGCACCAGGCGAAGTCCTCCTGGTGCTCTCCATCGCGGGCGTGTCGGCCTACCACTTCAGCCCTTGGATCGCGCTGGCCGTCGTGGTGCTGATGTTCACCGTCGTCGCCTCCTACCGTCAGAACGTGCGTGCCTACCCGAGCGGCGGTGGCGACTACGAGGTCGCCAACACCAACCTCGGGCCCAAGGCCGGCCTCACCGTCGCCAGCGCCCTGCTGGTGGACTACGTCCTCACGGTCGCGGTCTCGATCGCCTCCGGAGTGGAGAACCTCGGCTCGGCGGTCCCCTTCGTCGTCGAGCACAAGGTCCTCTGCGCCATCGGGACAATCGTCCTGCTGACGCTGATGAACCTGCGCGGCGTGAAGGAGTCGGGCAAGCTCTTCGCCATCCCGACGTACGTCTTCGTCACCGGCGTCTTCATCATGATCGCCTGGGGCGCCTTCAAGGGCCTGGTGCTCGACGAGACCATGAAGGCCCCCACCGCCGGTTTCGAGATCAAGGCCGAGCACCAGGGACTGGCCGGCTTCGCCCTCGTCTTCCTGCTGCTGCGGGCCTTCTCCTCCGGCTGTGCCGCGCTCACCGGCGTCGAGGCGATCAGCAACGGCGTGCCCGCCTTCCGCAAGCCGAAGAGCAAGAACGCCGCGACCACGCTGGCCCTGATGGGCGGTCTCGCCGTCACCATGTTCTGCGGCATCATCGGCCTGGCCATGGCCACCGATGTGAAGATGGCCGAGCAGCCCGCGCAGGACCTGCTGAACAACGGCAGCCCGGTCGGCGAAAGCTATGTCCAGAACCCGGTGATCTCGCAGGTCGCCGCCGCCGTCTTCGGTGATGGAACGTTCTTCTTCGTGGTGCTCGCCGCAGCGACCGCGCTGGTCCTGTTCCTGGCCGCCAACACCGCGTACAACGGCTTCCCGCTGCTCGGCTCGATCCTCGCCCAGGACCGCTATCTGCCGCGCCAGCTGCACACCCGCGGCGACCGGCTCGCTTTCTCCAACGGCATCGTGCTGCTGTCGGGCGCTGCCGTACTCCTGATCTGGCTGTACGGCGCCGACTCGACCAAGCTCATCCAGCTCTACATCGTCGGCGTCTTCGTCTCCTTCACGCTCAGCCAGACCGGCATGGTGCGGCACTGGAACCGCCATCTGAAGACCGAGAAGGAACCGGCCAAGCGCCGCCATATGATCCGCTCCCGCGCGATCAACACCTTCGGCGCCTTCTTCACGGGCCTGGTGCTGGTCGTCGTGCTCGCCACCAAGTTCACGCACGGCGCCTGGGTGGCGCTGCTGGGCATGGTGATCTTCTACGGGACGATGACCGCGATCCGTAAGCACTACGACCGGGTGTCGGAGGAGATCGCCGCGGCGGAGGAGCGTCCCGACGACTATGTGCGCCCGTCGCGCGTGCACTCCATCGTCCTGGTCTCCAAGATCCACAAGCCGACCCTGCGCGCCCTCGCGTACGCCAAGCTGATGCGCTCCGACAAGCTCGAAGCGCTCAGCATCAGCGTCGACCCGGCCGAGACCAAGGCGCTCAAGGACGAGTGGGAGCGGCGCGGCATCAATGTGCCGCTGAAGATCCTCGACTCTCCGTACCGAGAGATCACCCGGCCTGTCATCGAGTACGTCAAGGGGCTGCGGCGCGAGAGCCCGCGGGACGTGGTCAGCGTCATCATTCCCGAGTACGTGGTGGGGCACTGGTACGAGCATCTGCTGCACAACCAGAGCGCGCTGCGCCTCAAGGGCCGGCTGCTGTTCACGCCCGGAGTGATGGTGACCTCGGTGCCGTACCAGCTGGAGTCCTCGGAGGCCGCGAAGCAGCGGGCGAGGAAGCGCCAGGAGTGGAACGCGCCCGGTTCGGTACGGCGCGGGCCCGTGGACCAGCGGCCCAAGGAGCCCACCAACAAGAGCTGAGGCTCGAGTCTTCGAGCCCTCGCGCACGAGCTGAGGCTTCCGCTCGAACGTTCATGGCAGGCGGCCGGTCGACACCCACGTAGAGTGGTGGGTTGTTGTCCGGCCGTTTTCCTTTGATCCTCTGGAGTCACCCCGCCATGCAGAACGCACCTGAGTCTTCGCTGGTCGGGGAGGAGTACGAGGTCGAGGTCGGGCCCGTCGCACACGGCGGCCACTGCATCGCCCGCACCGAGGAGGGGCGGGTGCTGTTCGTACGGCACACGCTGCCCGGTGAGAGGGTCGTCGCCCGTGTCACCGAGGGCGAGGAGGACTCCCGCTTCCTGCGCGCCGACGCCGTGCGGATCATCGAGGCGTCGAAGGACCGCATCGAGGCGCCCTGCCCGTACTCCGGCCCCGGCAACTGCGGCGGCTGCGACTGGCAGCACGCCAAGCCCGGCGCCCAGCGCCGGCTCAAGGGCGAGGTGATCGCCGAGCAGCTGCAGCGGCTCGCAGGCCTCACCCCTGAGGAGGCCGGCTGGGACGGCACGGTCATGCCCGCCGCCGGTGACAAACTGCCGCAGGGCGAGGTGCCTGCCTGGCGCACGCGCGTGCAGTACGCGATCGACACGGAGGGCCGCGCGGGGCTGCGCAAGCACCGCTCGCACGATGTCCAGCCGATCGACCACTGCATGATCGCCGCCCCGGGGGTCACCGAGCTCGGCATCGAGAAGCAGGACTGGGCCCAGATGGCCACGGTCGAGGCGATCGCGGCGACGGGATCCAGCGACCGCCAGGTCATCCTCACCCCGCGGCCCGGCGGCCGACTGCCGCTGGTCGAACTGGACAAGCCGGTCTCGGTGCTGCGCGTCGACGAGCGCGACGGCGGAGTGCACCGGGTGCACGGCCGCGCCTTCGTCCGGGAGCGCGCCGACGAGCGCACCTACCGCGTCGGCATGGGCGGCTTCTGGCAGGTCCATCCGCAGGCCGCGGACATCCTGGTCAAGGCCGTGATGCAGGGTCTGATGCCGCGCAAGGGCGAGACGGCGCTCGATCTGTACTGCGGCGTGGGCCTCTTCGCGGGCGCGATCGCGGAACGGATCGGCGAGAACGGCGCGGTGCTCGGCATCGAGTCCACCAAGCGCGCCGTCGAGGACGCCCGGCACAACCTCCAGGACCTGGAGCGCGTACGCATCGAACACGGCAAGGTCGAGCAGATCCTGCCGCGCACCGGCATCACCGAGGCGGATCTGATCGTCCTCGACCCGCCGCGCGCGGGCGCCGGCAAGCAGACGGTGAAGCACCTGGCGGGCCTGGGCGCGCGGCGCATCGCGTATGTGGCGTGCGACCCGGCGGCGCTCGCGCGCGACCTGGCGTACTTCCGCGACAACGGCTACAAGCCGAGGACGCTGCGGGCGTTCGATCTGTTCCCGATGACGCACCATGTCGAGTGCGTGGCGATCCTTGAGCCTGCCACAAAGGGTGCCTGACGCACGTTCTGATGGGTCATCAGTCGCCTGGAGTGCAGGTCGGACGGCTCGTTTGATGGCGGCCTGTCAGCGGGCCAGGACCCGGCACACTCGCGTGCGCAGCCCTGCCCATTCCAGCGCCGTGTCGATCGCGTAGAGGGCCTCGCCGGGCACGTGTTGCACGACTACGACGCTCATCGCCCCATCCCTCGGCTGCCCGATCCACAGATGCATCCCGCATGGCGTGAATATGCGGCATATGCGAGAGAGTGCCGAAGTTTCGCTTGGCACATGCGTGGTTCTGCTCAATCTCACAGTGCTGGTCCAGCGCGTGTGTGACGGGCGTTACCGTCCATCATCGGCCGAGGTCACATCGGCGTAATGGGCATTTCGTACCGTCGGGGGGCACGATCCGATCCACAGAGAGGCCACCCGGTGACCACACAGGAGTCGCGGACCGGTAGCGCCCAGGTGCGGACGGTCTGCTCGTACTGCGGTGTGGGCTGCGGGATGGTCCTCGACATCGCGTCCGGCCCCGACGGCCGCCGCAAGGTTCTCAAGGCATCGGGCGACAAGGCACACCCGGCCAACTTCGGCCGACTGTGCACCAAGGGTGCGACGACAGCCGACATGCTCGCCGCCCCCGGGCGGCTGACGACGGCGCTCGTGCGCCCCGAGCGCGGTGTCGAGCCGGTACCCGCCGGTGTGGACGAGGCGATCACGGGCACGGCGCGGCGGCTGCGGGCGATCATCGACGAGCACGGCCCGGACGCCGTCGCCTTCTATGTGTCCGGGCAGATGAGCCTGGAAGCCCAGTACCTGGCGAACAAACTCGCGAAGGGCTTCGTCCGCACCAACCAGATCGAGTCCAACTCCCGGCTGTGCATGGCCAGCGCCGGCACCGGCTACAAGCTCTCGCTCGGCGCCGACGGCCCGCCGGGTTCGTATCAGGATTTCGAGAAGGCGGATGTCTTCCTCGTCATCGGCTCCAACATGGCGGACTGCCACCCGATCCTCTTCCTACGGCTGATGGAGCGGGTGAAGGCGGGCGCAAGGCTGATCGTCGTCGACCCGCGGCGTAGTGCCACCGCGGACAAGGCCGGTCTCTTCCTGCAGATCAGGCCCGGAACGGACCTCGCGCTGCTCAACGGCCTGCTGCACCTCCTGTACGAGAACGGGCACACGGACCCCGCCTTCATCGCCGAGCGCACCGACGGCTGGGAGGCGATGCCGGAATTCTTGGCCGACTACCCGCCCGCCACCGTCGCCGAGATCACGGGAATCCCGGAGGCCGACATTCGCCGGGCGGCGGAGTGGATCGGCGAAGCCGGGGAGTGGATGAGCTGCTGGACCATGGGGCTCAACCAGTCCACCCATGGCACCTGGAACACCAACGCCCTGATCAATCTGCACCTGGCCACCGGTGCGATTTGCCGCCCGGGCAGCGGCCCGTTCTCGCTCACCGGTCAGCCCAATGCGATGGGCGGGCGGGAGATGGGCTATATGGGGCCGGGGCTGCCCGGTCAGCGGTCGGTGCTTGTGGATGAGGACCGCGCCTTCGTCGAGGAGTTGTGGGACCTCGAGCCCGGCACCGTACGCAAGGACGGATCGGGCAAGGGCACCGTCGAGATGTTCCAGCGCATGGCCGAGGGCGAGATCAAAGCCTGCTGGATCATCTGCACCAACCCCGTCGCCTCGGTCGCCAACCGCAAGACGGTCATTGAAGCGTTGGAGACGGCCGAACTCGTGATCACTCAGGACGTGTTCACCGACACCGAGACCAACGCCTACGCCGACGTCGTGCTGCCCGGCGCCCTGTGGACCGAGACCGAGGGCGTACTGATCAACAGCGAGCGCAATCTCACCCTCGCTCAGCCGGCCGTGGACCCGCCGGGGGAGGCACTCGCGGATTGGCGGATCATCGCGCGTATCGCCTGCGAGATGGGCTTCGAGCATGCCTTCTCCTACGACAGCGCCGAGGAGATCTTCGAGGAGATCAAGCGCGCAGCGAATCCGAAGACCGGCTATGACCTGCGCGGTGTGACGTACGAGCGGCTGCGCACCGCATCTGTCCAGTGGCCTGCCGCGTCCGGCGATGGCCCGGACCGTAACCCGATCCGCTATCTGGATGAGGACGGCGCTCCGGTGTTCCCGACGGCGAGCGGTCGCGCGGTCTTCTTCGCCCGTCCGCACATTCCGGCTGCCGAAATGCCCGATGACGACTACCCGTTCGTCCTCAACACTGGGCGGCTCCAGCACCAATGGCACACCCTCACCAAGACCGGAAAGGTCGCCAAGCTCAACAAGCTCAATCCGACACCGTTCGTCGAGCTCCACCCCCAGGACGCCGAACACCTGGGGATCGTGGAGGGCGACTCGGTCGAGATCGCGTCCCGGCGCGGCCGGGCCGTGCTGCCGGCCGTGGTGACGGACCGGGTGCGGCCGGGGTGCTGCTTCGCACCGTTCCACTGGAACGACCTGTTCGGGGAGTACCTGAGTGTCAATGCGGTGACCAGCGACGCCGTCGACCCGATCTCCTTCCAGCCCGAGTTCAAGGTGTGCGCGGTGACGCTGGCGAAGGTCGCCACTCCGGTAGCGATCGCTCCGGCGCCCCCTGACACCCCTACCGCGGAGCCGGCGGTGATCGTGCCGACCGCCGTCCAGCCCGGCGCGGCCTCGGTCTTCGGGCTGGAGAGCACGCCACCGCCCGTGCTCGCCGAGCACGAACGTCAGTACCTGGTCGGCTTCCTGGCCGGACTGGAATCAGGCGCTCCTGGCGTTCCCGTGCTGCCGGCCGGTGCGCCGTTCAGCGAGGAGCACGCGCGGTGGGTGAACGGTGTCCTCGCCGGCATGTACTCGCGCGCCCCGCAGACCACAGCGGAATCGACGACGACGCAGGCCACTCCTCAGGGCCGTGAGGTGGTCGTGCTGTGGGCCTCGCAGACCGGCAATGCCGAGGAGTTCGCCGTGGCCGCCGCCGACCGACTCACCGCAACTGGACACCGTGCCGAACTCGTCGGCATGGACGACGCGGACCCGCGCGCCCTCCCTCCCGCCGCCGACCTCCTGTTGATCACCAGCACCTTCGGAGACGGCGACGCGCCCGACAACGGGTCCGGGTTCTGGGACGCCCTGACCGCTGCCGACATCCCGCCCATGGACGGCAGGCGGTACGCGGTCCTGGCCTTCGGCGACTCCTCGTACGACGACTTCTGTGGCCACGGCCGACGCCTGGACCAGCGTCTGGACGAGCTGGGGGCCGTGCGCCTGGCCCCGCGCACCGACTGCGAACCCGACTACGAGCCCTCCGCCCACGCATGGCTCGACCAGGTCCTCACCAACCTCACCGCACAGCCGGCGACAGGCTCGGCCCCTGCCCCGGCTGCCGCACCTGTCCGCAGCGCCAAGCAGCCCCCCGCCGCAGCCCGGCTGACCGGCAACCGGCTTCTCAGCCTCCCCGGCGCGGGCAAGGAGGTCCGCCGGTTCACCTTCGATACCAGCGTCAGCGGGACTCCGCTTGCCTACGAGGCCGGTGATGCTCTCGGCGTGCACCCCGTCAACTGCCCTGATCTCGTGACCGAATGGCTGGCCGTCACCGGTCTCGACCCTGCCGCCGCTGTCGACGTCGCCGACATCGGCGAGATCCCCCTGACCGACGCGTTTCACCGGCACCTGGACATCACCAAGCTCTCCCCGGCCCTGCTGGGCTTCATCACCGAGCGCACCGGCGACCGCGACCTGAAGAAGATGCTGCGACCCGACAACAAGGGCGAGCTCGCCCGGTGGTCCTGGGGCCGCCAGGCCGTAGACGTCATTACCGAGCACCCCGTGCGCGCCACACCGCAAGAGTGGGCAGACGTCCTCAAGCGCCTGCAGCCCCGCCTGTACTCGATATCTTCCAGCCCGCTCACCGACCCTCACCAGGTGTCATTGACGGTCTCCGTCGTCCGGTACGAGAACCTGAAGGGCCGCCTCCGCAAGGGCGTGTGCTCGCCGTTCCTCGCCGATGCCACGGATGACGCCACGGTGCCGATCTTTGTCCAGTGCTCCCCGCACTTCCGGCCTCCGGCGGCCCCCGACACCCCGATGGTGATGGTCGGCCCCGGGACCGGAGTGGCTCCCTTCATCGGCTTCCTCGAGGAACGCCGAGCACGTGGCCACCGGGCCCCCAGCTGGCTCTTCTTCGGCGAACAGCACCGCGCCACCGACTTCTACTACGAGGACGAGCTGACCGCCTTCCTCGCCGACGGCACCCTCACCCGCCTCGACACAGCCTTCTCGCGCGATCAGCGCGCCAAGATCTACGTCCAGGACCGGATGCGCGAACACGGTCCCCAGCTCTGGTCCTGGCTCCAGGACGGCGCACACTTCTACGTCTGCGGCGATGCCGCTCGGATGGCCAAGGACGTCGACCAGGCGCTGCGCGACATCGCCGTCACCCACGGCGGGCTCGACCGGGACGCGGCGGCTCTGTACGTCAAGCAGCTCGCCGCCGACAAGCGGTATGTCCGCGACGTCTACTGATCCGCGTCGGTCGAGTGGGAGTGGGCTCCGGTTCCCGCCGGGGCACCCTGGTCAGCGTCCATGCCAGCCCTCCGCGCATGGCCGACAACTCGTCGCCATCACGAGAAGACCTCGCACGCGTCCTGTGCGGGGTCGTTGGCTCAAGCCGGCGACGCGGCGGTCAAGGCCACAGCAACTGCCTGTCCCAGACACCCTCGTGAAGCGTGTAGTTGAGACGGGTGTGATTTCGCTGTTTGTCTCCCTGCCAGAACTCGAAACTGCCGGTCGGACGCCGCACTGCATGCCGGCGTCAGTGCCCTCATACCGAACCCGGCAGGGCTGGGAGCGGCTCTCACCCAGGCCCGCTATGCACTGGCCGCGGCCCGGACCACGGCCCCGCAGACCGCCCATGTGACGGCTGTCGAGGACCTCTCCACCCTGGAGTCCCTACTCGCGGGTGTCCCCGACGACGTGAGAGCGGCGTACAGCAGCAGAACCCTGGGACGGCTGCTGCTCAGCGGACGGGCGTCGCACAACATGCTGCTGGAAACGCTCGAGGTCTTCCTCGCGCACAACTGCTCCTGGGCCCGGACCGCCGAGGCCCTGCATCTGCACGTGAACACCGTCCACTACCGCATCCAGCGCGTCGAAGCCCTCACCGGCCGGGACCTGTCCCGCCTCGACCACAAGCTCGACCTGCGCGCCGCGCTGCTCTGCCGCTGACACGTCCTGCTTGTCATGGGACATCGACGTGGACGTTCGTCGACTTCACCCTCGCCGTGACGGTGACCCCGACCTCGATGCCGAGTTCCTCGACGGACTCCCGGGTCACCAGAGAGACCAGCCGGTGCGGACCGGACTGGATCTCCACCTGAGCGGCCACATCGTCGACGCGTACGGCTGTCACGATCCCGGCGAACGAGTTGCGTACGGAGGTGGCTACGCCGTCCGGTACCGGATGCATACCCGCGGCCCGCTCCTTCGCGAACGCCGCCAGACCCACCCCGTCGATCACACGGTTCCCCGAGCCGTCCCGGTCCATACGCAGCCGACCGCCGTCCGCCCACCGGCGAACGGTCTCCGAACTCACACCCAGCAGCTCTGCTGCCTGACCAATGCTGTACGACGGCACACCCGCACTCTAGGCCAGTGCCTGGGCCGCTGAGACGGCCGACGGGAGCGGCAGCTTCTCTCTGCGCAAGCCAAGATCGTGGTGGGTGGCCCACCGTTGGCGAAATGCGGGTCCTGCACGGTCAGTTCGCCGACGCGGGCGGTCAGCCGGGGGTCCTCGGGGGTACTTGGCGGCTTCCCTTGCTGACCCTGTCCGACGTGTACGGCACCGGTACCACGCCGCGAACCTGGCTCAGGTGAACCCGCGCACGACGGTGACGGTGACGGTGATCGGTGACGGCGCGGTCGGGCTGATGGCAGTGCTGTCCGCCAAGCAGCTCGGCGTCGAGCGAATCGTTCTCATGGGCCGCCGCAAGGACCGCACCGACCTGGGCTGCGAGTTCGGCGCGACCGACGTGCGGCCGGATCTCCGACCTGTGGGGCCGCGAGCCGGCCTTCGCGGAGGTCAGCGCTGCTGTCGCAGGGCATGCAGCCCCTCGATGAGCAGGCGCAGACCGAACTCGAAGTGGGCGGTGAAGTCCGTGCTGGTGAGCACGGGGAGGGTGGCCGTGAGGTGCGGGTACGACCCGGCCGCCACGGCGTCGCGCAGGCGACCCGGATCTGCGGGGGCCTCTGCGTCCGGCTCCAGAGCGGCTTGCTCTTCCAGGGTGTGGCCGACGGTGAAATTCGCCACCGCCATCAGGGCGCGCGCCGCGTCCGCATCGTCGAAGCCGGCCTCACGCAGGACGCCGATCGCGGTGTCGGCGAAGTGCAGGGTGTGCGCCCCGGTCGAGTGCGTGCCGGCGAAGACGCGGGCGCCGTCGCGGTGGGCGAGCAGCGCTGTACGCATCGCTCCGGCCAGGCCGGCCAGCCGCTCGCTCCAGTCTCCGCCAAAGGGACCCCTGGGCGCGCTCACGTCGGACAGCATCCGCTCCGCCATCGCGGTCAGCAGGTCCTGCTTGGTGGCGAAGTAGCGGTACAGCGCGCCGGCTTGGACGCCCATCGCATCAGCCAGACGCCGCATGGTCAGCGCGTCGAGCCCGGCCTTGTCCAGCAGGTCCAGGGCTGTCTCGACGGTGCGCGCCTGGTCCAGCCGTGCGGGGCGCCCACGTGCGGGGGTTGACGGGTTGCTCATGCGCGCCATTATAGTGAACACCGTTCACGTGAACGTTGTTCACTAAATGGTGGAGGTCATTCTGATGGACACCGACGTGCTTGTCGTGGGTGCGGGCCCGACCGGGCTGATGCTCGCCTGCGAGCTGGCGCTGGCGGGCGTACGGGCCCGGATCGTGGAGCGGCGCACCGAGCCGCAGCATGATTCACGGGCTCTGACCCTGCACCCGCGCAGTGTGGAACTGATGGACATGAGGGGTCTCGCGCCCCGTTTCCTCGCTTTCGGAAAGCCGGTGCCGGGCTGGCACTTCGCCGGCCTGGACACCCGGCTGGACTTTGCGGCGCTCGACTCCCGCCACGGCTATACCCTCTTCCTGGCCCAGGCCCGCACCGAGGCGCTGCTGGAGGAGCGGGCGGGCGAGCTGGGCATCCGCATCAGCCGCGGATACGAGACCACCGGGCTGCGCCAGGACGCCACTGGCGTCGAGGTGGAGGTGCGCGGGCCAGGCGGGGCCGTCGACACCGTACGGGCGCAGTACGCGGTCGGCTGCGACGGCGGGCGCAGCCTGGTGCGGCAGGCCGCCGGCATCGGCTTCCCGGGCACCGACGAGACACTGACCGGCATGCTCGGGGACTTCGCGGACGTCGACGCAGATCCTGCCGTCCTTGCTGCCGCACGAACTCGTGGCGTGCTGGTCGTGCCGCTGGAGGGCGGGCTCACCCGGTTCGTCTGCATCGATCCGGAGCGGATGCGGATCCCGGCCGGGCAGCCGGTGTCCTTGGAGGAGTTCCGTACCTCGTTGACGCGGATCTGCGGCTCCGACTGCGGGGTCGCGCGGCCGCGCTGGCTTTCGCGCTTCGGCAATGCCACCCGCCTTGCCGCCGCCTATCGGTCCGGCCGCATCCTGCTCGCCGGGGACGCCTCCCACATTCACTTCCCCGCGGCCGGTCAGGGACTGAACACAGGCCTCCAGGACGCCATGAATCTGGGCTGGAAGCTGGCCGCCACCGTCAACGGCTGGGCTCCGCCCGGGCTCCTCGACACGTACGACGCCGAACGCCGCCCCGTCGGGCAGGCAGTCACCGAGAACACCGAAGTCCAGACCCTGCTCGCCGAGCTGACCCTCGTACCGCAATACCAGGTGCCCGCCGTCGCCCTGCGCAGGCTCCTCGACGAACTCCTGTCCCTCGAGGAGGTCAACCGGCTGCTCGCGGGACGGGTCTCCGCGCTGAGCACCTTCTACCCGCCCATGACCGCCGACGCCGACCCGCTGGTGGGACGGCGGGTGCCCGACATAGGTCTGATCGCCGTCGGTTCGGAGGCGATACGCGTCTACGAACTGCTGCCCCGGGGCCGCTTCGTCCTCCTCGACCTCGCCGGGGACACGAATCTGCCGCAGGCCCTCGCGCCCGGATGGCGCTCACGGGTCAGTGCTCATGCCGTCACGAAGCACGACGAACACGCGGACCTGCACGGCGTGACCGAAGTGCTCGTCCGCCCCGACGGGCACATCGCCTGGTCCACCCGCAACACCGATGCCGACACCCGCAGTTCAGAGCGGACCGCCGCACTGGCCGCATGGGCAGGCGCACCCGCGGGAGGCGGCGCCTCATAACCGTTTACTCGCCTCAACCTCCGTCCGTGACCTGCCCGTCCGACCGGATCAGCCAGATCGTCGGCGTCGAGGACACCCGGTTCGTGCATCTGGGGGCGGCCTGGCGTCGGTTGACCGGCTCCCGGGAGCCGGCGGAGGACGTGGCACCGGGCGCGGGGGTGAGTCAGACGACGAACGCGCCCAGCGCGAGGAACGTCATGCCCAAGGCGAAGGCGACGATGATGCCGAACGCGGCGGCCAACGAGCGTTGTGGAGTGTCCAGGCGGACGGACGCCGGTCTTCCCGGCCGGTAGATAACGTTGACGGTGGCTCCGGGGCGCGGCGGGTTGTTGTGGTCGGTCCGTATCTCGTACTCGCCGTTTGTATCGCGGTCATCGGTGAAGGCCACGACCGGAGCCCGCCACTTCCCGTCCCCCGTGTCCCTCTCGACGACCCGGGTGACGAGGGCGACTGCCCGGATTCCGGAGTTGCGCTTCCAGACCATCGTCCAGATCTCGCGTACGCCGAGGCCGAGACTGATCAGTCCGGCCACCATCGCTCCTGTACGCAACATCATCTGTCCCACGCCTGCATGCTCCTTCGTTTCCAACTGCCGTCATGCGGTTCGGCGGATGGTGATGACGTGGTCGGTGACGGTGGCAGTCTGCCCGTCCGGACCGGTGGCGAGGCGCTGGGGGCGGTCGAGTGAGGCAGGGTGGATTCCTTTCGGGGGCTCTTGTTGTGAGACGGGTCAGTCGTGCGAGCGGTGCCCGGGGCGGAGCATGGTCTCGATACCGTGGCGGCGTTCGCCGAGGACCCGCTCACAGTTGGCGGCCTCCGCGGCCGGGTTGAATGCCTGCTGGGCCCGCGCTGCGGAGCGGTGGGCCAACGCCGCCGCGGTCTCGGCGGCCACGAGGTCGGCGTTGATCGCCACCGCGGCCTGCACTCCGGACGCCGCGGCCACCGCGACGCCGGCCATGAGGTCGGTGACATTGCCCGCGACCCACACGCCCGCGACCCCGGTGAACCCGCTCGCGTCCGACTCCACGTAACTGCCCACGCCCAAAGGGTGTTCCACGGTCGTCAGGCCAAGTCCCGAAAGCACCTCACCGCGCGCCTCGAACCGCGGCCCCACAGCCAGAGCTCGCACCGGCACACACGTACCCGAAGCCAGCCGTACGCCGCAGAGGCGGTCGTCGTCGACATCGAGACCGACCACCTCGCCGTCAACCACGGCGATACCGCGGGCGGCCAACTGCTCCCACTGTTCCTCCGTCAGTTCGCCCGCCGTGTGCAGGAACACGGTCACATCCGACGACCACTGCCGGAACAACAGCGCCTGGTGCACCGCCCCCGGACCGGTCGCCAGCACGCCGATCGGCGCGTCGCGCACCTCCCAGCCATGGCAGTACGGGCAGTGCAGCACGTCACGGCCCCACCGCTCACGCACGCCAGGAACGTCGGGAAGCTCGTCGACCAGCCCCGTGGTCACCAGCAGACGCCGCGCGCCATAGCTCTCGCCGCCCTCGGTGTCCACGACGAAGCGCTCGCCGGTACGACGGGCGCTGGTGACCAGGTCCGCCACCATCCGCCCGCCATAACCAGTGACCTCTCCCTTGCCCGCCCGCAACAGCTCGGCCGGCGCGAGGCCGTCGCGGGACAGGAACCCGTGAACCCCGGCAGCGGGAGCGTTGCGCGGTTCCCCGGAGTCGACCACCAGCACCGAACGCCGGGCCCGGGCCAGAGTCAGTGCACCCGACAGACCAGCCGCGCCACCCCCGACCACGACCACATCGAGATCAGCGAAGCCTCGCTTGTTCATCTCAGTCATGCCGTCACCCTGCGGCTCGTACAACGGGATGGCAATGTTCCTTGCCGTTTCGGCAAGAATGGGGTGGCTCAGCCGGAGCCGCTGCGGGTCAGGCGGGGCTCTCGGCGGTCTCGGCGTCGGGGCAGTCGCGCGGGTTGATCGTGGCCTCGGTGAGAGCTTGCAAGACGCTGGCGACGACGGGGACCAGGACGGGCGGAACGTGGTCGAGGACGCGGCGCCGGGCGCTGGCGAGGTGGGCGGGCTGCGCCGCTTCGACACGGGCCTGACCGGCGTCGGTGAGGACGGTGGTGTTGCCGCGCGCGTCGGTGCCGTGGCGTCCCCGCTGCCGTCGACGGCGAAACCTTCGTCGTCGCCGACGAGCAGCGCCTGCGCGCCCTGGACGTCCAGCACGCCGCCGTCCGCGCGGCCGGCTACACCGGCGAGATCACCCTGGAGAGCGCCGAGGCCGGCGGCATGCTGCAGATGGCCGCCGACCAGGACGAACTCGTCACCAGCGCCAAGGCCCACCGCCTCCTCGGCTGGACGCCGCGCCGCGCCTCGCTCACCGACGCGATTGACGTCCACTACCGCGCCTGGAGGGCCGCCCAGCCCACCAACTGACCCCGCACGCCGCCCGCCCGAACGGTCCGCTCGGGCGGGTCAGGCTGCTCTCACACGGATCCATTCCCGGAGCAGGGCCGCCTGCGTCCGGCGGCTTGGAACGCGCGGCGGCGAGATGCGACGAGATACGACGAGTCCCGGTCACCGCGTCACTCGGGTACTTCGGCGGTCACGGCCCAACGCGTGTCGCCGTCCAGGCGGTTCGCGACGAGCGAGCCGCCGACGAGCGCCAGGCGCTCCCGCATACCTGTGAGGCCGTACCCGGGCGCATGGTCCGGGTCGGGGAGACTCGAGGTCGGGGTGGCGTTCTCCACGGTGAGCCGCAGCGCGTCCGCGCGGTACTCCACCGTCACCCCGACGGTCTCCCCGGGGGCGTGCTTGGCGGCGTTGGTCAATGCCTCGCGCGCCGTCTGCACCAGCGAGACCGTGGCCGCGGGCGAGATCGGCCGAAGCTCGCCCAGGATGTCCATGTGGACCTCGCTGGGATGGTTGGAGCGGTGCTGCACAGTGAGGCTCTTCAGCGCTTCGGGGAGCGAAGGCACATCTCCACGCAGGGCGGCCACCGCGTTGCGGGCTTCTATCAGGCCCTCGTCCGCCAGCCGGTTGGACCGGCGCACCCGGGTCAGGGCACCTGCTGCGTCGCCCTTCTCGATCAGCGCGGTGGCGACCTTGAGCTGGACGCTCAGCGCGCCCAGCGAGTGCGCGAGCACATCGTGCATCTCCCTTGCGATCCTGCTGCGTTCACCCAGCGCCGCGGCCCGCGCCTGCTCCTGCTGGATGAGCTGGTTCTGTGCCAGCAGTTGCTCGGCCTGCTTGGCTCGGCCCTCGTACTGGCGCCGGTTGAGGCCGAACAGCGTCAGCACAAGAGCGAGCATCGTGTAGCCGAGTACGTCGGTGAGCGGCTGCCCGGCCAGCGCGCAACTGATCCAGATGGCCACCAGGCACGCGCAGGTCACGACCGTGAGCATGCGCGCGGAGGAGGTGATCATCGCGGTGAATCTGCCGAGCAGTACGCCCAGCATGATCACAGCGGTCGAGTCGTCGGAGAACCCCACGACCAGGGCGGGCAGCAGCGCGCTCAACGCCAGCATGGAACTGGCGGCCTCGGGCCGGACGGGATGCAGGACCATGAACAGGGTCCAGCACAGAAGGCTCGCGGCGTACACACCCCAGATCCAGAGCGTGTCCTCCCTGGCCGTCACCATGGCCACGACGAGCACGGCCGTGCCGAGGAACTGCACCACCAGCCAGGCAGGTGCGAGCCGGTCCACGATGCGCCAACTACCGCGTGCGGGTGCCTTGTTCACCTTGCTCCAACGATATCGTGCGGTGGCCGTGAGTGATGCGGGCAAGCCTATTTGGTGCCCGTTCTCCGATAGATGATGATCATGGCCGTCAGCACGAGAATAGCTGCTGCCACCACGATGCCCATTTTCCACAGACGGTCCAGCAGTACATCGAAGAGGATGTCTCCCGCCTTCTCACCCCCTGTCTGACCGGCCATGACCGTCTGTGCTGTCTGGATCATCCGACTCATGTGCGGCCACCGCCCTTGGTAATGCGGTCCAGGGCCGAGAGAACCCCTCGGCGCCCCGGGTTCGGACGGTCGGTGGGCAGGCCTGCGGCCCGGGCGCGTAGCTGATTCCGCACGACGGTCTCCACGCGCCTTCTGATGGCGCCGAGTTGGCCGCTGCGCTTGAGGACGATCAGAATCGTGAAGGCGATGATCACAAGTACGGAGACGGCGGCGACGATCAGGGCGAAGCGAATCAACAGAATGGTCATGACCGTATCGAGGTCCAGGGCCAGGCTCATGTGCGTTCCTTCCGGGGAATGCCCAGAGGGTAGAAACGAGAACCCTTCGGCGGGCCCACCCTGTGGTGGAGATCCGGGCGGAGATCCTCGTCCGTGTGCTTTCCGGCCTGGCCGGTAGCGCTCCCCGCGGTCACCCACAGTGCCGAGCCGCTCTGCGGATTGAGGGTAGGTTGGGTCGCCAAAGGACAGCGGGGAACGCCTGGTTGGGCGATCGCGCTCGGATCGCAGAGGTGTGTGGGGGGTTGCCGGCGTGGATGCTGAGCCCGGATCGGCGCGGATTCGCGTACTGGTCGTGGATGATCAGCAGATCGTTCGTGAAGGTCTGGTGTCGTTGCTCGATCTGATGGACGACATCGAGGTGGTGGGAGACGCAGCCGACGGCGCGGAGGCGGTACGCCTGGTCGGCGTGACCTCACCCCAGGTGGTGCTCATGGATCTGCGCATGCCGGGAATGGGCGGTGCGGAGGCCACCAGAAAGATTCTCTCCGAACACCCGGACGTGGCCGTGCTGGTGCTGTCGACCTTCGCTGACGACGAGTCCCTGGTCGCCGCGCTGAACGCCGGGGCGTGCGGCTATCTGACGAAGGACGCCAATCAGGAGCAGATCGCGGTGGCCATCCGCAGCTCCGCCCATGGCCAGTCCACCTTCGACCCGGCGGTGACCCGTCGGCTGGCTGCGGCGCTCAGTGTGCCCGCAGTCCCCGCAGCCGCCACGAACCAGGCCCAACAGCCGCCGCCCGCTGTGGCCCCGGCCCGGCGCCGGGTCAACCCCGACGGTCTGACCGGCCGGGAAGTCGATGTGCTCAAACTGATCGCCCAGGGCCTGAGCAATGGGGAGATCGCCTCGTCACTCTTCATCGAGGAGACGACGGTCAAGACGCACATCAACAATGCGTTCGCCAAGATCAATGCGCGCAACCGGGCCGATGCCGTCCGCTACGCCTATCAGCAGGGACTGGCTCAACCCTGAGTCGCGCGGCCGAGGTGCGCACATCCGGCCCGAGGGTGTCCCGCGTTGGGCGCCGGCCACTGCTGCGGCCGCCCGCGGGTTGCTGTCTCGGGCATCGTTCTGACTGCCACGAGAAGGCCGTTGGCACCCCGAACCCCTACTGCCTGAGGTTCATTTGAGGTTTGTGGGCCCGGGGGATGGGCATGGCGTAAATCACGTTGGCAATCACTCGGCGTCGCCCGAGGCGGCGTACCCCTCGTGGAACTCGGCCTTTGCGCCCCCGGGCCCGTATGTCAACCCCATTGCCGGGCGGCTCAACCCCTCGTCGCGGCCGCGCAGCCCCTAAATAGGGGTACCCCCTACTTTGATCAAGCTGTCTACTATTGCTGCCACCGGCGGGTACGTCGCATCGAGCACTGAATTGAAGGCGGAACGGCAGCCAATGATTGAACCCTTGACCAACACGCCCTGGCTGATACGGTTCCGGCCATCCCCACAGGCCAGAACTCGTCTCATCTGCCTGCCTCACGCGGGTGGTTCAGCCTCTTTTTACTTTCCTATGACCCGGGCGATCGCCCCCGATACGGACGTCCTTGCGGTGCAATATCCGGGACGTCAGGATCGCCGGTCCGAGCCCTGTATCACGGATTTGGGAGCTCTCGCCGACGAGATTGCGACAGCTCTTCAGCCGTGGCTCGATCTGCCCACCGTGCTTTTCGGCCACAGCATGGGGGCGACGCTTGCCTTTGAGGTGGCGCGACGGCTGGAGCGGGACCCGGAGTTCACCCCGCGGAGGATCGTCGCCTCGGGTCGGCGTGCACCCTCCGCGCACCGTGACGAGACGGTGCACCAGCGTGACGACGACGGCATCATCGCCGAGATGCGCCTGCTCAGCGGCACTGATGCACGTATCCTGGCTGACGAGGAGTTCCTCCGGATGGCGATGCCGGCCATCCGGGGCGACTACACGGCGGTTGAAACGTACCGGGTCGAACCGGGCGCCACCGTGCGCGCGCCGATCACCGTGCTCACCGGTGACACCGACGTACGGACGAGCGCGGAGGAGGCCGAGGCGTGGCGGCGACACACCAGCGGCGACTTCGAACTGCACACTTTCACAGGCGGCCACTTCTTCCTGACTGACCATCAGGAGCAGGTCGGCAGAATCGTTTCCGGCTGTCTGCTCTAGCACTCACCGTCAGCTCAACCGGCGCGCGACAGTGCGTTTGTGGTTCGCATTCATTGACATAATATTCACCGCTGGACTTTCCATTTGATTGCGAAAGTCCCGGCGGCTCGGGGGAGAGATATGTTGTTGGAGGCTCACTATGTCGAGCGAGAAAATCAGCGGACCCTGCTGAGAGAGCTCCTGGAAAGCGCGAGAGAGGGGCGAGGGCAGGTCGCACTGCTCAGCGGAGCGGTCGCCAGCGGGAAAACGGCGCTTTTGATGAATTGCGCCGATCAAGCGCTGGCGGAGGGCGCGCTCCTGTTGGACACGGCGGGAGTCCGCGCCGAGCGCACCCGGCCGTTCGGTCTCCTCGGGAGGATCTTCGCGAGTGCACCGCTGACCTCCGCGGCGCACGCCGAAGTGGCACGGCTGATCGACGGAGTGTCCGGAGCCGAGTCATCGGTGCATGACCAGATGCTGGCCATGCCTCAACTGAGCGCAGTCCTCCTCGACTTGGCCAAGGAAAACCTGGTGGTGATCGCGGTTGATGATGTCCATGACGGCGATCAGGCCTCTCTTCGGTTTCTGCTCTATCTGACCCGCCGCATTCGCCACGTCCGGATGCTGGTCGTACTGACCGAACCCGCCAGGCTCGAATCGAGCAAGCGCAGTTTCCACGCGGAACTCGCGCACCTGCCGCACTGCACCTGGCTGCGTCTGAAGTTGCTGTCGCCGATCGGGACTGTGGGGCTCCTGAGCGAACACTTCACGCCCTCAACAGCCGCGCGCCTCGCCCCGGAACTGCATGACATCACCGGCGGCAGTCCGCTCCTGCTCCGGGCGCTGGTCGAGGACCGCCTCGCCGCCACCGAGGCGGGCGACCCGTTCCAGCCGCTCGTACGAGGCGAGAACTACGCACAGGCCGTGATCGACTGCCTGCACCGGTGCGGCCCCGAACCGCTGGAGATCGCCCAGGGCATCGCCATCCTGGGATCCCATGCCGACCCCGGGCTGCTCGGCCGCCTTCTCGGCATCCACCTCAGGAGTGTCGAGCAGGCCGTCGCGGACCTGGGACAGTGCGGACTCCTGAGTGACGGCCGCTTCCGTGACGAGCAGGCCGCCTCGGTCGTGCGGGACGCCATGTCGGCGGACCGGCTGTCGCAGCTGCACACCCGCGCCGCCGAGCTGCTTCACCAGGACGGCTCGGCCGCGTACGACATCGCCCACCACCTCGTCGTGGCCCGGGACACGGCGGACCTCTGGGCAGTGCCGGTGCTCCAGGAAGCGGCCGAGTACGCGCTGGCGGACGGCGACATGGAATTCGCCCGCCGCTGTCTCGCCCTCGCCCAGGACTCCTGCGAGGACGACCGGCTGCGCGCCTCACTCACCGTCAAGCTGGCCGGTGTCGTCTGGCGCACCGATCCGGCGGCCGTGGACATCAAGGCTTCGACGCTCCTGCTGGACGCGACGGCGGCCCGCCTCTCGCCCAGCGATCTGGTGGTGTCCTTGTCGTATCTCGCCTGGTCGGGCCGGCTGGTCGAGGCGAGGGAGGTGCTGGAGACCCTCGAAGGGGCCGACGGCTGGTCCGGGCGTGAGGAACGGACGGCTCTGACGGCCGCCCGCCGCTGGCTGACCGTGCTCAGTCCCTCGCTGGGCATGGAGCCGGCCGGCGAGGAGCCGATGCGCCCCGGGCCTGCCGACACCCTTGCCGGAGACGCGGAAATCGCCCATCTTCACGCCTCGTCCGCCGTGGCAGCCGCTCTGTCGGAGAGCAGGCGCGAGGACGCGGTCCCCGAAGCCACTCGTGTGCTGCAGCGCTACCGGCTCAACGACGGCTATGTGCAGCCCCTGGTCGTCGCCCTCTGGGCGCTGGTGTACGCCGACCGGCTGGATCTCGCCGTGCCCTGGTGCGAGCGGCTGCTCAACGAATCCGCGGACCACCATGCCCCGGCCTGGCAGGCCATGTTCACCTCCGTACGGTCCGAGATAGCGCTACGGCAGGGCGACTTGCCCGGGGCGAAGGGGCACGCTGAGTCGGCACTGCGGCAGATGGGGCCGAGGAGCTGGTCTCTCGCGCGTTCCTTCCCGCTCGCCACGCTGATCCAGGCGCACACGGGTATGGGGCAGTTCGACGAGGCGGAGAGCCTGCTCGGCCAGACCGTGCCCGACGCCTTCCTGCACACCCTGCCCGGTCTGCACTACGCACGCGCCAGGGGCCGGTGGAACCTGGCCACCGGCCGCTACCACGCCGCTCTCGGGGACTTTCTGGCCTGCGGCGAGGCGCTCGAGGACTGGGGTGTCGACGCCCCTGAGCTGGTGCCGTGGCGGCTCGACGCGGCGGAGACCTGGCTGGCCCTCGGCCACCCCGAAAAGGCCCGGAGCCTGGCCGAGCAGCAACTGCTGTGCAGCCCTGAACGGGCGCGCGGTACGGCTCTGCGGCTGATTGGCGCGACCGGTGAGGGCCGGCGCGGCCTCCAGCAGCTCCAGGAGGCGGTGGAGATCCTTGAGAACGGCGGGGACCGGCTGCAACTGGCGTTGGCTTTGGGTCAGTTGGGGCGCCTCTACCGGGTGATGGACGATGTCAACCGCGCCCGTATGCTGGTTCGGAAGGCATGGCATGTCGCCAAGTCCTGTGGTGCCGAACCGCTGTGCCGCCAGCTGATACCGGGCGGCACGGACCCCGACTTCGAAGCACCGCGCCACGAGCCGGTACTGCCGCAGAACACGGCTTCACTGACCGAGGCGGAGAGCCGTGTGGCCGTGCTGGCCGCCCATGGCAACACCAACCGGGAGATCGCCGCCAGGCTGTATGTCACCGTGAGCACGGTGGAGCAGCATCTGACGCGCATCTACCGGAAGTTGAAGGTCAACCGGCGACGCGAGCTGCCGACAAGGCTGGCAGGCAACAGCGATTCACAGCTCGCGCTGAACGGCAGGCAAACAGTCGGTGACCTCGTTCCGATGGAGGTGACGTCCTGTGGAACTGGCCGGCACAACTAGCTGGATCTCTACATGACCTTGACATCTTTCTGATGTCCTGACCGGAGATGATGGTCCGGTCACCCCAACTACTCCGCGGGGCCGCCGCGGAGCAACCGGGGGCAGTACCCCCGCACGGCGGGGTTGCAACGGGGAAGCGCAGTGGCAGTCGGATCCCGGCCTCGGCCGGGACAGCGGCCTCGGCCGGCACTGCGCACATCGCAACGGGGAAGCACGAAGTACATGATCGACCAGCCGACCGCTGGCGTGTCCGTACCTCATCGCCACTCGCGTGCGACGGAGGGGAAGGACACGTGGCCATGGGGATACATCGGGACAAGGAATCGGCACAACTCCGCGAGTTTCTCGAGGCGAATCTCCGGGCGACAAGACCCTGCCCCCGTCTCGCGGTCATCAGCGGCGCGGCCGGTATCGGCAAGACCGAACTCCTGCACGCGCTGACGGACTTCGCTGCGGCGAACCAGGTCACCGTCGTGAGCGCCGTGGCCGCACCCACGGAGCAGAGCCTGCCGTACGCGGTCCTGGAACAGCTCCAGCAGGGCATGCCGCCGGAGGCGGAGCAGGGGTACCGGACAGCCCGGGACTGCGAGGGAACCACGGAGCCCTCCGCGCCGGCCTCCCAGGTTCCCCTGCGGGTACTGCGTGAACTGACGCGCAGGTTCGGTGGACCGGCCGCTGCCGGGCATGTGCTGATCGCCGTCGACGACATCCAGTTCGCGGACGTCCAGTCCCTCCAGGTCCTGCGGTATCTGCTGCGGCACTCCGGCCTGACCGCCCTGTCCGTGGTGGTGACAGAAGGGCCCGCGCCGACCGGGGCGGCCTTCTCCGCCGACGAGTTGCTGGAGCGTGACCAACTGCTGCGCGTCCGGCTCGGCCCGCTCGGCGTCGAGGGCGTCGGGCGGGTACTCTCCGACCGGTTCCCCTCCGCCGAGGCCGCCCGGCTGGCACCGGACTTCCATCACGCAACGGGTGGCAACCCGCTGCTGGTCAGGGCGCTGGCCGCGGACCAGTTCGTGCCGTCGGCCGCCCGCCGGGAAGGCGGGACACCACAGGCCGGCGACCTCTTCCGGCAGGCCGCGCTGCGATGTGTCCAGCGCAGCGGTCACAACGCCCTGGCCGTCGCGCGCGGTCTCGCACTGCTCCAGGAGCCGTCGACCTCGCCGAACGTGGGTCTGCTTCTCAGCGTCGAGGACCACACGGTCCGGCCGGCCGCGGCCGCCCTCGAGGAGGCGGGCATCCTCCAGGACCAGCAGTTCCGCCACGAAGCCATGGAGAAGGCCGTACTGGAGGACCTTCCGGCCGAGGAGGCCGCGCAGCTGCGTTACTGGGCGGCCAAGCTGCTGCACCAGCGCGGCGCGAACTCCGTGCGGGTCGCCACCCAGCTACTGGCCCAGGATCTGCGGGGACAGGCGGAGGAGGCATGGGTGTGCCGAGTCCTCCAGGACGCCTCGCACCAGGCGCTGGCCGCCGCCGAGCCCGACTTCGCGATGCGATGCCTGCAGATGGCCGAGCGCTGCTGCCGCGACGAGCCGACCCGGCTGTCCATCAGGGCCCAACTGGCCGAGCTCAACTGGCGTCATCAGCCGGCGACCGCCGCACAACAGGTGCAGTCGCTGGCCCTGCCGGCCCGCGACGGTCAGCTGCCGCTGCGTTACACGCTGCGGCTGGTGCCACAGCTGATGTGGTACGGGTACGTGGACGAGGCGACCGCTGCCTTCCGGGTGGCGAGCACCACCGTGGCCGCCACGCACGCACCGCGCCTCGACGACGAAATCAACGCCACCCGGCTGCAGATGGCCGGCACCTACCCGGGTGCGCTCACCGCAAGCGACCAGGTGCCGCACGACGAACAGCGGTCCGAACCGAAGTTCACCACCACGTCCACCTCAACCGCCGCTGCTGTGGTCAGTGCGCCGGTGAAGGCGTTCGGCGCGCTGAATTCCGTACTCGGTCTCCGGGCGGAGGCGTCCGCGGTGTCGGACGCCGAACAGACCCTGCGGTCCACCGTGCTGACCGAGGCCACCGTCGAGACGCTGCTGGCCGCGCTGAGCACCCTCGTCCTCAGTGATCTGCTCAGCTCCTCGGCCCGCTGGTGCGACCGGCTGCTTGTGCAGGCCCGCAGCGGGCGTGCCCCGGCCCTGCTCACGGCCTTCCGGGCGCTCATCTCCCTGCGGCAGGGCAATCTCACCGACGCGGTGGAGCAGGCCGAGTCATCACTGGAGCGGCTGCCGGCGCACGGATGGGGCGTAGCCATCGGACTTCCTCTGTCGGTGCTGGTGGAGGCCCGCACACACATGGGGCACCACGAGGCGGCGGCCGAGCTGCTTGACCGGCCCGTACCCGACTCGATGTTCCGGACCCGCTACGGACTTTCCTACCTCCACGCGCGTGGCGCACTGCAACTGCGGACAGGGCGCCACCATGCCGCGCTCGCCGACTTCATGGAGTGCGGCGAACTCATGAAGGCCTGGGGCATGGACTCACCCACCCTGGTGCCGTGGCGGACCAGGGCGGCGGAGACCTGGCTGGAACTGAAGAACCCCGAGCGGGCCGTCGCTCTGCTCGACGACGAACTGTCCCGTACACATCCCAAGCATCTGCGGACCCGGGGCGCCGCCCTGCGGGTGCTGGCGGCCGCGCGTCCCCTCCCGCACCGGCCCAAACTGCTGGAGGAGGCCGTCCGACTGCTTCGCGACGTCGGCGACTCGTACACCATGGCCCTGGCCATGACCGACCTCGGCCGGGCCTACAAGCGGCTCGGGGAACCGGTCAAGGGGCGTGGGCTGGTACGGCAGGCGGGACAGGTGGCGGACATCTGCGGTGCGTACGAACTGTTCCGGGCGCCCCAGCCCACCACGGCCCGCGTCGCCCCGTCCGGGCCGGGCACCGTCCCCGCCGCGCCGGAGCACACCATACGGACGGAGAACCGTGCGGAGGAGGCCCTGACGGAGGCCGAGCGCCGGGTCGCCAGGCTGGCAGCGCTGGGCCACACCAACCGCGAGATTTCCAGCAAGCTCTTCATCACCGTCAGCACGGTGGAACAGCACCTCACCCGGGTCTACCGGAAGATCAACATCAGGCGCCGCCAGGACCTGCCGACCAGTTTGGACTTCGATGTCGCCGATTGCGCCTGAACTCCCCACTCCTGAACCTGCTGTGCCCGAAGCCTCCGCGCCCGAGTGGGCGCCCGCTCCGTCCGAGGGCGCCGGACGACAGCTCCTTGCCGTGAGTGACCTGCATGTCGGAATGGCCGACAACTGGCCGATCACCGAGTCGCTGCGCCCTGGCGGCGACGGCGACTGGCTGATCGTGGCCGGAGACGTCGCCGAACTGACGCAGGACATCGAACGGGCACTGCGCCTGCTGGCCGACCGCTTCGCCAAGGTGATCTGGGCGCCGGGCAACCACGAACTGTGGACACCTCGCGAGGACCCGGTCCAACTCCGCGGCGAAGCCCGCTACCGGCATCTGGTGGAGCTCTGCAGAAGCCTGGGCGTGGTGACGCCGGAGGACCCGTACCCCGTGTGGGACGGCCCGGGCGGGCCCGTCGCCATCGCCCCGCTCTTCGTGCTCTACGACTACACCTTCCGGACACCCGGAGTCTCCACCGAGGAGGAGTCGCTGGCGCGTGCCTACGAGGCGGGCGTGGTGTGCACGGACGAGTTCCTGCTCCATCCCGACCCCCACCCCGGCCGAGCCGCCTGGTGCCGGGCGCGCGTGGCGGAGACCGAACGCCGACTGGCAGCCCACGACCCGGACGTCCCCCTTGTACTCGTGAACCACTTCCCGCTGGTGCGGCAGCCCACGGACATACTGTGGCACCCGGAGTTCGCCCAGTGGTGCGGCACCGAGCTGACCGCCGACTGGCACATACGCTTCAACACCGCCGCCGTGGTTTACGGGCATCTGCACATCCCGCGCACCACCTGGTACGACGGGGTCCGCTTCGAGGAGGTCTCGATCGGCTATCCGCGCGAGTGGCGCAAACGCGGCCACCCGCGGGGGCTGCTGCGCCGGATCGCTCCGTTCACGGAAGAGCCTCCGGCCCAGGCGGGCGTCACGGGTCGGCTGAAGGGCCGGGCATGATCGACGAGTTGCTGCCGAAGACGGTCGTCTGCGCCGAGGCGTTCGAGGACGGGGACAAGCCCGAGGCGGGTCTGTATCCGCAGGAGGCGGCCCTGGTCGCGTCCACGGTGGCCGAGCGGCGTGCGGAGTTCGCGACCGTACGGGCGTGTGCGCGGCGCGCGCTCGCCGGTCTGGGGCTGTTGCCCTCGCCGGTGATGCCAGGGGTGCGCAATGTGCCCCTGTGGCCGACGGGCGTGGTGGGCAGCATGACGCACTGCGCGGGCTATCGCGCGGCGGCGCTGGCCATGGCGGACGACATCCTGGCGATCGGAATCGACGCGGAACCCGACGGGCCGCTGCCCGACGGGGTGCTGGAGGCGATCGCGCTGCCGCGTGAGGCCGCATGGGCGCTGTCCCCGGCGACGATCGGCCCCGCGCACCGGGACCGCTTGCTGTTCAGCGCCAAGGAGTGCGTCTACAAGACCTGGTTCCCGCTCACCTGGCGGGAGATCGACTTCGACGACGCGGAGATCACCTTCAGCTATGACACCGAATCGTCCGGACTGTTCTCGGCGCGGATCCTGCGCCCGGGACGCCTGCCCGACGGAGGACCGCTGACGGGCTTCACCGGCCGCTGGCTGGCCAGGGACGGGCTGCTCATCACCGCGATTGCACTGGAGGCCCAGGTGCCCGCGCGCAGCTAGCAGTCCGCAGGCACGCAGAAGGCGGGCGCCGGTTCCGATGGTCAATCGGACCGGCGCCCGCCGGACGCTGCCGGACGGGGGGCCGGCAGCGGGCTTATGCGAACCTGACGTGATATCAGGCTCTGGTCATGAGGTGTGTGCGGCGACGAGCGACTCGAGATGGGTGACGACCTCGTCGATACCGGGAAGACCGAGCATCTGCCGGTGCGCGCTGCGGATGCCCGCTTGGATCCGGTCGTCGCCGAGCACCTGCTTGCAGGCCATGGCAACACCCTCGGGAGTCACATCGGTGACATGGGCGCCGAGGCCCAGCTCCGCCAGCCGCTCGGAGTTGTGGAGATGGTCGCCGAACTGCGGCAGCGACACCATGGGCACACCCTGCCGGATGGCCTCGCGGACGCTGTTGTAACCACCGTGCGTCACGAACAGTTGTGCACACTCAAGGAGTTGCTGCTGCGGCAGCCAGTCCATCACGATCACGTTGTCCCCGACGGTGACGCCGTCGACGGGGAAGCCGGCGGTGCCCACGACGGCGTAGCAGTCGAGTGCGGAGAGCCCTTCGATGATGGCTCGCAGCGTGTCGGAGGGGTGGAGCATGCCCTCGGGCGGTTCGATGCCCTGCTCCTTCATGCCCATCACCGTGGGCAGCGCGCTGCCCACCGAGGCCACCACCAGCGGGCGGTCGCCCGGCAGTTCGGCCAGCTCGGCGGGAAGACTCTGCGTTCCGTGCAGCGCCGCGGGCTGCTGATAGGCGAACGCCTCCGGCGCCGGGTACCGGGTGAAGGAGAACGTCTCGGGGACGCAGTCGATGCGGTCGAGGGGGTAGACCGACCACGGCTCCGACTGGGGGGCGAGCCCGACTTCCACGCGCCGCTCGTTCAGGAAAGGCAGCAGACCTTCGGGATCAATGACATTCGTCGGTCCCGAAGGGCATGAGACATGCGGAATGCCGAGCGCCTCGGCGACCAGCACACCGGTCAGTTCGCCGCCGTCCCGCAATACCAGATCGGGGTTCCATTCCCTGGCGATCGGAATAATCCGCTCGAAGGTGGTGGTGATATGCGGGCCGCCGCCCCAAAGGATCATCTGCAGCCGGTTGTCGACGACGATCTCTTCGCCCGGATTGCTGTCCTTGAAGCGGTCCCGCAGAGAGAAGATAGAGTGCATGATCTCCGGAATGCTCGGCATTACCGGCTTCACGGTGACAGGCGCGCCTTCGAATACGGGAACCAAATGCTCAGGCACTGTGGCCAGAACCTCGTGGCCCGCCTCGGCCAGCGCCCGGGCCAGCGGCAGCACCTCATTGGCGTGCCCCTGTGTTCCGGTCACCGTGCAGAAAACTCGCATTTCCAAATCTCCCTGACGTTCAGTGTGTTACGCACCGGCCGAATTTCCTGGAGTGAATAATTCCGGCCGGCGGGAGGGGGCGACAACCCCTATCCGCCCCTCCCGTTACCCGGGTCAGACTGCGCTGGGCTGCCTGGTCCGCTGCGCGGGAGCCACGGGCCGCGGGCGACGCATCCAGCGAATAGCGACGCCAACCGTGCGGACCAGAACCATCGCCATGGCCATCAGGACGAAGAAGGCAGCCACCCCGTCGGGGTCGATCTGCTGCTCAACGGTCCACTTGCCGAAATCGGCCCGGAATGAATCGATGTTCTCCAGCGACCAGATGAAGCTGAGGCGACCGACGAGTACCGCCATCCAGATTGCGAGGTAACTCCAACCGGCCCGGGTGTAGGTCTTTCCGGTGGCCGCATCGTTCTCGACCCGCATTGTGTAGAGCAGTCCGACACCGATTGCCGCACCAATGGCGATGCCGACGCCGGCCGACGTGAGATTGGGCTGCGTCGCCTTGAGGTTGTGGAGCATGTCATAGGCGAAATAGGCCACAAGTCCAAGTGGCATGAGCAGCTTGAGGACTCCGAAGCGATGCCGCCCCACCTGAGTGGCAAGGACGATGGTGATCAGGATCCCGCTCAGGAACAGAGCATCCAACATGGCGTCAGTCACTGCGTACCTCCGATTCGTTCTTGGGTGTATTGAAAGACTAGGATCCGCGCGGTCTTCGGTCCTGAGTTCACGGGTGGAGAAAGGGGGTGGAGACCGAGACTTCGGTTTCCACCCCCTCATGCCCTCCGCAGGGAGGACCCGGGCAGACCGCTACGCCGACGGGTCGAGTTGGGACAGCCACTCGTGCACGGTCCGCGCGGTCCTGCCGGCGTGCTCCTCCATCATTGAGAAGTGATCGCCCGCGGTGTCGAGCGCGCTGTGCTCCAGCCGCCAGGAGGACTGCCAGTCCTCTGTGTGCCGCCAGTTCGGCAGTGGCTCGGAAGCCCTCACCAGCAGCGTCGGTGTGGCGATGGCCTGCGGCTCCCAGTCGCCGAAGATGCGGAAGTAGCCCGCCATCGCGGTGAGCCGCACATCGCCGAGCGCCCCCAGACCGCCTGCCGCCGCACCCGAGCCGGAGTCCGGTCCCGAGCCCGGCCTGTCTTCGCCGTCCGGCGACCCGACGCCCCCGATCCGCGCCTGAACCCCCGTGAACGCCCGCGCATCGAGCGGATAGATGTCCATCAGCACCAGCGCCTGCGGCCGTACGCCCAAGGACTCCAGCCGGCTCACCAGCGAATGCGCCAGCATGCCACCCGAGGAGTGCGCAGCCAGCACGAACGGCTTCCCGTCCGTATGGGCGAGCAACGATTCGGCGTGTGCCACGGCCAGCGTGTCCACATCCGCCGGCAGCGGCTCCCCGGGTACGAAACCGGGCGCCGGCAGCACCGATACATTGCGGACATCACGGAGCGCGGCGGCGAACCGGGCGTACTCGTGCGGCCCCGACATCGGCAGGACCGAGGGGATGCAGATCAGTTCGGCGCCGGACTCGCCCTTGGCCAGCCGGACCATGTCCAGCTCGCCCGAGAGCTCCGCGGACGACTCGAACGACGGCCTGAACTCCGAGGCGCTGGTGAGGAGAGTGACGAACTCCTGCAGCCGTCCCACCTCGCCCGCACGCCGCGCCATCGCCCCGAACACACTCTCCTGCCCGGCGCCCACAGCGGGCGCGTCCCCTGCTGCGGGACGCGGCTCGGCCGCGGACCCCATCGCCCGGGTGAGATAGGCGGCCAGCGCTTCCGAGGTCGGGTTCTCGAAGGCGACGGTCGCAGGCAGCCGTACTCCGGTCGCGGCGCCGAGCCGGTTGCGCAGTTCGACGGCGCTCAGCGAGTCGAAACCCATCTCCAGGAACCGGCGGGTGGGCGCCACCGCATCCGCGTCGGCGTATCCGAGGACGGAAGCAGCCTGCATACGGACGTACTCCAGCATCGCCGCGCCACGCTCGTGCTCCGGCAGCCCGGCCAGCCGCTCCGCCAGCGACGGGCCCGAGGTCTGCGCCCCGCCGCCGGACCGCCGTGCGACGGTCTTGACGAGACCGCGCAACAGCGGCGGCACACCTTCCGGATCTGCCTGAGTGCGCAGGTCGGCCAGATCCAGCCGCATCGGTACGAACAGGGTGCGCTCGTGGTGCCACGCCGCGTCGAACAGCTCCAGTCCCTCCTGCGAACTGAGACCGGGTATCCGGTTGCCGGTGCGCGCGGCGGCGTCCTCGCCGTTGGCCTCGCTGATCACGCCGAGGCTGTCCAGCCACAGGCCCCAGGCCATCGAGGTGGCCGGCAGCCCCCTGATGCGCCGGTGCTGGGCGAGGGCGTCGACGAAGGCGTTGGCGGCCGCGTAGTTGGCCTGGCCAGGGTTGCCCATCACACCGGCCGCGGACGAGAACAGTACGAAGGCGGAGAGGTCCAGGCCCTCGGTCAGCTCGTGCAGATGGAGCGCGGCGTCCACCTTGGGGCGCATGACCTTCGCCAGCCGCTCGGGAGTGAGCCCGTCGATGACACCGTCGTCCAGCACTCCGGCGCTGTGCACCACCGCCGTCAGCGGACGGTCGGCAGGCACACCGGCGAACAGCGCTTCCAGCGCGGCCCGGTCCGAGGTGTCGCAGGCCACCAGCTGGACATCGGCGCCCAGCCCGGTGAGTTCGGCCGTCAGCTCGGCGGCCCCCGCGGCATCGGCGCCGCGCCTGCTGGTCAGCAGCAGACGGCGCGCGCCGTGCTCGGTCACCAGATGACGAGCCACCAGGGCGCCGAGAGTGCCGGTGCCGCCGGTGATCAGCACGGTCCCGTCGGGATCGAGGACCGTGCCGTCCGTCCCCGTCCCCTTGGCTGCCGGATCCGTCTCCGGGCCGGTCTCGCCGGCCACCGGAACCCGCGCCAGCCGCGGTGCCAGCGCGCTGCCCGCACGCAGCGCGATCTCCGGCTCCCCGGAGGCCGCCGCGGCCCACAGCGCATGGGCCGAGGACTGCTCACCGTCGAGGTCGACAGTGATGAACCGGTCCGGATTCTCCGCGCGGGCGGAGCGCAGCAGGCCCCACACAGGGGAGTTGACCAGGCCCGGTACGTCCTCGTCGGGTCCGGTGGCAACCGCGTTCCGGGTCACGACGACAAGACGCGCATCTGCGAGACGCTGGTCCGCCAGCCACGCCTGGACCAACTCGAGCGCTTCACGGGCCGCGAGGTGCGCGGCCGCGGCGGTACCGCCCGTACTGCCGGATTCAGCGCCGGCCTCCAGGCCGAACGGCGCGAAAACCAGCTCCGGAACCGGGCCGCCCGCCGCCAACGCGGCAGTCAGGGCGCCGAGATCGGCGTGACTCGCGCCCGCCGCACCGGCCAGACCCTCACCGATCACTGCGTACGACGCCTTCGCGCCGACCGCCGACAGCGGCAGAGGCACCCAGTCGACCTGGAACAGCGACTCGTGGTGGCGCGTGCTCGCCGCACTCAGCTTCTCGGCCGAGATCTGCCGCACCACCAGCGCGTCGGCGGCCACGACCGGACGCCCGGTGGCGTCACCGACCTGGAGGGAGAGCGCGTCCTCGCCCTCGACCGGAGCGAAACGGACTCGCAGGGCCTTCGCGCCCGTCGCGTACAGGCTGACGCCACGCCACGAGAAGGGCAGCCACAGCCCGCCCGTCTCCGCCCCGTCCGATCCGTCGACCGTCCCGGCCGCCACGGCGTGCATCGCCGCGTCCAACAGAGCGGGGTGCACACCGAACTCCTGTGCCGCAGAGTGCAGTTCCTCCGGCAGGTCGATCTCCGCGAAGATCTCCGAACCGCGCCGCCACACACCGCGCAGCCCCTGGAACGCCGGTCCGTAGCCGATTCCGGCGGCGTGGAACTCGTCGTACAGCCCGTCGACGGGCACTTCCTCGCCGCCCTCGGGCGGCCAGACCGTGAAGTCGAACGACGCCGGCGCGGCGGATCCGGCGAGGGTGCCCGTGGCGTGGCGGGTCCACGGCTGCTCGCCGGGAACATCGTCGGGGCGGGCGTGGATGCTGACACTGCGCCGCCCCGTACCGTCCGGGACACCAACCACGAGCTGCACCGCGACGCCGCCCTGCTCGGGCAGGATCAGCGGGGCCTCGAACGTCAGCTCCTCCAGCACACCGCAGCCGACCCGGTCGCCGGCATGCAGGGCCAGCTCCACGAAGGCCGTTCCGGGCAGCAGCACCGTGTCCAGCGCGGCATGGTCCGCGAGCCAGGGATGCGTCCGCAGGGAGAGCCGCCCCGAGAGCAACAGACCGTCCTCGTCAGCTCGTTCGATGGCAGCGGCCAGCAGCGGATGACCGGCCGGAACGAGGCCGGCGGAGGTCACATCACCGTCGTACAGCCCCGGCTCCAGCCAGTACCGGCTGCGCTGGAACGCATACGTCGGCAGCTCCACCCGCCCCTCACGACCGGGGGTGATCACGGCGTCCCAGGTGGGCTCAGCGCCTGCGGTATGTGCGGTGGCCAGGGCGGTGAGGAAGCGCTGCGAGCCGCCCTCGTCGCGTCGCAGCGTGCCGAAGACGGCGGCCTCGCTGCCGGCGCTCTCGAGGATGCCCTGGAGCGGCACTGTCAGCACCGGATGCGGGCTGACCTCAATGAACATCTGGTGACCGGTCGCCAGCAACTCACGCACAGTGCGGTCGAATTCAACCGTCCGCCGCATGTTCTCGTACCAGTACTCGGCGTCCATGGTGCCGGTGTCGAGCAGCTCACCGGTGACGGTCGAGTACAGCGGCACCCGAGCCGCGCGCGGCACGACCGGGCCAAGATCGGCAAGGATCTGCTCGCGCAGCGGCTCGACCTGCGCGGAGTGTCCGGCACCGAGCGCACCCGGCACCCGCCGGACCCGTATCTCCGCGGCCTCCATCGCGGCGACGAACTCGTCGACGGCGTCCGGCACACCGGCCACCACGCACGCGCCGGGCCCGTTGACCACCGCGACCGACAGCCGGTCGCCATACGGCGCGATCTGCTCCCGTACGGACTCCACCGGGGCCAGCACGGACGCCATCGCCCCCTTGCCGATCAGCGCGAGCAGCGCCTTGCTGCGCAGCGCGACAATGCGGGAGGCATCCTGGAGCGAGAGCGCGCCCGCGACATACGCGGCGGCGACTTCGCCCTGCGAGTGGCCCACGACGGCAGCGGGCTCGACACCGCAGGAGCGCCACAGCGCGGCAAGCGACACCATCGTGGTGAACAGCATCGGCTGGAGCACATCGAGCCGTTCGGCGTCCGGTGCGCCCTTCGACCCGCGCAGCGCGTCGGCAACCGACCAGTCCAGGAACTCGGCGAAGGCCGCGTCACATTCGGCGACGGAGGCCGCGAACACCGGCGACGCTTCGAGCAGACCGGCGGCCATGCCGAGCCACTGCGAGCCCTGACCCGGGAAGACGAAGGCAATTTTCCGGTCCGGGCGGGCCATGCCCCGGACGAGCTGCGCACCCTCGGGCTGCTCGCCGGCTTCCAGAGTGCCGTCGGCGAGCGCCGCGAGACCGCGCAGCAGCCCTTCACGGTCGTCGGCGACCACGGCGGCCCGGTAGTCGAACGAAGCGCGCGTGGCCACCAGGGAGTGCGCCACATCCGCCGGGTCCAGCTCGGGCCGGGCCGCGACATGGGCTCGAAGGCGCCCGGCCTGGCCGCGCAGTGCCTGCTCGGACTTGGCGGACAGGAGCCAGGGCGAGGGGGCCTGCGGGAGCGGGCGGGCGGCGGCCGGCCGGGAGTTCTCCACGACGGTGGCTGTGTCGGCCTGGGTCAGTGGTGCGGCTGCCGCGCTCGCCGGCTCCGGGGCCTGCTCCAGGATCACATGCGCGTTGGTGCCGCTGACCCCGAACGAGGAGACACCCGCGCGACGGGGCTCATCCGATTCCGGCCACGGTCGCGCCTCGGTGAGCACCGCGACCGAACCGCCGGACCAGTCGACCTTCCGCGTCACTTCGCCGACATGCAGCGTCTTCGGGAGCACGCCGTGCCGCATGGCCATCACCATCTTGATGACGCCGCCGACACCCGCCGCAGCCTGCGTATGACCCACGTTGGACTTGAACGAGCCGAGCCACAAGGGCCGTTCGGCGTCGCGCCCCTGCCCGTACGTGGCGATCAGCGCCTGCGCCTCGATCGGATCGCCGAGCGTGGTCCCGGTGCCGTGCGCCTCCACCGCGTCCACCTGCTCGGGCGCAAGACGGGCGTTGGCCAGCGCCTCCTGGATGACGCGCTGCTGGGAGGGGCCGTTCGGCGAGGTCAGGCCGTTGGACGCGCCGTCCTGATTTACCGCCGTACCGCGAATGACGCCAAAGATCCGGCGGCCATTACGGCGCGCGTCGGAGAGCCGCTCCAGCAGAAGCATGCCCGCACCCTCGGAGAAGCCCGCGCCGTCCGCGTCCTCCGAGAACGCCTTGCACCGGCCGTCCGCTGCCAGCCCCTGCTGCTTACTGACCTCAATGAAGGTGCCCGGCGCGCACATGACGGTCGCGCCGCCCGACAGCGCCATGGAGCACTCGCCGTTGCGCAGCGCCTGAACAGCCAGATGCAGCGTCACCAGCGAGGACGAGCACGCGGTGTCCACGGTCACGGCCGGGCCGACAAGACCGAAGGTGTACGAGACTCGGCCGGAGGCGACGCTCCCGGACGTGCCCGTACTCAGAAAGCCGCCGACGCCCTCCGGCAGAACGGGAGCCTGCGCCAGATAGTCGGTGTTGTTCATCAGACCCGCGAACACACCGGTCCTGCTGCCACGCAGCTCGGCCGGGTTGATACCCGCGCTCTCGAACGCCTCCCAGGAGGCTTCGAGCAGCAGCCGCTGCTGCGGCTCCGTCGCGAGCGCCTCGCGCGGCGAAATACCGAAGAATGCGGGGTCGAATTCGGCGGCGCCGTGCACGAATCCGCCGTACACGGTGTCGGAGGTGTATCCCTCGTCCCCCTTGCCGGAGCCCTGCAGCGCCGCAATGTCCCAGCCGCGGTCGGTGGGGAACTCCGTGACACCGTCGCGGCCGTCGCGCACCAACTCCCAGAGCCCGTCGGGGTCTTCGACCCCGCCCGGGAAACGGCAGCTCATGCCGACGATCGCGATGGGCTCGTGCGCGCCGGCCTCCAGCTCGCCGAGGCGCTGGCGGGTCTGGTGCAGATCGGCCGTGACCTGCTTAAGGAAGTGACGGAGCTTTTCCTCGTTGGACATGGTGACGTCTCTTCTCCTAGCGGGTCAGGAAATGCCGAATTCTCGGCCGATGAACTGGAACATCTCGTCGTCGGTGGCGCTGTCGATCGTGTCCGTCACCGACTCCGCCTCCCCGGCACCCTCTTCGCCCCGGTCCTCGCCCAGGCGGGCCAGCAGCGTCTGGAGGCGGGTGCTGATACGGACACGCTCACCACCGTCGGGTTCGAGCGAGGAGAGCAGCGACTCGAGGGCGTCCAACTCGTCGTGCACACTGCGCCCGGCCCCGTCGCCGACGGGCAGCGCGCCCAACAGGTACTCGGCAAGTTCGACCGGGTTCGGGTAGTCGAAGATCAGCGTGGCGGGCGGCCGCAGTCCGGTCGCCTTGCCGAGCTGGTTCCGTAGTTCGACGCCCGTCAGCGAGTCGAACCCCAGCTCCCGGAAGGCACGGTCCGCAGGGACCTCCGACACACTCGCGAAACCGAGCACGGACGCGGCCTGCGCCCGTACGAGCTCAAGCAGCGCGGCCCGGCGGTCCTCACGCGAAAGCCCGGCGAGGCGCTGCGTCAGAGCGTCCGCCACCACCGCGGTGGGGGTGTGGGCGGTGCGGCGGCCAGGGGTGCGTACGAGTGCGCGCATGAGGGGCGGTACGCCGGCCGATGATGCTTGGGCGCGGATGGTGGCGAGGTCGAGTCGGATGGGTACGAGCAGGGCTGTGTTGGTGGGCCATGCGGTGTCGAGGAGTTCGAGGCCCTCGGTGTCGGTGAGGCCGTTGAGGCGGTGGCGGTCTGCGTTGCTGAGGTCTCCGGCCATGCCGCCGGCTTGTTCCCAGGCGCCCCAGGCGAGGGAGGTTGCGGGGAGGCCGAGTGCTTGGCGGTGGTGGGCGAGTGCGTCGAGGAAGGTGTTGGCGGCGGCGTAGTTGCCCTGGCCGGGGTTGCCGATGACGCCGGCGGCGGAGGAGAAGAGGACGAAAGCGGTCAGGTCTGTGTCGGCTGTCAGTTCGTGGAGGTTGAGGGCGGCGTCGACCTTGGGGCGCATGACCGCGTCGAGGCGTTCCGGGGTGAGGGAGTTGATCAGGCCGTCGTCGAGGAGGCCGGCGGTGTGGATCACGGCGGTGAGGGGGTGGGCGGTGCTGATTGAGTTGAGCAGCGTCTCGAGCGAGCTGCGGTCGGATGCGTCGCAGGCGGTGATGTCGACGGTGGTTGCGCCGAGTTCGGTGAGTTCGGTGGCCAGTTCGGGTGCGCCGTTGGCGTCGGGGCCGCGGCGGCTGGTGAGGATGAGGTTGCGTGCGCCGTGTTGGGTGACGAGGTGGCGTGCGACGAGGGAGCCGAGGGCGCCGGTGCCGCCGGTGATGAGGATGGTGCCGGACGGGTCCAGCTCGATGGGTGTGGTGGTCTTGGAGGCGGGCGTGCGGGCCAGGCGAGGGGTTCGTACGGCGCTGTTACGGAGGGCTGCTTCTGGTTCGTCGGAGCCGAGGAGCGGCCACAGTCGGGTGAGTTCCGAGGTCTCGTCGAGGTCGAGGAGGACGAAGCGGTCGGGGTTTTCGGCCTGTGCGGAGCGTACGAGGCCCCAGACGGGTGCGTTCGCCAGGTCTGTGACGGCTTCGTTCGGGCCGGCGGCGACGGCGCCGTGTGTGATGAAGACGAGTCGGGAGTCGGCGAACCGTTCTTCCGCCAGCCAGTCCTGGACGAGAGCCAGGGCATGGTGTGCCGCCTGGTGAGCGGCAGCGGCCGTGTCCGTACCTTCGTACGCCGCAATGGGGGCGAGGACGACCTCGGGGATGGCGTCGGCGGTAGCCAGTTCCGCCAGATCCATGGGGGTCGCCGCGTCGATACCGGAGCCCTTGAGGAGGCGCTGGAGATGGCCGTCGGATCCGAGGATCGCGCAGGAGGGCGCCGTGACGGTGGGAAGGGTGGTGAGATCGGACCAGTCGACACGGAAGAGAGCGTCGTGCGTCGCCTCGCGGCCCGCAGTCAGCTGCTCGGCCGCGAGCGCGCGCAGCATCATCGACTCCACCGATGCCACTTGGGCGCCGGTGTCGTCGGCAACGGTCAGCGACACCGCATTGGCGCCGTTGGAGCCATTGGCACCGGACGGGGACAGCTTCACGCGCAGCGCCGACGCGCCGGTGGCGTGGAGAGACACGCCGTTCCACGCGAACGGCAGCCAGGGGCCGCCTTCCGGCTGAGTCTCGTCCGACGCTCCCACGAAGTCGCCCAGAGCCACGGCGTGCAGGGCGGCGTCGAGGAGTGCGGGGTGGAGTCCGTAGCCGTTGGTTGCGGTGCCCTCGGGCAGTGCCACTTCGGCGTAGATGTCGGCGCCGAGTCGCCAGGCGGCGTGCAGCCCCTGGAAGACCGGGCCGTATGAGAGGCCGGCCCCCGCCAGGTCTGCGTAGAGGCCGTCCGTGTCAATCGAATCGGCGCCCTTGGGCGGCCACACCGACAGATCGAATGAGGTGTCCGGCGCGTTCTCTGCCAGGAGACCGGAGGCGTGACGGGTCCACGGCTCCGCAGAATCTGCTTCGTCCAGCCGGGAGTAGATCGCGACCTGACGCAGCCCGTTGTCCTCGGCGGCACCCACTGTCACCCGGAGGGCGATACCGCCGCGCTCAGGGAGGACAAGGGGGGCCTGGAGCGTCAGCTCCTCGACCTGGCCGCAACCGACCTGGTCGCCGGCGTGGACGGCGAGCTCGACGAGTCCTGTGCCGGGGACGAGGACGGTGTCCATGACGGCGTGGTCGGCGAGCCAGGGGTGGGACTGGAGGGACAGGCGGCCGGTGAGCAGTACGCCGTCGGAGTCAGGGAGAGCGATGGCGGCGCCGAGCAGGGGGTGGCTGGTGGCGGACTGGCCAAGTCCGGCGGCGTCGCCGCTGGGAGAGAGCGACTCGAGCCAGTAGCGGTCGTGTTGGAAGGCGTAGGTCGGCAGCTCCACGCGTTGCCCACCACGGCCCGCGTATACGCCGTTCCAGTCGAGTTCTGTCCCGTGGACGTGTGCGTGGGCGATGGCTTGGGTGAGGGTGTCTGCTTCGGGGCGGTTTTTGCGCAGGAGGGGGGTGAAGAGGGTGTTGTCGGTGTGGGTGAGGGTTTCCTGGGCCATGGCGGAGAGGGTTCCGTCGGGGCCCAGTTCCAGGTAGGTGGTGACACCTTGGGCGGCGAGGTGGGTGATGCCGTCGGCGAAGCGGACTGCTTGGCGGACGTGGCGTACCCAGTAGTCGGCGGTGCCGAGGTCTTCGGGTGTGGCGAGTTGGCCGGTGAGGTTGGAGACGACCGGGATGCTCGGGGTCGAGTAGGTCAGGCTTGCGGCGATGGTGCGGAATTCCTCGAGCATGGGTTCCATGCGGGGGGAGTGGAAGGCGTGGCTGACGCGGAGCTGGCGGACCTTGCGGCCCTGCTCCCGCCAGTACTCCAGCACCTCCACGACAGCGGCTTCGTCACCGGAAATGACCACCGACGAAGGGCCGTTGATCGCGGCGATCGCGATCTCGTGCTCCCGGCCCTCCAGCAGCGGCAGAATCTCCGCCTCGGTGGCCTGGATCGCAGCCATCGCTCCACCGGCCGGGAGGGCCTGCATGAGACGGCCGCGCGCCGCGACGAGCTTCGTGGCGTCTTCGAGGGTGAAGACGCCTGCTGCGTGTGCGGCAGCGAGTTCACCGACGGAGTGGCCGACGAGGAAGTCCGGGGTCAGTCCCCAGGCTTCGACCAGGCGGAAGAGTGCGACCTCGACCGCGAACAGTGCGGCCTGCGTGAACACCGTCTGATCCAGCAGACCGGAGTCCGCGTTGTCCGTGCCGAAGACGAGGTCCTTCAGCGGACGCTCAAGATGCCCGTCAAAGTGCGCACAGACCTCGTCGAAGGCCGCCGCGAACACCGGGTAGGTCTCGTACAGCTCCCGACCCATCCCGGCCCGCTGACTGCCCTGTCCCGTGAACAGGAACGCGACCCGGCCGCGGTTCACGCTGCCCGTGGTCACCGCACCCGACAGATCGTCGGCGGCCAACGCCTTCAGTCCGGCGAGGAGTTCAGTCCAATCAGTGCCGGTGACGACGGCCCGGTGCTCGAACCGCGCACGTGACACGGCAAGCGAGTACCCCACATCCGCCAGACCCAGGTCGGACCGCTCGCCGACGAATGTCGCGAGCCGCTCAGCCTGGGCCCGCAGCGCGCCCTCGGACTTGCCGGAGAGCACCCACGGTACGACCCCACCAACCACACGCGGGGGATTCGACGACACAGTCTCGGCTTCGGCCGGGAACTGCTCGATCAAGACATGAGCGTTGGTGCCGCTGATGCCGAAGGACGAGACGGCGGCGCGGCGCGGGCGGTCCAGTTCGGGCCATTCCCGTGCCTCGGTGAGCAGGGAGACGTCACCCGTCGACCAGTCGACGTGCGGTGAGGGCTCGTCCACGTGGAGGGTTTTGGGCATGACACCTGCGCGCAGTGCCAGGACCATCTTGATGATGCCGGCGACACCGGCCGCTGCCTGGGTGTGGCCGAGGTTGGACTTCACCGAGCCCAGCCACAACGGCTCGCCGCCCTCGCGCCCCTGGCCGTACGTGGCCAGCAGCGCCTGAGCTTCGATCGGGTCTCCCAGGCGCGTGCCCGTGCCGTGCGCCTCCACCGCGTCCACATCCCCGAGCGTGAGCTTCGCGTTGGCGAGGGCCTGGCGGATGACACGCTGCTGCGACGGGCCGTTGGGAGCGGTCAGGCCGTTGGATGCGCCGTCCTGGTTGACGGCGGAGCCGCGTACGACCGCAAGGACCTTGTGGCCGTTGCGCTGTGCGTCCGAGAGGCGTTCGACGAGCAGCATGCCCACGCCTTCGGACCAGCCGGTGCCGTCGGCTGCGCCGGCGAAGGGCTTGCAGCGGCCGTTCAGCGCGAGGCCGCGCTGGAGGGCGAAGCTGGCGAACGTGTCCGGTGTCGGCATGACGGTGACACCACCGGCCAAGGCCATGGAGCACTCGCCTCGACGCAGCGACTGCGCGGCCAGATGAAGGGCCACCAGCGAGGACGAGCACGCGGTGTCCACAGTGACAGCCGGACCCTCGAACCCGAACGTGTACGACACCCGTCCCGAGATGACGCTGCTCGAACCGCCTGTGCCGAGGAAGCCCTCCACACCCTCCGGGATCTCCGTGGGACGCGAGGCGTAGTTGTGGTACATCACGCCGGCGAAGACACCTGTTGAACTGCCGCGTACGGATGCCGGATCGATGCCCGCGCGCTCCAGCGCTTCCCATGAAGCCTCGAGCAGCAGCCGCTGCTGCGGGTCCATCGCCACTGCCTCACGCGGCGAGATACCGAAGAAGGTCGGGTCGAAGTGACCCGCGTCCTTCAGGAATCCGCCTTCGAGTGCGTACGACTCTCCGGGGTTCTCCGGATCCTCGCCAAAGACTCGCTCCAGGTCCCAGCCGCGGTCGGTCGGGAAGGACGTGATCCCGTCGCCGTCCGTGAGCAGGAACTGCCACATCTCCTCGGGAGTGGTGATTCCGCCCGGGTAGCGGCAGGCCATGCCGACGATCGCGATCGGCTCGTCATCCGCAAGGTCGACAGTCGAGGCGTTGACCTCAATCGCCGCATGGGTGTCGGTGAGCTCAGCGACCACGAAATCGGCGACGGCCGTCGCGTTCGGGTGGTCGAAGACAAGGGTGGCGGGGAGACGGAGCCCAACAGCCGTGCCGAGCTGGTTGCGGAACTCGACGGCTGTCAGCGAGTCGAACCCGAACTCCTTGAACGCCTTCTCGGGGTCCACCGATTCAGCATTGGGGTAGCTGAGCACCGCGGCGACCCGCGCCCTGACCAGGTCGAGTGCGAACGCATGCCGCTCGCCGGGCGCATGGGCGACCAGTTGCTTTGCCCACTCGCCACGCGCCACCACCGCAGCGGTGGTGTGGGCGGTGCGGCGGGTGGGGGTGCGTACGAGTGCGCGCATGAGGGGCGGTACGCCGGCCGATGATGCCTGGGCGCGGATGGTGGCGAGGTCGAGTCGGATGGGTACGAGCAGGGCTGTGTTGGTGGGCCATGCGGTGTCGAGGAGTTCGAGGCCTTGGGTGTCGGTGAGGCCGTTGAGGCGGTGGCGGTCTGCGTCGCTGAGGTCTCCGGCCATGCCGTCGGCCTGTTCCCAGGCGCCCCAGGCGAGGGAGGTTGCGGGGAGGCCGAGCGCTTGGCGGTGGTGGGCGAGTGCGTCGAGGAAGGTGTTGGCCGCGGCATAGCTGGCTTGACCCGCGTTGCCGATGACGCCTGCGGCGGAGGAGAAGAGGACGAATGCCGTCAGGTCTGTGTCGGCTGTCAGTTCGTGGAGGTTGAGAGCCGCGTCGATTTTCGGACGAAGGACCGCGTCGAGGCGGTCGGAGGTGAGAGAGCTGATCAGACCGTCGTCCAGGACGCCGGCGGTGTGGATGACGGCGGTCAGCGGACGCTCGCTGTCGATCGACTTGAGCAGCGTCTCCAGCGAGCTGCGGTCCGCAGCGTCGCAGGCGGCGATCTCTACCTTGTCCGCGCCGAGTTCGGCCAGTTCGGTGGCCAGTTCGGGTGCGCCGTTGGCGTCGAGTCCGCGGCGGCTGGTGAGGATGAGGTTGCGTGCGCCGTGTTGGGTGACGAGGTGGCGTGCGACGAGGGAGCCGAGGGCGCCGGTGCCGCCGGTGATGAGGATGGTGCCGGACGGGTCCAGCTCGATGGGTGAGGGGGTCTCGGAGGCGGGCGTGCGGGCCAGGCGAGGGGTCCGTACGACGCCGTTACGGAGGGCTGCTTCTGGTTCGTCGGAGCCGAGGAGCGGCCACAGCCGGGTGAGTTCCGAGGTCTCGTCGAGGTCGAGGAGGACGAAGCGGTCGGGGTTTTCGGCCTGTGCGGAGCGTACGAGGCCCCAGACCGGCGCGTTCGCCAGGTTTGTGACGGCTTCGTTCGGGCCGGCAGCGACGGCGCCACGGGTGACGAACACCAGGCGGGAGTCCGCGAACCGTTCTTCCGCCAGCCAGTCCTGGACGAGAGCCAGGGCATGGTGTGCCGCCTGGTGAGCGGCAGCGGCCGTGTCTGCTCCCTCATAGTCGGTCAGCGGGACGAAGACGACCTCGGGGATCGTGTCGGCGGCGCCGAGTCCGGTCAAGTCTGCGAACAGTGGGCTGTCGCCAAAAATGCCCTGCTCGCCCAGTACGGCCCATGACCTCGGCTCGACGGACGGCAGCGACAGCTCCGGCCACTCCACGCAGAACAGCGAGTCGTGGAAGCCGCTACGGCCCGCCGAAAGCTGTTCGGTTGTGACAGTGCGGAGTACCAGGGCGTCTGCGGTTGCGACGGGGGTTCCGGTTTCGTCGGCTGCGCTGATCGATACGGCGTCGGTGCCGGCTGTGGAGAGCTTGACGCGGAGCACGGAGGCGCCGGTGGCGTGGAGAGACACGCCGCTCCAGGCGAAGGGCAGTCGTGCCTGGTCCGATGTTTCGGTGAAGTCCCCGAGGGCCACGGCGTGCAGGGCGGCGTCGAGGAGTGCGGGGTGCAGTCCGAAGCCGTCGGTGGTGGTGCCTTCGGGAAGTGCGACCTCGGCGAACACGTCGCCGCCCAGTCGCCACGCAGCCCGAAGACCCTGGAACACCGGGCCGTACGAGAGACCGACCCCCGCCAAGCCGGCGTACAGACCGTCGAGCTCCACGACCTCGGCGCCCTTCGGCGGCCACACCGACAGGTCGAGCGAGGCATCCGAGACTGTCTCGTCCAGGGCGCCAACCGCATGGAGGGTCCACGAAGTGTCGGGCTCGGCGTCGTCGAGGCGCGAGTAGATGGCTACCGACCGACGACCTCCGTCATCGGCGGCATCCACCGTCACGCGCAGCGCGACACCCCCTTGCTCGGGGAGGACCAGCGGGGCTTGGAGCGTCAGCTCCTCCAGCGCACCGCAGCCGACCTGGTCGCCGGCGTGGATGGCGAGCTCGACCAGTGCTGTGCCGGGGAGGAGAACGGTGTCCATGACGGCGTGGTCCGCCAGCCATGGGTGCGACTGGAGGGACAGGCGGCCTGCGAGAAGCACCCCGTCCGACTCCGGGATGGTTACGGCGGCGCCCAGCAGCGGATGACCCGTCGAGCCGAGACCGAGGCTGGTCGCGTCACCACCAACAGAAGGCATGTCCAGCCAGTAGCGCTGGTGCTGGAAGGCGTAGGTGGGGAGGTCGATGCGGTTCGGGTGGTGGCCTGCGAAGACGCCGTCCCAGTCCAGCTCTGTACCGCGTACGTGTGCGTGGGCGATGGCTTGGGTGAACGTGTCTGCTTCGGGGCGGTTCTTGCGCAGGAGGGGGGTGAAGAGGGTGTTGTCGGTGTGGGTGAGGGTTTCCTGGGCCATGGCGGAGAGGGTTCCGTCGGGGCCCAGCTCGATGAAGGTGGTGACGCCCTGCTCAGCCAGGTGGGTGATGCCGTCGGCGAAGCGGACTGCTTGGCGGACGTGGCGTACCCAGTAGTCGGCGGTGCCGAGGTCTTCGGGTGTGGCGAGTTGGCCGGTGAGGTTGGAGACGACCGGGATGCTCGGGGTCGAGTAGGTCAGGGTCGCTGCGATGGTGCGGAATTCCTCGAGCATGGGTTCCATGCGGGGGGAGTGGAAGGCGTGGCTGACGCGGAGCTGGTGGACCTTGCGGCCCTGCTCCCGCCAGTGCTCCAGCACCTCCACGACAGCGGCTTCGTCACCGGAAATGACCACCGACGAAGGGCCGTTGATCGCGGCGATGGCGATCTCCGTCTCCCGGCCTTCGACCGTCGCCAGGATTTCGGCTTCGGTGGCCTGGATCGCGGCCATGGCTCCACCGGCCGGGAGGGCCTGCATCAGCCGGCCGCGCGCAGCCACCAGCTTCGTGGCGTCCTCCAGCGTGAAGACGCCTGCTGCGTGTGCGGCAGCCAGCTCGCCGACGGAGTGGCCGACGAGGAAGTCCGGGGTCAGTCCCCAGGCTTCGACCAGGCGGAAGAGTGCGACCTCGACCGCGAACAGTGCGGCCTGCGTAAACGCGGTCTGGTCCAGCAGACCGGAGTCCGCGTTGTCCGTGCCGAAGACGAGGTCCTTCAGCGGGCGCTCGAGGTGCCCGTCAAAGTGCGCACAGACCTCGTCGAAGGCCTCAGCGAACACCGGATACGCCTCGTACAGCTCCCGGCCCATCCCGACCCGCTGACTGCCCTGACCCGTGAACAGGAACGCAACCCGCCCACGACTCACGCTTCCCGCAGTCACCGCCCCCGACAGATCGCCGGCAGCGGCAGCCTCCAACCCGGACAACAGCTCCTCACGGCTCGCGCCCGAGACGACCGCCCGGTGCTCGAACCGCGCCCGTGACACGGCAAGCGAGTAACCCACATCGGCCAGACCCAGCTCAGGGCTCTCCTCCACGAAGGAGTGCAGCCGCTGGACCTGTGCCCGCAGTGCGTCCTCAGTCTTGCCCGAGAGCACCCACGGAACCACCCCGCCGACCGCCGGAGTCACAGGAGCCACAGCGGCCTCCACGACCGGCGCCTGCTCCAGCACCACATGCGCATTCGTGCCACTGACGCCGAACGAAGACACCGCGGCCCGCCGCGGACGCCCGGTCTCCGGCCAGTCCCGCGCCTCGGTCAGCAGCGACACCGCCCCCGCCGACCAGTCGATTTTCCGAGAAGGGGCGTCCACATGCAGGGTCTTCGGCATGACACCCGCGCGCAGTGCCAGGACCATCTTGATGATGCCCGCGGCACCGGCCGCCGCCTGCGTGTGGCCGACATTCGACTTGAACGACCCCAGCCACAGAGGCTGTTCCGCAGGACGGTCCTTGCCGTATGTGGCCAGCAGCGCCTGGGCCTCGATCGGGTCACCCAGCCGTGTACCCGTACCGTGCGCTTCGACCACATCCACATCGGCCGTCGACAGGCCGGCGTTGGTCAGGGCCTGGCGGATGACGCGCTGCTGGGACGGGCCGTTCGGAGCGGTGAGGCCGCTGCTTGCGCCGTCCTGGTTGACGGCGGAGCCGCGGACGACCGCAAGGACCTTGTGGCCATTGCGCTCGGCGTCCGACAGCCGCTCCAGAAGCAGCATGCCGACGCCCTCGGAGAAGCCCGTTCCGTCGGCCGCGTCAGCGAAGGCTTTGCAGCGGCCGTCGAGCGCGAGGCCTCGCTGCCGCGAGAACTCCAGGTACGTACCCGGAGTGGCCATCACGGTGGCGCCGCCGGCCAGGGCGAGGGTGCAGTCGCCGTTGCGCAGTGCCTGCGCCGCGAGGTGCAGCGTCACGAGGGACGACGAGCAGGCCGTGTCCACGGTGACGGCCGGACCTTCGAGGCCCAGGGTGTAGGAGACGCGGCCGGAGGCGACACTGCCGGAACCGCCCGTGCCGAGGAAGCCCTCGATGCCTTCGGGGATGCCCTCCTGCGCGGGGGACGGCGTGTAGTCGGTGTTGTTCATCAAGCCCGCGAACACGCCGGTCTTGCTGCCGTGTACCGACTCCGGGTCGATCCCGGCCCGCTCGAACGCCTCCCAGGAGGCCTCGAGCAGCAGCCGCTGCTGCGGGTCCATCGCCAGCGCCTCACGCGGTGAGATCCGGAAGAAGGTGGGATCGAAGTCCCCGGCCCCTTCCAGGAATCCGCCGCGCGGTACCCGCTTCTCACCGTCGTGGCCGGGGTCGCCCGCGGCGTTCTCGTCCGCGAGGGACAAGGCATCGATGTCCCACCCACGGTCGGCGGGGACCTCCGTGATGCCGTCACGCCCATCGATCACGAGCTGCCACAGCGCCTCGGGCGTGGTGATCCCGCCCGGATAGCGGCAGGCCATGCCGATGATCGCGATCGGCTCGCGGTCCTTGTCCTCCGCCTCGCGCAGGCGGCGTCGGGTATCGCGCAGGTCGGCCGTCGCCCGCTTGAGGTAGTCGACCAATTTCTCTTCGTTCGACACTGAGGTCACTCCACTGTGAGGGCTACGACGTGCGGGTTCAGGACTGGCCAAGTTCGTTGTCGAGCAGGTCGAACAACTCGTCGGCTGTCGCCGACTCCAGCGCGTCGTCCGGTGCTGCGCCGTCCGCTTCGGTCTGGGCGTCGGTCCACTTCGACATCACGGCCCGCAGCCGGGCGGTGATTCCGGAACGCTCGTCGGCGCCGCCGCCGATCGCTGCGAGCAGCGATTCGAGCCTGTCGAGCTCGGAGTGGACGGACAGCGCGGTCGCGCCCGTCTCCGTACCGAGCTCCGCTGCCAGGTAGTCGGCCACGGCGGCCGGCGCCGGGTAGTCGAAGATCAGCGTGGCGGGCGGCCGCAGTCCGGTCGCCTTGCCGAGCTGGTTGCGCAGTTCGACAGCCGTCAGCGAGTCGACACCCAGCTCCAGGAAGCCGCGCTTCGGGTCGATGTCATCGGGTCCCGCGAAACTGAGGACGGCTGCCGTCTGCGTACGTACGAGGTCGAGCAGCAGCTCCGCACGCTTGTCCGCCGTGAGACCGGCCAGACGCTTCGCGAATGCCTCCGACTCAACGACCGCGGTCTGCTGCGCGCTGCGGCGGCCAGGGGTGCGTACGAGTCCGCGCAGCAGCGGCGGTACGCCGGCCGATGATGCCTGGGCCCGTACGGCGGCCAGGTCCAGGTGCATCGGTACGAGCAGGGCTGTGTTGGTGGGCCATGCGGCGTCGAGGAGTTCGAGGCCCTCGGTGTCGGTGAGGCCGTTGAGGCGGTGGCGGTCTGCGTTGCTGAGGTCTCCGGCCATGCCGCCGGCTTGTTCCCAGGCGCCCCAGGCGAGGGAGGTTGCGGGGAGGCCGAGTGCTTGGCGGTGGTGGGCGAGTGCGTCGAGGAAGGTGTTGGCGGCGGCGTAGTTGCCCTGGCCGGGGTTGCCGATGACGCCGGCGGCGGAGGAGAAGAGAACGAATGCGGTCAGGTCTGTGTCGGCTGTCAGTTCGTGGAGGTTGAGGGCGGCGTCGACCTTGGGGCGCATGACCGCGTCGAGGCGTTCCGGGGTGAGGGAGTTGACGACACCGTCGTCCAGGACTCCGGCCGTGTGGATCACGGCGGTCAGCGGACGCTCGCTGTCGATCGACTTGAGCAGCGTCTCGAGCGAGCTGCGGTCGGATGCGTCGCAGGCGGCGATGTCGACGGTGGTTGCGCCGAGTTCGACCAGTTCGGCCGCCAGCTCGGGTGCACCGTTGGCGTCGAGTCCGCGGCGGCTGGTGAGGATGAGGTTGCGTGCGCCGTGTTGGGTGACGAGGTGGCGTGCGACGAGGGAGCCGAGGGCGCCGGTGCCGCCGGTGATGAGGATGGTGCCGGACGGGTCCAGCTCGATGGGTGAGGCGGTCTCGGAGGCGGGCACGCGGGCCAGGCGAGGCGCTCGTACGACACCACCGCGCAGTGCCGCCTCCGGCTCGCCGGTCGAGGCCACCGAGGCGAGTCGGTCCCAAGCGGGCGACGCGTCGTCGGTGTCGAGGAGGACGAAGCGGTCGGGGTTTTCGGCCTGTGCGGAGCGGATGAGACCCCAGACGGGCGCGTTCGCCAGATCCTTGACGGCTTCAGCCGGGCCCGCGGCGACGGCACCGTGGGTGATGAAGACCAGGCGCGAGTCTGCGAACCGGTCTTCGGCCAGCCAGTTCTGCACCAGGCTCAGTGCGTGATGTGCGGACTGGTGTGCAGCATCAGCCGTGTCCGTACCCTCATCGGCTGCTGCCAGTGGTACGAGGACCAGCTCCGGCACCGGCGTACCGGACTCGAAGGCCTTGGCGAGGACATCGAGGTCGGCGTACGTCGCGAGCTCCGAGGGGACGGAGGACAGGACAGCATCTGTGCCAATCACGGACAGGGTCTTGTACACGGGAGCCGGGACGGAGATGTCCGTCCAGTCCACCTGGAACAGAGAGTCGTGGAATGCACGCTGAGCGGTCGAGAGCTGCGCGGAGTCCACCGGCCGCAGCATCAGCGACTCCACGGTTGCGACAGGTGCACCGCTGCCGTCGGCTGCGCTGATCGATACGGCGTCGGTGCCGGCTGCCGAGAGCTTGACGCGGAGCACGGAGGCGCCGGTGGCGTGGAGAGACACGCCGCTCCAGGCGAAGGGCAGTCGTGCCTCGTCCGAGGCCTCGGTGAAGTCGCCCAGGGACACGGCGTGCAGGGCGGCGTCGAGGAGTGCGGGGTGCAGTCCGAAGCCGTCGGTTGCGGTGCCCTCGGGCAGTGCCACTTCGGCGTAGATGTCGTTGTCGAGTCGCCAGGCGGCGCGCAGACCCTGGAAGACCGGGCCGTAGGTGAGGCCGATGCTTGCCAGACCGTCGTACAGCCCGTCGAGCTCGACGGTGTCGGCGCCCTTGGGCGGCCAGACGGACAAGTCGGCGCTGCCGTCGGCAGTTCCCTCGGACAGGAGCCCGGTGGCGTGGCGGGTCCACGGTGTTTCTGCCTCGGCGTTGTCGAGGCGTGAGTGGATGGTGACGTGGCGGTGCCCGTTGTCATCGGCGGCGCCGACGGTCACGCGGAGGGCGATGCCGCCGTGTTGGGGGAGTACGAGTGGGGCTTGGAGCGTCAGTTCCTCGAGTGAGTTGCAGCTGGCTTGGTCGCCGGCGTGGATGGCGAGCTCGACCAGTGCTGTGCCGGGGAGGAGAACGGTGTCCATGACGATGTGGTCGGCGAGCCAGGGGTGGGACTGGAGGGACAGGCGGCCGGTAAGCAGTACGCCGTCGGAGTCCGGGAGAGCGATCGCGGCGCCGAGCAGCGGGTGCTTGGTCGTGCCGAGTCCGAGGCTGGTGGCGTCACTGGACGAGGCTGTTGCGTGGAGCCAGTAGTGCTCGTGTTGGAAGGCGTAGGTCGGCAGCTCCACACGTTGCCCACCACGGCCCGCGTATACGCCGTTCCAGTCGAGTTCTGTCCCGTGGACGTGTGCGTGGGCGATGGCCTGAGTGAGGGTGTCGGCTTCGGGGCGGTTCTTGCGCAGGACGGGGGTGAAGACCATGTCGTCATGGGCGTCGGGGAGGGTTTCCTGGGCCATGGCGGAGAGGGTTCCGTCGGGGCCGAGTTCCAGGTAGGTGGTGACGCCTTGGGTGGCGAGGTGGGTGATGCCGTCGGCGAAGCGGACTGCTTGGCGGACGTGGCGTACCCAGTAGTCGGCGGTGCCGAGGTCTTCGGGTGTGGCGAGTTGGCCGGTGAGGTTGGAGACGACCGGGATGCTCGGGGTCGAGTAGGTCAGGCTTGCGGCGATGGTGCGGAACTCGTCCAGCATGGGTTCCATGCGGGGGGAGTGGAAGGCGTGGCTGACGCGGAGCTGGCGGACCTTGCGGCCCTGCTCCCGCCAGTACTCCAGCACCTCCACGACAGTGTTCTCGTCACCGGAAATGACCACGGACGAAGGTCCGTTGATCGCGGCGATGGCGATCTCCGTCTCCCGGCCTTCCAGCAGCGGCTGGATCTCGGCTTCGGTGGCCTGGATCGCGGCCATGGCTCCGCCGGCCGGGAGGGCCTGCATGAGACGGCCGCGCGCCGCGACCAGCTTGGTGGCGTCTTCGAGGGTGAAGACGCCTGCTGCGTGTGCGGCAGCGAGCTCGCCGACGGAGTGGCCGACGAGGAAGTCGGGGGTCAGTCCCCACGCCTCGACCAGTCGGAACAGGGCGACCTCGATGGCGAACAGCGCGGCCTGCGTAAACGCGGTCTGGTCCAGGAGACTGGAGTCCGCGTTGTCCGTGCCGAAGACGAGGTCCTTCAGCGGACGCTCAAGGTGCCCGTCAAAGTGCGCACAGACCTCGTCGAAGGCCGCCGCGAAGACCGGATACGCCTCGTACAGCTCGCGGCCCATGCCGGTCCGCTGGCTGCCCTGTCCCGTGAACAGGAACGCCAGCTTGCCGCCCGTACCGGTCGATCCGTCGACCAGTCCTGGGGCCGTCCGTCCGGCGGCGAGAGCCTCCAGCCCGGACAGCAGCTCCTCACGGCTCGCACCCGAGACCACGGCCCGGTGCTCGAACCGCGCCCGCGAGACCGCCAGCGAGTAACCCACATCCGCCAGACCCAGCTCGGAGTCCTCCACGAAGGAGTACAGCCGCTCGGCCTGCGCCCGCAGCGCACCCTCAGACTTGCCCGACAGCACCCACGGAACGACCCCACCAACCACCGGAGTCTCGGAAGCTTCAACAGCTTCCACGGCCGGCGCCTGCTCCAGAATCACGTGAGCGTTGGTGCCGCTGATGCCGAAGGACGAGACGGCGGCGCGGCGCGGGCGGTCCAGGTCGGGCCATTCCCGTGCCTCGGTGAGCAGGGAGACGTCACCCGTCGACCAGTCGACGTGCGGTGAGGGCTCGTCCACGTGGAGGGTTTTTGGCATGACACCTGCGCGCAGTGCCAGGACCATTTTGATGATGCCGGCGACGCCGGCCGCTGCCTGGGTGTGGCCGAGGTTGGACTTGATCGAGCCGAGCCACAGGGGCTGGTCGGTGTCGCGTCCCTGGCCGTACGTGGCCAGCAGCGCCTGAGCTTCGATCGGGTCTCCCAGGCGTGTGCCCGTGCCGTGCGCCTCGACGACATCCACATCGGTTGTCGACAGACCGGCATTGGCGAGGGCCTGGCGGATGACGCGCTGCTGCGACGGGCCGTTGGGAGCGGTCAGGCCGTTGGATGCGCCGTCCTGGTTGACGGCGGAGCCGCGTACGACCGCAAGGACCTTGTGGCCGTTGCGCTGTGCGTCCGAGAGGCGTTCGACGAGCAGCATGCCCACGCCTTCGGACCAGCCGGTGCCGTCGGCTGCGCCGGCGAAGGGCTTGCAGCGGCCGTTCAGCGCGAGGCCGCGCTGGAGGGCGAAGCTGGCGAACGTGTCCGGTGTCGGCATGACGGTGACACCACCGACGAGCGCCATCGAGCAGTCGCCACGTTGCAGCGACTGCGTCGCCATCTGCAGGGCGACCAGCGAGGACGAGCACGCGGTGTCCACAGTGACAGCCGGACCCTCGAAACCGAACGTGTACGAGACACGGCCGGACGCAATGCTGCTCGCACTGCCGTTGCCGAGGAAGCCCGCCACCTCGTCCGGCACTTCGGTGAGCCGGGAGGCGTAGTTGTGGTACATCACGCCGGCGAAGACACCTGTTGAACTGCCGCGTACGGATGCCGGATCGATGCCCGCGCGCTCCAGCGCTTCCCATGAAGCCTCGAGCAGCAGCCGCTGCTGCGGGTCCATCGCCACTGCCTCACGCGGCGAGATACCGAAGAAGGTCGGGTCGAAGTCGGCGGCCTGGTGCAGGAAGCCACCTTCCAGCGCGTACTCCGACGCCGGCCGATCCGTGTCGCCGTCGAAGAGTCCGTCCAGGTCCCAGCCGCGGTCGGTCGGGAAGGGCGTGATCCCGTCGCCGTCCGTGAGGAGGAACTGCCACATCTCCTCGGGAGTGGTGATTCCGCCCGGGTAGCGGCAGGCCATGCCGACGATTGCGATCGGCTCGTCGTCGGTGTTGTCGCGGACCGCTACGGCGGCGGTCACCTCGGGCTGGGTGCCCATGACTTCGGCGATGAGGTAATCGGCGACGGCAGTTGCGTTCGGGTAGTCGAAGACGAGGGTGGCGGGGAGTCGGAGTCCGGTGGCTGTGCCGAGTTGGTTGCGCAGTTCGACTGCGGTGAGTGAGTCGAAGCCCAACTCCTTGAAGGCACGGGCGGGTTCGACGGTAGTGGCGTTCTCGTATCCCAGGACATTGGCGACGTGTGTGCGGACCAGGTCGAGGAGGAGTGTGTGGCGCTCTTCGTGTGAGAGGCCGGTGAGGCGTTGTGCCAGGGCTCCGGTCTCGACGGTTGCGGTGTGGGCGGTGCGGCGGACGGGAGTTCGTACGAGTCCGCGCATCAGGGGCGGTACGCCGGCCGATGATGCCTGGGCGCGTACGGCGGCCAGGTCCATGTGCATCGGTACGAGCAGGGCCTTGTCGGTGGGCCATGCGGCGTCGAGGAGTTCCAGGCCCTCGGCGTGGGAGAGACCGGTCATGCCACCGCGACTCATGCGGTTGGCGTTGGCGTCTCCGAGGTTTCCGGCCATGCCGCCTGCCTGCTCCCAGGCGCCCCAGGCGAGAGAGGTTGCGGCCAGGCCGAGCGAGCGGCGGTGGTGGGCGAGTGCGTCGAGGAAAGTGTTGGCGGCGGCGTAGTTGCCCTGACCCGGGCTGCCCATGACGCCGGCCACGGAGGAGAAGAGGACGAATGCGGTCAGGTCTGTGTCGGCTGTCAGTTCGTGGAGGTTGAGGGCGGCGTCGGCCTTGGGGCGGAGGACCGCGTCGAGTCGGTCGGGGGTGAGGGAGTTGATGACGCCGTCGTCCAGGACACCGGCCGTGTGGATCACGGCGGTGAGGGGGCGCTCGGCGGGGACGGCGGCGAAGAGGGTTGCGAGGGCCTCGCGGTCCGCAGCGTCGCAGGCGGCGATCTCTACCTTGTCCGCGCCGAGTTCGGCCAGTTCGGTGGCCAGTTCGGGTGCACCGTTGGCGTCGAGTCCGCGGCGGCTGGTGAGGATGAGGTTGCGTGCGCCGTGTTGGGTGACGAGGTGGCGTGCGACGAGGGAGCCGAGGGCGCCGGTGCCGCCGGTGATGAGGATGGTGCCGGAGGCGTCCAGGGGTGTGGTGGTCTCGGCGATCGTCGGGCGGGCCAGGCGGGGTGCACGTATGGCGCCGTTGCGGAGTACGGCTTCGGGTTCGTCGGAGCCGAGGACCAGCCACAGCGAGTTGAGTTCGGGTGACTTGTCGTCGGTGTCGAGGAGTACGAAGCGGTCGGGGTTTTCGGACTGGGCCGTTCGTACGAGGCCCCAGATGGGTGCGTTGGCCAGGTCGCTGACGGTGTCGGCCGAGCCGGCAGCGATTGCGCCGTGGGTGACGAACACCAGGCGGGAGTCGGCGAAGCGGTCCTCTGCCAGCCAGCCCTGCACGAGAGCCAGCGCGCGGTATGTCGCTTCGTGAGCGGCGGTGGCTGTGTCCGTGCCTTCGTACGCCGCGAGGGGAGCGAAGACGACCTCGGGGATCGTGTCGGAGGTAGTGAGCTCGGCCAGGCTCGAGAACACCGGGCCGTCGGCAAAGACGCCCTGCTGACCGCCGAGCACTGCCCACGTACCCGGCTCGACCAACGGCAGCGACAGCTCCGGCCACTCGATGCTGAACATCGAGTCGTTGAAGCCCTCAGAGCCTGCTGTGAGCTGTTCGGTTGTGACGGTGCGGAGTACCAGGGCGTCTGCGGTTGCGACGGGGGTTCCGGTCTCGTCGGCTGCGCTGATCGATACGGCATCGGTGCCGGCTACCGAGAGCTTGACGCGGAGCACGGAGGCGCCGGTGGCGTGGAGAGACACGCCGCTCCAGGCGAAGGGCAGTCGTGCCTGGTCCGATGCTTCGACGAAGTCCCCGAGGGCCACGGCGTGCAGGGCGGCGTCGAGGAGTGCGGGGTGCAGTCCGAAGCCGTCGGTGGTGGTGCCTTCGGGAAGTGCGACCTCGGCGAACACGTCGCCGCCCAGTCGCCACGCAGCCCGAAGACCCTGGAACACCGGGCCGTAGGACAGGCCCGTACTGGCGAGGTTCTCGTAGAGATCCTCAACTCCAACGGACTCAGCGCCCTTCGGCGGCCACACCGACAGATCAAATGACGCGTCTGGCGTGCTTTCTGTCAGGAAGCCGACCGCGTGACGGGTCCACGGCTCCGCAACATCCGCCTCGTCCAGCCGCGAGAAGATCGCGACCTGCCGCCGCCCGTTGTCGTCGGCAGCGTCGACCGCCACCCGGACAGCGATACCGCCGCGTTCGGGAAGGACCAGCGGGGCCTGGAGCGTCAGCTCCTCCAAGGAACTGCAGCCGACCTGGTCGCCGGCGTGGATCGCGAGCTCGACCAGTCCGGTGCCGGGGACGAGGACGGTGTCCATGACGGTGTGGTCGGCCAGCCAAGCGTGCGACTGCAGCGAGAGACGGCCGGTAAGGACGATGCTGTCCGTCTCGGGCAGCGACATCGCCGCGCCGAGGAGCGGGTGGCCGGTCTTGCCGAGTCCGAGGCTGGTGGCGTCACCGGCTGCGGCTGTGGCCCGCAGCCAGTAGTGCTGGTGCTGGAAGGCGTAGGTCGGCAGCTCCACACGTTGCCCACCACGGCCCGCGTATACGCCGTTCCAGTCGAGTTCTGTCCCGTGGACGTGTGCGTGGGCGATGGCCTGAGTGAGGGTGTCGGCTTCGAGGCGGTTCTTGCGCAGGACGGGGGTGAAGACCATGTCGTCATGGGCGTCGGTGAGGGTTTCCTGGGCCATGGCGGAGAGGGTTCCGTCGGGGCCCAGCTCGATGAAGGTGGTGACGCCTTGGGTGGCGAGGTGGGTGATGCCGTCGGCGAAGCGGACTGCTTGGCGGACGTGGCGTACCCAGTAGTCGGCGGTGCCGAGGTCCTCGGGTGCAGCCAGTTGGCCGGTGAGGTTGGAGACGACCGGGATGCTCGGGGTCGAGTAGGTCAGGCTTGCGGCAATGGTGCGGAACTCCTCGAGCATGGGTTCCATGCGGGGGGAGTGGAAGGCGTGGCTGACGCGGAGCTGGCGGACCTTGCGGCCCTGCTCCCGCCAGTACTCCAGCACCTCCACGACAGCGTTCTCGTCACCGGAGACCACTACCGACGAAGGTCCGTTGATCGCGGCGATGGCGATCTCCGTCTCGCGGCCTTCCAGCAGCGGCTGGATCTCCGCTTCGGTGGCCTGGATCGCGGCCATGGCTCCACCGGCCGGGAGGGCCTGCATGAGACGGCCTCGCGCAGCGACCAGCTTGGTGGCGTCTTCGAGGGTGAAGACGCCTGCTGCGTGTGCGGCAGCGAGTTCGCCGACGGAGTGGCCGACGAGGAAGTCCGGGGTCAGGCCCCAGGCTTCGACCAGGCGGAAGAGTGCGACCTCGATGGCGAACAGTGCGGCCTGCGTGAATACCGTCTGGTCCAGCAGACCGGAGTCCGCGTTGTCCGTGCCGAAGATGAGGTCCTTCAGTGGGCGCTCGAGGTGCCCGTCAAAGTGCGCACAGACCTCGTCGAAGGCCTCAGCGAAGACCGGATACGCCTCGTACAGCTCCCGGCCCATTCCGGTCCGCTGGCTGCCCTGTCCCGTGAACAGGAACGCCAACCGGCCACGGTTCACGCTGCCGGTGGTCAGTACGCCGGACGGTTCACCGGCGGCCAACGCCTGTACTCCCGCGAGGAGTTCGTCCCGGTCAGTGCCGGTGACGACGGCCCGGTGCTCGAACCGCGCCCGCGACACCGCCAGCGAGTAACCCACATCCGCGAGACCCAGCTCAGAGCTCTCCTCCACGAAGGAGTACAGCCGATCGGCCTGCGCCCGCAGCGCATCCTCAGTCTTGCCCGACAGCACCCACGGAACGACCCCGCCAACCACCGGAGCCACAGCCACCGCATCGGAGTTCTCGACCGGCGCCTGTTCCAGGATGATGTGCGCGTTCGTGCCGCTGATGCCGAAGGACGACACTGCCGCTCGCCGTGGACGGTCGAGCTCGGACCACTCCCGCGCCTCGGTCAGCAGGGAGACGTCACCCGCCGACCAGTCGACGTGCGGTGAGGGTTCGTCGATGTGGAGGGTCTTGGGCATGACGCCGTTACGCAGCGCCAGGACCATCTTGATGATGCCGGCGACACCGGCCGCTGCCTGGGTGTGGCCGAGGTTGGACTTGATCGAGCCGAGCCACAACGGCTCCCCGCCCTCGCGCCCCTGGCCGTACGTGGCCAGCAGCGCCTGAGCTTCGATCGGGTCGCCGAGCCGCGTGCCCGTACCGTGCGCCTCGACCACATCGACATCGGCCGTGGACAGGCCCGCGCCCGCCAGTGCCTGGCGGATGACGCGTTGCTGCGAGGGACCGTTCGGAGCGGTCAGACCGTTCGACGCGCCGTCCTGGTTCACGGCGGAGCCGCGGACGACCGCAAGCACCTTGTGGCCGTTGCGCTCGGCGTCCGACAGCCGCTCGACGAGCAGCATGCCCACACCCTCGGACCACGCGGTTCCGTCCGCGGCGCCGGCGAAGGCCTTGCAGCGGCCGTCTCCGGCCAGGCCGCCCTGGAGTGCGAAGTCGATGAAGGTGTCCGGGTTCGGCATGACGGTGACGCCGCCGGCAAGCGCCAGCGAGCACTCTCCCCGGCGCAGCGCCTGAACAGCCAGGTGCAGCGTGACCAGCGAGGACGAGCATGCGGTGTCCACGGTCACGGCCGGACCCTCAAGGCCGAACGTGTACGAGACACGGCCGGACACGACGCTGCTGGAGTTGCCGGTGCCGAGGAAGCCGCCGACGCCGTCAGGGATGTCCGTCACGCGAGCGGCGTAGTTGTGGTACATCACGCCGGCGAAGACACCGGTTGAGCTGCCGCGTACGGACGCCGGGTCGATCCCGGCGCGCTCGAAGGCCTCCCACGATGCTTCGAGCAGCAGCCGCTGCTGCGGGTCCATCGCCAGCGCCTCACGCGGCGAGATCCCGAAGAACGCGGGGTCGAACTCCGGTGCGTCATGCAGAAACCCGCCGGCCAGCGCGTACTTCGTGCCGGGACGATCCGGGTCCTCGATGAACTGGTCCTCGATGTCCCAGCCACGGTCGGCCGGGAACAGCGATGTGCCGTCGCCGCCCCCCATGAGGAACTGCCACATTCCCTCGGGTGAGGTGATTCCGCCCGGGTAGCGGCAGGCCATGCCGACGATTGCGATCGGCTCGTCGTCGGTGAGCACCACGGCAGGGGCGACCGCCGTCTGCAGGGTGTCCGTACCGCCGAATTCGGTGAGCAGGAAGTCGACCAGGGACAGGGGATTCGGGTAGTCGAAGACGAGGGTGGCGGGGAGTCGGAGTCCGGTGGCTGTGCCGAGTTGGTTGCGCAGTTCGACTGCGGTGAGTGAGTCGAAGCCCAACTCCTTGAAGGCACGGGCGGGTTCGACGCTGGTCCCGCTCTCGTGGCCGAGGACATTGGCGACGTGTGTGCGGACCAGGTCGAGGAGGAGTGTGTGGCGCTCTTCGTGTGAGAGGCCGGTGAGGCGTTGTGCCAGGGCTCCGGTCTCGACGGTTGCGGTGTGGGCGGTGCGGCGGATGGGGGTGCGTACGAGTCCGCGCATCAGGGGCGGTACGCCGGCCGATGATGCCTGGGCGCGTACGGCGGCCAGGTCCATGTGCATCGGTACGAGCAGGGCCTTGGCGGTGGGCCATGCGGCGTCGAGGAGTTCCAGGCCCTCGGCGTGGGAGAGACCGGTCATGCCACCGCGACTCATGCGGTTGGCGTTGGTGTCTCCGAGGTTTCCGGCCATGCCGCCTGCCTGCTCCCAGGCGCCCCAGGCGAGAGAGGTTGCGGCCAGGCCGAGCGAGCGGCGGTGGTGGGCGAGTGCGTCGAGGAAGGTGTTGGCGGCGGCGTAGTTGCCCTGACCGGCACCGCCCATGACGCCGGCGGCGGACGAGAAGAGAACGAATGCGGAGAGCCCCAGATCCCACGTCAGCTCATGCAGGTTGAGGGCGGCGTCGGCCTTGGGGCGCAGGACCGCGTCGAGTCGGTCGGGGGTGAGGGAGTTGATGACGCCGTCGTCGAGGACTCCGGCGGTGTGGATGACGGCGGTCAGCGGACGTCCGCTGTCGATCGACTTGAGCAGCGTCTCCAGCGAGCTGCGGTCGGAGGCGTCGCAGGCGGCGATCTCTACCTTGTCCGCGCCGAGTTCGGCCAGTTCGGCGGCCAGCTCGTCGGCGCCTTCCGCATCGAGTCCGCGGCGGCT
>NZ_JBIAQG010000026.1:0-52128 GCF_042888805.1 Streptomyces sp. NPDC002730
TCGCTACGAACGCAAAGCCGACCACTTCCTCGCCTTCACCAGCATCGCCTGCACCCTCATCTGCTACCGCAGACTCACCAAATGAGATGACGTCTAAGTAACACAGTCACCGACGCAGACGGCGACATGAGCACCCTGACCTTCGAGGTGTGGACGACTGACGCCAGCGGCAAGCCCAAGGCGCAGGTCAAGCTGACCGACGCCAACCCGTACGGCGTTCTGGTATCGGGCTATGTCGCCTCGGGCAAGCCCGCGTCCGTCCCCGTCCCGTACGGGAAGCTGAAGCCGGGCGTGACGTACACGTTCCACACCAACGCCTTTGACGGCAGCCTGTACGAGACCAATTGGTCCCCGTGGGCGAACTTTCGGATCGAGCCTTACGTGACGTTTCCTGCGCCGCAGGCGTCCTCGTCGATAGATCCGGTCGCGCAGAAGGTGATCGAGGTGACGCGTACCGATCCGGGCCCGGCGCTGTCCACGCTGCGCAAGGACGGTACGACCCTTGAGGCCGGACAGAAGCGGACGTGCGGCATGGCCGACGCGCAGGGGCACAAGCTGTGCATCGAGATCAGCCCGAAGTCCAACAAGGTCAAGCGGTCCTTGGCAGCCGCCCCTTACGTCGAGTTGGTCGGCTGGTGCTACGACAAGCCGTCCGGCAAGGACTACATGACCCGCACCGAAGCCTGCCTGAAGACCATCGGCAGCGGCACACTGATCTTCACCGACACCGATCCTGAGAAGCCCGCACTGGGAACGGCCACCTTCAACATCGAGCAGCGCATAAAGACCTACCCGAAGAAGGGCGACAGCGGCTCTGACTTCGCCGAGTTCGACCAGCAGATCATGCTGGTGCCGACGCACATCGACCCCGTCCTCAAGGGCGTCCACATGAAGTGGAACGTCGGGTCGACGTGCAAGTCCTGTGTGACGTCGAACATCAGGTGGGCGGACGACCAGAACAACCCAGCGGGTGGTGATGCGTACTGGCCCATCGAGATGGACGACCGGTACGGCGGCCGGTGGGGCACCATCCAGACCACCTGGTCCGGCACTGGCAAGGAGATCATCGACCTCGGATGGTCGATCACCGCCAACGTGGACGCCGGCGGAAACCCCGCAACAGCGAACTTTGGCACCAGCGGTGACGTGCGAGTGAGGGAACTCGCCCCGCGCTGCGACGACATCCTCACGGGTGTGGCACCCGGCTGTGTGCTGCCGTTCTTCAAGCCGACCTACACCGTCGACACCAACCTCTACCCGGCGGCCGGTGCGTACTACTGGCTGATGCAGGAGAAGATGCCCGACCACGCCGGCTCGGTGAAGTGGGACTCCCTCCTGCACTACCTCGGCCCGGACACCACGGTCACCAACCCCAACACCGGCAAGCCGTGGACCTCGAAGAACAGCCGCGACAAGGTCTGCCCGGACAGCTGGACCGCGCACCCCAGCGACGCGTCCCTGGGGGCCTTGGGCTGCGACGAGTACGCGATGGCCTCCACGCACGAGAGCGGAGGCTTCCCCGGCGGAGTCAACCAGGTCGGAAACGGTAACGAGTGCGCCCAGCTGTACGCCGACAAGCTAGGCGACGGCAGCGCCAACTTCGGTCTGCTCGCGGACACCCGCGTCGCCAAGAACGGCCCCACCGGCAAGGAGCGCTGCGGGCGGGCCGCGGTCCCGAGAGTCCAGAACGAGGAAGCGTTCAAGAAGCTCCAGCCGTCGGTGTGGCGGCTGCTGGATGATGACGGCTTCTTCGTCAGCAATCCCGGCTTCGAGCACTGCGCAAACGCGAACACCGTCTGCACCTGGCGCAAGGTCGGATAGCAGTTCCTGAACGCACAACGGGGGGACCGACAGATTCCGGTTCCCCCGCTGTAATGTCAGCCAGCAAACGGCACCCACGCCGCCTCGATGTCGGGATCGGTCGGCGGCCCCCACGCCAGGCCCCCATCGGCCAGACCGGGCCTGGCGCCCGTGACAAGGGAGGGCGCTTCAAGAGCATCGGCCATCTCTTCCAGGTAGGTGGTCAGCGACGCGTACTCGGGCCGACGCTCCCCGTACCGGTCCCAGTAGCAGAGCTGTCCGGTCTCAGCATCCAGGTAGAGGCCATAAGTGCGATCGTCCGCGCCGAACGAGCACACCGGAATCCAGGAGACCGTCCAGAATGTGAACTCGTCGTCGCCGTCCCGCTGCTGGGATCGCATCTGCTGCTGGTAGAAGCTGACCACCGAGTCGAGGTCCATCAGGGCCCAGTTCTCCATCAGGAACCGTGCGCCGTGCACGTTGTGGACACCAGAGTGCAGGGACCACAGCGCTTTCAGGTCCGCGGGGATCCTTACACCCAGCGCTTCCTCTAGTGCGGCGATTTCGCCTTCGGATGCGCCGGCCTTGAGCGATGCGTACGAGGCCGGAGCGTGGGCGTGGAGCCAGGTTTCGATCCGCTGCCACGCACCGGTCACCTGCCGCGCCGCAATCTCTTCCAGATGGGGGTCCGGCGCCTGGTCTCGGTCGTGGGCGTCGGTGCCGGTGCCGGAGGCGGGCAGCTGTGCCCCTGCGATGTCTCTGATCTGTACCTGCCCCTCCACCAGCAGGGGAGGGCCGTAGGCGTAGTGCACGTGCAGCGCCGGGCAGTCCTCGAAGGTGTCGCCGTCGATCTCCGCGACGTAGAGGTACCGGTCGCCCGTGGGGCTGCCCAGCAGGGGGTTGTCCTCAAGCTGCCTGCACAGCACCTTCAGGGCGTATTCAACGCCCTTCCCCAACTCTTTGCAGAGCTCCTGTATGTCCGCCGGTATTTCAACAGCCACAGCCTGCTCCTCGTCAGTCGCCGAATACTCAAGGCTCTCAGACCCCGGAGCGGTGGCGGCCGGTTGGCCTGTACCGGGGCCCGGCCGGACGGGGCCGGGCTGCGATACGGGACAGCCGCCCGCCTGCTGGTTCTTCAGCTGGGGCGGGGTGGCGCAGCAGCCGGGTGCGGGGCCCGCTTCGGCCGAGCCACCCCGCCCCCCGGATCATCGGTCCCGGAGCGATCCAACCACTTCGAAGTTCATTTCGTTAGGAGTTCTTAGGGGCAGGAGGAGCCGTCGGTACCGCCTGGATGGCCGGGCTCGTCGTCGGGCTGCACGAGGCCGGTGTGGACCTAGCCGAGGCAGATCTGTTCATCGACCTCGGCAGGCGCGATCGTCGGCGCCCTGCTGGCCTCCGGCCAGAACTGCAGCCGACTTGCCACCCCCGCGCGTGCCGTTGGTTCCCAGGGCACTCCGCCCCAGGTGGACGCTGGTTTACGCGCTGCGTGAGTTGAAGATCGGGGACTTCGGCCTGGGAGTGACCTACGCCTGCGCGGGGCTCGGTGCCGTACTTGGTGGTGCGCTCTCGGGGTGGGTGGTGCGAAGACTGGACGTTGGTGCCACCTTGATCGTGTTCCGCATCCTTGCCGCGGTTGCCTGGCTGCCGCTGGTCCTTGCTGAGCGTGGACCGTGGGGGCTGCTCTCGGTATCGCTGGCCTTCTTCGTGATGTCCTTGGCGATCTCGATCGAAAGCCCGGTGGAGATGAGCTATCGCCAATCGGTGACGCCCGACCGGCTAAGGGGTCGGATGAACGCCACCATCCGCTCGTTCAACTGGGGGATGGTGGCGGTGGGGGCGCCGCTCGGCGGATTGCTCGCCGACCAGGCCAGCTATCGGTTTGCCTTGTGGGTGGGACTGTGTGGAGCGGTCGTCCAGGCACTCGTACTCGCGGTATCCCGCACCCGGGACGCCCGCGCCGCCGATGAACTCGAGCCCTTGGCGACTGCGTAAGACAGGGCGGCGCGGGCGGTGTTGCGGCAACAGGCACTCAGCCTCTGGTCAGGCAGAAGGGGTGCCCGGCCGGGTCGGTGAAGACCCGCCACCTGTCGCCGCCCGGTTGGTACTTCGGCTTGACCGCGCCTAGCTCCAGCAGCAGGTCCTCAGCCTCGTCAAGGTCATCGACCGCGAAGTCGAGGTGGACTTGTTGCGGGACGGTCTGGTCGGGCCAGCGCGGAGCTTGGTAGTGATCGACCCTCTGAAAACCGATGAAGTACTCGTCCCCTCGGGTGAGCCCGGCGAAGTCGCTGGTGGACTTTTCGTGGAGTTCGAGCCCGGTGGCCTGCTGATAGAACGCGGCCAGCGCCAATGGGTCGGGGCAGTCAAGTGTTATCGCCGTCAGCTTCATCTGCGCGGGCATGGAGACTCCGTAACGGCTATCACACTCTCGGACTTTCGCGATGTCCCACGATAAGGATCAGCACCACACTTCGCGATCTAGTTTCGCGTCAACGCAGAGCCCCAGCGCAGAGTGGGGTGTCAACCTGTGCTTCTTTTCTGAGCCTTTCGGGGAACAAGACGCTTCGTGCAGGCTCGGGCACCACGTTCCAGGCCGCGGTCAGCACTGCGACGGCGTGGCTGTCCACCAGGTGCGGCGCGCCGAACGCCATTGCTGCATCGAGTAGCGCACCCCCGGCTGTCCGCCACGGATCCAACACAACCTCGTCGCCGTCCTCGTCGACGTACTCACCCACAGCTCGCCCGGTCGGCAGGGCTGTGCCACCAGCGCGATGCAGACCACCCAGAACCTGGGCCAGATAGCAGTGTTGTGCGTCTCTTGGCCTGTTCAACGCCTGCCTGGGCGCCGGCTCGACCGACGCCGTCGGCTACGGCGCCGCCTTCGGCCTGCTGCTCGCACCGTGCGCCCCGGCCGTCGTGCTCACCGCCCGCGCCCGCAGCGCGTGAGCCGAACCGCTTGGTGGCCAGCGGACCATGGTTCTCACAGCGGGCGTGGGGGGCGGCGCGTGGCTAGTGTGACTGTCATGAACGACGCTTCAGTGACCCGGTTCTACGATCAACTTGCAGCGGACTATCACCTCATCTACGGCGACTGGGACAGCGCAGTAGTGCGCCAGGGCAAGGCTCTGGATGCAGTGATCCGCTCAGCCCTTGGTGCAAAGTCCGCCGCGGTGCTGGACTGCGCATGTGGGATCGGTACCCAGGCTGTTGGCCTCGCGCTGCAAGGACACCGGGTCACGGGTACCGACATCAGCCCGGCTGCCGCCGAGCGTGCGGGGCGGGAGGCGGCTCAGCGCGGCCTGAAGATGCCCACGCAGGCAGCCGACATGCGATCGCTCCCATTCGAAGACGCCGCCTTCGACGTTGTTGTGTGCGCCGACAACTCCCTGCCTCACCTGCTGACCGCGGAAGATCTGCGCACGGCGCTGGGCGAGATGCGCCGCGTGTTGCGCGGCGGGGGCCTCCTGCTGATCAGCACCCGGCCCTACGACCAGATCCGGCAGTCCCATCCCGCCTCGACGGCCCCGCAGCTCCATGGATCAGGAAGCGGTCGGACTGTCACCTTCCAGCTGTGGGACTGGCACGAAGATGGAGAGCACTACGACTTGGAGCACTTCCAGTTGATCCCCGACGGCCATGACTGGCGTGTCGAGGTACGGCGTACCACGTACTGGGCCCTCACCAAGGAACAGCTCACCGGTTTCGTGACTGAGGCGGGATTCGATGCGCCCGCGTGGATGCTGCCCGAAGACAGCGCCTTCTTCCAGCCTCTCCTCACGGCGCGGGTTCCCTGACGCGGGCTGCCACCTTGGGATGCTATCGCTGAGAGTGGTCGAGCGGGCCTTCGCCTGGCTGCACGGCTTCCGGCGCCTGCACGTCCGCTGTTGAACGACGTTGCGACATCCACGAAGCTTTTCTCAAACTCGCCAGCTGCTGCCTCATCACCACCGCCAACTCAGCTCACTGTGTTGGCCGTTGTTGGTCCATGTAAGCCGCGAAGCCGCTGTCGTGAATCACGGGACACGCTTGTTGCGTAGTGACGATCCAGGCATCGACCTCATCAGGGGATGTCCTGATGGCGCTGATCAGCTCTTCGACGACTTCCAGCTTCGACTTGTGCACGTTCATCCTGAGTTGCTCGATCGACACCTCCTGATACGACAGGCTCAGCTGCCACCACAACCGCATGAGATAGCGGCACTCTTGCTGATCCCGGTCGTCCGCGAGCCGGTCATGGATCACTGCCTGGACCCGTCGCCGCTGAGCTTCGTCACGAAAACGCTCACAGAGGTCCGTCAAGGTCACGGTCGGACACTACCAACCACGTTCATCAGCTATCGATCAGTCAGCAGCAGGTTTTCGACGACTCTCCCGAGCCAACGTGCTCAGCCGTCTGGGAGAAGATCAAGCCCGGCTGGCGAAGCTGGCCGGGCCGGGTGTCGCCTGCGGGGGGAGGAGTCGATGTCGGAGCCGAGACCGGCGGTGATCCACCGCAAGCCGCCGGACACACGGCCAGGCAGGCTTTGCCGTGCCTGATGACACGATCAGGGTGAAACCGGGCAGCTCATTCCGTCAGGAGCTCTAACAACGGCTAACACAATGACGTGGAAGGTTGGCGACGCCTCGGTTCATGACGGCCGCCCGCCGAACTGCCAGTTGTGAACCTCGATGTCGGCGTATCGGTCCGGGGTTAGGACGGCGCGTGCCGTGTCCGGGTCCGGTGCCCGCACCAGCGCCGCCGTACCCAGCCAGGTGACGCCGTCATCAGACAGCAGCGGCCCGTACGCGATCAACTCGTCCTGGTCGGGCGGCACGGCGAGGTCGGCGGCCTGGCCCGTGCCGAGGCCGAGCACCAGGTACCGGTTGCCACCGGTGCGGCCACCGGGGAAATCCCACATGGTGCGCCCCAACGTGTTGCGCCACCGGCGCAGCAGCACGTCGCGGTACATGCCTGCCTGGTAGCCAGGCTCGTCGAAGGCGAACGCGCGGGCGGCGGCGGGATCTGACAGGTCGACGATGTGCACGCTGCCGGTGGGCGCGTCGCCGTCGCTGGTGAGGGTCGGGCCGCGGGCGATCATCTCCGTCGCGTACTGGTCCATGTAGGACCAGTGCTCCTCCAGCAGCTCGTGGCGCAGCGCCACGGAGCCGGGCCGATCGCGGTGGTAGCAGAAGAACTCCATGCCCACAGTCTTCATCACCACGCGCAACCCTCTTACATCGGCTCACACAATGAGTTGAGTTAGCGGTGGGTGAAGAGACAGCAGGCCACTTTGAGGAAGGCTTCATGGATGTCGGCTCATCGTTCCCAACGGATTCTGAGGCGTTTGAAGCCGTGAAGCCAGGCGAAGGTTCGCTCGACCACCCATCGGTAGGTTCCCAGGCCAGTTCCGTGCCGGGTGCCCCGGCGGGCGATTGGCGGGCACGATGCCCAGGGCTCGGACCTCGTCGCGGTAGATGTCGTGGTCGTAGCCGAGGTCGGCGAAGAAGGAGTCGGGCTATCGGCGCGGGTGGCCGACGCGGCCCCGGATGGGCACGCGCGTCGAGAGGGGCTGCCGCGCCGTTCTGCCGGTCGAGGTTCGAGCGGTGGACTGACCGGCCCAACTTCGTCTCACCCACCACCCGCCGACCAGCGGTCAGCTCCTGGGCGGCCCGACGCACCCACCCGCCGAGCGGCTCCAGGCTCACGGCCGGCCGCCTGTTCCGGCAAAGCTGGCCGGGCTGCCCGGCCGAGAAGGAGCCGCTCCTGCCGCCTGTAGCCGGGCCCGAGCAGGTCAGGACGGGGTTGTTGGCATCTGCGGTCCATCTCTCGTGGCGGTTACCCTCCCGTCAGGCTTTCGACCTTTCTCCGCGTTTCTCTCGTCAGTTCTTCCACTCGACTGATCTCCGCATTTACTTCCATGATCTGATTCTCGAGAATGACCGGGATTCCGACTCCAGCATATCGAGCCCTCTCGATTTCCAATTTATTCAACGAGCCGTAGTGGACGTTGAGGAGCGTACTCAGCCCTTCAAGTCTCGTTTGCAGCGCTTTTCTCTCAACGTGCAGATCTGTCCAGTTTCCGACACCGTCCGCGTCATCAATCAATTCGACTACATGTCTTCCAGTATTTGCGACGCCACTCTCTTGGTGCCGCCGATCAATTTCCTCGACAGACCGAGGGCTCCTCGCGAGGGTCGCGAGTTCATCCCTGATTTCCGACAGCAGGTCCGACAGGTTGGATTTGAGGTCCGAGGGGGTTGTATCAGCGACCACATCCTGCAGGCGCCCCATGGACGCGGCGAGCCTCTGCCCTTGGGCGGCCACCGACGCCAGCGAGGCGGCACGTTCGTAGAAAACGGTGAGATCACTCTCTCCGACTCCGCCTCTGGCCATAAGGAGCAGGTTGACCTCCTGCAGCGACATGTTCCGGGCGAGCCGGTCACAGATCGTCGGGACCAGGGCAGCGGCAGCGTCGTAGAGAGGGAAACCTGCGACACCAGTCCCCAGAGCCGGGAAAGAAATGCTTCGGATGCGGAGAGTTTCCGCCAAATCCAGGGCGCGGTTCACCAGGGCCCTGATGCATCGATAGTCCGGATACATTCTGCGGTCCAGGTCAATCGTCACCGCATGGAAGATGTATTTTGCAGGGAGTTTCCCTGCGGTCGTCACGGCCACATCGCCGATGCTCAGCGGAATTATCTTCCTGGAATGTTTAAGAACCTCTGAGCCGCCCGACCTCAGGAGAGACTGAGAAACTCCCCCGCCCATGGTCAGGTAATTGTCGTCGGAACTTACGAGAACCTCGGCATTTGAGTCCTGCAGAGGGCCGTAACTGACGCTGAAGGTGGAGCTTCCAATGCGGTAGACGGGTGAATTCCGCGACAACGGCTTGCACCTCTCATTCTTCCAGTCCGAGCCGACGACGCAGCTCGGACAGCCGGCTGCGCTCGTCCTCCAGCTGTGTCAGGAGATGCACGGGGGCGATTCCCGCGTACCGCGCTTCCTGCTCTTCGAGGATCTGGATACTGCGCTCATGAATGCGGAGTAGCTTGTTGAAATGCTCACGCTCCGTTGCTCCGATGCCGGATGGCCCCACGGTCGGAGGACGGGAATTGATTGGCAGCGGCCATGATGTCCAGTAGCGTCCGATGACCTCTACAGGGATCGCGTAACCGGTCCGCGGATCGCCGCTGTCTCCCCGGGGCCGGTCTCGTGTGACGACCATCCCGATCACTGCCGCGAGTTCGACGTCCCACACCGGCGATCCCGAAAAGCCCCGTTCCAGCGCGAAGCCAAGGGAGGAGTCCGATTGCAGCTGCAGCCGCTCGGCACCTGCGGCACCGATCACTACTCCTCGTGAGGGCACTCCGGTTTCCTCATGCCCTCGCGGGTAGCCATACGCACGGAACCGGTGGTCCCATACCCCCACTTCCGTCGAGCAGAGAGGGGCAGGCATGGTGCCCCGTGGCGGTGGCAGCTGCAGTTCGAGAACCGCCACGTCACCTGTGCCGATATTCGGATCCGGGTGCCATCCGTCTTCAACCACCCTCGCGGGAATCGACTGGTGCGGCTCTGCGTGCTGGAACTCGACATGCACAGTGTCCATCAGGGGCGTTCGCCACGCCTCGGCCATGACGACATGCGCGCAGGTGACGATATATCGCTCCCCCACGAAGATCCCTGCTCCTACTGGTGCCTCACTCGTGCTGCGGCGGACCCGCAGCAGCCAGGGGGGCCGCTCGATCGTCGAATCAAGCACCAGCCCGTCCCTCGCTCGACCGTTGCCACCCGAGCCTGACGGTGAAGTGTCCCTCTGCGGCTGTCTTCGCCACGACAACGCCGGCCTCGGCGTTCAACTTGAGCCCGAATTCGATCTCGAACTCGTCCGGCACCATTTCCCGCACGGTCTGGACCACCGCGCGAATGGTGGGACGTGCGGCTTGTAACGCTTCGTCCAACCGACGTCCTGCTTCGATCACTCCGTTGCGATCGCGAGATACGCGCTCAACCCCGAAAGATTCTTCGTCAACTTCGATCAGCACAGGGCCTTGCGTAGTCTCAAAGCGAACTAAATCGCTCATCATCACCGTCCGATGTTCTGTATGAGCACGCGGGCTAGCGTTTCCGGGTGATCAGCCGCTCCAGATGCTGGAGCTCTGGCAGTGGAAGAGTCCCCTCAATGGCTCGCCGACTTTACCCGGTTGGTCACTGACCCGCGCCCGAAGCTCCAGCTCAGTGCGGGCGGGGTTCTGACTTGAGTGCCAGACCTGACAGCGCAGCTGCCATGAAGGCGGCGTCAGTGCCTGCCGATACGGTCCGGCCATGACTGCCAGACCTTCTGAGGCCGGCGTGACGGAGCGGCCGAGGAAGCCCGCGCACTCCGAGCGGGTGCCAACCGCTTTCCAACCTCGCCCCCCGGCATCCACGGCACCCGCAAGCGATTCACGAAGAGAGACGCGACGTTCTAGCCCATCGGGTATCCCTTCTCGAACGCCCAACGGCCGGGCGGGTACGTCGCCTCGTCGACCTCCACCGGGTGATCCTGCATGTCGTATACGACGTGATGAACAATCAGCACCGCCGAACCAGGCTCCAGCTCCAGATCGCCTGCCTCCCCCTCGGTGGCCGGGCACACATCCGGTCCTCGGCATAACTGCCCTGCCGGCCAGTTGATTCTCGACGTACATCAGCGTCCCCTCCCGCCTCCGGTCCGAATCCGGGAGGTTCGGCGCACGCTCACCCGCATCCGGACCGAACCAGGAGGTAGACAGAGTGATCGGGCCCGGACTCATTCTTGGTAACCCGGTGCCGGTGCATCGCGCAGGCGCCGGCCGTCAGATGCAGCGCCTCGGCGACGTAGCTGGGAGCCTCCAGCCATCCGGCCGAGGTGATCAGTACGCTGATGAGGGTGACGCGCTTGATCGTGGCAGCAGGTGGAGGGGGCGACGCAGTCGCCGCCGCAATGCTCGACGCCGCCCTCTACAGCGGAGGGAGCCGGGCGGTGATCCTCACCTATGCGTGGGACCGCCTCTTGATCGACCTCGTGCCCGGTCCGCGAGGGCCGGCCAACTTCACCGGCCTGCGCCCTCTCACCAGAAGCGTCCAAGCCGTGCCCGCCGACGCGACACCCGTCGCGCCCGCCGGATCGACACTCCCCCGGCTTGCCGCCGAGCTGCCGCACACCTTCGCCCTGATCGACCCGCATCACGGCGCCGAGGGCATCACCCGCCAGCTCGAAGAGCTCATCCAGTACCTGGAACCTGAGTCGATCGACCTCCTGGACGTCGGGGGCGACATCCTCGCGCGGGGCGATGAACCAACCCTCCGCAGCCCACTCGCCGACGCCCTCACGCTCGCGGCTTGCTGCCAAGTCAACGCTCCCGTACGGCTCCTGGTCGCCGGCCCCGGCCTGGACGGCGAGCTTTCCGCCGACGACCTACGGAACCGTATGGGCCCACCGGTCATGACTCTCACGGCCGAGCACGTCGAGCCGGTCAGCTCGGTCCTGGAATGGCATCCCTCCGAAGCAACGGCAATGCTCGCGGCCACCGCCGGAGGAGTTCGAGGCCTCTGCGAAGTTCGGGACGCAGGTCTACCGGTCCCCCTCACCGACGAGGGCCCCACCGTCCATGAAGCCGACCTGGACGACGCCCTCAATCGCAACGCACTCGCCCGCGCCATCCTCGCCACGGAAACTCTCGACGAGGCCGAGCAGCACAGTCGTGAAGTGTGCGGCTACTCCGAGATCGACTACGAACGCAACAAGGCCAGTTGGCTCGGCACTCAGCCAGAGCAGAAGCTCGACCCCGAGTCCGCACTCCACCAACTCGACCGATTCGAGGCCGAAGCCCGCAGTCGGGGCGTCACCCACACGACGTTCCGCCGCATCACCGAGGCCCTTGGCCTCGGCGGCAAGCAGCGCCAGGACCTCAGAGCGTTGCTGCTCAGCAGCCGTCCTGAGCAGTACGCGGCCCCGCTCTGGCACATCCCTTCCGATGTGTCGAGCTTCGTTTGACGGCTGACGATGAGGCGTCGGGTGATGCTTGACGCCTGTCCTGGACGATCTTCCGCCGGGTGTACTCGCCGGGCTCGCTGACAACTACCTCCTTGCCCGTGGTACGGGGGAACGGCCGGGCTCCGTTCCCCCGTCAAGCCACCCGCAGCGAAATATTGCAGAGCCTTCTCTGCAGAGAATCCTCTGCAGAGAAGACTCTGCAACATACGCTGTTGGCATGTCCGACCAACCCGAACGCACACCAAAGCCCGCCAAGCCCACCCGGCGCATCGACGCGCGCAGCCTGCGGGGGCTGGCCCATCCCCTACGGATGAACATCTTTGAACTGCTCAGTCTGGACGGCCCCGCCACCGCCACCGGGCTCGCCGAACGCCTCGGGGAGAACACCGGCACCATCAGCTGGCACCTGCGCCACCTCGCCGAGCACGGCTTCATCGAGGAAGAAACCGGACGGGGCACAAAGCGCGAGCGCTGGTGGAGAAGGGTCGGCATCACGAACGAGCTGAACACCGCCGATTTCCGCGACGATCCCGACACCCGGGGCGCGCTGTCGGTCTACCTGCACGAACTGGTACGGCATTACTTCAGCCGGGTCATGAACTACCTCAGCGAGGACTGGGACGACAGGTGGCGGAGCGCCGGCACCATCTCGGACTGGCGTGACCTGCGGATGACACCGGATCAGCTGGAGGCGCTCAACGCGGAGCTGATGGCCGTCATCGCCCGCCATACCCCTGCCCCGGACGCCGAGCCTGCCCCGGACGCGCTCCCTGTCGTTGTGCAGCTCCAGTCCTTCCCCCGCAAGGAGCGTGGCGCCACATGAGCCAGGGCATACGCGGTGGCCTCCTGCGTCGCCACCGCGATTTCCGCCTGCTGTGGTGCGGCGAGACCGTCGGCAAGTTCGGCACGTCCGTCACCGGGGTGGCGATGCCGCTGGTCGCCGTCTCCACCTTGCATGCCAGCACGTTCAAGGTCGGTCTGCTGAGCGCCGCCGCCTGGGCCCCTTGGCTGATCATCGGTCTCCCGGTCGGTGTCTGGGTGGACCGGCTGCGGCGCAAACCGATCATGGTGGCCGCCGCCGCGGTCTCCCTTTTACTCTTCGCCGGCGTCCCGGTCGCCGCCTGGTTCGGCTGGTTGAGTATCGGACTACTGCTGGCCGTCGCACTGCTGACGGGCACGGCAGCGGTGTTCTTCCAGACCGCCTACAGCGCCTATCTCCCCAGCATTCTGGAACCCGATGACCAGCCCGAGGGCAACGCCAAACTGCACGGCAGCGCGTCCGCCGCCCAGATCGCCGGGCTCGGCTCCGGCGGCCTGATCACACAGTTGGCGGGTGCCGTGAACGGGATGTTCGCCAACGCCACGACATTCCTCGTCTCCCTCCTGTGCCTGGCAGGTATCCGGCATCGCGAGCCACGCGTCACCAGGACCGAACATCGCCCCAAATCATTGGTCAGTGAAGTCTGCGAAGGGCTGCGGCTGATCGCCGACGACCCCTGGTTCCGCACACTGACGCTCTTCGGGGCCGCCTCCAACCTGGCTCTGATGGGATACCAGTCGATCCAGGTGGTCTTCCTGGTCCGGAGTGTCGGCCTGACCCCCGGGCCGGTCGGCGCACTCATCGCGGCTACCAGCACCGGAGGCGTTGCCGGGGCCTTCGTCGCACGCCGGGTCGCCGGCCGGATCGGCACGGCCCGCGCCACGCTGCTGTTCGAACTGGGACTTCCCGTGCTCGCTCTGCTCATCCCGCTGACCGTCGGCGGTGCCGGGATCCTGCTCTTTGTGACAGGCGGCTTCTGCGTCTCCGCAGGCGTCGTGGCCGGCAACGTCATCAAAGCAAGCTTCCAGCAACGCTACTGCCCGCCGGATCTCCTCGGTCGCCTCACCGCAAGCACAGCATTCCTCAGCTACGGGACGATCCCTCTCGGAGCACTGCTCGGCGGCTTGCTCGGAACCGCGCTCGGCATCCGCACCGCAATGGCGATCACGACAGCGGGGGTCCCGCTCGCCGCACTGATCCTGTTCTTCTCCCCGATCCGGCGGTCCCGAGACCTGCCGACGTCCCGTCAGCCAACGAGCAATTCCAAGCTTCCGCTGGGTCCCGATGGCGAGCCGGTCCTACCTCGTCATTGACCACGACCGCGCCTGGCGACCGTCCCTCGGCGCCGAGCGCCAGGACCTCCCGTCGTATCTCACGGGAAAACTGCCAAGCGAAGTGAGAGCCAAGCCGTCGGCGTGCCAACGGTTCAGACACACCCCCACCCATAACCCACACCCACACCCACACCCACTGCCATGATCCATGGGACATCCGCGCGAGTCTCGATCCCGCCACCTCGGTAACGGCCCGCCAGCTCCTCTCGCTGTCCGGTGCTCGCTGACGGCGGCGACCACATCGACCTCCAAGACATGCTCCAACTGCACGCCCGCATCGGCGTCGACCTTCCCGCCCTACCGCGACATCGGTTCCTCACAGGAAAGCGCCTCAGGTAGCTCCTTAGCGCTTGAGCTGGCCCGTCTCCTCTCGGCGGCCGCACCGTCCGACTCGCCCCGAGCCCAATGCGACGCGCCTGCGGACGGGCGGTGTGTGTGACGTAGCGTCATGGTCATGACCGCGCCGTCACAGCAGCCACACCAGAGTCCGGGCCCGTACGGGCAGCCCGCCCAGCAGCAGTATCCGCATCACGTCCCGTCTCAGCACCCGTACGGTCAGGCCGGGCCCTATCCGCAGTTCTCGGGCGCCTGGGTGCCGCCGCAGCCCAAGAAGAGGGCGGGTCTGGTAACCGGCGTCGTCGCCGGCGCCCTGGTCCTGCTCGGCGGCCTCGGCTACACGCTGTTCCTCGTGCTGAACGCGGCCGGGGTCGCGGACGGCAACTGGCCGAAGGCCACACATCAACTGACCGTGCCGAAGACGCTGCTGGACGGCGAGTACACGCTGGCCAAGGACTCGTCGAAGACGGAGGGGAAGCAGAGCCTCAAGGATCTGCACGACCACCGTATTCGGAGTCATGCGGCGACCATTGCCTCCTACACCGGCGGGGTGTCCGGTTCCGACGCGCTGGTCATCACCGGTCTGCACGGACAGATCCGGGAGGCGAAGTACGTCCGCCGGGAGATGGTGCGGGGCCTCGAGGAACCGTCCGAGGGCAACGAGCTGTTCGCCCCACCCACGGACATCACCCCGGCAGGGACCAGCGTGACGCTGAGCTGCGCCGTGATGAGCTCCCACGACCACAAACCAGTCACCAACACTGCCTGCGCGTGGGCCGACGGCAGCACGGCAGCCACTGTGTTGTTCGCCAGCGCCGAGCTGGACAAGCAGCGCCCGGAGAACATCGACCTCAGCGAGTACGCAGAGCTCACCCTCGAGGTCCGCGCTCAGACACGTCAGCCGATCGGCTGATCCGACAGGAGGCCGCCCCGCCCAAGGTTTTCAGCCAGCAGGGAGGCACAACCGTTTGAAGGGCTCATCAGGCCTCCATTACGGTCGCGCACTGGGCACAGACGAGCTGGGCGTACTTCGGTGTGTACCACGATGAACCGGGATGCTCCGAGGGCTTCCAGGTGGCCGCCTCCATGGCGAACGTGTCGTGACCGCACAAGGTGCGTGGCCCTGGAGTGGTGGAAGACCCGGGAGCGGCGTTCGCCGCGTGCACCCGCAGGACGGGCCGCTCCTCTACCGGGGACCTTCCGGTGAATGATCGCGCTGCAGGCCGCTGATCGAGCTCGTACATCACGAAGATCTCGCTCATGTTCCGAGGGTAGGCCGATACGGCGGATCATGCAGTGGTGACGTGGACCCGTCTGCTGACCGCAGCAGCTTGGCCGATGTGCTCTCTCCCTGACTGTCAACCGGTGGATGCGCACATGCGAGGGCATATACCCCTGCCACCGTGTGAGGTCGGTTTGAGCATGAGTTCACGCTGAGCCCAGCTGCTCGCGGTCCGTGGTGCGATGATGCGTTCGTGGTCACAGACGCGGAGTGGGCTCGGATTCGAGGAAGCCTGCGTTTCGGGCAGGTCTTCGAGGGCACGATCGTGAAGGTTCCCCGTCCCGGTGCGATCGGGATCTTCGTGGACATCGGGCTGAGCGTCGGAGGCTTCGTCGACGTCCTGCTGCTGCCGGAACAGAATAGTGACTGGCCGGCGGAAGGCACGGTCGCCGACTTCGAGATCTGGTGGGCTGACAGCCGTCAGCAGATCCGGGCCGTCCGATCCTCGCTATCTGCGGAAAGACTTCACGGACTTCGTCGAACGCTTCCGGCCCAATTGGTCATCCGACGTCGGCCGTCCCGTTCGTGCACCAGGGGCCTCCGACCCCCGATGAGTTGCTGGCAATTCGCTCTGATGGAGTACCGGCCAACTCTCCGTGAGACGCAGGTGAGTTGGCCGACGGTCTTGGCGATAGTCAGTCAGCCGGCCACGGCTGAATCTGAAGCTCAAGCTCGGGTGCTAACGGGGCGGTATCGGCTCCGGTCATCCCGACGCTGCCCTGGCAAGTACCTGAGTGCCGTCAAAACTCGGGTTCTGGCTCAACTTCTGTGAGACGAACTCGGCCTCGGACACCACCATGCTGCGCGCCGTCACCACCCAGTCGATCGTCCCGGCGGGCTCGCCTTGGACGTGGGGGCGGTCTTGGCGTGATCCTGCGTGCTGTCCAGAGCGCGCGTTTCACCTTGTCGAGACCAAGACCGCCAGGGGTGAGTCTGCTGCATCACGATGTCCGGCAGGAAGCGATCGCGGAAGCGTCACGCTTCCCTATGAGGATGTGGCCGGTGAGCGGCCCGGTCACGCCCAGGACGCATATGTCGGTGCAACCCATTTCGAGGATGCGGAGGAACAGTCGCTGCCGCGTAGTTCGCGGCCTGCGCCGTCGAAGCCGCGTGGTGCCCTGGTTTGTCGGCGGGATTCATGACGGATGACGACCATCGCTCCATCAGCATGAGGCCGTAGAACGGTGCTGCGCCTGAGCTGCCGACGTGCGTTCGGAACTGTCGGGAAGGGTCAGGAAGAGCGATGTCGTGCTCGGCCTCGAGCGCGGCGATACGCGTTTTGGTCAGCTTGGATCCGAGGCGGAACTGGTGTTGTTCTTCTCCGAAGGAGTGGCTGCGCGGTGGCTGGAGGGCAGTCGCGGCCAGCTTGCGACGCAGGTGGGGACGGCCCCACCCATGGCAATAGAATGCTCGTTCTGCAGCAAGGGGGGAATTCCGCCTTGCCCCACCATGACCCACGGGGAAGACAATGCGGCGTTCAGCCATTCTCATCAGCATCAGTGCCATAGCCGTGTTCGGCTCCGCCTGCTCCTCCGGCTCGGATGGCAAAGCGGCGGAAGGCAAGGGACAGGTGTCGTCCACCGAGTGGTCCGCGTCCCCGTCCGCCGATCCGGGCTCCGCGGTACGGGCCGCGGTCGGCGCCGCGGAGAAGAGCACCGCCCGGATCGACGAAGAGATCCGGCTGACCAATGAGGGCAAGGACTTCACGATCGCGGTGAAGGGCATCTTCGACATGAAGGCCGACAAGGGTCGCCTGACGGCCTCGCTCGGGCAGACCGGCGGCCCCGCCGAGCGCGCGGTGCCCCTGGATGAGGTCTTCAGCGACGGCACCATCTACTTCCGGATGCCGGGTGAGAGGAACGGCGATACCGGCTGGCGCTCCACTCCCCGGGACAAGGCCGAGGTCCACTCCCTGATGCGCGCGCCCCTCAACGACCCGGAACATGTCCTGCGCCAGGTGGCCATGGCGAACGACGTGACCGAGGTGGGTCAGGAGAAGGTGAACGGCACCTCGGCCGTGCACTACCGCGGCAAGCTGGACCGCAAGGCCCTGCTGCTGCGGATGGCGCAGGACCGGCGCGCGAAGCTGGAGACCCCGTTGGAGCAACTGGGCGACAGGCTCCCGGCGTTCGCCGACGTATGGGTCAGCAAGGGCGGACAGATCGTCCGTATCCGTCTTGGCTGCGACTTCGGCGACGTGAAGGTCACGGCGACGGTGAACCTGACGGACCATGGCAAGCCCGTGGCCGCGCCGGTGCCCCCCAAGGATGCCCAGGCCGTGGCCGCCGACTCCGTCGGAGGCCCGCTCACGGGCTGATCGGCATGCGGCCGCTGGTTGAGCTTGCTCTCTATCTTCGGGAGTCACGCAGAGCGACCGTGTCGGGTTGACCCCTTGTCCGAGGCTCTCGACCAGGGTTCGTACTTGGGGCGGGCCTTCGTTGTTCGCCGGTTGTGCGGGCGGCCTTCGCGCGATCGTGTGCCGTGTCGAGTCAGGCATCTAATCAGCACGAAGGCCGTGAACATCACTCTGCCCCGATCCGGGCCCCGGCGGGAAGCGTTGGCGCAAGCCTCCCGGTTCCGGGGCGATTTCTATGCGTGTCTGACCGCCCGGCGCGATGAACTGTTCGAGCTCGCGGACGCGGTGTTGTGTGCGGACGGTCCGGTGAAGTCACCGGTGGACCTGACACTCGTGCCTGAACATCGGCGTGGTCACGGCGGGATGTACGGCGGCCTGAACAAGGGGCGCATCGACGTCGAGCGGCTGAGGAAGGTACTGGCCGCCCTGCCGCTACCGCGCTTTCCCGACGATCGGCTGGTCCTTGCCGTCGACGTCTCGCCGTGGCTGCGTTCCGACGCGCCGTGCTCGGCGGAGCGGCTGTTCTGCCACGTCTACGGCCACGCGAAGTCCGCGTCCCAGTTCATCCCGGGCTGGCCGTACTCCTTCGTCGCGGTCCTGGAGCCGGGCCGCACCTCCTGGACCACAATCGTGGACGTGGTCCGCCTGGGGCCGGCCGATGACGCGACCGCGGTGACCGCAGCTCAGCTCCGAGCCGTGATCGAGCGGCTCATCGCGGCCGACCAGTGGGTACCTGGGGATCCGGAGATCGTAATCGTGGGCGACGCCGGTTACGACATCACCCGCCTGGCCTGGGTGCTGAGGGACCTGCCCGTCGAGCTGGTGGGCAGGGTCCGCTCCGACCGGGTGATGCGGCTGCCGTAGCCGCCCCGCGTCTACGACCCGCAGGGCGGGCGCCCGCCCAAGCACGGGCCGGAGTTCCACTTCACCAAGCCGGAAACCTGGCCGGAGCCCTCCGTCGTCACGGCGACGGACACCACGAACTACGGCAAGGCCCAGACCCAGGCATGGGACCGAGTCCATCCACGCCTGACCCACCGCTCGGCCTGGCTCGACCACGAAGGCGAACTCCCCCTGGTCGAGGGCACATTGATCCGGCTGAAGGTCGCACCTCAGCAAGGACCGCGAGGCGCCGCCGGTGTGGTTGTGGTCCTCCAGGACCGGAGCCTCCCCGCCGGACGTGGACCGCTGCCGGCAGGTCTACCTCCGACGCTTCGACCTGGAGCACACCTTCCGCTTCACGAAGCAGACCCTCGGCTGGACCACCCCGAAACTCCGCACGCCCGAAGCAGCAGACCGCTGGACCTGGGTCCTCATCGCCGCTCTGGCCCAGCTCCGACTCGTCCGCTCCCTGACCGCGGATCTCCGCCGCCCCTGGGAAAAGCCCGTCCTGTCCGAGCAGTTGACCCCGGCCCGAGTCCGCCGCTGACTCCCGACTGCGCACCGTCCCAGTAAGACCGTCCAGGGGTGGGTGTCTCCTGATCGAACCCGCGTAAGCGTCACCAACGTTGTCACGACCGGCGTCCTGATCTTCTGCACCGCAGTCGTCATCGCGCTGATCAACTGCCACTGAAATCAAGCATCACAACGGGGAGTGGATCCGCCAGAACACCTTCCGTACCCATGCCGCAACCGCCACCGTCGCGCTCGCGGCGGGCTGTCCCTGACGGCTTGCCAGAACGACGACAATGCCAACGCGGCCAAGTCATGTGAACGGGCCTTCGCTTGTGAAGCGGCGCAGGTGGTGGGCGAATGTCTCGGCTTCGCCCGGGGGCCACGAGGACAGGCTCGCCACGATGTGGGCAGCCAGACGTGTTCGCAGTTCTGCCACTGCGAGTTCGCCCTGCTCGGTGAGGACGAGTAGGTGTGCGCGTCGGTCGGTGGGGTCGCTCTCGCGACGGATGAGGCCGGCGGCCTCCAGCCGGGAGGCGCGGCGGGTGACGCCGGAGCGGTCGACTCCGACGTCGGGGGCCAGGTCGGCCGCGCTGCGGGGTCCGGTCCGGGCAAGTGCGCTGAGTACCGGGTACGTCAGTTCGTCCACCGCCTCACCCATGCCCTTGGTGAGTTTCTTGTGCAGCTGTGCGCGAGTGGTGCGCCGCAGCAAGATGCCCAGCGCGTCTGCGATCTCGTGTCCTACTTCGTTCTCCACACTCCAAGAATAGCGTGCGCTGCGCACGCATCGCCTGTTACAGTGAAGGAGAAGCGTGCGCGGCGCACGCATTTCTTCGTTCTCGTCCTCGAAAGGGAAGTCCCATGATCCGCACTGGCATAAAGGCCGCCCTCACCGATCTGATCTTCAGCAGCGACCTCACCGTGCAGGAGGCTGCCGACCGCCACTTCACCCCGGAGTACCGCCAGCGCACCGACGGGCAGTGGGACGACCGCGCCGCGTTCGTCGAGCACATCACCCATGTGCGCACCATCGTCGCCGGCGGCCACGTCGAGGTTCACGACGAGCTGTATGACGGCAGCAAGTACGCCGACCGGCACACCGTGCGCGTCACGAAGAAGGACAACTCGACGGTGAGCATGGAGGTTTACGTATTCGCCGAGCTTGCACCCGACGGCCGATTCAGTCGCATCGAGGAGACCACCTTGATGCTCCAGGGCACCGACGCCGATCGCAACATCGGCAGTGCCCGCTAGCACCCGGCACTCGATCACCGACTTGAAGCATGTGGCCCGCGGGTTACAGAGACGTCTCGGGCGGCGAATCACCCGTTCCCAGACCCTTTCGACGCCCGGCCGGGTCGGAGACGAATGCTGCCGTATCCGTGGGTGTCAGAGACTGATACCGCGCTCGGATACGGCAGTTGCATCTTCTGAGCTTGTGTCGGCGGCGGGAAGCATCACTGCCCGAGCTTGGGCGCCTGAGCCGTAGCCTCCTCATGGACCACGCGGTCGAAGTCGTTGCCGCTCAGATATGTCCACTTGCCCAGGTAGATCGGGTCTATACCGACATGCTGAAGCTGGGCGACGATGTGGCGGAATGTGCGCTCGGGAAACGCTGAAAAGGGATATCCGCTACGGAAGATGCGGGTATCGGTCTTCCCGGGGGCCATGGTGTGGGTGCGTGAGATGTTGATGTCGATGCCCGCGAGGTCCGCCTCGACCCACGCCCAGTAGTTCTCGGCGTCGGTGATGTGAACCCGCGCGTCGAGCGCTGCCGCGAGTTCTCCGAGTGACAGATGGCTCCGGAACCAGATGTCGGTGGACTCTTGGGCTTCCATGGATGTGTCGGCTCCTTCGACCGGAGAACCGGCCCTTATTTGGTAACGGCGGTTCTGCCGAGGTTAAGTAGTGGTGGCCACCGCGTGATCACGGGTGCCTGTGGAGTCAACTTCAACACATGAACCACCAAGTCGCACCGGAGTAAAGGCCGGTGAGCAGCTGCGGCCCCGCTGCGCCATGTCGGTGGCGACCACGAGCCGGGTGGTGCCGTCAGGGCCCCACCGGCCCAGCTGTGCGTCGGCGGCCCACCAGGTGGCGGTGTGCCCGTCGCGGAAGGTACGCGTGACTGCCGTCAGGTGCGGCGCCGCTCACGAGGCTCTGCCCACGAGGTCGCACAAAGCGTCGATCCGTGGCCCGTACCGCGCGTCCGGCTCAGTTCGCGCAGTGCGTGTCCTGCTCCGGCCGCTCGCCGGTCGTCAGGAACTCGGTGACCTTCCGGTCACCGCACGCGTTGCCGTTGCCCAGATATGCGCCGTGGCCGCCCTGTCCCACCGTGACGAGGCGGGTCCGGTCGCCAAGGGCTCGGCGCATCTTCAGGGCACCGAAGTACGGGGTGGCCGGGTCGCGGAGGCCCTGGATCATCAGGATGTTGGACGGGCCCCGGGAGGTGATCCGGGTGGGCTTGTCCGCCGGGGCGCTTTTCCAGAACGTGCAGGGTGTGATGTTCGCCGGCATCCCGGCCGTCAGCGGGTACCGGGCCCGGTCGGCGGCGACAGCGCGTGCGTACGAGGCGGCCGTCCCGCGCCACCGCACGTCGTTGCAGATCACAGCGACCGTGAGCGACGCGTCGGAGTCCGGCAGGGGGTACGCCAGGTCGTCGGGGAGAACGGGCTTCCCCTCGGGGTGCCCGGCCGCCTGGATCAGCTGGGCCAGCCGGGGGAAAGAGCCATTGCTGTACAAGGCGCTCTGGACCGCCAGACGCAGCATGTTGCCGGTGAGCGGAACACCTGCCGTGTGCGTCTCCTTCGGCTCGCGGTCCAGCTTCGCGGCCAGGGCGAGGACCAGCGGGAGCACCTCCTCGCTCCGTCCGGCCAGCCGCAGGTTCTCGTACTCGGCGGGCGGGTTGGCCGCCCAGTCGGCGAAGTCCGGGAACCTCTCGTGCGCAGCCCTGGACATGTTCTCCAGCCAGCCCTGCCCGACCCGCTCCGGATCCGGGTCGCCGCTGCTGTCCAGAACCCAGCGGTCCGTGTGCCGGGGGTACTTCTGCGCATACACGGAACCGACGTAGGCCCCGTACGAGGCGCCCCAGGCCGACAGCTTCTCCTCGCCCAGCGCCTGACGGAGACGGTCGATGTCGCGCACCTGGTTCGCGGTGCTGAAGCTCCGCAGTGCCTCGCCCCCGTTCCGGTCACAGGCCTCGGCGGTCCGCCGGGCGCGGGCAACGTTCTCCGTGATGTCGCCGCCCGGCTTCGGCCAAGCCCGCAGGGTCCCCAGCCGGCGGTCGTCCTCGTCGAGCCCGCAGCCCGCCTTCGTACTGCCTCCCACCCCGCGCGGATCGAGGCTGACGAGGTCGTACGCGCCGTCCATCTCCCCCACCAGCGCCTTGCCCTTGTCCGTCAGCCGCCGCACCCCGGAGCTGCCCGGGCCTCCGGGGATCACCAGCAGCACTCCGCGCCGCGCCTCGGGCCGGTCGCTGCGGATACGGGACACCGCGAGGTCGAGCTGCGGACCGCTGGGGTCACGGTAGTCGACCGGTACGGGCAGGACGGCGCACTCCTGACCGGCCGGACCGTCGGTCTTGGCACAGGACCGCCAACTGAGGGCGGGTACGGGGGAGGTTCCGGCGGCGGCCGACGTTCCCGCGTACGCCACCGGGGCGGCTGAGGCGGTCAGGCCGGTCGCGACCGCTGTCGCGGAAAGGGCGAGAACAAGGGCCTTGGTTCGGTAAGTCGTCATGTCCCAAGGGTGGTTGAGCGAACCACCCGAGCCCATACAGCAGGCATGACAACGCAGGTGGGGCTGTCCCCCGGGTATGCGCGGCCCCGCCCTGCCGTCCCCGGCACCGAGTACCTCGATACACGCCTTGGCCGGGTGGGCGCTGCGCGGCGTGCTGGCAGGTCAGCCTGGACGACTCTGCGGGTGCAGATCAGGACCTCGCTGCCCACCCGGCCGCTTCGACCAACGGCCTCAGCCCCCCCTGCCAGCCGCCGAGGGCCGCTCGGGTGACCTGCCCGGCTCCAGGGCAAGAGGAACACCGGTGCCCTGGCTCCACGCTCCTATCGTGAAAAGACAGACAAGCGGCGGCGTCGAGGCGGGAAAGACGTGACGGAACCGGAGATCGACTACACAGCGGTGTTCCAAGCCCTTCCGGGGGCGGTGGCGCTACTGACCCCGCAGCTGCTCTACGCGGACGCCAACGACGGGTTCTTGCGCATGCGCGGCCTCACCCGCGAGCAAGTGGTCGGCCGCTACCTGCCCGACGACGTCCCCGACAACCCGAACGACCCCACCGCGGCCGTCCTGCGCAACCTTGAGGCGTCATTGATCCGGGCGGCGAACACCGGCGAGCGCGACACCATCGCGCTGGAGCGCGTCGACGTGGAAGACCCCGACCAGCCTGGGGTATGGGACGAGCGGTACTGGAGCCTCCTCAACGTCCCCGTCATCGGTCCGGACGGGCGGGTGGCGCTGCTGCTGCACCGGGTGGAGGAGGTCACCGAACTCATCCGCGCCCGCGAAGTCGCGCTGAGCCTGCAAGAAGCGATGCTGCCCCGCCCCCGCCCGGTCGGGCGCCACCGGGCGGCTGTACGCTACCGGCCCGCCGTCGGCACGCTGAACGTGTGCGGCGACTGGTACGACCTGGTCGACCTGCCCGGCGACCGCATCGCGGTCGCCGTCGGCGACGTTGTCGGTCACGGCCTGTCCGCGGCCGGCGTCATGGGACAGCTGCGCAGCGCGCTCGGCGCCGCCTCCCGAGCCGTCGACGGTCCTTGCCCGGGCCCTGGAAGTCCTCGGGCTGTACGCCCGCTCCGTCGACGGCGCTGAGAACACCACAGTGGCCAAGACGTTCATCGACTGGGGCACCCACACCATCACCTGCAGCAGCGCCGGCCACCCCCCACCGGCCCTCCTGCAGGTGGACGGCACCGTCGAGTTCCTGGACCAGGCCACCGACCCCCCACTCGGCGCCCGCATTGAACACGGCCCCCGGGTACAGGCCGCCGCGCCATTCACCGAAGGCGCCGTCCTCGTGCTGTACACCGACGGCCTGATCGAACGCCGTCGCGAAGATATCGACACCGGCCTCGCGCGGCTCGCCGACTCCCTGGCCCGCCATCAGGCGGCCGACCCCGAAACCCTCGCCGACGCCCTGCTGGCCGACCTGCTCCCGCCCGACGGTCTCACCGACGACACCGCCCTGGTCATCGTGCGCCTATGACTCGGCCTGCCACCACTCCCCCGCATCCGTGTCGAGCCGGCGAATGGACCTGACCTCATGTCAAGAACCCGCCATCTGCACCGAGCACAGGGCCCGTGTCATCGAGGCATTCATCGCGCTCGCCAACGCGATCATCATCGTCCGCCGACTACTGGCCCAACCCTGGACCAGCCACCGCTGGGACACCCGACCCAGCCGATACCCCTGACCTATCCGCGCGATCTCTTGGAGTCGACGTCTTCCGTGCTTCTGTTGGCGGACTCCAACTCCGCTGCTCGGTCTTGCGGTTGCTTCGCCCACGTATACGGGAACGCGGCCGACCGTGGCGAGCGTACGCGACGCTACCTGTCGGACCTGATGGACGCCGCCTGACGCTCGACGCCATCCGCCACCGCCTGGACAACGGCGTGAAGTGGCATGCCCTGCCTGCCGATTGCCCCGCACGGGACCGGGTCTGCGCCTTCTTCCGCCGCTGGTTGCGCCATGGCCTACGAGCGGTTCCACGACCGGCTGTGCGGCCGGGTGCGACAGGTTGAGGACCGATCACCGGAGCCGACAGCCGCCGTGATGACCGACTCGCAGTCCATGCGCTCCGCGTCCGCTGGCTGGGCCCGGATGGCGCTCCGGCCGGGGGCACCTGGCAGATCGAGGCGAGGAGCGATATGATCACCGCGATGATGACTCATTCTGTTAACAGATTGGGGGTCCCGTCCGCGCAAGGTGAGTGCTGATGCTCACTCAGATCGCGAATGGGGATTCCCGCCTTCCCTTCTGGCTGCGCGTGCGAGAGTTCGCCGTGCCGCCGTCCATGATCGAGACTGCGACCGCCCGCCGTTGTGCCGGGGACTGGGCAGGGGCGTGCGCCGCCGCAGGCGTCGATGTCGATCTCAATCTGCGGTCCGTGGCACGCACCCACGGCCAGGAACTCGCAGCCCAAGTCCGGGCCGATCTCCGCCATCTGGCGCCCGACCTGTTGCGCTGGCATTTGCCGAGGATCGCTCCTAACGGGCTGCTGCGCCCAGGTCTGACCATCTCTCTGGCTCGGCACGTCGCCGCGGGGCGTGACGGCGCAAGCCCCATGCACCTCGTGGCCCGGACTCCGCCGGCTTGGGCGGATGCCGGTCAGCGGATCAGCCTCGCGCTGTGGGACGGATCCGACTCCGCGGCCGGCGCCTCCCGTCATCCGCACCCCCGTCCCAACCAGCGGTTCCGCCTCGACCTGCACCGCCATCTGTGGGACGCGCGCAGGACCGATGAGCTGCGGATCCGGTCCGGGGCCGATCGGCTGCCCGCCGACGGCCGCCCTGTGCTGGACCCGGAGCTGCTGGGGACGGTGCCGCAGGGGCACCGCTGCGCCGTTGACCGGTGGGCGGCCGAGGCGGGGATACTGCTCCACGCCGAAGGGCGGTCCACCGGTACCGTCACCGTGCGGTTCCGGGCCCGGCATCGGCTGGTCTTGGACCTGGTCGCGGACAGGGACGGCGTAGCGCCGCCCGCATTGCGGATCGCGGCGGCGTCCACGGACGGCAGCGCCTCCGCGCTGCCCGTCCTGCCCGACGCGGCAACCTGGGTGCTGCCCGACCTGGAACTGATCCGCACCGGTTCGATCGAGGCCGATCGGCTGCACCCGCTGGTCGCCTCGGCACTGGTACCGGATCATTCGCCGGCCGGTCCGCCCCGGACTGCGGACCGGGCAGGACAACCGCGCCTCGTGGAGTGCCGGGGAGCTCAGCACCGGATCGGCCTGGTCAACGGAGTACTTGCACCGCTGGATCACGAACCGGCCGAGATCCGCCGGGAGGAACTGCTGGTCGCGCTGACCGGTACGCCGCTCCCCTGCCTGCAGGCAATCGACGAAGCGCACCGTCATCCGGACTGTCTCACCGGCGTCCGCGAACGTCTGGACCACGGCGACACAGCCGGTGCGCTGGCCGTCGTCGAGGGCCTGTTGGGCCCGGACGCACTGCTGCGTACCGGCGCTCTGCGGGACGAACTGGAGACGGCCGCGCTACGGCGGATCACATACGGGTTGTACAGGGCAGGTCTGATCGGACCCGGACCTCGCCCCACCCACCTGGATCGTCGCCGTCCGCGTGACCAACGCTCGCACCCGCGCCACGCGACCACTCGCTGACCCGGGGACCTCTGTCCCCCTGCACCCACTCGGCTCCACCACGAACTCATAGGTGATCAAACATGCCCGCATACGCCCCGCTCGCTGCTACCAGCCCTCTCTTCGACCCAGCCCACGCCTCCCAGCTCGACGTCGCCGGCGAATTGCTGACCCTGCTGCGCGACGCAACCACCGAACCGCGCCCCGACACACAACTGGAGGCCCTGACTCTGGCCGTGGCCGCCGACCTGCCCGTGCTCCTGTGGGGTGAGCCGGGGATCGGCAAGACCGCGGCCCTTACACAGCTTGCCGCGGCCCTGGACCTTCCGCTGACCACAGTGATCGCCAGTGTGCACGAGCCGTCCGACTTCTCGGGCCTGCCCATCGTCGGTAACGATCCCGCGGAACAGGGTGTCCCGATGGCCCCGCCCGACTGGGCAGTGCGCCTGGTACGGGCCGGCCGAGGGCTGCTGTTCCTGGACGAGCTGTCCACCGCACCACCGGCCGTTCAAGCCGCCCTGCTCCGGCTCGTACTGGAGCGGCGGATCGGCGCCCTGCAACTGCCGCCCGGGGTCAGGATCGTGGCTGCCGCCAATCCGCGATCCTCGGCGGCCGACGGCTGGGAGCTGAGCCCACCGCTGGCCAACCGGTTCGTTCATCTTCAGTGGACCCACGATCACGAGGTCGTCGTACGCGGCCTCGGTGGGACGTGGCCCCGGGCAACACTGCCACGGCTCGCCCCGGAGAAGTTGCCGGAGGCCGTGGACTTCGCCCGGCGCGCGGTGTGCGGGCTCCTCACCGCCCGCCCCAAACTCGTTCACCAACTGCCCAGCAATGAAACGCGCCGGGGTGGACCCTGGCCGTCACCCCGAAGCTGGGAGATGGCCCTGTGCCTGATCGCCTTCGCGACCGCGGCCGACTCCTCCCGGGAAGTACTTTCCCTCCTGGTCAGGGGCACCGTGGGAGACGGTCCGGGGCTGGAGTTGCTGGCCGGCCTGGACCGGATGGACCTCCCGGACCCCGAGGTGCTTCTCGCCGACCCGGCGAGTGCCGCCCTGCCCGAGCGGGGGGATCTGCGCCAAGCCGTGCTCGACGGTGTCGTGGACGCGGTCCGCAAGCGCCCGGAGAAGTCCCGCTGGGACGCGGCGTGGGCGCTCCTGGTCCGGGCGTTGGAGTCCGGAGCCCCCGACCTGGTGGTCGTCCCCGCGACCACCCTCGCCTCACTGCGCCAGGAGGACTGGGACGTTCCGGCATCGATCGAGCGGCTCGCCGGAGTGGTGTCCCTGTCCCGGCGAGCAGACCACGCGGCGGCCCGGGCCGCGGTCGCCGCGAAGGCCGGCCGATGATCCCGGACGCACCGGGGACACTGGACCTCGACAAGCTCTTCGCCGCCCGACTGCACGCCGCCCGGGTCCGGCCCTACTTGGCGACGGCCCTGTTCGCCCTGCACACCGTCGAGTCACGGCTGGTACCGACGATGGCCGTCGACCGGCACTGGCGGTGCTACGTCTCACCGGCGTTCGTGGACCGCACGCCGGTGGAGGAACTGGCCGGGGTATGGGTGCACGAGGTGTCGCACCTACTGCGCGACCACCACGGGCGCAGTGACCGGGTCGCGCGGGAGCGCGGGCTGACCGGCCCGGGGGAACGGCTGCGGATGAACATCGCCGCGGACTGCGAGATCAACGACGACGCGTTCGGCGACGGGCTGCTCCGGCCCGAAGGTGCTGTCGAACCGGTGTCCTTGGGGCTGCCCGAGGGGGAACTCATGGAGGACTACCTGCGCCGATTCCGGCTCGGGCCGCGTACGCAGAGCATGGCCTGGCTGGACTGCGGCAGCGGCGCCGACGGACTGGAGCGGGAGTGGGAGCTGGGACCGGACGGCTCGCACGGCCTCAGCGAGCAGGAACGGGACGCGGTCCGGTTCCGGGTGGCGCAGGGCATCACCGCCCGTCCGGGGAACACCCCGAAGGGGTGGCAGCGGTGGGCAGAGGAGGCGTTCCACCCGCCGCAGCCGTGGCGGGAGTTGCTGGGCGCGGCGGTCCGCTCGGCAGCCTCCGGCCCCGGCGCAGGTGAGGACTACACCTACGGTCGGCCGTCGCGGCGCTCGGCCGGAGTGCCTGGCGCTGTTCTGCCGAGCCTGCGGCGCAGACCGCCTCGGGTCTCCGTGGTCATAGACACATCCGGCTCGGTCAGTGACACCGAACTGGGCAGCGCGCTCCTCGAGGTTGCCGCGATCTCCCGTGCCGTGGGCGGCCGTCGCGACCTGGTCACCGTGCTGTCGTGCGACGCGGCGGCCCGGGTCGTGCACCCGCTGTGCCGTGCCGAGGGAATACCGCTGGTGGGCGGCGGGGGTACGGATCTGCGCACGGGCTTTGCCAAGGCGCTCCGAGCGCAGCCCCGCCCCGACGTCATCGTGGTCCTGACCGACGGCCAGACGCCCTGGCCGGGCACACGACCACCGTGCCGGACGGTGGTGGGTCTATTCCCTCGGCAGCATGCAGCCCGGTCGTGGGACGAGGACGATCCCGATTACGAACCGGACTCGCCGCCCGCGTGGGCACGAGTAGTTGACATCAGGTCGGCTCCCACTGCTCGGTGAGCCCCCTCAGGATGGCGCGGACACATCTCTTCCGATGCGTCACTGACAAGCCGTTGCTCTCTCGATCATGGTGAGCCTGGGATGGAGTGTGGCTTCCCGGTCGGGTGATCTTCTGACAGGCCGGGCAGCGAAGACACCGCAGTCGACGGAGAGGACGTGCGTCGGGTCGTCACTCTGGCCATCGACGCCCTGAGGGATGCAGATCCCCAGGCGTGGGAGGCCAAGGCGGGAACGCTCGAGTGGACGTGTTGGGAGACGCTCGAGCATCTGGCCGATGACCTGTTCACGTGTTCCTGGGTCCCATGCCGGTTGGAAGTGACGTCACAGCGTTACGAAGCACAGCAGACCACGACCCAGGCTCCGGGGCGTGCACCAAGCGGGCGGTCGAGGTGAGATCGCCCGCGCGGCCGGACCGGAGGGCGCGGGCCGCACTCCGGGCCGCCTGGAGTCGCTCTCCCAGACCGCCACCGGTCAGGCCGTCGGCCCCTCCCCCCTGCGGACCAGCCGCCAGGCCTCGGTGAACAGCTCGGGGAGCGTGCCCAGGAGCAGCTCGAAGGCCCTCACCTCGCTCCCGTCGGCGCTCAGCTGCGCGCCGATCAGGGGCGCTTTCCAGGACTCCATCGGCGGCAGCGGCTTCTTGGCGTGCGACCACGGGCCGGGCAGGAAGAGCGTGCGTCCCGCGCGGGCCCGGCGGTCCTCCACCACCAGGCCGCGCGCCACCAGCTCCGCCGCGGCCGCCTTGTGGCGGGCCGGCGTCCAGGCGTTCCAGCGCCGCACGTTGCGGTCCGACGGCACGGGGAGTAGCAGGAGCTGGAGGTAGAGGGCGGCGGCATCCTCGGGCAGGTCGAGGGTGGCGGCGACGTCGGCGACCAGGTCGGGGGCGCAGGCGCGCGGGTCGGACTCGTAGCGGCCCGGAGGCAGGTCGTCGGCGGTGATGCGGGCTATGACGCGGTCGCAGGTGCCGTCCGCCAGCCAGTCCCAGCGCCGGCTCCCCCGGTTGCCGCGGATCACGCCCGAGTGGAGGACCCGGGCCGGTGAGTCGCGGCCGGCCAGCACCTTGCGCAGGTGGTGGACGGCCTCCGGCGCCCGGGTGCGTAGGGGGTCCCCGGCGGGGAGGTCCGCGTACGCCCACGGCAGGCCGGCGAAGACGGCGTCCGCGACGGTCTCGGCGTCGTAGTCGCCCATGACGTCCCACGCGGTGCGCAGGTGGCGGTGCTCGGACGGGCAGGGCCAGACCCGCAGGTAGAAGCCCGGCGGCAGGGTGGCGTTCGCCGGGTCGAGGAACAGGTGGCACAGGTGGGTCGCCGGCATCCGGGTCTCCAGGGCGACCGCGGCCTGCCAGGTGCTCCACGGCGCGTGCGGACGGGCGCCGTGCTGCTCCGCCCAGGCCGCGGCGGTGCGCTCCGCGACGCGGGCGAGGCCGCCCGGCTCCCACAGGTCCGCAGGGTCCGCGGGCATCACGTCTGCGAGCAGGGTGAGCCGCTCGTCGTCGTGCAGCATCGACAACTCGGCGCGCGCCGATTCGAGTTCGCCGGCCTTGAAGCCGAACGCGGCGCGCTCGTGCTCGTCGAGGAAGGGCGTGTAGTAGCCGCCCGCACCGGGGTTGCCGGCCAGGACGAGGGCCGCAGCGGGGCGGCTCAGGCCGGTCGCCTCGCTCAGGGCGAGGGCCGCGTCCCCGTCCCAGGCGACCGGGCCGCGCTCCCGGACGAGCTCCACCAGGCGCAGCAGTTGCCCCGGGGTGCCCCAACCGCGGTGGCAGTCCACGACGTAGAGCGGTTCCTCGGGGCGCGGGGCGGCCTCGCCGCCGGGGAGCACGGCCTCGAAGTAGCGGGTCTCGCGCGCGGCCGGCAGGTGCAGGCCGAAGGAGGCGCCCTGGTGGTCGCGGACGGTGAACGAGGTGGTTCCGGCGAGCCGGCCCAGTCGGAAACGGTAGGCCGGGTCGGCGAACGGCGTCCGCGCCCACATCTCCAGGAAGTCGAGGAGCACCTCGCGGCGCGCCGGCCTGGTCGCGGGGGCGGCCGCGCGCAGCGCGAGTGCGCCCGTGCGCCCTATGAGTTCCGTCCAGCTGCCCGCCGCGGGCGGACGGACCTCCCGTTCGCCCGGCTCGGGCGCCCAACTGCCTTCGATGTAGCGGCCGATGCGCCTGATGTCGGCGAAGGAGTCGTCGTTCCAGCAGCCCGAGGCCCCGACGAGACCCTGCAGGGCGGCGGATGCGGCGAATCCGCTCCACGTGCGGGGGGTCCGGGGTGCGGCCGTGTCGATCTCGTTCATGCGTCCGATCATGACGGACGGCACTGACAACGGGTCGCGCCGGCCCGCGGCCCGCTTCGCCCCGCCGCCTCGTACGCTGGGTCCGAATCGCGCCACCACGCGGGTACGCGGCACGGCACCCGCACGGACGGAGGACGCGGCGATGGCAGAACCGGTGAAGGGTCCCGCGAGCTACTTCCCCTCGATCGAGAAGAAGTACGGTCGGCCGATCGAGAAGTGGCAAGAGCTCAACCGCACCTCCCCACTGACGAAGCACTCGGAGCTGGTCGCCTGACTCAAGACCGAGCACGGACTCGGCCACGGCCACGCGAACGCCCTGGTGGCCCACACCCTCGCCGACCGCACACAGCCCGCCGCACCCCGGGCGCGGCGGGCTGCCTGACAAGCAGCTCAGCCCAGCCGGAAGCGGAGCCGGCAGATCACCGCGTCCGTGTCACGACGCACCGCATGCGCCACGACCGCACCACGCTGGTTCTGCAGAACCCGCTGCCACAGATGCGCGGGCTCAACCTCCGGGATCAGCACGGTAACCCGGGCACCGGGCTCGGCCGCCGCCAACTCCCGTACGTACGCGGCGACCGGGCGGCGCAGCGTGCGGCGGTCCGACGACACGCGCACCAGCTCCACGCCCGGGTTCCACAGCGCCCAGTCGCGCTCCAGCGCCTCTGTCTGGGCGCGGTCCTCCCCGTCCGGGTGGCAGACCGTGACCGCCCGGACCTCGTCCCCAGGGACACCGCCGCCGTCAGGGCCTCGCTGGTGAGACGAGTCAGCGAAGAGACCGGAACGATGACCGACGAGCGGTCGCGGTGCGGCGGTTCGGGGATGCGGCCGACGCCGAGGCGTTCGCCGATCTTCCCGTACGCACGATGGATGCACTCGAACACGGCGACCAGCAGGGGCAGAGCGACCACGATCAGCCAAGCGCCGTCGTGGAACTTGGTGGCGGTGACGACGACCGCACTGACTCCGGTGAGCACCGCGCCCAGCCCGTTGAGCAGTACCTTGCCCGCCCACTTCGGGCCGCGCTCCTGCCGCCAGTGCAGCACCATGCCGGTCTGCGCGATGGTGAAGCCGACGAAGACGCCGATCGCGAACACGTCTGCTCGATGCGGGCGCCCGACCTCCCTGGGCCGAGGGACGCTGCTGTGCGGGGCATGGCGGTGGACTCTTTGAGTCGCGTCTGCCTCTAGTGGTAGGCGGAGTACGGGATACGAGTAGTGCTCCGTGAGGTCTGCTGTGCGGCGTCACACCGGTTTCGCATGAGACACCGGAGCGTCGAGGCAGTGCACGCTTGGGGTGTCCGGCCAGACGAGTACCTACGGTGTGGTTGGTGGTCCGCCCGCCTATCGATCTTGTGGGGCGTCGCAGGTGCGAGGGATCCCGCTTCCCGCGGCTGTCAGTGGCAGCCTGTTCAATATGGCTCATGGAGATGGATACGCAAAGGCGTGGGTTGTTCTGGGATGTGCAGGCGGGGCGGGTCCCACCGCCACCTGCGGCGGTGCTTCTGGGATGGGAACTGGTTGGGGTGGATCCGAAGCAGGGGACTATCGAGGTGGCGTTTGAGGCGGGCGACCAGTTCGCGAACCCTGTCGGTGTGATCCAGGGCGGGTTCTTGGCCGCAATGCTCGATGACACTCTGGGTCCGGCGCTGGTCGCGACATTGCCGGAAAACCAGTTCGCGCCGACTCTCGATCTCCATGTTCAGTTCCTCCGTCCAGCCCGCCCCGGACGGCTTCTGGGGCGGGGACGGATCGTGCAGCGCGGCAAGGACGTGTGCTTTCTCGCCGGCGAGCTCATCGGCACCGACGGCAAGCCGGTGGCTGTGGCGACCGCGACCGCACGAATCCAGACCATTCGTTAATGGTCGCAGGCGATCAGGAAGGGACCGGACCGCCCGTCGAACAGAGCGCTCACCGATGCGGGTGGTCGGATTCACCGCGGAAACGATCGGTTCAAGGGCGTGCCCGGGACGGCTTTCCTGGCTTGTAGAGCCAATCGTTGAACAGAGCATCGAGGGCCGGCCCGGACTTTTTGCGGCACAGGTCGATAAAGTCCGCCGACTGGGCGCCTCCATGCCGGTGCTCCTCAGTCCACGTTCGCAGAATGGAGAAGAAGGTCTTGTCGCCTACTGCTTTGCGGAGTTGATGCAGGGTCATGGCTCCTCGGCCGTAGACCGGCGGGTCGGACACCTGTTCCGGAGCGGGCGGAGCTGCCGGGGGAAAGTCCCAGATGCCTTCGCTCTCCGGGTGAGTGCCGTTGTAGAAGGCGTCGAAGGTCTGCTGGGCTGTGTTGCCGTCCTGTTCTTCTTCCCACAACCATTCTGCGTAGGTGGCGAAGCCTTCGTTGAGCCACATGTCCTTCCACGAGCGGGGCGTCACCGAGTTGCCGAACCACTGGTGAGCGATCTCGTGGATGACCAGCTTGTCGTCCGGGGCCTGGTGGAAGTAGGGCCTGGTCTGTGTCTCGAGGGCGTCGTAGTCCAGCTCGGGGAAGTGGTCGACGATGGCACCGGTGGATGCGAACGGGTAGGGGCCGAATCGCGTGGCGGCCCAAGCGGTCGCGTCGCTCACCAGGGAAGGTATGCGCTGTGCCTTGGCTTTTTCGTCTGGGTCTGTCGCCACGTACACGGGCAGGTCACCGCTCGCGGTCTCGCTGATCTCGAAGTCGCCGACCGCGACGGTGGCGGCATAGCTGGGCATGGGCTCTGGGCTGCTCCACGCATATGTCGCCCATCCTCCTTTCGCTGTTCGGGTTTTCAGTGTGCCGTTGGAGATGGCCTGCAATGGCTCGGGGACGGTGATGGTGATGTCATAGCCGGCTTTGTCGGAGGGGTGATGGTTGCCGGGGAACCAGGCCATGGATCCTGTGGGTTCTCCCAGCCCCACCGCACCGTCGTCCGTCTCCATCCAGCCTTCCGTCGCCCCTTTCGAGTCCTCAATGGTTTCCGGCACACCGTCGTAGACGATCACGGTGGTGAACTTCTGGCCTCGGCCGACTGTGGCTGATGGCGTCACTACCAGTTCGTCACCGCGGCGCACCGTCTGTGCCGCATGCTTGTTGACCGTGGCCTTGCGCACGGAGAGGCCGTGCAGATCCAGGTTGAAGGAGCTCAGCGCCTGGGTGGCCCGCGCAGTGATCACTGCTGTGGCCTTCAGCATGTTCTCGTCGGGCTGGTAGGTGAGAGTGAGGGAGTAGTGGGCAACGTCGTATCCACCGTTGCCCAGCCGGGGAAAGAGCGTGTCGCCTACGCCGGCTGCGCCCGGTGAGGCAGTGGTGTGGGAGGTGGGCTTGCTTGTCGGCGCCGAGCCAGTACAGGCCGAGCAGGCCAGCAGAACGGCGGCGGCCGGCAGAGCCAACTGCCGCAGTGCGCGGGACACTCAGTCTCCTTGTCACCAGATGTGGGGTGGCTGTTCAAGGCGGGAAGCAGTTCGACGCTATCGCACAAGGGAACGCGACGCCCGTGTGATCACAGGCGTCGCTTCTCATTGACCTTGACCTCACTCCAGAGAACCGTGGGGGCAAAGTCGCAGACGCTGAGTGCGGAATCAACCCATCAAGCACCACCGGGCCATGGCCACGAGATACAACAAGCCCGCCGTCCGCTACGAGGCCACCGTGCTGGTCGCGGCCATTAACGAGTGGCTGTGACCACGCGGTCGCAACAGCCCCCAATACCCCTTTGCAGAGGGGCTGCAGAGTAGTTACGTTCTCCCGGACGTCCCTGCTGTTCCTGTTGCGGACCAGCGCCGTCGACAAGGAGGTGTGGAGCACATGCGCAGGAGTGCCCAGCAGTTGATTCCGCGTACTGAAAATTGCCACCTTCTCACGGCGGAGACACCTTGTCGCTTCACATCACCCCACTGACCGACCCCGATGGCAGCCTGTACAGCCGACGTCTCGCTTGGCTGGCGAGCGGCGCCGATGCAATACCCGTCGGGGCAGCTTTTCTACGCCTGTTCACCGATGCCGGGCAGAAGCACCTGGCCGAACTGACTATCCACGTCCATCCGGTGGAGCGGCGCAAGTGCGTCGGTTCCCGGCTTCTCGACGTCGCTGTGGCGGCAGCCCGGGACGACGCCAGACGCTGCCTCATCGCACAGACCGAGGCCGGATCGCCTGGCGACCGGTTTCTGTCGGCTCGAGGCTTCCGCAAGGTCCTCACCCTGAGGTTCACCCGCTTGTCACTCGCCGACGTGGACATCACCACCCTCGCCGAGATCATTGGGCGTCCGCGTCCCGGCTACCGGCTGGCGTCATGGCAGGGAACCGTTCCCGACGACATCGCCCAGACGTTTGCCGCCTCACGCCGCGCCATGGACGACATGCCGATGGACGACACCGACCATGGCACCGTGACCTGGGACGTGGACCGGGTCCGGGCCGTGGCGCAGGCCGTCGAAGAACGCGGCGATCTACTGCACACTGTCGTCGCCATCGACACGTCCGACGGCTCGATCGCCGGGTTCACAGAACTGGTCGTGCCCGGCAATGGCAAGGGCGATGGCCAGCACTACGGCACTGGCGTGCTGCCCGAACACCGCGGGCACGGCCTCGGCCGATGGATGAAGGCTGAGTCGATCAGCCAGGCCCATGGGCGCTATCCGGACCTCGGCGGCCTGTTGACCGACACCGCCGACAACAACACATACATGAGACACATCAACGACAGCCTCGGCTACCTCCCCACGCACGAGGTGCTCCAGTACCAGCTCGATCTGTAAGGATGAAAGGACGGGCCGGACCTGGGCCTCACCTCGGTCCGGCCCGTCGATCGTGCTGTTGCGACGACACGCTCATGCGTCAACCAGCGGCTGTTGACCAGCTCGCAACAGGCTCTGGCTCAGTGCGTCCTCCATCAGTTGAGAACCCACAGGTCGTGCAGGCCCAGGAGGCCGCGCGAAAGCTGCAGGATCTCGCCCCGGACACGGGCGCGGTGTCCGACCGGGCAACCAGGCCCATGGAGTCCTGCCGGAGCAGGCTCAGGCTCTGCCGGCAGGATTCTCCTTTCACAGGCTGGGCTGACCCTGGCTATGTGCTCCCTTGCCGCTCAGTCTGGACGCTGGTGAGACCCACGTATACCCACGGTTCGTAGCGCCACAAGCGCACTTCGCCGACGACCAGTTCGATGGTTGTTCCCACTGACGGGAGGTCCTGATGGCGGCGGTCTACGTGCCGATGCTGCTGTTCGGCATCACGGAGAAGACCGCAATGCACTACAGCTGCGCCGCCCATCCGGAGCGCACCGCGAAGCGATCGGCGGCGGGGATGCGTGAGCGGGGTGGGGTCGTCCTGCCACGCCTGAAGTGCCGACCCTCGTGACCACGCTTCCCCCTACCGCCGGACAGATAGCGCTCGGGGGTCGCTACCGGCAGCGGCGTTGACGTTCTCCTGCCACGTTTCGTACTCCCGCTCCAGTCCGGGCAGAACCTTCTGACCGATGACTACCGTCGCCCCGGCGTCTCGGAGCTTTCCGGTGTTCAACGCTCAGGCCGTCGGCACCGACTGGATTTCGCTGAGCCGGCTGTAAATTCGTTCCGGAGTCAGGGGCAGCGCGCGGTAGCGGACGCCCGTGGCGTCGTGGAGCGCATTCGCCAACGCGGGGGCCACCGGGTTGATACAGCACTCCGCCATCCCCTTCGACCGCATGGGCCCAACGGAATCCGCCGAGTCCACCAGGAGCACCTCGGTGCGGGGGATATCGGCGTAGGCGGGGATGCGGTAGTTGCGAAAGTTCGGGTTGACCATGACACCGTTCGCGTCGACGTGGTAATTCTCGGTCAATGTGAAGCCGATTCCCTGGGCGACACCGCCTTCTACCTGTCCCTGAACTTGCGCGGGGTTGATGACTACGCCGGCGTCGGTCGCCTGGACGCTGTAAAGGATACGGATCTCACCCGTCACCCGATGGACAGCAATTCGGAACCCCTGCGTATTGGAAATAACGCTTCGAGGTGAGCCGTAGGCCTTGCGGGCGGCAGTGAATCGAATCCCGCGCGCTCGGGCCAACGCGACGAGCTCGGCCAACGACACGCGCTGGTCGCCGCAGACGACAACCTCGTCGTCCATCGAGCACATCACGAGATGGACACCTGTGTGCGCGGCAGCAAATTCCAGGATGCGGTCGCGCACAGCATTGGCCGCTCGAAGTACCGCGTTGCCCGACACGAAAAGGCCTGCACTCGCAAAGGCGCCGGAATCGAATCCCGTGCGGTCGGTGTCGGATTGCACCAGGCGAATCCGCGACGGCGTCGTGCCCAGCTGGTTGGCCGCGATCTGGACATGCGCGGTCGACGTACCCTCGCCGAATTCGACTGTTCCGACGGCCAACTCGTACATGAGGTCGTCGCCAAGCGTGACCCAGGCCTCGGAGATGTGCTCGGTTGGGGGCGCGGTCTCGTGCAATGAACTCGCGACGCCGGCCCCGACGAGCCACCCGGGGCCGGGGGACGGCTCATCGGCTGTACGGGCCATGGCGTCATCCACCAGATCGATGCACTTCGCGAGTCCGTCCTCGGTGAACATCACATCGTCGGGGCCGTCATGCATGGCGACGAGCGGATCACCAGGTCGCACGATATTGCGTCGTCGCAGTTCGAGCGGATCGATGTGCAATGCGAGTGCCAGTTCGTGCATCGCCGATTCCACGGCGAACGCCGGTTGCGTCATCCCGTAACCGCGCAGCGCCCCGCTCGGAACGGTGTTCGTATAGACGGAGAACGCGTCGTACTTCTTGTTGGGGCAGCGGTAGATCATGACGGCAGAGCCGCCTGCATACAGCGTTTCGCCGCCGTGGTTGCCGTAGGCGCCCGTGTTCGACACATTGCGGACTTGGAACGCCGTGAGTGTTCCGTCTGCCTTCGCGCCGAGCTTGACCGTCAACGTCATCGGATGCCGTGGCGAAGCCGTTGTGAACTCCTCCTCGCGGGTGTACTCGAAGCAGACAGGTCGCCCGGTGTCCAGGGTGGCGAGCGCGACCAGATCCTCCGAGATCACTTCCTGCTTGCCGCCGAAGCCGCCACCGACGCGTTTGCAGTACACGCGGAGCTGGTCCGGGCGCAGCGCGAACAGATGGGCGAGTTTGACTTTCCCGATCGACGGTGACTGCGAACTGGTGCGGACGTTCAGACGACCGTTCTCCATCCAGGCAATGGAGCCGTGGGTCTCGAGATGCGCATGTTGCACTCGAGGTGAGGAGTACGTGCCTTCGTGGATCAGGTCTGCTTCGGCGAACCCTGCGTCGATATCGCCGATGTGCGAATGTATCTCGAGCAAGATGTTGTGGACGGGATCGCGGACGAATAGATCCTCCGCGCCGTGCAGCTGTGGCGCCCCCTCGGCCATTGCCTCTTCGGGGTCGAATACTGCCGGCATTACCTCGTATTCGACGACGACCCTTCGGCAGCCCTCTTCTGCCGCCCCGACCGTGTCGGCCAGGACCGCAACGACGCGTTGGCCGACGAAGCGGACCGTGTTGTCGAGGATGAAGGTGTCGTCCGGATCGACAAGATGGTCGGTGTGGATCGCCGTAGTAAAAGGCTTGCGCGGCACATCTTCCCAGGTGTAGACCCGATGCACCCCGGGAACTGCGAGTGCAGCGGTCTTGTCGATCGAGACGATCCGAGCGTGCGCGTGTGGTGAGTGCAACACCTTGAGGTGCAGCATGCCTTCAATGTGGGTGTCCATCGTGAACTCGGCCCGACCGGTTACCACGTCGTTGGCTGCCGGCGCACTGACGCTCGTCCCGACGGCCTTTCCCGGCGCGGCTGTCTCTACGCCGGCGACGCCCTTCACGGCATCCTCAATCCCTCGATAGCCAGTGCAGCGGCAGAGGTTGCCCTTCAACGCCTGTGGCAAGTCCTCTTTCTGGGCCTCGGTGAACGTTGCCGACGTCATGATCATCCCTGCGGTGCAGAAACCGCATTGGAACCCCGGGGCGTCGCGGAACTGTCGCTGCATTGGATGCAGGTTGCCGGGTGATCCGAGACCCTCGATCGTAGTCACCTCGCGACCGTCCGCGCGGAAAGCAGGGGTGATGCAGCTGTGCACCGGACTGCCGTCCAACCACACCGTGCATGCGCCGCAATCGCCTGCGTCGCAACCCTTTTTGACGCCATAGAGGCCGAGTGAGCGGAGGAATGTGCGCAGGCACTGGCCGGGGTCTGGTTCTTCGTCGAAGCTCGTGCCGTTCACGATGTATGTCATGCCAGGCCCCCAGCTATGAGTTCGCGACGAATCTCTTCCGCGAAGTGCTTTGTCAGGTGGCGACGGTGGTCGGGGGTCCCGTTGGGATCGGCGAACCAAACGTCGGCTGGGACAACGTCGATGCTCTGCTGCAGAGTTCGGGCATCGGGCATGGTGTCGAAAGCAATGCGCACAGGCCGTGTAGTGCCGGCTGTGACGGTGAGCAGCAGGTCGCTCATTCCTGGCGTTTGAGTGCCGATGAGGAATACCGTCGAACGGCCGAGGTGGGTCAGCGTGAAGCGGCGGTGTGCGGTGCGTTTCCTCAGGGCACGCGCTGGAATGTCGATGCGCCGCAAGACTTCCCCGGGAGTAAGAATGTTCCGATTGTTGCCGGTCACGAAGTCGAGGGCATCGACGATGCGCGCGGACCCGTCAGGAGCCCACAGCTCGTACTTTGCCTCGAGTGCGACCGTCAGCGTGATCATTGGGCCAGCAGGCAAAGACATGCAGATATTGCCGCCGACGGTCGCCGAGTTCCAGACTTTGAACGAGGACAAGAACGCCTCGCAGCTTTTCGCGAAAAGGGTGCCCGCGATCCAATCACCCAGCGGCGCAAAGGAATACAGGTCGCGGATGGTACACGTTGCGCCGATTTCGAGGCCCGCGTCGCTCGGGACGAGGGGGCCCCAACGCAACGCTGTCAGGTCGATCAGGCGGCGCAGGCTTGGCTGCTCCGCGGAAAACAGCCACGTTCCGCCTGCGAGCCAAGCGTCGCCTTCGCGCCAGTCCACGCCTGGCCGATCGGACGGTCGCCGGATGACTTCGGTTATGGTGTTGAGGTCCATGGGAACCGATCTCCCTCACGACGATAATCGTGCGACGGACCGCCTACCGAACTCGATCAACCAGCGCGTGGCGCCGCTAGCATCTCCCCGATCTTATTGTTGCAGGTAGGGCTGCGAACGTACTTTTTCGATTGCGGACATTCGGCTCGACACACTCGTCGAATGTCGACGGGTCACGATGCGCGCTGGGAGCGGCACAACCTCGAGCGACAGAATCGAATTTTGGCCGCTGCGGTCGAACTGCTCGAGGAAAGACCGGCGGGCGCACAAATTCCTTTCAAGCATATCGCGGAACGGGCTGTTCTCGCCAAGTCAGGGCTTCGGCGTGAAGTCGTGATGTCTGGTTCGTGGTCATGTACTCGCGATGCCGAGTCAGGCCAGTGGGCGTAGGGCGTCGCGGGCGTTTCGGCGCAGGGCGGCTGCGATGTTGCAGCGTCCGGCGACGCGCAGGGTGCCGATGGCAAGGTTTGCGCCAGGTCGCCGTGGCCCGGGGGCGCGTTGCCGGTACGAAGCTGGGAGCCGTCCTCGCCGAAGGTCACATCGCGGAGGTGGTGCAGGGATTCCACGGCCCATTGACCGCGGATCATGGACGCGAGTCGGGCCGGGTCGGCCGGCTCAGCCGGCAGGCTGGTGATCGCGTACACGGTCTCGAACGTGGACTTGCCACTCTTGCGGTGGCGGCGGCGCCGCTTGAGCTTCAGGATCAACGTAGCGTGGCTGGAGTTGCCCCTGGCAGCCATCGACCTGATCGCCTGGACCCAGGCGCTCCTGCTGGACGGCGAGTTGGCCACTGCCGAGTCGAGGCCACCCGCGCCGGCGCCGGCAGGACCGCCACGTGTGCCGTCGTCAGTCGCCTCGCCAAATGTTGTCGAAGGCCGCCTCGTCGATGGCTCGCCGCTGCCGTTCGACCTCCAGTTCCCTCAACGCGTCATTGACGGCGGCGAGCGCTGTCGCCACCGCGTCGTCGGTCACGCTCGGGGAGGCGTCAGTCTGCTTGTCGCGGATCCCGAGAGCCACTGCAAGAGCGGCGAGGATGGGCTCATCCGATGTCATGCGGTTCGCCGCCAGGCGGCGATCGGACGAATCGACCAGCACCATCTGGCTGGTCCGGGAGGGTATCCAGCGGTGGCGGCGTTGCCGAGTGAGCTGGCCTTCCGCCTCAAGGGCTGCCAGATAGGCCGCGGACAGGCCGCGGCCTCTGCGCCACAGCCAGTCGTCGACCGACTCGTACGGCGCTTGTCGGGCAAGTGACGACGCGGCCTCGTCCAACAGGCGATCAGCAATTGCTCGCCGATCGCTCGGCACGATGTGATCGCCGTCCAGTCTGATGGCTTGAGCACCCAGGAGGTCGATCAATTCGGCGCCCGCGAGCGCAAGCGACAGATCGCCCGGTTCGACAGTGCGACTGGACGCCATGTCCAAGGCGACGATCATCAGGTCCCGCGGTGTGGTCATGAATGGCTCCACGTCAGGGGCATCAGTAGCGATGCGTCGCGGTTCAGCGTGTCCGGCGCCCGGCATGACGCCGAGCGGCAAGGTCAGCTGCCGTTGTCGGAGGCCGCCGCGATCGCGGCACGGATTTGCTGCGCGTAGCCGACGGGCGTGAAGTCCGGGCCGACGCCGTCAACCAGGATCAGGTCACTGATCGTGCGGTCGGTACGCAAGGGCAGGATCTTCTGGTACTCGGGCGAGTTGTACCACTCCCTGGCCTTCGCCATGTCGGGGAACTCGAGCAGCACCACCGAGCCAGGCCAAGCGCCTTCGAGGACTTGCACCTCGGCGTCCATCGCAGGCCACTTTCCTCCGTACGGCGCTGTGGTGGCTTCCACCTGCTCCAGATAGGCCAGGTTTTCCTCCTGCGGTATGCCGGGGATGCGCAGCTGATTGATCAGGTATGTGGTCATGTCGCGCCTCTCCTACTGTGTCGCACTGAGCCGTTACCCGGGCGAAGCGCGTGCCGCTTGCGCCAGGTGACGGATTCCCGTCAGCTGAACTTGACGTCGCTGAGGTCCAGCGTGATCGGGATCCACGACAGGTACGGGGTTCGGCCCTTTCGAGGCGGGTGCGCATGTGCCGCTTGGTCGGCACCACGATCCCGTCGAAACGGATGTAGTGGGCGACCGGCGGCCTGACCGTTGGCGTCCGGCTGGTAGTCCATCCGGCGCAGCAGAGCGGTGTCGAGGCTCCACTTGGTCCGGGGTATAGCCGTCGAACGCCGCCCGCAGGTTCTCCAGCGCCTCGATGATCTCGCCGTCCGCTCCGGTGACCGCCACCGGATTGGCCTTCTTGTCGAAAACGACCGTGCGACCGGTCGGCTCCTGGACCTGACGGAAGTACTCCTCCTGGAGGTTCGCCTCGGTGTTCTCGGGGTCGGCGAAGTCGGCGTGCCCGTTGAACTCCCAGAACGAGCCCGCCATAAGTGACCCGCGCGCTGACGGTCACGAGGCTCTTCCAGCGGTCGAGCCCGCCATCGGCTTCGAGCACACGCTCAAGCATTGCGTCCATCGTTGCTCCTGATGAGGACCAATGAGTGCGAGCGGGCCGCCCTCGCCATGGATCTGATGGGTGAGCGGTGGACCCTGCTGGTCGTCCGCGAGAGTTGATGTTCGACTCGAAGCGCTTCACGGATCTGCGCTTCGAGCCGGAAGGCGAGCCGGAACGTGCTGAACCAGCGCCTCGAGGAGCTGGAGGCGAGGGGCGTCGTGCGCCGAGCGGGACCTACCCGCCGACGAGCACTCCCGTATACGAGCTTACGGAGTGAGGACGGCAGCTGCATCCGTCACGACGCGCGAGCGCCGGCTCGACAGTGTCGTTGCGTCCCACGTACACAGCATCTCCCTACTGATCCCGAGGTCCCTGGCCACCGCCGCGTACGTGCGCTTGCCCTCCGCCGCGCGGTACAGAGCGACACCGTGGCGAGGGCGCTGTACCGGGCGGGCCGCTTGGCGGGGCGGGGGCGGTGGCCACCGGCCCAGGGGGCGGTCGGTCCGTGGCGACACTTCCAGCTTCGTTGAAGTGTTTGTGCGTCTTCGATCTGGGCCCGAAGAATGAAGGCAGCCACGAGTGAAGGAGAGACATATGCGCAAAGGGATTACTGCGGCCCTTGCCGCGTCCGCCGCTATGTTCGGCGTCATCGCGTTAGCGCCCACCGCCTCTGCCGAGCCGAACCCGGCCGGCTGCCCCAAGGGGTACTTCTGTGCCTGGAGCGGGCCGGACCAGACAGGCACCCTGGTTCTGAAAACGGCAGGCAACTGGAGCGGGAGCGTGGCATTCCGGTCCGTATTCAACAATGGGTACCGCCTGCCCGGGGCCGATCACGTCGACATGACGTATTGGTACGAAGGAGACGGCACGGTAACCAGTTGTCTTCACTACAACCCGGGGCCAGGCGAATACAAATGGACTGCCCCCTACACCGAAGTCATCTACGGCGTCAGGTGGCGGGGCGAGTGTTAGTGGAGTTCTTCCACACTCCGCGGAGCCGAGGAAACACATAGCCATATGGCGCGGCGCAGTGCTGGCTGATGCGACGGGCCAACAGAACCCGCGTCTGTCATCAGAGGTAGAGGCTGCCAGTTGGAACAGCGAGAGGGCGCCAGCCACCACATACAGGGTGGCGCCCTCCAGCGCGTCTGCCTCTAGAGGTAGGCGGCGTACGGGTACCAGGGCCGCGCCCATCAGTACGCCGCAGGCTCCCGCATCCTCGCACCGCGCATGACAGTCCTTAATGCGCGGTGGTGTACGGGCGGTCGCGCCGGGCGTCGTGGAGGACCGAGCCCCACCACAGGAGCTGGTCGAGCAGTACCTTCGCGGCACCATTGGGGCCCTCGGGGTCCCTGAGGATGCCGTCGGGGCCGAAGAGCTCGTAGTACCGGGGGAAGGCGACGTAGTCGCGGACCGTGTGGGCCTGCAACTCGCCGAAGACCTGGCGCAGCTGCTCCACCGCCAGGATGCCGCCGCTCCCCCCGCTGTAGCCGACGAAACCGACCGCCTTGGTCTGCCACTCGGTGTAGTGCCAGTCGATGGCGGCCTTCAGCGAGGCCGGGAAGCTGCGGTTGTACTCCGGCGTCACCACGACGATCGCGTCGGCCGCCGCGATCCGCCGGGTGAGGCCCGCCATCTCGGCGGGACGGGCCATGTCGGGCTCGAGCGCCGGCGGCACGGGCGGCAGCTCGAGCGGCAGGGGCGTATCCGCGAGATCGATCAGGTCCACAGTGAACTGGCCGTGCTGCACGGCCTGCTCGACGAACCATCGCGCGACTACTGGGCCGAACCGGCCCTCCCTGACGCTGCCGATGATCACCGCGAGGTTGAGGGTCTCACTGGGCATGGCTGTGCTCCTTCTCCGCAAGTCAGTAGGTGACAGGTGACCTCGGTGGTCACGACCCTCAACCTGCCGGGCGGGGCGGAGACCAGGAAGGCCGGGCCGAGACTGGTATTGGCAGGGCCACGATCCCGGCGGTCGCGCCTGTTACGTTCGCAACGTGAGCGACAACGAGCTGGGCATGTTCCTGCGTATCCGCCGTGAAGCCGTTACACCCGCCGAGGTGGGGCTGCCCACTGGGCCCCGCCGCCGTACGCCGGGCCTGCGCCGGGCCGAGCTGGCCACGCTCGCCGGAGTCAGCGTCGAATACGTGACACGGCTCGAGCAGGGACGCGACCGCCGGCCGTCCGCGCACGTGCTCTCCGCACTGGCCGACGCGCTACGGCTGACCGCGAGCGAACGCATCCACCTGCACCGTCTCACCAAGGCGGCCGAGGGCGGCTTCACTTGTATGGGCGGCGCGACACCGGCCCGCGCGGTGCGCCCCACCGTGCAGGCGCTGCTCGACCGCCTTGAGCCCGCCCCCGCCGTGCTACTCAACCGGCTGAGCGAGATCCTCGCCTGCACCGCAGGTTACGAGCGGCTGGCAGGACCCATGGGTCTGCTGGACGGCAGGCCGCCGAACCTCGCCCGCTTCGTGTTCACCGACGACCGGGCGCGTACCGTCTACCCCGACTGGGACCGCATCGCCGACGAACAAGTCGCCGCCCTCAAGCAAGGGCCGTTCCGGGCGGATCGGCATGTCGCGGCGCTCGCGGACGAGTTGACCGTCACCGCCGGGGCGACTTTCGCCGAGCGCGTGGACACCCTGCCCGGCCTTCCGAAGTCCAGCGGCGTAGCACGGCTGATCCACCCCGAGGCGGGCGAGCTGCGCCTGGCATACGAAACCCTCGAACTGCCCGCCGACGACGACCAGCGCCTCATCGTCCACCTCCCCGCCGACGACGCCACATCCGCCGCACTCGACCGCCTCACCGGCCGCCTGCCGGGCGCGCTGCGCGCAGTGTCCGGCTGACGCGGGCCGGCGTGGCACGCGAGGTACGGCTACGAGGCCCTGTTGACAGCAGGGCTGCCGACGATTCGCGCGACGTCGTGGACGCGACGCTGCGCGCACTCACCCGCAGCACGTCGTCAGTGATCGACGGGGCGGGCCAACGCGCTGACCGCGTTGATCTTCGGCAGGCTGCTGCCGCCCCAGTTCTCCGCGCTCATTGCCGAAAGGGTGATGTGCACGTCCTGAGGCCGACCCCGAGACTGGTCAGCTCTGCGACCGGCACGCGAGCATGGGTCGGTCCGGACAAGACCCCGTGCCGTGCCGCCAGGTCGCCGAGCACCCCGCATACGGCGTCTTCCGGCACGGTGACCGTGACCTCAACCACCGGTTCCAGCAGCTCCATCACGCTGACGCGCAGGGCCTTCCGACGCACAAGCCGGCCAGCTGACTGGAATGGGTGGCTCCGTCGGTCCGTGTGCCGAAGTCCGGCGCGGGGAGGACCGGTGGACCGAACCGGCACGGGGCGTCACCCCTAGTAGTGATCGATCGGGCCGTACTCATCCATGGCCTTGGTTACCCCCACTGCCCTGGCGGTTCTGGTGGCCGCGTCCGATTCGGCGATCCTCACCTGTTTCTCGGCCCTCCCGGTCCGTCTTCCCCGGTGGCGCATGCCCCAGCGGTCGCCGCGTCCCGGCTTGCCGGTTGTCCATTCCTCGAGATAGAGACCGACATGTGAGATAAGTGCCGAAATACGCAATCCCTGTAGCCGCGTCTGCCGAATAACAAGTGAGACATCCGTCTGCGGCTCGCGTCGAGCATCCACGGAACCGGATTGGGGAGCCCCCCGACCGGCCCACCGTCCGCGCCCGGAAGGCTACCCACCGTACGGGTCGCACGCCCCGACCCTTGCCGGGGTGCAGCGCCGGGGCCCGGAACATGGGCCCGTGGTGGCGGGTGGCGGCCGCAACTTCTCCAGGGAGCTCACATGGTCGGAAACCCGGTCGAGGCATTGACCTCCGGCCAGGAGGAGTCCCCACCCCTTCGGGGCGGGTATGACGAACCGGCCGCTGATACCGAGAGGATCCTCGCCGAGGTGCTGGCTGACGTCGTGTGCGTCGGGCGGGTGTCGGCCGACAGTCACTTCTTCGACGAACTGGGCGCCGACTCGTTGGTGATGGCGCATTTCTGCGCGCGGGTGAGGAAGCGCGCGGACCTGCCGTCGGTATCGATGAAGGACATCTACCGGCATCCGACGATCAGGAGCCTGGCGACGGCGCTGGCGGACTCAGCGCCCGACTCCCCGGTCGAGCCGTCGGCCTCGGTGTCAGCGGCACCGGCGGGGATGCCCCAGTACGCTTTGTGCGGCGCCCTGCAGCTCCTGACTTTCCTCGGATACTCCTACCTCCTCGCGCTCGTCACCGCTCGGGGCTACGAGTGGATCTCCGCCGGGTCGGGCGTGATCGACGTTTATCTGCGATCGATCGTGTTCGGCGCTGCAGGCCTTCTGGTTCTGTGCGCCCTTCCGATCCTGGTGAAATGGACCCTCATCGGTCGGTGGAAGCCGCGACAGATCCGCATCTGGAGCCTGGCGTACGTCCGCTTCTGGATCGTCAAGACGCTGGTCCGGTCGGACCCGCTGGTCCTGTTCGTTGGTTCGCCGCTCTACGCGCTCTATCTCAAGGCGCTAGGCGCGAGAATCGGGCGGGGCGTCGCGGTCTTCTCGCGGAATGTGCCCGTGTGCACCGATCTCCTCGTCATCGGCGACCGCACAGTCATCCGCAAGGACTCGTTCTTCAACTGCTACCGGGCTCGCGCCGGCATGATCCAGGTGGGCCGGGTCAACCTCGGGAAGGACGTGGTCGTCAGCGAGGCCACCGTGCTCGACATCGAGACCTCGCTGGGCAACGGGGCTCAGCTCGGCCATGCATCCTCCCTGCACAGTGGTCAGGCGGTGCCTGACGGCGAGCACTGGCACGGCTCACCGGCGCAGCCCACCCAGGTGGAGTACCAGGTGGTGGGCCCGGCCGGCTGCGGTGGCCTGAGAAGGGCGACCCACAGCGTCCTGCAGCTTCTGGCCGTGTTGCTCCTGTACGTGCCGCTGGCGGTCGGCGGCGCGGGCATGCTGCTCGCTCTGGCCCCGCAGCTCCACGCGGTCCTGGAACCGGGGCCTGCGGTCCTCACGAGCTGGACGTTCTTCCTCGACACTCTGGCGGCCTCCGCCGTGCTCTTTTTCGGCGCTGTGCCCCTACTTCTTCTCGTCCTGGCCACTGTCCCCCGCCTGCTCGGCCGGGCCATCACACCTGGCAGGGTCTATCCCCTGTACGGCTTCCACTACGGGGTGCACCGGGCGATCGCGTTCGTAACCAACAGGAGGTTCCTGACGCGCCTGTTCGGCGACAGTTCCTGCATCGTCCACTATCTGCGTTTCCTCGGGTACGACCTCTCCAGGATCGAGCAGACCGGGTCGAACTTCGGTACGGAGGTGAGGCACGAAACCCCGTACCTGAGTTCCGTCGGGAGCGGAACGATGGTCGCCGACGGTCTGTCGATCATCAACGCCGACTTCTCGAGCACCTCTTTTCGCGTGTCCCGGGCGTCGATCGGAGCACGCAACTTCCTCGGCAACAGGATCGCCTACCCCTCGCGGGGCAGGACGGGCGACAACTGCCTCCTCGCCACGAAGGTCATGGTCCCTGTCGACGGGGAGATCCGGGAGGGTGTCGGGCTTCTCGGCTCGCCCAGCTTCGAGATTCCGCGATCGGTGCAGCGGGACAGCACGTTCGACGGGTTGAAGAGCGGCGAGAAGCTGCGCAGCCGCCTCGCATCCAAGAACAGGCACAATGCCGCCACCATGGGGCTGTTCCTGCTGGTGGGATGGATCCACTTGTTCGGTGTCACCCTGCTCCTCTCGGGCGCCGCGGACCTCTACGCCTCGTTTGGTGCGTCGGCGATCGCACTGGCCTACGTCCTCGTACTTCCGTTCACTGCCGTGTACTTCGTGCTGGTCGAACGTGCCGTCACGGTGTTGCACCCCTTGGGTCCGCTTTTCTGCTCGATCTACGACCTCCGCTTCTGGCGGCGTGAGCGCTTCTGGAAGGTGCCGTCGGAGACATATCTGCGGGTCTTCAACGGCACCCCGTTCAAGAACGTGATCTGGCGCCTGCTGGGTGTCCAGCTAGGCCGCAGGGTCTTCGACGACGGCTGCATGCTGACTGAGCGAACGATGGTCGCCATCGGGGACGGCTGCACGCTCAACGCGGGGAGCGTCATCCAGTGCCACTCGCAGGAGGACGGCACCTTCAAGTCCGACCGCAGCACGATCGGCTCCGGCTGCACCCTCGGGGTCGGTGCTTTCGTCCACTACGGCGTGACGATCGGCAACGGCGCTGTGCTCGCCCCCGACTCCTTCCTCATGAAGGGCGAGGTCGTCCCGGAGCACGCGCGGTGGGGCGGCAATCCGGCCCGGCAGATCCGCCGGAACAGCGGCGAGGAGTGGAAGTAGACCACCATGGGAACGCCCGTGAATGCCAACGTGGAGTTCTGGCGCGGTGTGCTCGTTGCCGGTGGATTCACCGAGATCCCGCGGTGGACGCTCAATCCGGTGCCGGGCGTCGTCGAGCACGAGGCGGCGATCCCGGACCACGTCGTGGCGGCGTCGCACCGACTGGCGAACGAGCTGGCACTGCCGCTCGGTTCGGTACTGCTGGCCGCGCATGCCAAGGTGCTCTCGGCACTGTCCGGCGAGCAGGAGGTCACCACCGGCTACGTCGCCGCCGCCGATGCCGGCCGACCGCTGCCGTGTCGGTTGACCACCGCACCTGGCTCGTGGCGGGCGCTGCTGCTGAACACCCATCAAGTCGCCTCGGAACTGCTGTCGCACAAGGACTTCCCGGTCGATGACCTCAGGCGCGAACTGGGCCTGACCCAAGCGCCGTTCGAAACCGTGCTCGACCTCACCGGAGGCGGCGGCGACATCGCCGAGGACACCGTGCTGGAGGTGGGAATCTCACAGGACGGCGACCAGCTCGCGCTGCGGCTGCGCTACCGCACCGACGCCCTGGACGCCGACTGCGCCGCCAGGATCGCCGGCTACCACCTCACCGCACTCGCACTGATCGCCGCCGATCCGGACGCCGAGCACGGGCGGCAGAGTCTGCTGTCCGCCGAGGAACTCCGCTTCCAGCTCGAGGGGCTGGCCGGACCGCGCCGGGAGTTGCCGGACCGCCGGGTGCACGAGCTGTTCGAGGAGCGGGTGCGGGCGCATCCGGATGCCGTCGCAGCCGTGCACGGCGAGAGGCAGTGGACCTACCGGGAACTCAACGCCCGCGCGAACCGGCTGGCACGCGCCCTGCTGGCCCGCGGCCTTGGCCGCGAGGGCGTCGTGGCGGTGGTGACGGAGCGCAACCTGGACTGGCTGGCCGCCGTGCTGGCGGTCTTCAAGGCCGGCGGCGCATACCTGCCCATCGAGCCGCACTTCCCGGCCGGGCGCATCGCGACCACGCTCTCCCGCGCCGAATGCGGGCTCGTGCTGACCGAACCGGGCAGCACCACCACCCTCGACCAGGCCCTCGACTCGCTGCCCGCAGTCCAGACGCTGGTCATCGACGCGGCCTACGAAGAAGACCATCCCGACGGTGATCCCGGCATCGACGTCGCGCCGGACCAGCTCGCCTACATCTACTTCACCTCCGGCTCCACAGGCGAGCCGAAGGGCGCGATGTGCGAGCACGCGGGCATGCTCAACCACCTCTACGCCAAGATCGACGATCTGGGGATCGGCGAGGGCCAGGTCGTGGCCCAGACCGCACCGCAGTGCTTCGACATCTCGCTGTGGCAACTGCTCTCCGCGCTCCTGGTCGGCGGGCGGACCCTGCTGGTCGAGCAGGAGGCGATCCTGGACGCCCAACAGTTCCTCGACACGATCGTCGACGGCCGGGTCGGCGTGCTCCAAGTCGTGCCGTCCTACCTTGAAGTCGTGCTGTCCAGTCTGGAGCAGCGCCCCCGCGAACTGCCGGACCTGCGGTGCGTCTCGGTGACCGGTGAGGCGCTGAAGAAGGAGCTCACCCAGCGCTGGTTCGCGGCAGAACCCGGGATCAAGTTGGTCAACGCCTACGGGCTGACGGAGACCTCCGACGACACCAACCACGAGGTCATGGACCGGGTGCCGGACCGGATCCTGCTCGGCCGCGCGGTCAACAACGTCCACGTGTACGTCGTCGACGAACACCTCACACCCGTGCCGCTCGGCGCCCCCGGTGAGATTGTCTTCTCCGGGGTCTGCGTCGGCCGCGGGTACGTGAACGACCCGGAGCGCACCCGGCTGGCTTTCATGGCGGATCCACACCGAAAGGGCCGGCGGCTCTACCGGGGCGGTGACTTCGGCCGCTGGCACCCGTCGGGGAAGCTGGAGTTCCTCGGCCGCCGGGATGCCCAGGTCAAGATCCGCGGGTTCCGGATCGAGATCGGCGAGATCGAGAACACCCTGCTGCGCCTCCCTGATGTCCGCGACGGCGCGGTAGTGGTCGCCGAGCGGACCGGCCGCAGCAAGTTCCTGGTGGCCTTCTACTCGGGTCCGCTCCTGCTGAAGTCCGGTTTCCTACGGGACCGGCTGAGCGAGTCGCTGCCCGAGTACATGGTCCCGTCGGTCTTCCACTGGCGGGAAAGTCTGCCGCTGACGGCCAATGGCAAGATCGACAGGAGAGCATTGGCCTCACTCGCCGAAGAACTCGACACAGTCGAGGAGGCCTACCAGGCACCCAGCACGCCGACCGAACAGCGGCTGGCCGCCACGTGGGCCAAGGTCCTCGGCATCCCACAGAACCGGATCAGCAGACGGGACCACTTCTTCGACCGGGGCGGCACCTCACTGTCGGCAGTGAGGCTCGCCATCTCGCTGGACCGAATGGTCTCCCTCAAGGACGTCACCCGTCACCCGGTGCTCGCCGATCTGGCCGGGCTGGTCGACGGCCGGTCCGACCGGAGCTCCGTGCTGCAGCAACTGACGGAAAGTGACGGTGGTCAAGCAGGTGCTCTGGTTGGCTTCCCCTGCGCCGGCGGCGATGCGATGCACTTCCAGGCGCTGGCCAGGGCACTGCCGGCCGGCGGACCAGCGGTCTACGCCGTCGACGTGCGCGATTCCGATACTCCCGGCGGGAGCGAGCCGTTCGCGTCGGTCGCAGAGGTGGTTGAACAGGTCATCGCCGAGATCACCCGGCGTGGCCTGACCAGGATCCTGCTGTGGGGCCACTCCTCGGGCACGGCGTTGGCC
>NZ_JBIAQG010000027.1:0-47390 GCF_042888805.1 Streptomyces sp. NPDC002730
CGGCGTGCTCATCGGCCTGGTCGAGGTGGTCGGGGACCTGTCGGGCGTGAGAGGCAGGGTTGCGGTCGTCGGCTTCGGCGGCGGCCGCGGCCGCCATCGCGGCCTTGAGGTAGAGCATCCCCAGCACCGAGAAACCGTCCGGACCGCTGCGCAGGAGCTCCTCCTGGAGGCGGTGGGCGGAGGCGAGAACGAACTCGGCGGCGTCGGCCGCCTGGCCGTGGCTGGTCATCGCGTCGCCCAGGTGGCGGGCTGCGGACGCCATGATGACGGGGTTCTCGCTGCGCTCGGCGGCGGTGACGGCTCGGTGCCCGGCGATGAGCGCCAGCTCGGTGTCGCCCCACTTGATGGCGGCGGCTTCGGTTAACTCCAAGGTGAGCGACAGCAGTTCGTACGCGGTGAGCTGGTCGTCACCGCGGTGATGCTGGGCGGCCCGGGTGGCGTCCACGAGCAGGGCCGGGATCGCGCTGCCCAGCTGGGCGAAGTGCCCGGCCTGGAAGCCGGTTCTGGCGTACGCCAGGGAGCGGCGCAGCTTCTCGACGGGGAGCGGCTCGTCGGTCGACTCGTCGAACGCCCCCGTGATGACGTCGTGGCGGTGCAGCGCGCGGCGTACGGCGTCGATCTCGCTCTCCTGGACACACTCGGTGTCGATGACGTCGGCGACCAGCCGCTCCAGCGTGATGCCCAGACGGACGGCGGCGAGCCGCATCACCGACAGCTGAGGGTCGGCCTGGCGGCGGCCGCCCTCCAGCTCCTCGACCCACCGAAGGGACTTGCCCATGAGGTTGGCGAACTCCTGGCGGGACATGCGCCGGCGGGTGCGCCAGTAGTTGACTCGGCGGCCGAACTGGAAGGAGTCCATGGGCTTCTCCATACGGAGCACGACCCACACACATCGTGTGGTCTCACCCCGTTCTACCGCCCCTACCGTCCGGTTATGGCCAAGTCCCGGAAGCCCGTCACCCCAACGTGGGCGGCGCTGCTCGTACCTGACGACAACACCCTCGCCCGGCTGCGGGCCGCGAGAAGCGGCGCGACCCGGTTCGTCCAGTGTGGCGGCGGCCGGGACGCGGTCGTGATCTCTCCCCTGCAGCGCGGCCTCGCGGCGCTCGACGCCCTGACCCTGCCCGTCGAGGACGGGCACACAGTGCTCGCCGACCACTCCCGCCAGGAGCTGATCGTGGTCGTGGAGGACGGCTGGATGCACCTGTGGGAGGAGATCCCGGGGGTGCGGGTGCTCTCGCTCGGGGCCTGGCTCCTGGTGCCCGTGCCGGGCTCTGACGGCTCGTTCGCCGCGACGTGGCTGAGTCGCCCCACGCAGGACGTCCCGGCCCCATGGCGTGATCAGGAGACCGAGCCGATCCTGGCTGGGATGTCGGCCGGGGTCGATGCGCGGGAGCTGTATGACGCGCTGGCCACGGTCGACCGGCCCGTGGTGGCCTCGGTGGTGGCGTCATGAGCAGCAGGTACACCGTTCTGTACGACCCCGAGGGCCTGCTCGGCGCGGAGCTCCCTCTCGACCGTGAGCCGCACATGTCTCTGGTCAAGGCAGTGCTGGCCTGGGCGGACACGGCCGAGGTGGCGAGGAGCGACTGCGAGCAGATCGCCCTGCAGCTGACCGGCCACGGCCGCGCGGTCGCCGGGGACGTCCGGACCCGCTGCGGCGGCCTGCCCGACGAGGACGAGATCCGGGCCCTGGCCGAGGTCGTACTCGAGGAAGCCGACCGCCGACTGTCGGCTCCCCGGAAGGGCACAGTGCACTGCGTAAAGCAGCGGGCCCGCATGGTCCGCGCGCTCTACGAACGCCTCGACCGGCTCAACACCGCGCATCCCGCCGCGTCCTCGACCTGACCGACCCCACGGACCGCCCGACGCTCTCCCCCGTGGGCGCGGGCGCACGGAGCCCCCAGCTGGCCGTCCACCCGACCCCGCTGGGGGCTTCGCCATGTCCACAGTGCTCTCGGTGGTGCGCCGCGCCAGCGGCACGCCACCAGGCCGGAGCGGCCATGCAGACGACAACGGGGAGAACCGTCCTGCCAGCTGACTCGACCTCAGCCCACGAAAGCCAGCCCCGATGCTCCCGCACCCGGCCGAGCAGCTGCATGGCCTCCAGCAACCACTCCCCGGTCCCAGCCACGCCTCCCCTCTTCAAGGCCACGGCGAACCCGCGGCCGCCGACGTCGACCGGCCGCCCCGGCGGGGCACCGCAGGCCCCCCGGGGCCGAGGAGCTACCGACCCCGCGCGCCGTACAACCGGGCCGAGCCAGGGGAAAAATCGGGCATCGTGCCCGATGAATGGATCTCCATTAAGCTACTCCTATGGATAAGACTCCGATCACGGTGATGATCTACGCCTACCAGGCGGGCCGGTTGGACCTGCTGAAAAAGCAGCAGGCATTGGAGGAAAAGGCGACACAGAACGCGCTGGTAAACCAGGGGAATACCCGGAAACAGGCACGGATCATCGTGGCCCGGATGCGGCCCACGGAGTGGCCCAGCCTGGAGACGATCGTCGCCCAGGCGGTCGAGCAGCGCCTCTACGAGCCGGACCTGGCCGGCCCGTGGGAGCCGCTGACCGTGGCCGAGTCGGAGCAGCTCGCCCTGTCGGGCCGCTGGCCGGGAGCGAGTCTCGGGATCTCCATGGCTCAGCGCAACTACAGCCTGCGTACCGCGCTGGTCACGCGGCTGCGCACCGCTGCATGGCGGGTATCGGAGGCACCAATGCGGGAGCTGGAAGCGCGCGGCCTGGTCGGCGCCGGCCTCGTGCTGACCGAAGGACAGAAGCGGGAGCGCGACGAGCTGGCGGAGCGGCTCTACCCGGTGCCGAGGATCGTCCGGGAGGCCCTGGCCCGGTACGGACCGGCGTCGTCCTCCCACACGGCAGACGAGTGAAGTTCCGCGTCCTAATAAATGGAGATCCATTTAGGGAATGCGGGACCGCGCGTACGAGTAATAGCGGCCTTATTTCGCCTCCTGGCTGATTCCGGGGGAATGTTTGAACGACGGCAGAATAGGGTTTATAGCTGCTACGGTTTTGATTCCCTCGACGCTCTTTTCGGGAGGCATGAGTGAGCACCACCACGGCGACGGCGACGGAGCAGATCCCGTCCAGCCGGACCGAGGCGGACCCTGCCCGGGTCGCCAGGGGCAAGCCCCTGGACCACACCGCTGGCGTCCCCGTCTACGGCTGGGGGCAGGCACCGCCGTACCTGCGGACCAAGACCCAACTGCTCTCGGACCGGCTGAACGTGACCGAGGCGCAGGAAGCGGCTCCGCTGGCCTACGTCCGCACCCGCGACTACGGCGACGTGCCGTTGCACGACCCGGCGGCCGCGGAGAAGATGCGGCCGTTGCCCTCGTCGACCAAGGCCAAGATGGCGGCGCGGCGCACCTGCTCGGAGTGCGGCAAGGTCCGCAAGGTGATCCTGCGCGGGCCCTGCTCGGCCTGTCGGGAACGGGCGGAGAAGGAGCGGCAGCGGTTGCTGGCGCGGACGTGCGCGGGCTGCAGCACGGTCCGGGAGCGGCCGTACCCGAAGGAGCATCGGCGCTGCCAGGGCTGCCGGCAGAAGCAGTTGGAGAAGAAGCGGACGCGGGTCGAGGCGTGGCTCGTCGAGGTGACGGTGTGCGCCGGCGACGACTGCACGAAGCGGCGCGGGTCCAAGAAGGCGGCGCGGGCCTACCTCAAGGAGCACGACTGGCTGCTGCGTCCGGAGCGCACGGACCTCCCTGATTCGATGTGGTGGCCCAACTGGGCGCGCCGCTGTCCGCCGTGCCAGACGGTGTTCGACGCGGAGCAGGAGGGGCGCCAGGCAGAGCTGCAGGCCCGGTACGAGCGGGAGGAGCGGGAGCGGCGGGCGGCGGAGGCTCGGGCCGCCGACGAGCGCAAGCGGTGGGCTGCGGCCGCGCTCGTCGACCCGGACGTCCTGGTGCTCGACACCGAAACGACCGGCCTCACCGAGGACGCGCGGATCGTCGAGCTGGCCGTGCTGAACTCACGCGGGGAGGTCCTCCTCGACACGCTCCTGGACCCGGGTGTGCCCGTGCCGGACGATGCGGCGGCGATCCACGGGATCACGACCGAGGCGCTCGCCGGGGCGCGGACGTTCTCGGACGTGCTCGTGCAGCTCACCGGGCTGCTCGACGGCAAGCGGTGCCTGATCTACAACAAGTGGTACGACGTCGCCCGGCTGCGCCACGAGCTCACGCTCCACTACCTCGACCGCGCGGCGCGGGAGGCGGCCGAGGAGACGGTGAGCACGGGCACCGTGGCGGAGGACGTACGGGAGCGGGCGCTGGCCTGGGCCCGGGAGCAGGCGGCGGCCTGGCTCGACGCCATGCAGATCGAGGACGTAATGATCCCGTACTCGGACTGGGTGGGGGACTGGAGCGAGTACCACGGCAACAACCGATGGCAGCCCCTCGACGGCGGTCACAGGGCGGCCGGGGACTGCCGTGCGGTCCTCGACTGCCTGCGGGCCATGGGACGCGACTACGCGGACGAGTACGCGACGGCGGCCGGCGGCACGCGCGAGGGGACGGCGAACTGATGGTGCAGCTTCGAGTGATGACGGACGACAGGGAGCTCGGGGAGGACGTCCTGGAGGTGCTGCTGCCGCTGCTCAAGGCGTGCACGGCGCTGCAGGCAAGTGAGCCGACCCGGCTCTCCCACCGTGGCGGCGGGCTTCGCGTCGTCCTCGATGTGCAGCTCGCCGGGGCACCGACCGTGCGTGTCGAGCAGGTCGACATCCCGGCCGGGAGCGGTGCGGGGGCGACCCGTGGCGGGGCGCCGGCGCGGCGTCAACGGCGGCGGCCGGCGCTACCGCCGGGAGGATGACACGGGACCCGTCGAGGGCGTTGCCCTCCTCGACCACGGGCAGCCTCGATACCGTTCCTCGGTGTGGGGCAGTCCGTCATATCAGCGGATCGTCACGCGCCCGCCGGAGGCTGACCCGGCGGGCGCGTCTTCGTACAGCCACAACCCCCGTTGACGACAAGGGAGTTCCGATCGTGGCCGACACCAAAGACGTTACCGTTCCCCGGCAATGGGAGCCGGTGATCGTCCCCCCGCAGGGCATCAAGCTCGGCATGTTCGGCAAGGGGGGCTCCACCAAGACCACCTCGCTCGCGCACATGCTGGGGCACTGGGCGGCGGACGGCATCCCGTCCGGTGCGATCGACGCGGACGAGCCGGGAGAGGATGAGGACGGCTCGCTCTACACCTGGTCGCGGGCGGCGTCGTTCGGGGCACCGGTCCGCAAGGCGCCGGCCAACCACGAGGACCTGGACGTCGAGCTGGGCCTGTACCTGCCTGCGGGCGGCATCCTGGGCCTGGACACCCCGGCATGGGAGCGGAAGCCGGAGACGATCCACATGCGGGCGCTGTCTATGGTCGACGTGGCGGTGCTGTGCCTCCAGCCCACGGGCATGGAACTGAACCGGGCCGGGTCAATGCTGAGCGCAATCCAGCAGATCGAGGCGGTCGGCGGACGGACACCGAAGCTGGTCATCCTCCTGGCGCGGACCAAGGCACAGGCGAACGCGGCCACGCAGACCAGGGACACCCTGACCGAGGCCGGGTACCAGGTCCTGCAGAACGAGATGCCCGACCAACACGCCATGGACGGGTACGGGCAGAGCTTCGCCAAGCCCATCCCGATCGACTTCACCTCGGCAATGGGCAAGCTTTCGCGGGAGCTGGCGACGGTCGGTGCCAAGGCGGTGTCGAGCCGGTGAGCACCAAGACTGGTAAGAACGACAAGCTCGCGGCCCTGCAGAGCGGCCTGGCCAACCGCAACGGTGGGACGGGCGGACTGCAGCTGGCGGCGGCCGCAGCCGGGTCTCCGCAGAACCGTGCCGCGATGGTGCTGGGATCGCCTGCTCAACGGCTCAGTCAGCTGTCGCCGGCCGAGCAGCTGGCGGAGTGCGCCCGGGTGATCCGGGAGGCAGAGGACCGGCGCGAGGAGACGCTCCGGGAGGCCCGGGAGAGGGCGACGGCCCGCTTCATGGACGCCGCCGGGCCCTACCTGATGTGGGCGCGGGACCACTGGGAGGGCCTGCAGGACCTGGTCGACGGGCTCACCTTCCGCCAGTGGGCCAAGAAGGTCCTCGGCTACGAGAGCAGCCACACGTACCTGATCATGGACTCGGTGGAAGTGCGGGCGGGCCTCGGCATCGCCGGGACCACCGACTACAAGGTGCAGGGCATCGCGCTGAACACGGGGCACGTCCGGGCACTCGTGCCCGCGATGCGGTCCGCTGGGGCGGAGGTCGCTCCGGCGATGTGGTCACAGACCTTGGAGCGGGACGGCAAGGTCACCGAGGGCGGCCTGCGGAAGACCTGGCAGACCATGGCTTCCGAAGCTTCGGAAGAATCGAACAAGAAGGCGAAGGCGGCGGAAGCTGCCTTCGAGCGGCGCAGGGTGAACTCGGTACTCGACACGGCCGTGAAGGAACTCGACGACATCGTGGACCGGCTCGCGGTGCTCGTCGAGGCCGGGGTCGCTCCGGAGGATGCGCCAGCGGCGGAGAAGGCGGTCGCCCGCATCAAGGCTGCCGGGCGCTGGCTGAGCGGAAAGAAGGTCACGGTGCCGGAGGACACGATCATCGACGCGGAACTCGTCGAGAATTGAGCCCGCACACGGCGAAGCGCCCGCCCGGAGCAGCTGCTCGGGACGGGCGCTTCGCCGTGTGCGGGTGCGGTTCAGCCCACGCCGGGGAACGGCTCCGGACCCTGGAGCAGGGCCGCGTCCATCACTTGGCCGACGAGCTTGGGGTCGGCCTCGGGTAAGGAGGCGGGCTCCTCCGCCGGGGCCGGCGCCTGGGCCTCGGTCTCGGCCGCGGTCGCCTCGCCCGGCTTCTTGGTGTCCGTGATGATGCGCAGGATGAGTCCCATCGGGCTGTCGTGGTCCTCGGGGGTCAGCCTCTCGGTCCACGTCTCCACGACCCGCAGGGCCAGCTCCTTGCGGAAGTCGGCGCTCTGGACCGGGTGGTTGAGGCGGTCGAGCAGGTCCGTGAGCAGGTCCACGACGGGCTTGCGGGCCTCGTCGAGCTGCCGGTCGAACTCGGACTGCTGTCCGTCGAGCTGGGCGCGGGCCTCGCGTAGTTCGCGCATGAGCTGTTCGGTCCGCTCGTGCTCCTGGTCGCGCTGCTGCAGGTAGTCCTCGGACTGGGCCTTCCACATGGCCACGTCCTCCTCGGCGGTCTGGAGCTGGTGCTCCAGACCGGGGACCTTCCCGGCCTCCTCGACTTTGGCCTCGTAGAACTGCCTCGTCGAGCGGGTGATGACGCGGATCACTTGGCGGTCTCCTCGACCTCGGGGTGGGTGTAGCGGACGGGCTTGCCTAACTCGTGGGCGTAGGCGATCTCCGCGCGGGTGCTGTCGCCGATGTAGTCGCCGACGACGAGCACCTCGTCGGCCATGCGGATCTTGGCTCGGTGCAGGGCGTCGAGCTTCGGCTTGAGGGCCTCGGCGTCGGCCGGGTCGTTCCACAGCGGGTGCGGTTCCTTGAGGTTGCAGCCGGGCGCGAGCACGATGCGGCCGGCGGCGGTCTCCTGCCAGTTGGCCTCGGCCATCTCGGCCATGAACCGGGTGCTGCCGCAGATGACGACCACGGTCGGCTCCCGGGCGAGCAGGGCGAACACCTGGCGCTCGAACTCGGCGGCCGCGGCCTGGGCGGCGGGGTTGTTCTTGACCCAGCGGGGCCGGGGGTTGTCCTGCAGGAAGGTGGCCAGGGCCTCGCCGCGCTCGGCGACGAGCCGCTCGGCCAGGGCGTGGGTCCGGTCGATCTCCGTGCCGTCCAGCGGCGTTTCCCACGGGCTGGGGTTGCCCCGGGCGTCGTCGCGTTGGCGGATCGCGGCGCGGTGGCACCAGTGGTGCACGACGTCCGCCAGCTCGTCCTCGGCCACGGGCCGGGGCGGGATGATGCCAGCGGCCTCGGCGGCCGGGAGGATCTCCTCCTCCCAGACGCACTCCAGGTACTCCCGGCTCTCACCGCCTCGCTCCGCGAAGTAGCGGGCGCGGGCGGTGCTGCCGTACCCGGCGGCTTCCAGGGCGCGCTCGTAGTCGCTGAGCGGCGGGGGCGGCGGGGGCGTCCAGTGGGTGGCCCACGGGTCGTCAACGGTCATGGCGTTGGTGCTCCTTGTCGAGTGCGGGCATGCGGGGGAGCGGGCGCCGGCGGCGGTAGGCGAGCAGGCTGTCCAACTCGACGAGCCGTGTGCGGTTCTCACGCTGCACGGTGAGGTCGCCGTGCTCGATGAGCCGGAGCACTTCGCGGTGCTCGATGCCAAGCAGGCCGGCGGCGACCCGGGGTGTGACGGTCCAGTCAGGACCGAACGTCACGGGGAGCATGTGCCTCCCCCTTTCGTGCCTATCGACGCTGATCATCCTCATGCGTTGCGGTGCTTGGTGTCAGCCGGGTTGTGCGGGAGGGCGGGCAGTCCGGCCTGCTCCATTGCGGCGGGGTCGTACGAGAGCGGGTCGAGCTGGCGGCGTTCCTCGACGGCGCGGGCCAGGGTCAGCCCGTACGCCAGGGCCTGCGCCTGGACGTCGTGGCCGATGACTGCGGTCGCCACGGTGGTGGCGCTGTTGAGGCGGGCCAGCGCCAGCTCGTGCTCGCGGGCCTCCCTGGCCTGTCTGGCGGTTCGCCAGTGGCGCGATGACGTCACGTACACCAGCACCGTGGCGACGAGCCACAGCAGCGCGGACAGGGCCCACGAGGAGGTGTAGGCCGCGGGGCCGATGATGGCGAACGCGCCGGACGCGGTGAACGCCACGGCCGTGGTGACGGGATCGCTGTTGCGGTGGACGGCGGAGACGCACGCGGCGGCGAAAGCGCCAGCGGACAGGGCGACCATCAGCGCGGCGTTGCCGATGCTGTGGGCGGCTCCCTGCTCGTGCCAGATCCGGGCCAGGGCCAGGGCGGTGGAGGTGGTGATGACCGGGACCACGCGCCCGGAGTAGGCGATGAGCAGGCTGGCCCCGGTGTGGTGGACCTGCGGCGCGGGGGCGGGCAGGTGCTGGCTGTACCAGGCGGGCAGGTGGTCGGGTGTCACGGCTTACGGCTCCGTCCGGGACATGGCGTCGGTGTCGGTGTCGGGGGTGGTGGGGCCCGGGGCCGGGCCCGCCACGGTGGCGGGCCCGGTCTCGGTCTCCTCGTCGAACAGCCGCATCTGCTGGCCGCCGTTCATGTCCTCGGAGAAGGGCTGGCGGGATGTCACACGGGCCGCCAGTAGTCGAGTTCGTAGGCGTAGAGCAGCGGGAGCAGGATCACGCCGGTGCCGGTACGTCCTCCGTCCTCGGCGACCAGGCGGTCGCGGTCGAGCCAGTGGGTCAGGTACAGGACGGCGGGGAGGCCGGGGTCGGCTTCGGGCCTGCGGGTCCACACCTGGCCCGGCTCGGCGAGAATCGCCGGGTCGTGCTCGGCGACGGCGGCCTCGACCAGGGCGAGCGCCTTGTCCTCGGCGAGCCGGTGCCAGAGGACGAGCCCGCGGGCTCGGCTCTCCTTCCACCTGGTGGCCTCGGTCTCGCTGCCGAGGAGTTCGGCGAGCCTGCTCACGCGAACACCCCCTTCGTGACCCCGCGTCCGCGCAGCAGCTCCCACCCGGCGTAGACGCCGGAGAGGGCGATCCACACGCTGAACGCCAGAGTCAGGCCGGTGTACTTGGCGCTGGTGGCGAGCACCGCGCCGAGCGGCGCCTGCAGCGGGGCCGAGAGGGCCAGGGCAGCCCCGTAGGCGAGCCCGGCAACCAGGGCGACGGTCTGCGGGTCGAGGCCGCGCTGCAGGGCCCACAGCGTGCAGAGGAGGGCCGCGAGCAGGGCGATGAGGGCGGTGGCCTGGGTGTGGTCGTCGTCGTTCACAGCGTCGTCTCCTTCTCCGGCATCGGGGCGTAGAGGCCGGACGGGGAGTCCGGGGCCTTGATCGCCTTGGTGGCCAGCACGAGCCCGTTGCACAGGTAGACACAGGCGTCGTCGGCCCAGACCTCGGCGGCCTTCGTCCGGTCCGGCGCGGAGGTCGGCGGGCACGGCGGCGTGTGGGTGCAGCCCTGGCGGGCCTTGGCGAGCGCGGCCGCCCGCTCCGAGGCGGCCAGCTGCACGTTGTCGGCCTTGGTCAGGCGGCGGTCGCGGACGGTGGCGACGGCGTCCTCGATGACGCCAGCGGCGCCGAGGGCGTGTCCCCACCAACTGAGCAGGGGGCGCAGGGGGTTCCTCATCGCGGGCCCCCCGGCTTCTGCAGGAGCAGCTCGATGGTCAGCTCGTCGACGGCGAGCGCGTGGCTGACCGTGGCCTCGTCGTAGCCGCTGGCGTGCAGGTCGTGCGCCGTACGGGCCGTCTCCGCCGCGACGGAGAGGTCCTGGCGCCCGTCACGCTCGTGCGCGGTGGGGCGCATCGGCAGGGGCTGGTGCTCGGTCATCGCTTGCCCCCGCAGGTGCACGGCTCGTGCCGAACGCTCTGGTACGGCCTGCCGTCGGCACCGATCAAGTTGACGGTGACGAGACGGGGCGGGTGTCCGCAGGAACTCATGCCGCACGCCCCTGAACCAGCGCGTCCTCCGCCTCGAAGCCCTCGGCCTCGTCCTCGGACTCGATGTCGTCGATGACGCCGGCGGTGGGGGACGGGGCGGTGCACTCGGTGCAGTCGATCGTGACGAGCTCGCCGTCGATGACGGCCTTCACGGACTTGAAGTCGTCGCAGTTGTCACACGTCGGGCGGCGGAAGCGGCCCACGACCAGCACCCGGCGCCCGTTCGGCGCGGGGGTCGTGTCGGTGTTCACCTGCGTGGTCAGGACACGGATGGTCCTGGGAAGATTGCGCACTGGAGATCCCTCTCGGTGAGACGTCAGGGGTGTCCGTGACCGGGCCGGAGCTGGAACTCCGCCGGTCCGAGAGGGTCGGGGCTGGAACCCCGGCCCTCTCGCCGTACAACCAGAACCCTAACCCCCCGAGTCTTGAACTTCAAGAGTTTTGATGTAGGATTCTCCTCGTGAACATCGAAGGAGGCCCAATGGGGGGCGCGATCTGCGAGAGGGCACCGACGCGCCCCGCTTCGTCAGAGATCCGAAGCCATAGCCTCTTGGGGTCAGGAACTCCAAGACCCCGAGGGGGACACATGGCAGCGGATCGGCCGGCGAAGCGGTCGTCGAGCCTCAATGAGGCGGCGGCGGCGGCGAGCAAGACGCTTTCGCCGAAGTACGTGCAGCTCAGAGGCGATCAGCAGATCGAGTTGGACGTGCTGGCGCGGGAGCTGCAGGCGGGCCGGACGCGCAAGGTCGAGCGGATCACGGCGAACACGGTGATCCGGGTCGCGGTGGACGCACTCCTCAAGCGCAGGAACGTCCTGGTCGGCGACACGGAAGAGGAACTCCTGGCCAGCTTCATGGCGTACATCGAGCGCCTGGAAGAACGGCCCGAGCGAAACGAAGTGGACCCCGCCGAAGGGTCCTGACAGAAAGAAGGCCTCAGCGGTTGTGGGACCGCCGAGGCCAAAGCGACGCAGAGATATGGAGGTCTGTATGCGTCTGTCCCAGACTACGGCCGGAGTGCATCCGTCCTGGTCACACGCGGCGGGAACTAGTCAGGGATTTGACTGGTCGTCCACCCTTGACCGGGCCGTGTCCGACACCCCGGCCTGGGTCCTCAGCGTCACGGCCGGCGCCGTGCTTTTGGCGCTTCTCGGCATGGCGTACCTGACGGGCCGCGGCCTTTGGCGGGCGTCCGAGCGGGCCCGGAAGCGGCGCCAGACCGAGGTGGAGACGGCCAAGGCCGAGGGCCGGGAGTCCGAGGTCATCGGCCTGGGCAGCATGGGACGCCAGGCGTACGTCGCCCTCGGCGGCATGGCCGTGAGCATCTACGGCATGTGGGGCTTCGCGCTGCAGACGGCGCAGCTGCCGGAGGTCATCGCGGTCGGCTTCATCGGCATGTTCGATGCGATGGAACTGGTGCTGTTCTCCCAGCTCTACAAGCGGGCGAACCCCAAGCTCGGGTGGACCACGCAGCTCCGCCTGATCCACAACACAGCCTGGGCACTGGTCGCCGTATCCGCGACGGCGAACTTCATCCACGCCCCGAACCCCGTGGCGTCCCCGTTCATGGCAGCCATGCCCATCGGCGCGGCCTGGGTCATCGAGCTGGAGTTCCGCGCCCGGATGCGCGGCTCGGAGAAGCTCGACGACGCGTCCAAGGCCGGACCGGTCCGGCTGCTGGTGCTGATGTGGACCAAGGGCTGGGCGGCCGCGTTCTCCGGCCTGGGCCTGGACCCCAACTCGACGTCCGGGCAGGTGGCCCGCGCCACCCTCGCCAAGAAGGCCGCGACCCGGCTGTTCCGCCTCCGCAAGGCCCTGGAGCAGCACACGAAGCTGCTGGAAAACCGGGAGGCCAAGCGCCGGGACCTCGCCAGGGCGGTCAACGAGCTGGACGCGCTGCGGCGCAAGGCCACGTCGGCGATGGACCGCTCCGACTTCGCGCTCGACTCCGGGCAGGCTCTCGCCGTACTGCGCGGGCTGGCCGGCTGGACGCGCGTGGATGACGTCGCCACGGTCGACACCTCCAACACCCCGGAGGTCATGAAGCTGATGGAAGAGGTCGCGATCCTGCCCTCTGCGAAGAGGATCGAGGCGGCCGAGCGCGCGGCAGAACTGGAAGAGGCGGCCGAGCGCGCGGAAGAGGCCCGGGTCGAGGCCGAGGCTGCGCGGCAGCGCGCGGAAGAGGAAAAGCGCTCGGCAGTCGAGGAGAAGGCGGCGGCGGAAACCGCGCGGAAGGAAGCCGAGGAGGCACTCCGGCAGGCGGCCGAGGAGACCAAGGCGGCCAAGTCTGAGGCGGCCCGCGCGGAAGATGCTCGGGAGCGCGCGGAAGCTGCACGGAAACGCGCGGAATCCGAAATGACCCAAGACGCACGGAATGTCGCTCTCCTCGCGGAGCGGGCGGAGGAGGAGCAGAAGAAGCTCTCCGACGCGGCCAACGAGCTGGCCCGGGTGCAGGACCGGATCGCCGACGAGACCGAGCGGCGCAACAAGGCGGCGGCCGAGGTGGCTTCGATCCGCGACGAGCTGCAGCGTCTGGTCAACGATCGGGAGTCCGCGACGGACACGACCCGCGCCAAGACCGAGGAGGCCCGTCGGGTCGCCGGTGAGGTCGAGCGGCTGCGGTCGGCTCTCGTCGAGGCGCAGAGCGCGGTTCGCGAGCACACCACGGCGGCCGAAAAGGCTGCTGAGCTGCGGCGTCGGGCCGAGGAGAACCAGCGCCAGGCGGCCGAGGCTGCGGCCCGTACGCAGGCCGAGGCGGCTGAGGCGCAGGCCCTGCTGGAGTCTCTCCGGCCGCAGCTGGCCGACCGGCTCGGAGGTCCGGCCGAGGCGGTTGCCCTCGTCGAGGCGCCGGTCTTCAGGAGCGAGGCGAAGCAGGCCGGCTGGGAGGAGTACCTGGCGGCATCAATCGAGGGCAGGGAGCTCCCAACCGCGGCGGAGCTGGCGGTGGCGTACGGCGTCGTCGAGGGCAACGCACGCAACTGGCTGGCCGACTTCAAGGAGAAGCGGGCCGCGATGATCGCCAACGGCGGCGCGCGGCAGGCTGACGGCGAAACCGCGCGCTCGGAAACCCGCCGCGCGGAACCGAGCAGCGCGCGGCAGGAGCCGAGCGACTACCGCGCGGACGGGCACGAGCGTGCCGAGGATGCCGCGCAGACCCTTCCGATCAACGGCCAGCGTCAGCCGGTCTGACCACTCGTCAGGCGGCGGCGCGCGGATTCTGTCCACAGGCCCGGCTTCGCAGACTGCGATCAGCGGGGATCACCGGGTCCCCGTAGGCCGGGAACCGCGCGCTGCCGAGCGGCGCCCAGCAGAAAACGAGCAGAGGGGTGTCCGACCTCGCGCATACGGTGCCCAGCACGGTCACCGGACCAGACGGACAGCCCCCGGGGGGCGATGGCAGCGCTGATCCCCGGGGGCTTCACGAGACAGAGGAGAACAGAACCCCATGATGTCCCACACGCAGATTACGGCCCTGGAGCTGGCGGCCTCGCCGGTCCCGGGCCCGCCCGGCGGCGACACGGGCCCGGGTACGGGCGACCCGGCCATCTTCGAGTACGTGAACACCTTCAACGACTTCGTGTACGGCCCCGGGGGAGTCGTCCTCGGCGTCGCCGCGATGGCGGCCATCGGCGGCCTGGGCGCGGCCTGGAAGATGTACGCACCGAAGCCCGGCTTCGCCAACAAGCGTGAGATCCGCGACGAAATGAGCGCCCGTCACGCCCGGAACATGGTCGAGCAGACCCGTCCGAGCCTGGTCGGCAGGACGAAGAAGGTTCCCACCACGGCCTACGCCGTGCCGCTGGGCCGCCTGCGCTCCGGCGGAATGCCCACCGGAATCTGGGGCACCCCGGAGCAGAACTACCTGATCCTGGCCCCGTCGAGGCAGGGCAAGAGCATCATCCTCAACTCGATGATCTACCGGTGGGACGGCGCGGTCGTGCACACGTCCTCCAAGGTCTACGACCACACGGCGACCAAGGCCCTGCGCGAACTGCTGGGCCCCGTGTGGGTCTGGGACCCGCTGAACCTGAGCGGCGAGCAGCAGCTCAACACCTTCCGCTGGGACCCGATCCGCGGCTGCGAGCACCGGGAGGTGGCCATCCAGCGGGCCGCCTACCTGCTGTACGGCTCGCGCAGCAACGCCTCGGCGGGCGTGGACGAGTTCTTCAGGTCCACGGCCTGCGAGGTGCTGTCGCGCTTCATGCACGCGGCCGCCCTCGGCGGGAAGACCATGATGGACGTCTACACCTGGAGCCAGAACCGCAGCGACCAGACGGCGGCGAACATCCTGAACATGGCCGGCTCCCGGGACTGGGCGGACCTCCTGGTCCAGCGGCAGCAGATCGTGCAGGGCACCGGTGATGGCATCTTCACGACGCTGAGCAACGCGCTGAGCTGGATGTCGAACCCCAAGGTCGCGCAGACGGTCCTGCCCGGCCCCGGCGAGCACTTCGACGCAGAGACCTTCCTGCTCAACCGGGGCAGCCTCTACATGATCGGCTCCGACAAGCCGGGCACCGTCGTGGCCCCGCTGTTCGTCATGTTCGCCGACTACCTGCGCTCCGTCGCCATCGACCTCGGCAACAAGAACGGCTCCGGCCGGATGGACCCGCCCTGCCTGTGGGCGCTCGACGAGATCGCCAACATCATCCCGCTGCCGATCGACAAGTGGATGCCCGACAGCGGCGGCCGGGGAATCACCCTGGTCATCGTCATCCAGTCCCGCTCCCAGCTGTTCGACGTCTGGGGCGAGTCGCGCGGCCGCGTGATCTGGGACGACGCCAACGTGCGCGTGTTCCTGCGCGGCATCGGCGACCGGTCGGTCCGGGAGGACATCAGCGCCATGTGCGGCACATACGAGAAGCAGCGCAGGACCACCACCACCCGCAACGGCGAGACCTCGACCAGCACGGCCCCCGAGGAGAAGCAGGTCATGCCCGCAGGCCGCATCTTCAAGCTCGGCAAGCGGCAGTCCCTGGTCATCTTCGCTGGTTGCAGCCCCGTCATCACCCACATCAAGCCCCTGTGGAAGCGGCGCGACGTGAGGAAGCTGACGGCCACGCCGAAGGTGCCCGCCCAGCGCAAGGACGGCTCCGGCGTCTCCATGGCCAAGGGCCGCCGCTGATGGCGGGGGACAGCGGCCTCGCGTCGCAGGTGTTCACCCTGGCCAAGGACCTGGCCAAGGTCGAGGAGGCCGTGAAGGGCCTGGGCGAGCGCGGCAGCACGGTGCAGGCCGCGCTCGCCGGGCTCGACCTCGGCCCGATACAGCTGGCGATCGACCACCTGGAGGAGCGGACCTCCGGCCTGCAGACGGAGGTGCAGGCCCTTGCCCCGCTCGAAGAAGGCTTGATCGCCCTGGCCAAGACGGTCAAGCAGCTCCGCCAGGACCTGGAGGCCCTCGCGGCCAAACCGGACGAGGAGAATCTCGCGGTCTGGAACTGGTCCCTCAACGAAGGGATGGACAAACAGGAGGCCGCAGAAGCCTGGGACGTCCTGGTCCGCTGGGTCCGCTCTGAGCTGCAGGGCACATACGGGTGGGTCGGGTGGCCGGCGGACATGTTCGCCAAGCACAACCCGACCGGCTACGGCTCCGTATCCAACGGCCCGATGACGGCCGCGCGCATCCCACCCTGCTGGTACCGGCACCGGGACGCCGTGAAGGAACTGTCCTGGCTCTGCCAGGAATGGATCAAGATCTACCGCACGTCGTACGGCACCCCGTCCCGCGCGGGCGACTGGCACGACCGGTACGCCCCTGGGGTCAAGCGCCGGGTGATCACGGCACTGACCAAGTGCGTCGAGAAGTCGGCACACGTGGACGAGCCCTGGGTCACCGACCCGAACCAGCCCGGCGCCCCGCAGGCTACCGACGACGACGCGGTCCTCTCCTCGTACCTGGAGTGGGACCTCCAGCACCGCCGCGAACCGCCCGCTCCTGGGCCCGTAGCAGACCGCTAGCGGCCCGAACGACGAAAGCCCCCAGCGCAATTGCGCTGGGGGCTTCGTGCTGCCTTCTGCGGCCTCTCCTACTGGCGCCAGGGCCAGTCAGCGGGCACGACGAGCCCAACGTCGCCGCCCGTGGCCCACGCGAGCGTGTGCTCGACGGCGAGCGTGTAGTCCTGGCCCTCCTCCTGGGTGACTTTCCACAGCCCCGGATCGCTGGTGGCGTACAGGGCTTCGTACGCCCGGCCGTGTTCGCTGCTGACGTCCATGCCGGTGACCGGTCGGCCGAGCGACGTGCGGGTGATGGGGGAGATGCTCGTCTCGCCGGTCACCCAGTTCAACGCCGTGACGATGCCTCGGACGTACGTCTTGCTCTCGCCGCCGTATCCGTGCTCGGTGACGTACTCGGTCATCGCCTTGAGCTCGTCCTGCGGTCGCAGCTCGGGCGGCGTCCACTCCTGCGCGGTGCTCAACTCGGCTCACCTCCTGGTCGGTTGAGGGTACGGGCCGGGACTGACGCCCGGCCAGCAGGCGCGGTCTAGTGCGGGACGTTTCAGTAGCTGATGATCGGGCCCTCGTCCTGCTGGATCTGCGGCGCAACCTCGACCTCGGCCTCGCGGGTACGGCTGGCCTCAGCCTGCTCGGCGCGGACCGCGTCGTCGGCCTGGGCGGCCTGGTCGCGCTCCGCCTGGCGGGCGGCGATCTCAGCGAGCGCACCGTGCGCCTTGTCGAGGTCGGCCTGCAGGTCCGCCAGCTGGGCCGGGAGCTGCGGGGTCGCCGACTGCTCGGGCGCCTCCTGCTGCTCCTGGCGGGCGCGGTCGGCCGCGATCCCCTGCTCGGCGTACTGCCGTTCGTACTCCGCGCGCAGCTCGTCCTCGGCGCTCGGCGCGGAGACGGCCGGCGCCAGCTCCTGCTCCGGGGCCTCCGGCTGCAGTTCGTCCTCGACGTCCTGCTCGGCCTCGCCCTGGACGGCCTCCTCCGGCCGCTGCTCGTACGTCTCGCCCTCGATCTCCCAGTTGGTCTCCGGGGCCTGGTCGAGGTCGTACTCCGGCTCGGCCTCACGGGCGGCCACGGCCTGCTCGCGCAGCTGCTGCTCGTACGCGGCGAGCGCGGCGTCCAGCTCCGGGTTCGGCTCGTTGACGTACGGGTCCGCCTCGGCGGTGACCTGGGCGGCCTGCTCCGGCTGCAGCTCGGCCTCGACGTCCTGCTCGACTTCCGCCTCGACCTGCCAGGTCTCGCCCTCCACTGCCCAGTCGATCTCCGGGTCTCCGGCGCTGGCGGCCCGGTACTGCTGCTCGTACGCGGCGAGCGCCTGGTCGAGCTCCTCCTGCTCTTCCTGCGTGAGCGGGAGCTCCGCCTCGACGTCCTGCTCGGGGGCCTGGTCGAGGGTCTCGCCCTCCACGGTCCAGTCGATCTCCGGCGCCTGGTCGAGGTCGTACTCCGGCTCGGCGACGAGCTCCTCGTCGAGGACCTCCTCGCGCTGCTGCTCGGCCTGGTCGGCGTCTTGCTGGACCTGGACCCGGTCGTCGTGGCCACGGCGGTCCAGCTCGTCTCGGGCGGCCTCGGCGGCCTCCCGGGCCGGGGCGGTCTCCTCGTACCAAGCGGAGCGGGCCGCGTCGATCTGCTCCATCGTCTCGACGCGCTCGGAGAGGTTGGCCACCAGGTCCTCGTAGCCGCGGGCCTGCGCCTCCAGCTCCGCGCGCTCGGCGGCGTCCGTGCACTGGTCGGCGTCGGCCTGGGCCAGGATCGCCTTCTCCTCGTAGCGCAGGACCAGCTGGCGGGCCTCGGACAGCTCCTCGCCCATGTGGGCCGGGGCCCAAGACTTCTCGCGCTCATAGCGGTTGACCATCTCGCGCAGTGCGGCGTCGCTGGTCCGCGCGAGGGTCTCCTGGTCCTCGGTGCGGCCAAGAGCGGAGTGCGCGGCCTCCCACGCGGCGCGCTGCTCGACCGCGCCCTTCGCTGGCAGACGGCCGATCGCGGTGTTCGGGGCGTCGATGCCGTAGAGCTCGCGGTACCCCTCGACGGTGCCCGCGCGGCGGGCCCACTCGGCCCGGTCGAGGACGTCCTCGGGCACGGGGCCAAGGTGGCGGACCGCCCACTCCGGCGGCTCCTCACACAGGCGCTCGCCCAGCACGTCGCGCCGGGCGTCCATGGCCTCGGCCATCTCCCGGGCGACCTGGCCCTCGATGCCGGGGATCTCCGGCGTGCGGTCGCTCCAGCTGTGCCCGGCCGGGGCGTTCTCCGGCTGGCGGTGCTCCAGCTCCCGCTCGATGCGCCAGTTGATCAGCGCGGTGACGTTGTCGGGCTCCGGGGACGTCATCGACGCGCACGTGATGGCCCGCTGCAGGACCTGCTGCCCGTCGTGGCCGGCCAGCTCGGCCTCGCGCAGGGCCCGGTAGATGGTGCTCGGGTCCTGCTGCCGCATCTCGGCGTACTGGGACTCGGACAGCAGCTGCCGCAGCTGCGGCTCGTACTGGTTGCGCACGTGCTCGGTGACGTAGTCGCGCCAGCGCGGCTCCAGCGCCGGGATCGACTCCGCCCAGTCCTGGCTCTCGCGCAGCTCCTGCAGCGCGGCCAGCTCGCCCCCGTCGCGCTCGACGGCGGTCTGCATCATCGACAGCGGGTCCTGGTCGAGCTTCTGCAGCCGGTGCTCGTCGGCCGGGACCTGGCTCGCGCAGAACGCGCGGTTGTTCCGCTGGGCGCGGGTCAGGCCCGGGTACATCTGCTGGCGGTTCATCCCTTCCTCAACCAGCAGGTATCCGCCGTAGCCAACCGTGCGGCCCTGCACGGCGTTGACTGTGCCCGCGTACGCGAGCGCGACGTTCTTCTCGACGTAGTCCGAGGGCAGGGTGACGGTTCCGGCGAGCCGCTCGGTGCCGTCGTCGTTGCGGCCGGCGACCCGGCAGGCCGTGAGCTGGCCGTCCTCGCTGATCCCGGTGACCCGGTAGACGCGCCGGTTGAGGACGAGTCGACCCTCGGAGTCCTTGAGCTTGGCGTCGTTCTCGCGGGTCTGGATCAGGTCGCCGACACCGGCCCGGTTGTCGTCGACCAGGGGCAGGCCGTTCTCCTCGACGAGCCCGTACCGCACGAGCTGCGTGCGGATCTCCCTGCTGAGCTCGGTGGCGCGGGCGTTGGTGACGGTCATGACCACGGACTCGCGGTCCGCGAGGGTGTCCGCCACGTACGCCTGGATGGTGGCGGCCTTCATCTCCTCCAGCGTGCCGCCCTGGATCAAGCCGCGTCGGTCGTACTCCTCCAGCGCGCGGACGTCGCCGCGGCGCAGGTCCAGGCTCGCCTTGGCCTCCCACTCGCGCACCGTGCCGTCCGGCTCCCTGAACCGGCGTACGTTCGACAGGGAGTAGTGCGGGCCGTCCTCGACCATGGAACGCAGCAGGCCACCGGCCTCGGGGGACTGCAGCTGCTGCTGGTCGCCGATGAGCACGAGCTTGGCCCCGGCCTCCTCGCACAGTTCGGAGATGCGGGTGATGTGCTTGGTGGACGCCATACCGGCCTCGTCGAGGACCACCAGGTCGCCCGCGCGCAGACGGAACCGTGCCTGCTCCTCAGCGCTGCCCATGCCGTTCGCGTACATCAGGAACCGGGCCGTGTTCTCCCGGATCTCGATGCCCTCCTCACCGAGGACCTCGGCGGCGACGGCGCTGGGGCCAAGGCCGATTACGCGGCCTCCGGTGTGCTCCTGCCAGGCTTCGGAGATGACGCCGGTCGCGTAGCTCTTGCCCGCGCCGGCGGGACCCTCGACCACGCTGACCTTCCGGCTGTCGCCGAGGACACCACGGACGACGTCGGCCTGGTCGGCGGTGATGCCGGACTCCTTCACCACCTGGTCGAGGGTGGGCGGGGACAGGCACGGGGCGCCGGTCTGGTGGGCGCGGGAGGCGACGCGGCCCTCGTCGCTGAGGTGCTCCTCCAGCGCGAACTTCTCGCTGGCCAGGGCGCTCGGGGAGAACACCGAGCGGCCGTCGCTCTGGCGGATGCGGGACGGCGCGTCCTCGATGATGCTCAGGCCGGCGGTCTGCACGACGCCGTACTTCCCGCTCTTGAGAGCCTCGTTGGCCAGCTCGTTGGCGAGCGGCGCGAGCGGCATGTCGCGCGGCAGACTGTCACCGAGCGTGGCGTTCAGCTGCTGGATGAGCTCGCTGCGGTCCCACGTCGACCGCTTGGTCTGCAGGGCCTCCAGCGACTCCTTGATGACCTCCTCGCGGTCGAATGTGGGCGCGTCGACCTCGGCGAGCCGGGTGTCGATGCCGACCTTCTCGACCCGCTCCAGCGCGCCGAGGAGGCCCCCCTCGACCTTCTCGCCGGCGATCCGGGTAGCCCGCTCGATCCTCGCCTCGGCGCTCTGGTGCTCGCTCCGCTTAGGGTCGCGGGTGTCCAGCGTGGCGACCTCCCGCAGACGCGCCCGGACGAGCGCGGAGGGCTCGCGCCCGTGGTCCTGGACGTACTGCTCGTGCAGCTCCTCGTAACGCCGGTCGACCTGGAACGTACGCTCCGAAAGGGCTTCGAGCAGCTCCGGCTCGAACCCCTTGATCTCCCGCGCCAGACCGTCCGGGCGCTGCTCGAACACCACGGGCAGATCGCGCTCGATCGCCTGCTCCAGCGTCCGCTCGTAGACGGCGGCCGCGGCCTCGCGGGCCTTACTCACGGCACGCGAGTCGAGGGTCACGAAGTGCTCGTTGCCGTCCGCGTCGTAGACCTTGATTTTGTTGAGAACTGCCACATGGGAGTGCAGCTGGGGGTCACCCTCGCGCGAGACCTCGTGGGTGAAGATCGCGGCGGTGAACCCCTCCGAGTCGACGTACCGGCCGGTCGAAGGCCGGTCGTTCTTGGCGGTGCCGTGGTAGCCGATACGGCCGAACCCGGCCTCCTGCTCGAAGACCTTCATGGCGGCCGCGATGGCCTCGTTCTGCGCACCGCGCACCGCCGCCGCGTCGTCGTGGCGGCCGGCGGCCTCCAGCGCGGTGAGGTAGGTGGAGACCGACTTCTGCGCCGAGTAGGTGTGATCGAAGTACATGGCGGGGGAGCGCTGACCCTTGTCCCGCTCCTCCCTCCGGATCTCCGCGACGCGCTCCGGATCGGCGTCCGGCTCCTTCGCCAGGCGGTCCTCGACCCGCTCATCGATCGTGCGGAACGCGTACTGCTTCCGGCCCCGGCGGGCGCTCGCCTCGGCATCCGCCAGGATCTTCTCGGCGGCCGTGCCGGTGATCCCGTTCTCGTCGATGTAAGCCTTCGCGTCGGACACCGCGGCCCGGTACTCCTCGGGGTGCGCGTGCTTCCCGAAGATGGCACGGATGTCACGCTCCGTGGCGGAAGCGCCCTCGGTGACACCCCACTCTGAGACGCCCTCACCAATCCACACGGCAAGCGGAGTTCCGTGTTCCGTGCCCTTGGCGAAGTAGCCCTCCGGGCCGTTGAGGGTCACCTCAGCGTCGGCCTGGTGCTCGCCGGCGCAACCCGATCCGGAGAGCAGGTAGTTGAGCCCTGCCTCTCCTCCGGAGATCGCCGTGATGCGTAGCACGATCACTGAGGATACGCGATCAAGAGCGTCAGCGACACCGACAAATTAAGAATGCCTAGGTGTGTTATGTAGTAGAGGTTGTAGCAGTAGGTAAAGGGGGGTCAGACGGAAAGGGGTTGGTAGTGGCGTGAGCTGGTGAAATGGCGTTCGGAAGGAGGGGGTTGTCTTGGTTCTGAGGTGCGGGAGGGAACGGGCGTGAGGTTGGCTGTACGGTCTGCTGCGGGACTTCTGTGAGGGTCGGGTCGACTGACCCGCGCTTGCCCGGCTACGCTCGGCACAGACGCGCGGAGCCCCCGACCACAGAGATCAGGTCGGGGGCTCGACTGTTACCACGAGTGATTTTCGGCGGCGGCCGATTCCGCCGCGCGCTTCGCGCGCCGGCGCCGGGCTGAGCCCCATGCACATGGGGAAACTCTGACCGCCCACGCGCCCCGGGGGCCGCGCTCGCGCGGCCGGTCCGGGCGGAGGTCAACGGCCCATGTCCATGGGGGAAACCCCACTCTCGGCGGGCTCGGCCGCGCGGGGCTCGGGGAGAGCTGCAGCGGGTTCGTCGGCGGGCGGCTCGGGTTCCGCTTCGTCGCCGGTCTCGTCCTCGACGACGTCCTCCTGGTCCTCCTCGCCGGGGAGGAGGAACGGCTGCGCGCACAGTCCGCAGATGATCGGTCCCTCCGCCAGGACCTTCGGCGTGACGGGGAACGCCCGCGGATCGGGCTTGCATCCGCACTCGACCTTGACCCGCTTGCCGTTGGTCGAGCCGGGAGGCTCCGGCGGGGCCGGCGGCTCCTCGACCGCGGCCTCCTGGTCGTCGCCGAGGCCGGGGAGGGCTGCTCCGTCGAGCTGACGGATGATCGCCGCGTACTTCCTGCGGGTCGCGTCGGTGAGCACGCAGTTGGAGAAACCCAACGGCTTCTCGCTCTTGCGGGGCGGCTCCAGTCCGACCTCGCGGGCCAGCTGCGCGAACTCCTTGCGGTGCCACCGGGGGTCACCCTTGGAGGTGTCCTGGATGCGTCGAACATGGGCGATGGCGTGGGCCGCCTCGTGCAGCTCCGTCTTGAGGATCTCCTCCCCGCCGTCGCGGATCGTCTCCCCGGCCACGAACAGCTCGGCGAGCCGCTGCTCGCGCTCGGCCACGGCCCACCGGTCGGCCCAGTGGTGGCCCCGGGTCGGGTAGTGCCGGCGGCGGGGTGCGTCGGTGCTCTGACGGGGCTTCTCCGTCTGCCTGCGCGGGATTCCGGTTCCGGTGATGAACAGGACTGGTGGCACGTCGGGGTGGTTCTTCTGGATCGCGGCCCAGCACTTCTCCAGCGCGGCAATCAGCCGGGTGCCCTCGCGGCCCGGGTCGGTCTTCGGGTCGGTCATGCGGTCACTCCTTCCCCCATGTGCATGGGGTTTGATCAACGTGCGGGCGTGCCAACTGTTACCGGGGGAGGGTCAGAAGAGGGTGTCCTGGGAGGCGCCCGAGGGGTTACCCGCTGCTATCGCGGCGGCGATGGCGGCCTCGACATCGGCGCCGGTCGCCTGGGCGGTGAGGATCGCGTCGCGGATGGCGACGGCGCGTCCGTCCGGGCCGCGCACATCGCCGAGGGCGTGTCCGGCCCGGTGGCTGCGGGCGTAGTAGTCACGGATGTTGTCGAGCCGTGCGCCGGATGCCCAGTGGGCGGGGAGCTGACAGCTGGACTCGTCGCATGCGTGGCGGACGACGTCGCCGGCTGCCAGAGCCTGGGCGCCGTTGGCGATGACGAATCCGAGGACGTGCGCGGTGACCACGCGGGAGGTGCCGGTCTTCCTCGACCCGGCGCGGAGCTTGCCGTGGCCGGAGCTGCTGATCGCTCCGAGGAAGTAGGCGCACTGGTCCGGGCCTCGGTCGTAGACCTTGGCCCGGTAGCGCTCGACGGTGGCGGTGTCGGCCGCCAGGAGTGCCCACGGCACGGGCTCGGGCTCTGCCATCAGCTCCTCCTTGTCGTCGTCCTGGTGCTCGTCGTTCAGCCCTGGGCGGGCGGGGTCACCATTCCCAGTGGTCGTACTCCTGACGCACGTACGGCCTGGCCGAGGGGTCCCACTCGATCGAGCTGGGGCCGTGCGGGCCGACGTGGGTGTCGTGCTCGCGGTCAAACCGGGCCAGGTTCTGGGAGAGCTGTACGGCGTCGGTGAGGAACTCCTCGACCTCCGGGTGTGCGAGTGACAGCCGGTCCGCCAGGGCCGCGCGCCGGAGCAGGTAGAGGCGTCCGGCGTGCTCGTCGGGCTCGTACGGCTCGCCGTGTATGGACGCGTCTGCGGCCTCGGCCTGCAGCCGGGTGGCGATCCGCGTGAGGTCGGCGGCCTCCTCGACCATGTCGGGGGCGCCCATGTACGCCACTTCGGGCGACGGCGCGTTGAACCCCTCGCCAGTGATCGGGTCAGGCATCGACGGTCTCCTCGTCCTTGTCGAGCGGCTCGCGGAGCTTGCTGACGGCCTGGCGGCTCATGTGGGCCAGCTTGCCGAGGTCGGTGTCGGTGATCTCGGGGCGGGCCTCCCATGCGAACGCCCGGTACAGGCGGGCGTAGACGTTCGCGCGGTGACTCTTCACGTGGGCTTCGGCGGCTGCGCGGGCCTCGGCGTACGTCGCCAGTTCGTCGAGGACCTCCTTGCGGAGCTGCGCCCGGCGGTCGTGCGCCACGGCCGTGGTGTTGTCGAGCAGCACGATGCCCTGGGCGTCCGTGGCCGCGCTGGCCCTCTCCGGGACGTCCTCCAGCTCGGCGTCGGTGGTGTCGGCGGTGACGAGCGCGGGGTGGGTGGTGTGCCAGAGGGCTGCGCTCATCGTCGGGCGGCCGGCGGCGGCCTTGCGGCGGTGCTCGTACAGCCACGCGCGGGTGCCGACGAGCGAAGGGCGGTGGGCGTTGGGGTCGATGCCGAGGCCCTCGGCGATGGTGGGGTTGTGGCGCAGTCCGCACCGGTTGAGGTGCTCGGCCTCCTCGTCGAGCTGCTTGTCGTCGTGGGTGGCCCAGCTGTCGCGGACGAGCTCGGGGTAGACCGAGACGGCCTCGGCCATGTTCACGAGCTCGGGGCGGCGGCCCTTCGGCGGGTGCTGGTGGCGGGTGCAAGCGGCCTGGATGTCCATGCCCGCGCTGGCGGCCTCGGCGCTCCAGTCGTACGCGTTGGTGCCGGGCACGGGCTGCAGGTTCCGCAGCAGGGCCTCGGCGAGCGGGGCGACCTGGCGGGCGAACTCGTTGCCCTCGTCGAGGGTGAGGAACGGGCGCTCGGTGACGTTGTGGTGCGAGTCGATTGTCCAGTGCAGGATGTCGGCGACGCGGAGCCAGTGGAACGGGGACCACACACCCTCGGCGGGCGGGAAGTTGTCGTCCTTGTTCGGGTCGCGGCGGACGCGCCAGTCGTCGCAGTGGAAGTAGAACTCCCCGGTGCGGACGTGCAGTACGAGCTTCTGGTAGTGCCCGGCGCTGGCGTGGGGGCTGCCCTCGGCGTACCGGCCCTCGCTGTCGAGGTAGCGACGGGCCTTCTCCGCGTCGGGCAGGGGCGGCACCTGGTCGGGGGTGGTCTCGCGGACGGTGAGCTGGGGCGGCATGGCGACGGTCTCCTGAGTCTTCGTCATGCAACCAGGTTGCGCTGCATTGTGACTCTGCGTCAATCTAGTTAACTAGATTGGCGGAACTCCGACTCTCTGGCTGGTTCCTACTTCTTCCGGCCCTGCACTTCCTGCAGCTCGCGCGCGGTCTCGCGGTTCTTCTCCTCGGCGTCCCTGGCGCGGGTCTCCGCCGTGCGGATCTCCTCGTACAGCTCGCCGATCTTCGTCTCCAGCGCGGTGATCCGGGCGGCCCTGCTCTCGGCGTCGGCGCGCATCCGCTCCAGCTCGCCACGCAGTTCCTGGGCGACAGACTGGGCGGCGTCGACCTTGGCCTGCGCGTCGGTGGCGGCGCGGCGGGCGGCTTCCTCGGCGTCGTGCTGCGCGGCCTGGGCGACGCGGACGCTTTCGCGGGCCTTCTCGGCGACGTCGGCGGCTTCGGCCCTGACGCGTTCGGCGGCGGTCTTCTCCTGCGCGACGGTCTCCTGCATCTCCTCGACCTTGGCCAGGGCGTCGCGCTGGGCCTTGCCGGCGGCTTCCTCGGCTACGCGGACCCGCTCGGCGGCGGCTTCCTCGACCTGGGCGACCTTTGCGTCCGCCTCCTCCTGGGCGTGCTCGATGGACGCGGAAGCGTCGGCGTGGGCCTGCGCGACGGCTCGCTCGGCCTCGGCCTGGAGGGTCGCGACCTGCTCCTCTGCCTCCGTACGGATGCGCGCGGTCTCCTCCTCGAACCGGGCGGTGGCGGCGTCGAGTTCTTGGATCGCCTGCTCGGCGGCCTCGTCGGCGGCGACCTCCGCGTCCTCGGCGGCCTTGGCCTTCTTCTCGGCGGTGATCCGCGTGCTGCGCTCGGTGGTGAGCTGCTGCTCGGCTTCAGCGATCCGGGCGTCCGCGCGGGCCTCGGCGGCGGACGCCTGGGCCTCGGCGGCTTCCGGGTCGGTGATGGTCTGCAGCAACGACACGTAGCGGGCCAGCTCACCCTGCAGCTCCTCGACCTTGGTGAGCACGTTCTCGCGGACGAGCACGGCGGTGGCGGCAGCGCCGGTCACCACGCGGTCGGCGTCCGCCTCCTCGGCGGCCGGGGCGGCGGCCGCGGGGCCGGCGGTCTGCCTGCGCTTGGCCCGGTACGCCGACATGGCGTTGTGCTCCGGGTCGGAGCAGTACTTCGGGGCCTGTCCCCGGACGCTCGGGTCCTTGGGGACCGGCGGGTTCTCGCATCCCGGGTACGCGCACGTCGGGGCCTTGGCGGCCTCGTTCTCGACGGCCTGCTGTTCGGTCGGCTGCTCGGTCATCTCAGGGGCTCCTACTGGGTGTTGGGGAGGTCGAGGGGCGGTTGGTTCACGCGGCGGTTGCGTACTGCTCGGGGCTGGCGCGCAGGGCGGCCAGGCGGCCGAGTTGCTTGCCGATACCGAGGTGTGCGAGCGGGGTCCGGGCGTGCGGCCACACTGCGGCGGCGTGCGCGGTGTACTCGCCCGGGGTGAGCAGGATGACGTCCTCGGCGTCCATCAGGCCCAGCTCGACGGCTTGGGCACGCAGCTCCTCCTCGGTGATGCTGCCGGGGTCCTTCCATCGGTGGTCGTACGGCTCGATCACCTGCGACAGGGGCAGGAAGCCGTGCAGTGCGCTGAGGACCAGGACCGTGCCGCCGGCCGCGGTGAAGGCGTCGGCGGTCTTCCGGGCCCGCTGGTGCAGGAGGCCGGTGTAGAGCTTCCCGGCCTCGGCGGCGTGGTCGAGTTTCGCGCCGGAGCAGGGGATCACGACGACCGGACCGGCGGCGGATTCGTCGAACGGGATTGTCAGCTGCTCGCCGTGCGGGTCGGCGACCGGCCAGCGCTCGGTCAGGGCGACGAACGGCTGGGCGTCGTCGAGCAGCTGCAGGGCTGCAGCTGGGTCGTACGCCTCGTGGATCTCGACCCATCCGTACTGGCCGATTCCTGTGGCGATGGCTCCGGGCCGCTCCCACAGGGGCAGTTCGGGGTCGACCTCGGGGAGGACGGCGTCCTCCGGGCCGACCAGGACGTCGACGATGACGCGGAACGCGACGGCGCGGTAGGCGCGTGCATGCGCCCTGCGTCCGCTGTCGCCAAGGGCGTCGAAGTAGCGGGCGTGCTTGGGACGGCGGGAGCAGCTGCCGTACATGCGGGCGACCCATGAGGTCAGCTGCTCGGCGTGGTCGAGGACGCGGGGGAGGCCGTCCACGAACCGGGCGACGTCCTCGGCGTCGCCGTGCACCGTGAGCGCCAGCTTCTCGCGGTGCACGCTGCGGGCCTCGAGGCTGTACGTGGGGGCGATGGCGCGGGCGGCGTCCGCGCGGGCCACACCCTTCTCGGCGGTGGCGCGGGGGAAGTCCAGGCGCACCTCGGCGCGACCGTGGGCGTCCAGCTGCAGGCGAGAGGCCGTGACGTACGAGCGGCGCCGGCGTGCATACCGGGCGGCCCGTTCCGGGCCCCATCCGGTATCGAACAGCGGCCGGCGCATCCGACTGCCGTCGCGGCGCGGGATCCAGCGGCCCTCGTCCCTTAACCCCATCTCTGGCCCCCTTCATCGTGGCTGAGCCCTCAGTCTAACGCATTGCATTGCATTATGTCAATGCAATGCATAACGAAACGCAATGAAATGCAATGGATTCCAGAGGATGATCGACGACCGTACGGAGCGCGTGCTCGCCGCGACGGCCTTGGGCGGTGGGTCCCACGGGCCTCAGCCGACCACCGACGACACGCTCCTCAGCCACGACGAGACCCGGGCCGACGCGGAGCGACCACACCGGGCTCGGCCGCCGCGCGGCAGCTGCCAGCTCCCCCTCAGCCACGGCCGTACGGTGCGGTCTCCTCACGCGGCCGCGGTCGTGACGGCGGGAGTACGGCGGTCCGCCCATTTGTGCGCGGCGGACGCCTGGCCGGGCGCAAGCGGCCACCCCTCCCCCGCTGCCTGCCGTCTTTTGGCACCCCGTACCGGCCGCAGACGGCAGCGCTCGCGGCTACGCGTGCCATGTGACGGTTGCCGGTCTGTCTGACCTCGGCTGTACGACCGCGCCGCGCCAACGACAAAGGCCCCGGCTGCAGATTGCAGCCGGGGCCCGGTGGGTCGGTCTCGTCTAGCGGTCGGTGGCCTTGGGGTGTCCGGTCGAAGCGCGGTCGATCCAGACGGTGCGCCGGTCGACGTCGACCAGGTACCAGATGCGGCCGCCGGCGGTGACTTCGATCTGCCAGCGGTCCATCGTCTCGCCGCGGTGGGTTCCGCGCGCGAGCTCGCCCTTGAGCCGGTGGTGTCGTTCGGTGCGGGTGGCCGGGGCCGGGTCGGTCCGCATGGTGATCCAGGCGGCGCGGGTGTTGCTCGCTGCCTGCGCGCCCAGTTGCTCCCAGCCCTTGGCTGCCTCGCCGTTGGCGAATCGGACGTCCCACTCGTCCGCGGCGGGCGGCGGTGCTGCGCGGTCTCCGCGCTTGGGGCTCACGCGGCCGCGCCGGGCTCCGGCACGGGGCCGAAGTCCTCGCCGGAGTCGGTGGTCAGCGCGGCGTACAGCTCGGGGTCGGCGTGCACCTCGGCGGTGTGCCGCCACTCGGTGATGAGCTGGGCGACGGCCGAGTTGTTGTCCAGCTCGGTGGCAGCACCCAGCGCCTCGACCAGCTCGACGGAGAACTCGCGCACGTCGTGCGCGGGGAGGTAGCGCACCCACGGGAAAGTGGCGGGCAGCACGTCCAGCACCAGGGTGCGGCCCGCAGGCGTGCGCATCATCTCCACGAACATTCTGCTGGTCGCGCCCATCACCTCCTGGTCCTGCTCGGCCCGCGCGGCCGTCGTCAACACCAGGTCCTCGTCATCTCGACGCCGGAGCACCATCCGGCGGGCGCCCCGGAGCGCGGCCAGCGTCGCCTTCGGCTTGTTCAACAGCTCCGACAGGTTCCTCTCCATCACGCTCATAACTTGAAGCTTAGTTGACAAGTCGGCCGGAGGCGAGAGCTACGTACCGCGCCCGGTCTCCGCCGGAGCGCCCTTCTCCTCGGCCGCGAGCCAGTCACGGGCAACGGCGGCCGCGCGGCGGATCAACGCCTCCTCGGCCCCGACACGGCTGCGGACACCGATGTCGCGGTTGATCCGGGCGTTGATCGTGGCGTGCCGCTCGCCTGTGACCCGAGCGAGCTGGTCGACGAGGTGGTTGAGGTACTCGCGGGGGTTCGGGCCGTGGTCGATCTCCTCGTCCCCTTCCGGCAGGAGCTCATCGTCCGGAACGGCACTCTGGCTGGTGCACGAGGTGCCCACGGAGTGGTTACGGTCCCGGCAGAGGATGCAGACGTGCTGGTCGCAGCGGGCGCACGCAACCATCTTGCTGTCGCTGTGGTCGTAGTACCGACCGGGATTCTCCTGATCCCACAAGTCGGCTTCGGTGATGCACTGGCCGCTGCAGGGCCGCGCCTCCCGGAAGACCTGCTGGGGTTCGGGTTCACCCCGGGCCGCGCGTTCCGCCCTCAGCTGTTCGTAGCGCTGGCGGCTCTCCTTGCTCCGGCGTTCACGGGCGGCCTTGCACTGCTCGCGTTCGGGGTCGGTGAGGTGAGTCCAGCAGGCCACCACAGGGGCGGGCATGTCGTCGTAGGCGGGCCAGTCCGTGACGTTGTGGCGGCACGGTCGCTGATCACGCTTGAGGCGGCTACAGGACACGCTGGTCCTCCGGTGTCACGGGTGGAACAAGGGTGATCAGCGTTCCACACCCGCGTGGGTCGATGGCAGCAAACGTCCCGATGTGTGGTCCGCACCTATGCGGGGTGCCGGGGAGAGTCCAGAACCGACCCGGACCTGCGAAAAGGTCAACGATTTAGAAAGACCACAGAAGTGACGTACACCACATTCTTCACGGGTCAGAGCTTCTGTCTTTGCTGGAAACCCCATCGGGGGCGAGCCTCTGACCTGCGGCGCAATGTGTCGTACCTGGGTGGTATGGGAGAACGTCAAATTCCTAGTACTGCAAGGCGCGTTGTGGTGTCTCGACGGCCACGGTTTGTCGTGCTGTGTGCGTAGAGTCGTGTGCCAACCGAGAACCCTTCGGCATGACGAAGGGAGACCTCTGCGCGGCCCATGCTTCCTACGGCCGGCCTCGCTGAGATCTCCCTTTCGCAGTCGATGGGTACCGCCCTGCAAGAGGAGATCGGAGCCCATGACGCTCACTGACCGTACCTCAAACGAGCCATCGCGCGATGCGCGCCTGCTCGCCTGGCTCGCCGCGCTGACAGGCTTGCTGTCCGTCGTTGCCGTCGTGTTCCTGGCTCTGACGGGCCATACGAAGGAGGCGGCGATCGTCGGCGGCGCCGTCTGTGCCGCTGGAGGTATCCGGGTGACGGTGGTCATCCGCCGATAGCTGCTGCGGGCGCCGCTGGTCGTTTCGCGGAAACTACGCCAGCGGCGTCAGTGCTTCGGCGGCCCCGCATTTCTTGCAGGCCGCTGCGCCTGGGCGCCGCAGCGTGGTCAGCGCCTGGTCGAGGTCGAGCTCGTCTCCGCCGGCGGGCGCTTCTTCGCAGTCGTGGACGTGCACCACGATCCCGCCGGGGCGGCCGCCGCGGTGCGGCAGCCGCTGAACCTTCCATGCCCACCGGGCTCCACCCGATGCCGGGCTCGCCGCCGGGGCGGCGGGCAACCGGTGGGTGGGCACCTGGTCGTAGTCGACGTCCTCGATCGGCCGGACGTAGTCGGCCGGCACCCACACCACGTACTCCGCGGGCTCCACCCACGCCTCCGCCGTGGTCTGCCACATCGGCAGCCCGACTCGGTACATCCACGCGCGGCTGGTCTGCTGCCGCTCATGAAGTCGGCCGCACAGCTCCTGGCCGTCCGGGAGGACCACCAGGACCGGAGGGGGTGGGGCTGCGCTCATCTCCCTACCGTAGAGAGCTCCGGCGACCGAAAGCCCCACTGGGCTTCCATTGGTCCGCCAGTTCGTCGCGGACGGCTGGTCGTACGACGGCGGGCCGGAAGGCTCGGAGCTGGAGCGGTACGCACGGGAGACAGTGCGGGACCTAGCATCTTTCTGTGACGATTGAGAACGATGCGGCCCGGCTTCTGCTGTGGCTGAACAAGCAGACCAGGGGCGACACGTACCTCATTGTCGACGTGGACGTCGAGGACGAACCGGAGGTGCAGGATATCTCCGAGGAACGGGCGATCACGCTCATCGAGCACCTGAGGAACCGGGGCTGGGTGATCACCCACAACACCTTCGCCAGCGGGACGACCTGTCGCATCACATCCAGCGGCGTGGCTGCTGCGGAGCGGTTTGCCCAGGAGCGGGACGACCCACGGCGCAAGTTCGACTTCGCCGCCGACTCGCTCATCGCGGCCGCCATGAAGTTCTACCCGGCGGCTCGAATCGAGCTCATGACATTCGTTGGCACCAAGCACATGTGGTTCTACGACTACGTACTTGAGCTGGACGAAGTTCAGCGCGCTGCGGACTACCTCGAGGAGAAGAGGCTCGCAACTGTCGAGCGGCGCGACTCGCAGGCGCAAGCCATCATCCTCACCGCCCTCGGCATTGAGTGCGGATCCGTAAACACCATCTCTGTGAGGACCTTCTTGAACGAGCAGCAGCGAGACAGCCGGCCCCACATCACGGTCCATGGCCCCGCTCAGATCGGCGACTACAACACCCAGCACAACACCTTCGGTTACGACCCGAACCAGCTGGCCCAGTTCGCCCGCGAGCTCCTCGCCGCGGCGAGCAGCGCAGACATTACGGAGACCGCGCGGGCTCGTGTCGTTGCCGACGCTGAAGCGCTGCAGGGCGAGCTGGCTGTCGCTGAGCCGAACCCCGGTCGAGTGCGGCAGTTCCTAGAGCGCGCGAAGGAGAGCGCCTGGGAGAACCTTCCTGGTGCGGTGACGCAGGCGATTCTCATGGGCATCGGCCTGGGGTGAACTCACACAGGCACCGTGGCGCGGCCAGCCTGACACGGTGGCCGTAACCAGTGGGTTTCTCGCCTCAGGATCCACTGATGGCGGCTATCTCTCGTATCTGGGTCAGCCCCGCAATAAGCCCGTGTGGGTCAGCGGGCGGCGGGCTCGATCTGGCGGGGGAGGCGGCTTGCCCGCAGCTCCTGCAGGTCTGGGATGTGGTTGTAGAGGGTGCCGACCGAGACGCCGAGAATGCGGGCGATGCTGGCCACGCTGTTCTCCGGGTTGGGGAGCATGTCGCGGGCGGCGCGGATCAGCTCGGCGTTGACCACGGTCGGGCGGCCGCCGGTCTTGCCGCGTGCCCGCGCGGCGGCCAGGCCCTCGTGGGTGCCGGCGACGATGAGTTCGCGGATGAACTCCGCCAGGGCGGCGAACACGTGGAAGATCAGGCGGCCGCCGGGCGTGGTGGTGTCGAGGGCCTCGTGCAGGCTCTGGAAGCCGATGCCGCGGGCGCGGAGCTCGGCGACCATGTTCACCAGGTCCTGCAGGGACCGGCCGTAGCGGTCAAGACTCGGCACGACGAGGGTGTCACCTTCCGCGAGGAAGGCGTGGCAGGCTTTGAGCTCGGGACGCTCGGCGTTCTTCCCGGACTTCTTGTCGGCGAAGATGCGGCGGCACCCGGCGGCGGTGAGACTGTCGATCTGACGGTCGAGCAGCTGGCCCTTGGTCGAGACGCGGGCGTACCCGATCCGGATGTTCGTCAGGACGGCCGGAGCGGCTGCGAGCAGATCGTCGGGTTCGTAGAGCGTCGTCACCCGCTGATCCTCTCAGAAAAGGGCCTTCGGGAGGTTGTTGAAGCCTCGGGTTTTTGACGGGGTTTTTGACGGCGCGTCGGGGTGAATCGAGCCCCCGACCGTCAACCGTCAACAAACGATGGTTTATTGACGACCATCGGAGCCGTTGAGGTGCGCGCTGGCGGCTTCGACGAACGCCTTTGCCCTGTCCTTGAGGATGTTGTGCCGCTCGTCGAACTTCGCGTTCGCGGGAGACATGACGGGGTCCTCGGCGTCCTGGAGTTCCAGCACGGCGCCGTAGACGTGATTCGAGGCGAGTTCGATCCCGTGGGCCAGATCAGCGAGGTGCGCCGGTCCTTCGAGGCGGACTGCTGCGGCGGCGAAGACAAGGGCTTCGTTGTCCTGGGTGGTGAGAGTGTCGTTCCAGTGGCGTTGCATTCTGGGGTCGATGGTGCCGAGGTACACCCGGAACATGTGGCTCTCGTACTTGGCGGCCTCGGCGACGAGGGCGGCGTATGCCTCGCGCTGGTGTTGCCGGCGGATGGCGTCCACGGGGCCGCGGTGGGCTGCTCGCGCTTGTGCACGGCCTGCGGCGTAGGCGGCTACGGCAGCGAGGACAGCGGTGGGCGTGGTGATGAGCGCGGCTATGACGGCGGAATCCATGACGGGTAATCCTGCCGCAGGGCCGTCGCGGTAACAGTCCTTCCGGACATGGCCGAGGCCCGCGCCCCCGAAGTTCGATCGGGGAGGGCGGGCCTCGGGCTGGTCGTACGCGGCCGCCGGGCTGCTTACGCGCTTCGGCCGGCGAGCCAGGCCTCGTACAAAGCGGGGGAGGCCCGGCGGCGGCAGCATCGGCCGGACGTTGGCACGCCGCCGGGTTCGGTCCAGTGTTGCCTACTCGGCGGCGTGGGGGTCACCAGGCACGGCTCCTCGTTCGGGGCGGTGGCCATGACCGTACGGGGGCGCTGACATCCGAGGGTCGCGCAGCGTGCCCGTATATAGGGGACAGACGCCGTGCCGTGCCGCGTGGCTGGCGGGAGGGGTGCGGGAGGTCATGAGGTGGCCTTGCTGTGCGCGGCCCGGGTCAGGGCGTGCAGGTGGCGGCGGGCAACTGATCCGTTGCCGAGGAGCAGTGCGGCGGGGGTGAAGTGCGGTCGGCCGAGGTGGCGTTCGAGGGCGGGGAGGTAGTTCCAGCGCACGGCCGGGTGGGCTGAGTGGGCGTAGTGGTGGAGGTCGCCGTAGGGGAGCCAGGTGGCGGCGGCGATGTGGGCGAGCACGTGGCTGCGGGGGTACAGGCGCAGGCAGCGTCCGGCTTCGACCCAGGCCGGGGTGCCGGTGCGGGACTCGGGGTCGAACCAGGTGTGTTCGACGATGAGGCTGAGCCAGGCCAGTTGGGGATACAGCAGCAGCCGAGGCACGAGTACGCCGCAGATCACGGCCGTCCAGCCTCCGGCGCAGTAGGCAGCGACGGGTACGGCTGCTGCCACGGCTGCCCGGTGCCAGGCGCCGGGGTGACGCAGGACCGCGGCGATACCGACGGCGGTGGTACGGATGCCGCGTGCGGTGAGCGGGTGCGCGAGTGCGGCGGCGAACCGGAGTCGGGTGGTGCCGGGGTGGAGTCCGGCCTGGTGGAGTTCGGCGAGATTGGGGTCGGTGCCGACGACGGTGGCGTTGGGGTGGTGGTCGCGGACGTGCCGCTGGCGGCGCATGGTGACCGGGCCGAAGGCGAGCGGGTGGTGGGCGAGTGCTTCGGCGAGCAGCAGGTTGGCGCGGGCAGAGCGGGCGAGGACGCCGTGGACGGCGAAGTGGCTGATCTCCTGCAGATGACGGAAGTGGACGGCTACGGCGACGGCGGCCGCCGCGGCGGGCAGGGGCCCGTCGGCGGCGAGCATCCACCATCCGGTGATCTGGAGCCACTGCCCGGCCAGTAGGAGGGTCGGGGTCCAGTTGTTGGCGCGGTTGCGCTGAAGGGCTATGAGCTGGGCGGAGCTGGCGGTGCGGGGGCGTCTGTAGGCGAAGTGCGCGCGGTCGAGCTGGCGCAGTGCGGCGCCGGCGGTGATGACGGATAAGGCGAGCAGCATGTGCGGTTCCCGAGCAAGGGGGCGGGCACGTCCCGCCGATCATCACGCACCGTACATCTAGTGGACTAGCTTGAGCTCGCTTTGCAGGAACGTGAAACGGCCCCCATCTGGAGACGGGGGCCGCGGGGCTGGTTGCTGCTCGGGGCGGTCAGGCCCTTGGGGTTAGAAGGTGTCGACGGTGCGGGCGGCGCGGTCGTCGTCCCAGGCGCCCGCGTCCAGCATGGGCCGGACGGCGGCCTCGTATGCCTGCAGGATGCGGGGGGCGGAGTCGGCGCCGTGGCCCCAGACCGATTCGAAGCGGCCGGTCCAGCGCTCGACACCCTTGAAGTACACGCTGCTGCGGCCGCGGTTGTACTCGGCGTCCCCCTGCTCCTCCTCCACCAGGACGGCGGCCGCGGCAAAGACCACGACGTCGACGGCCTGGTCCGCGCGCAGCCGGTCGCGGACGGCGAGCCCGCAGGTGACGCCGAGGTCGCGATGGTGACCGATGAGCTCCAGCAGCGGACCGGCGAAGTCCGCCTTCACCAGGTCGTCGCGGTAGACGATGAACAGCCGGTCGATGCGGCCGCCGGCCTCGGTGAAGCGCCTGTTGGCGGCGATGTACTCGCGGCGCTGGGTCAGCAGCGCCGGGTTGGTCGTCAGGTCGGCTGCCAGGATCCGCTGAGGCTCGGAGTGCGCCTCGGTGAGGGTCTTGATCAGCAGCACGGACAGGCGGGGGACTTCGCTGGCGTAGACGCGAAGGTGGCCGTCGGCGATCTCGCCGTAGTCGGAGATGAGTTCCCGTTCAAGCTGGGAGCGGACCAGGTCGTAGTACCGGGCGTCATCCATGGCTTTGAGGTTATTGGCCTTGCGCAGGTGAATGTACGCCTTGCGCATCCACAGGTGGCCTGCGACCAGCACCAGGATGAGCACGCTCTGGACGAGCAGCAGCACCTTCACGTTGACCCGCTCCACCGCCCACCCGATGACGGGGACGGCCAGTCCGGCGATACCGACCACGGCGCCGAGCGCGGGCGAGCCCAGCGCGTTCGTGACCCTGCCGATCGGATCGCTGCGCTGTTCAGGCATGAAGAAATCCTCCCCCTCGAACGGCCTTGGGGCCGCGCGGTGTTCATGATTCCCGGGCTGCCGCATCCCCCACAAGAAGCCCGGTGAGCGGTCAGGTGCCCGCCGTGGGCAGGGCGATGTCGTACGTGATGTCCCACCGGTCGGCCGGAATGAGGACGTCTGCCGTCTCCAGCGGTCGACCACCGGTGTCGTAGTGGGTGCGCTCGATCAGGGTGGCCTGCGATCCGGTGGCGATGCCCAGCAAGTGGCCCTGGTCGCGGTCGACATGAACCGGTCGCGGTCTCTCCACCACCCGGGCGACGGTGATCCCCAGGTGCGCCATCCGCGCGACGATGCCGTGTCCGGCGAGCGGGCCGCCCTCGGGCAGGACCACCACGGTGCCGCCGGTGATGGCCATCGGTTCCCAGCTGGTGGCCAGCATGACCGGCTGACGTGCGGCCAGGAACTCGTAGACGGTGCGGACGCACAGGTCACCGGGCTCCACTGCGAGACGGGCGGCGATCTCCGGCGGGGCCGCGACCTTCGCGGTGCTGTCGGCCTCCCAGGTGCCGGTGAAGCCGGCGGGAGCGAGCCCGGAGTAGTCCACCGCTGGCGTGCGCTGCAGCGTGCGGCGTTGGAGCGGAGCGCGGACGTAGGTGCCCGATCCGGCCCGGCCTTCGAGGAGGCCCTGGCTGATCAGGAGCTCCTGCGCCCGCCGGATCACGTTCTCCCCGACACCGAACTCGGATCCCAGCTCACCGCGGGAGGGGAGTCGGTCGCCGGGAGACCAAGTGCCCTTGGCGATCCGGGATCGGATCTGTGCAGCCACCTGCAGGTAGGGGGCGTGGCCTCCTGAGCTGCCGTCAGCCATGCCTCTCCTTGCCCGCGTTGCTGCCTATACGACGCATTGACAAGCTAGTTCACTAACCAGAAGCTAGTTAACTAGAAACGCTTTGCGTAATCGTCGGCTGATCGAATGTGAATGTGGGTGTCCGTGGGCTACGACCGCCAGAACACCGCGATCACGTACGCCATCACACAGCTCACTGCCCTGACCGGAGTCCCGCCCCGCGTCCTCGATGAGGCCGGAGCGGTCCGCATCGAGACCGACGTGACCGAGGACCTCCTGCAGCACTGGCAGCAACTCCTCGCCGTTCTCGACCTGGGCACCACCTTCGGCCTCACCGACACCGACACCGGCCAGATCGCCTGGCTGCGCTTCGAGTGAGCAGAGGACACCCCACCCCATGACCCGCCCTTCCCGCACCGTCAGCCACTTCGCCAAAGGACACGGCGCCGAAAACGACTTCATCGTCCTGCCCGACCCCCACGGGCGCCTCACCCTGCCCCCGGCCGAGGTGACGCGCCTGTGCGACCGGCGCGCGGGCATCGGCGCCGACGGCATCCTGCGCGCCGTGCGCTGCACCGCCGAGCCGGAAGCCTCCGCCATGGCGGGAGAGGCCCAGTGGTTCATGGACTACCGCAACGCCGACGGCAGCAAGGGCGCCATGTGCGGCAACGGCCTGCGTGTGATGGCCCGCTACCTCGTCGACACCGGCCTCTGCCCGCCCGGCACTCTCACCGTCGCGACCCGCGCCGGGACCCGCCAGGCCCACGTCCCCCGCCGCAGCCCAGACTTCGAGGGCGACGTGAGCGTACGGATGGGCCGCCCCCGGCTGCCCGGCCCCGACCGCATCACCGTCACCGTCGCCGGACGGCGCTGGTCGGCCCTGCACGTCGACATGGGCAACCCTCATGCTGTCGTCTTCGTCGACGACCTGGCCCACGCCGGAGACCTGGCCACCGCCCCGACCGTCGAGCCGGCCGACGCCTACCCGCAGGGCGTCACCGTCGAATTCGTCATCCCTCGCGGCCCCGGGCACCTCGCCCTGCGCGTGTACGAACGCGGTGTCGGCGAAACCCGAGCCTGCGGAACCGGTGCCTGCGCCGCCGTCGCGGCCGCCGTCCTGCGCCACGGCACGCGCCCGGCGACCGCTTCCTACACCGTGGACGTTCCTGGCGGCCGACTGCGGATCGAGCTCTCCGCCGACGGCTCCATGGACCTCACCGGCCCCGCTGAGATCGTCGCTCACGGCACAACGGCACTCACCTCCGTGGCGGCCTCACGCCATGCGGTGGCTGGGCGCTGAGGCTGTGGCAGGGCGGGGGGCGGCGGGTCCGGCGGCCTCGGCACCGGGGATTCTCCGCCCGCCCGGCGCGGGAGTGCGCAAGGGAACCCGCGTGCTTGGAACGGCTTCTGACGCCAATTCGGGGATCTGGCTGACGGCCGGGGTTCGGCCCGAATATCGTCGGCTCTGCTGTGACTTACCGTCACGCCGCGCCACACCTTCGTCCATGGAAGGAGGTGAGATATGGCCGGACGTCATCGGAAGCCGCGCAAGAGAAGGGCCCCGAGCAAGAAGAACGTCAAGAAGCTTCTGATCCGGGCAGGCTGCCACCTGCTCCTTGAAGTGACCAGCAACTTCTGGCTCTAGCTCAGGGCCGCCATCACGCCCGGGGCGGTTCGCCGCCTCGGGCTCTTCTCTTTCCTCTATCTTTCCTGGCTCCCCGTACGCACTGTGTCGTGCGTAACGGTGGGCATGGGCCAATCTACAATCCGACACCACAATCCGCGTTGGATTCGCGAACTTCTGCGGGCGAATAATTCGCCCTACACGCCATACTGATTCGGCTTCCGAGACCTTGAGGACGCCACACGAGCGCACAGACCCCTTCCTGGGCCTGTTTCGGACTGCCATCGCCGTCCGGTCAAGCGCTGGTCGGTGTACTGGACGGGCTGAGACCGTGTACGGCCGGATCTGCCAGTGGCAACAAGCCTGCCGCGACGCGGAGTTGGTGGGCGGCGGTACCGTGGTGCCGACACGGCAGAGCAGCTGAGGGCGCCGGCCGCCTGGCGGGCGCGGACGGAGGGGGAGGCTGATGAGCCTCAAGGGCAAGTTCTACTTGCTGCTGGCCATCATCGTGATCGGCGTGCTGATCGGCCTCAACAACCCGCCCCCCTCCTGACCGTGTCAGCGACGGCGGGCCGTATCGCCGCGGTTGTCCTGACGGGGTACGTCGGATTTTGCGGGCCGGGTGGCGTGGGCGCTGATTCCGCTGCTGGCCGATGAGGTCTGCGCCGGCTGACTCGGCCGGGCGACGGAGTCCCTATCAGCGTGCGTGCTGATGCCCTGCCGCATCGTCGCCACCGGTCGGGTGACGATCGCTGCGGCCTGCTTGCTGGCCGGGTCGTAGCTGTCGCGGCGGGCGGCCACAATGTCGTCGCCCATGCCCGGGATCATCCTGAACAGCATCGCGCTGGCGAAGATCGCGATGACGATGATGGCCAGGCCCGAGATGATGGCGTTGGCCGGGTTGGTGTTCGGCTGACCGCCGGAGAGTGCTGAGGCGAGCATCAGCACGATGACGATGATTGGCTTCACGAGGATGATCGCCGCCATCATGCCGACCCATCGGCGGACCCGGCCCCAGAGGTCTCGGTCGACCAGCCCTGCGTAGACGATCGTGCCGAGCACGGCGCCGACGTAGAGGAGCGCGCTGCGCACGACCAGCTCCAGCCACACCACCCCGGCGGCCAGGATCGACACTCCGGCCAGGATGATGCGCACGATCGGACCGCCGCTGCTGCTGCCGCCGCTGTCGTCCTTGCGCAGCGCTGCGGAGAACGCGTCGAAGAATTGCGCGCCTGGTTTGCCGCCGGCGAGCGCATCGGTGATGCTGTCGACGGTCGCAACCACGGTGTAGAGGACCAGCGGGGTGAACGCGGTTGCGAGCACTGTCAGCCACAGCAGCCCGACCGCTTCGCCCATTGCCCGGGTCAGCGGCACACCGCGTACGGCGCGCTTGGTGACGGCCCACAGCCACAGCAAGATCGTCAAGAAGGCCGAGGCCGCGAAAACGATCCCGTACGTCTTCACGAAGCTGCCGCTGGCGAAATCAACGTCGCCGGTCACCCTCACCGCGTTCGAGAGCTGATCCACCGTCCACGCGGACGCCTTGGCGAATCCGTCCGCCAAGGCCTTGAGGGGGTCCAGTGCGTTCGCGGGGTCGTCGAGCGCTGGGCCTCCTCCTCCGCCGGTCGTGCCGTCTTCGCAGTACTCCCGTGCCAGGCCCTTGATCAGGTCGCACTTGTTCTCTGTCGGTGAGGGGGAGGGTGTGGGTGTGGGTGCGGCGTGGGCGCTCGATGCCACGGCGATCAGCATTACGGCGGCACCAGCAACGGCTGAGACACATGCACGGGCCGCGGTACGTGCGGACACATCAACCCCCAGGCAACAGAACGGAATACGAGGGTCGCACGCTGTGGCGGGGAGTGGCACCTCAGTGCTCCCGGAAACCAACGGCCGGGCTACCGTGGCGCGTTGATGACCACGTGGGAGGGGCGTACGGGATGGACGCGAGCAACGGCTACCAATGGGTCGAACGGCGGTTGCGTCCCTCGATGGCGTCTCCTCGACCGCCTCGCGGCTCTCGTCGCACTCTCATAGCCTCGGCCGGGCTTGTCGTCGTCCTCGTCGGCGCTATCGCTCTCGCAGGCCGGGACGGCGGCAACGGTGGAGGGGCGGGCCCGGCGCCTGCAGCATCCGCTGACAGCTCCTCGGACGCGGGCGCGGTCCGCAGTGAGCGAGGGGCCGCGGGCGCTGCCGCTCGGTACGCGGCGACCCTCGGCGGGGAAAGCATGTTCACTCCGGCCGCCCGGCACGCGATCGTGGACTCAATCGCCGATCCGGCCGAGCGGGGCGAGCTGCAGGCGGGCCTTGATGCCGACTACTCGGCTGCGTTCAACGAGCGCATCGGCCTGGACGCGAGCGGCAGGCCACCGCAGGGCGGTGTCTTCGTCAGCAGGACGATGCCCGCCGGGACGACGGTCAAGGCGTACGAGGGCGATACGGCGACCGTGGCTGTCTGGTGCTCGGGGCTCTTCGGCGTGACTGGCAAGGACTCGAAAGCTCCCGTCAAGACCAACTGGTTCACCATGACGATCAAGCTCAAGTGGGCCGAAGGCGGCTGGAAAATGACCGCGTTCACGCAGGCGGAGGGCCCTGAGCCCGCGCGGGGTGAGTTTGGCCAGGCTCCGCCTCTGTAGGGCTGGCGGCGGGGGGTTCGCCTGGCGGCTAGGCGAGCCCGTAGTCCACGGCGCGGCCGCACGCGATGCGGGCGCCGGCCAGCTGGCCCGTGCTGGCGGCGACGGCCAGGCCCTTGCGCAGCTGGTCCGGCTCGTCGTCGTGGCGACCGCCGATGTCTCCGCCAAGGAGGAGGACCTGGCGGCCGTCGAGCACGGCCTTGACCCACCCGGCGGGCGGTCGAGGCAACGTGCCGTGAAAGAACTTCTCCCCCACCGGGTTCAGCACGATGAGCTGCAGGTCGCGTCCATGGGGCTGGAACACGGCGACCCACTCCGGCAGCGGCTCGGCGTCGAGCTCGGCGGTGACCATCTGGAAGCCGCTCTCCAGCAGGGCCTGCATGAAGACGTTGCGGGGCTCGGCGCCGTGGGTGCCGGAGTCGGTGAGCGGCGTCATGACCATGCGGGCGACGAGCACGGGCGAGCCGTCCACGATGCCCGCGGCCATCGTCATGTCGAGCCCGTCCTCGGGCCGCACGAGCGCGGCCGTGGCCTCGGCGTTCAGCGGGATGATGCGCGACGGCGCACAGCGGTCGTGGGCGAACCAGATGCCGCCGGCCGCGCCCACGATGCTCTGGCCGAGCACCACGTTGGCCGGCCCGTCGTCCAGCGGCTCGCGGCACTCGATGCACGTGCCCTCGGTGATGCCCCGGGCCTGCACGGCCATCTGCGGGCCGAGGGCCTGCTCGACCTCCGCGCTCATCCGTACGGCCAGCGCCATGGCCCTGTCCCCTCCGTTGTGCGCCGGTCCCTGGTGGCACCGGTCCTCAATCACCGTACGGGCCTGGTCGTTCACCGGGGGCCGAGTCCCTTGCGGGCACGCTTCTCGGCGCGGGCCTTGGCCAGGGCAGCGGCGTGAGTCGAGTCGGCCGTGCGCGGGGCGGGCCGCTCGATGCGGTGCCGCTCCTCCAGCTGCTGCAGGTGGACGTGCTCCGGCTCCGTGGCAAAGCGGGACAGGTGCCAGCGCTCGTGATGCTCGGCGCGCTGTTCGGCGGCGGCCTCGACGCGGGCCATCTCCCGGCGCAGCTCGATCTCCCGTGCCGCCTGCGCCCTCGCCCGGTCGCGCTCGGCCGAGGTGGACTCGTCCCACGCGGTGACATGGGCGGCCTGCGGCACATGGCGGCGGCGGCCGTAGCCGTGCGCGTTCTTCTGCGAGTTGATGAACCTCCACAGCCGGTATCCGGCGAGCCTGCCGAGGTTGTCGGCCTCAAACGTGACCAGGCCCCACTCATCGCGGCGGATCAGATTGCTGGTCAGCATCTCGACGAGCTGGGACTCCGTACCGCCACGGCGCAGGGCAATCACGATCGTGTGATGCAGGTCCGTCCACGGCGAGCCCGTGTGTGACCTGCTCAGCTCCTCCGGGGTCGGCGCAGACAAAAACACCTTGCCCCGGCCGAACTGGGCTCGCCACGAGTGCCACACGCGGCGCTGGACACTGCTGGCAATGCCACTGAGGCTGTCCCCGAAAGCCTGGCCAACCCCCTTTCCAGGCGCCGCCGAAGGCGTCGTTTCTGTCTTTTTCATCCCGTTCGACGGGTTCAGCCCACTACTACCGTTAGAAGAAAAACCAACTAGTTGTGAAAAGCCCTTCGCGTATAGAGGGGACGGTTTGCCACTAGCCCCAAGAGCCATCAGGCGGTGGACTCGGGCGGTCATCTCGGCGGCGCGGTCGCGGTCGGCCACTGCCGTGCAGCGGAGGTCCGGGGCGGCGTCTCCGAGGCGCTTGGAGCCCTCGCGGATCGTCCCGGCCACCACGGCGGCCTTGGAGCCTGCCGGGTGCTCCCAGCGCGGAGCAGCGGCCAGCTCGTCGAGCATCCGCTGCGTCTCGGGGTTCTTGCCGCGCACCATCATGGGCTCGACGTCGGGCGCCGGACGGGTGGTCAGGCGGCCGTAGGCGGCGCCGTCGTACGGGTCCTCGGCCTCGGGGAGGTCCCAGACACGCAGCTCGCGCATCAGGTCCTCGGGGAGGTCGGAGGGGATAGCGTCAGCCCGAAGACACAGGGCGTAGACCGCGCGGCGGCCCGGGGCCGGCGCCACGATGCGCTCGGCGAGCCCGTACGCCTTGAGGCCCTTGAGGTCGTCCCAGAACCGGTCTGTACCGACCTCGTGGACGTACGCGTAGCGCTCGGACAGGGCGACTCCCCCGTCCACCTGCTCCGTGCCGTACCGGCCCTCGACACGGCCGGTCGCCGGGTCGAGGCGCTGGGAGTTCAGGAACTTCGCCAGGCGGAACTTCGTCTCGGGCAGCGTTCCGCGGTACCGCGCGATCTCGGCGATCCGGTACCAGGTGGTGAGGCGGAGCACGGGGACGCGCAGGACGAGCTCGGGGCCGTCCTGGGGCTCTACATCCGTACGTGACACGCCGTGCGCGGCCAACTCCGTGGACACACCGGAACTTGGGCGCACTGGGCTGACACCGCAGCTGTCCGCTACGATGGGGACACCACCTTATGGGTCTACAAAGCAACAAAAACGGGACCCTCCGACGGAGGGCCTGCTGGGAAAAGAACCGGGAAACCGGCTCTGACCTGGGCTTTTTTGGGTTCTTAGGTGGCCTCCTGTTCTTTGTGGCCGTTGGGTGAGCGCCAACTCATCTGCGGGCCGGGTTCGGGCGGGTGGCCGACTTGGGAGTCGGCCGGTTTGGTTGCCGGGCGGGTAGTCCGGCGGTTTTGCTGGGTGAACTAGGTAGAACGGGACTCAGACCGAAGATGGGGATCTGAGGTTCGAGTCCCTCGACGAGCGTCAGTGCCTCGGCCGTGGCCGGGGCCTTTCTGCTGTCTGGGCTTCGGCTATCCGGTCAGGGGAACCTGCTCGTGGTCGCCGAACGCTTCTGCTGCCCATACGGGACGGCCGTTGTCATCGACTTGGTCCCGCCTGATCAGTTCCGCGAGGTACCGGCCCATGCTGACGCCTGCAGCCTTCGCGTTCTCGTACGCCTGCGCATGGACTTCAGCCGGGACCATCGGCGAAAGCCGAACCAGTCCCTGGCGCTTCTTGTCCCTCACCGGCGGCACGTACCCGCGATCTTGCTCGTCTCGACTTCCGTAGGGCCTAGCCATGGTCGTGATCATTCCGCATTGCGGTTCATGTACGCAAGCAGCGCGGGCGTGTCGCGCGGGTTTTCCCGTGGGATGGGCGAGAAATTTGTGACTTCTCGTCAGGCGGGAAGCAGGTCAGGCGGACTGGAGCCGTTCCAGCTTCTTTTGGAGGACTTGCAGGGCGCCGCGTTGACGGCCGGGCACACGGCGGCGGAGGGCGACGAGTTGCGGGGCCAGTTGGCGGGCGTGTGCGGCGTCGCGGATGCGGTCCCACTGGTGGTGGGCCCGGTCGACGGCGCCCTCGACGTCGTGCGCGTCGGGGGCCTGCTGCAGTGTGTCGAGCCGGGTCTGGGCGGCCTGGAGCCACAACAGGCAGGACTGGCCCGGGTCCTGGGCGACCGAGGCGAGATGGGCGCGGACCTCGACCCAGTGCACGGCGGCGAACGTGTCGGCGCCGAAGGTCTGCACGGCGCGCTGTTCGGCGGCGGCCGCCATGGCGACGGCCTCCTGGTGGCGGCCTGCCTTCGACAGGGCGGCGATCTGCTCGTGCGGGTCGTGCTCGACGGGTATCACTGCGGCGCTGGGATGGTAGACGGGCGAGACGGTGCGCTGGGCTCGGGGCGGTGGCGGAGGGAGCTGGACCGGCGCGGCCGTGGCCGAACTCGCGGGCGGGAGGGTGGCGTTCACGGCGGGCGCAGGCTGCTCGGGGCCAAGGACGAGCGCGTCCTCGACGGCGGCGCGGCGGAGGGCCTCGTGGTGCAGCTGGTCGGGTGCGGAGCGCTGCCCGGTGCGCAGGATCTGGGCCAGGGCGTGCGTATAGCGGGGGTGGGCTATCCGCCGGCGGCCGGGCGGCGGGGCTATGACGCCGTACGTACGGGCTCCGCCGGGAAGCGGGAGCGGCTCGTCGTCGAGCTGCTGCCAGACCTCGGCGGCGGCGACCAGGTCCACGTACAGGGTGGTCGTGTCCGGGCGGCGCTGCTGCAGCTCGGCGACGAGCCAGGCCCACGGGAGGGCGGTGTAGCGGATCGTCGAGGGCGTGGTGCGGGCAAGCGCCAGGTGCACGCTCTGCTGGCGGCGGTCGAGCTGCAGCTGGCCGACGAGCACGACGGTGAGCGGGCCTTCGGTGGAGGCGGCGCCCCGGAGACGGGTGAGCACGGCCTGCGGGTCGACAGGGTCCGCCAGTTCGATGAGCGTGGCGGCCGCGGTGCCCGCGAGCGCGGCCGGCGATACGGCGGCGAGCACGGGAATCACACTGCTCGCTTCGGTGAGCTTGCCCTTGCCCGTGGGCGCGGCCGCCAGTAGCAGCGCGGTCCCCGGTCGTTCTTGCGCCCCGTTGATCTGCACATACGCACCGTATCCGCTGGCCCGTTCGCAGCTGGTCGACTTCTGCGGCGTCCGCCTCGGCCACGCGGCGCCTGCCGTACGGGACTTCGTGAGCGGTGTGGTTCCCTCCTCGATCGGGCGGCGCTCGCGCAGGTCAGATCGTGTCGGGGGGCAAGGTGGAGCGCCCGGAGCGAAGCGAGGACGTACGACCTTGCGGCCCGGGGCGGGCTGTCCTCCCCTTGGGTGCCCGTTCGGGGAGGGGTCCGCACCGCAGCTCGCCCCCACCCCTGCTACCCACGCACCGCAAGATCGCCCATGAGCCCCCTCCCCCTCCGAGGAGGGCCGGGGTGTGGGGCGGAGCCCCGCGTCTGTGTCTTCGGGCCTGTGGCCTGCGACGACTCCCCTTAACCCACGTTTTTGAGATCTTGGTCGTCGAGGGCGCCTCGTTCCACTAATTCCCCATGTGCATGGGGGAATCTCGGGCGGGTGTCTCCCGTGGGAGACGGTTGTCCGACGGTCAGGGCAGGGCGGGCAGGGCGTCGACGGCGGCCTGCCACGGGTAGGCGTCGAGGTCGCCGTGCCGGGGGCGGTGCGGTACGAATCCGCCTTCGCCGAGCAGCACGGTGACGCCGGCGGCGCGCAGGGTCTCGACGCTGCGGGCGACGGCGGGGTGTGCGTCCTGGGCGTTGTTCCAGTGCGGCAGGGCGACGATGGGCAGTTGAAGTCCGATGCCCTCGGTGATGAGCCCAAGGGCGAGGGTGTCGCTGATCCCCGCGGCCCACTTGTTGACCGTGTTGCTGGTCAGTGGGGCGACGAGCAGCGCGTCCGGCGGCGGCAGCACGTCGTCCTGGCTGGGGAGTTTGTACTGGTGCCGGACGGGGTGGCCGGTGAGCTTCTGCAGGGCCTCTATCTCGCCCTCGGCGTCCTCGGAGGCCCACCGGTACGCGAACGGCGAGAGGATCACGCAGACCTCCCAACCAGCTTCCTGGGCCGCGCGAATGGGCACGTGGAGGCGGCGGGCGGGCGGGGCGGCACAGGCGATCAAGTACAGAGTGTTCGTCACCGGGGCAGTCCACAGCGATCAGCAAGTCCGCGCAACCGGCCCTCGGCGGAACCGGCTCCGAGCAGACGCAGGTTCTCGACGGTCGTCTTCGTGCGGGGCCGGCACTGGACCTCTTCGGGGGCCAGTGCCTCGGCCTGCAGCAGTGTGTCGACGGACTTCTCGCGCAGTCCGGCCTGCAGCTCACCGAGGGCGCGGTCGGCGAGCAGGTGCGCCCGGCGCTCCCTGGGGAGATTGCTGAACGCCTGGGCGGGGATGCCCGCCGCGACCGCGACGGCGTCCGCCCCCTCGGAGAGCTGCACGTGCGCGGCAACGCGGTACAGGCACACGTTCGTCGGGCCGAAGGACGTCCACAGCCGGTTGTCGTCGGCACCGAGCCGGTCGGCGTGCTCATCGGCCTGGTCGAGGTGGTCGGGGACCTGTCGGGCGTGAGAGGCAGGGTTGCGGTCGTCGGCTTCGGCGGCGGCCGCGGCCGCC
>NZ_JBIAQG010000028.1:0-44119 GCF_042888805.1 Streptomyces sp. NPDC002730
CCGCCGAGGAGCGCACCGCGCAGCCACGCCCGGCGGGACGTGGACGGAGCGCTCGGGGCGCTGAGTCGGGGCGTATCCGTCATCGGTGTCCTCCTACAACTGCCTGTGATGCACGGGAGAGCGGGATGACCCGCAGGTCGGCGAAGGCAGGCCAGCTGCCGGCCCGGACACCTCGACTCACCGCCAGGCCGATGCCACCGCGACTGGACGACCCGGGGAGCTGCCCCGGAGCCGGACCATGCCATCGACCACAACGACACTCCGCGGGCCCCATAGCTAGGAACGGAACCACTCTCTGCTGCCAGGCACCGACATGATGACGTGAGATCGCGCGTGTCCTCAAAGATCACCCGAGGTAGCGAATCGTGATCTTGAATGAGGGCAGTGGCTTTCCGTTCGGGTGCGTCGGGTCTGAGATACGCGGGCAATCGGGCAGGCCGGGACGTGAAGAACCATCAACGGTGTTAACCAACCGCCTCGTGCGAGGAGTTGCCGCTGATGGTTCCGGGGACGGCGTTGCCGACGGTTGAGCCCGCTCCCGCCGTCGAACGGTCCGTGCGGGAGCACCCGCAGCCGTCGTCGCGGACGACGGGGCGGAGGAGCGTTCCACGTCGCCGGCGCGGCGGGCGTTCCAGGAAACCAGCGGGTCTGGTCGACGTGATCCACGAGGCGGTTCAGGGCGCGCCGGCGGAGTGCCAGGGCGATGTGGAGGCGGCCACGGCCGCCTTGTTGAAGCGGGCGAGGCGCCGGAGACGCGGACGAGGACGGCCAGGAGTTCGCCGGCGTCGGCGGCGCGCTGAGCCGCTTCTGGGCACTGTCATAAAACCGCCCATATGCGGATATCGCAGAAGGTCTATCCCGACGGCGGGCACGGGCAGGGGCGGTGTGGACGGAGCCGCCCCGAGTTCCGTATCAGCAGATTCAGGGGTACCGAGATGTTCATCGCTCAAGCCATCCGCTGATCCAAGAGGGAAGTGAGAAGCCGTTGTCTTTCCGGAGGTGATCGCTGAGTCTCTGCTGTTCAGGCATGGTTCTGGTCGTCGTGAGGGATGGTCTCGGCGTTCTGTTTCTGCTTGATCGTCGAGGGGTGCGCGGTGGCGTCGATGCTGGGGTTGCTGGAGGCGCGGGAAGCGGCTGCCTGTGAGCGGGTGGAGAACCTGCGAGAGGAGGCGGCCCGTGCGGCCGCGGCGCTGGAGGCCGCCGAGATCGAGTTGGACCGGCGGGTGATCGCCCGTGAGGAACTCGTCGATGCCCTGGCCGTGTCTGCCGAGGAGACCACCGTCGTGACGGAGGCCGAAGGCGGACAAGTGCCCGCTGCTGCGCCGGTGGCCGCGTCGGTGGCGGGAGCGGTCGTGCCGTGGCGGGAGGGGTTGTCGGTGTCGGCGCTCTCGCCGGATTACCAGCGGATCTTGAACGTGCTTGAGGACCGGCCGGACCGTGAGCCGGTGCGGGCCAAGGATCTCGCCAGGGCACTGGGCATCGACACCGCGGTGGCGGCGAAGGTCGAGGGGGTGCGCTCGAAGGCCAAGCGCCTCGGTGAGCGCGGGTGGTTGCTCCAGGAGGCGTCGGGGGCGTTCAGTGCCGGCCGTCGGCTCATGGCCTCGCCAGTCGGCGGCTCATCCGTGTGATCATCGAGAACTGGATCATCGCCTCGCTGGTCGCGGTCAGCGTCTCGTGGTCCCGGCACAACCGGCGCGAATGCACCACCCAGCGCCTCGGGAGCACCACGAACCCCTCCATGTCGTCGGTGCGCTTGACGACTTCGAGGACGAAGGCGAGCTTGTGACGGCACCAGTCGACAAGGTCGCCGGTGTAGCCGCCGTCGGCCCAGACGAGGCAGATGTCCCGGTGCAGCCGGCGTAGCCGTTGCAGCAGGCTCGTGGCCGCCTCACGGTCACCGACGTTCGCGGCGGTCACCGCGACGAGAAGCAGCAGACCGAGACAGCCTGTGATGATGTGGCGCTTGCGGCCGTTGACCTGTTTGCCGCCGTCGTAGCCACGTGAGACGGCGGGCACCGAAGCGGCGGCCTTCACCGACTGAGCGTCGATGATGGCGGCCGTCGGCTCCGCTTTGCGCCCCTCGCGCTCGCGGACCCGGCCGCGCAGCCGGTCGTGGAACTCGGTGATCAGCCCCGTGTGCAGCCAGCGGCGGAAGAACGCGTAAACACGGTCCCAGGCGGGGAAATCCGCAGGCATCGACCGCCAGGAGATCCCGCCCGCCACCAGGTAGCGGATCGCGTCCAGCATCTGCCGGTGGCAATACGCCTCCGGCTGCCCGCCACGGCCCTCCAGCCAGGCCGGCGTGGGCAGCAACGGCCGCACCGCCGCCCACTCCGCGTCGTTCATGTCCGAGGGATACCGGCGCACCCGGTCCGGGCGATCAGCCGCGTTCCCGTACACGTGCGCGAGACAATCGCACGACACGTCAGACGAGTTGAAGTTCACGGGCGCGGGCGCGTACACATACGACAACAGGGCCTCCCGGTGATGCTCGGTTCGATTCGCATCCCCGAGCTACCGGGAGGCCCTGCCCTCATGCGCGTACAGCCGGAAGACCACCCGATCAGGAACCCCGTTCGACCCGCTCGTTCCATGATCGATACGACAACGGCTTCTGAGGAACGGAACGTGGACGCCGCAGAGCGTCGGAGGCTGCTTGGCGATGAAGTGATTGCAGAGATCCATCGGCAGGTAGCTCAAGCTCCACCTCCGACGCCGGAATTGATCGAGCAGCTGCGTCGGATTCTCGCCCGCCCAGGGCAGGCCCGCAGAGACGGCGCTCCTCCTTCGGTCCAGGAAGCGACGAACCGACGCGGGTCCACTCACATCGTTCCCTGAGTGGGTTGCGGAAAGCGGTCGTCGGCACCAGACAGGCTTGGCGAGGACCTGCTGCGGCCGGGCGTCGCCCAGCTGTACGTGTCACGCCTCGTAGTTGATCGAAGGCGCCCGCGTCCGCGCAGCCGTGGGGGGCGAGGGCACGCAGGGGGAGTCGAGGGGGCTCACTCGTTCGTGTGACGGGGGCGCTGGAGGTGAGCGGGAGGCGATCAGGGGGTGGTGCGGGGCGCTCGATTTCGCCCAACTCTGTTGTGACATCTGTCACTTCAGATGCAGGTCCTCTTGGAGGGCCCACGACCCGGTGTTCGTTTGCCCTGTTCGGGAGGGCTTTGCGGACGCAAGTTCGACGACCGGAATTACGTAGCGTTCCGACTCGTGATCATCGGGTGATTTTTCTCGCCGGGCGTTGAGTGATCCGGCTTCGTTCTCGACATCGTGGTGTTCAGAGCCAACTGGCTCCTGGTGCGGGCTAGGGTCCGTCTTCAAACGGATCTTGCCCAGAGTAGGAACGACGCCAGGCTGACCGCTGCTTCGTAGGAGGTGGCGGTCTTGTCGTACCTGGTCGCGAGGCCGCGGAAGTGTTTGAGGGTGTTGAAGCACCGCTCGACTGTGTTGCGTCGGCGATAGGTTGCGCGGTTGAAGCCGGGTGGCCGGCCGCCGCGGCTGCCTCTGTTGCGGCGGTGCCGTTTCTGGTCGGTCTTCTCCGGAATGGTGTGGCCGATGCCGCGTCGTCGCAGATACGTGCGGAATCCGCGGGAGCTGTATGCCTTGTCGGCGATGACGTGTTCAGGTCTGCAGCGTGGGCGGCCAGGGCCGGTGCGGGGCACTCGGATGCGTTCCAGCAAGGATTGCGCACACACGCCGTTCTCGGCGGCCACATGCGCGACCGGCCGTCCGGAACAGACACGTTCAACCAGCAGCCGCCTCCCAAAAACGGTCAGCCGGGCATTACGGTGGGACACGAAGACCTCGTGTGGAGCCTAGACACCTCCACCACACCGGAGGTCTTCGCCATGATCAAGACCCGCAAGTGTTAACAACGCTCGTGATCAATATCGGCGGTTTGCCCGAGCAAGCGGTCTGCCATCCCCGGGCACTCCTTCATGTCCATGGGGAGGGCAGCAAGCTCGGTCTGCCCCCCAACCTGACCGCGTGGGCCCTTGCCTGCGCATGGCGAGGCCTCGACTACCTTCCTTACCTCCTCCATGGACCTGTGATCATCACTGGCCGGGACGCATCCGGTGGGGGAGTGGCCGCACTCGATGCGTACCTGGCTGCAGACGTTCACGCGACTGCGCAGGTCGTGAGCGAGACGCTCGCGAAGTGGCAGTAGCGCCCTCCTGTCTCGAACGCGGCCGCCGTGCGGGGGCTAATCGCCTACGTACGCCACGAAGTGCCCGCGGAGCGCACCGGGGGTTCTGCGCACTGCGGATGACCATGTATGCGCAGTCGTTGAAGTAGAAGGTCAGCGCGCTGCGCACTGTGCGAATCCGTGATCGAGCCATTGTCAGTCCGGCCAACGGCCGGATGCGCAGATCTGGCAGGGCCAGCCGGAGCGGGCGGGTGCGGCCGTTCGGACAGCACCAGGTCGATGGTCTCTTCGGTGAGTGGCTGCCTGGAGATGTCGCAGGAGCGGATGTCCTGCTGGACGTGGGCAGCCCGCCGCGGAGCCGAAGGACAGAGGCATGCGCCGATCCGATCAATCCGAAGCCGAGTTGATCACGGAGGCCGCCGGCACCCCTACTCGGCTGTGTCGGATCCGATCACCAGGCTCCCACCCACCTACTCGCCCAGCACCATCAACCTGAAGACCCACGTCCACACCAGGCCCGTCGACCAGTGGCCCTTCATCGAGTTGGAACCCACCGACCATCCCCTCGCCATCGAACAGCACACCGGCATCACATGGGGCCGCGTTCGCGAAATCACCGAAGCCGTTCTGCACCCCGCCAGCGACGACGCCTGATCCGGACGGAGAAGGGAGGGACCGATGAGGGTGTCCGTTCCCTTCTCAGCGGATGTGGCGGCGTCCGAGTTGTGCGGTCACGGCATGGTCGACGGGTTTAATACAGCTCTAGCGATGCCCGTCGGGAACCCGAGCCGGGGAGGGCCGCCTGCTCGGACGGCCGACCCGCCCGGACGGCAGCGGGCGCCGGAGAAACTCGCGGCGGAGCGGGGTACTTGCGCCGACGAGACAACAGGTGTCTGACCATCCTGCCCGCGCCCCTCGCGCGGTTTAAGGAGCTGCGCTTACTGGGAGTGGTGCTGCCGCAGGACCGCCAACCTTCGGTACAGCTCGACCGCCTCCGCACCCCGGCCGAGTTGTTCCAGGCAGTGGGCCTCGTCGTTGCGGCTGGCGAGGGTGTCGGGGTGGTCGGCGCCCAGGACGCGTTCGCGGGTGGCGGCCACGCTGCGGTACTCGGTCAAGGCGTCCGCCCAGCGGCCCAGCCAGCCGAGTCCGACGGCGACCTCGCGGCGGCTCACCAGGGTGTCCGGGTGGTCAGGGCCCAGCACCTGCTCGCGGATCGCCCACACGTCACGGGACTCGGCGAGGGCTTCCTCCCAGCGGCCGAGGCGGCCGAGGTTGACGCCGAGGCCGTGGCGGGCGCGGAGGGTGTCGGGGTCGGTGGGGCCCTGGACACGGGTGCGGTCGTCGATCAGGTCGCGGTACAGCGCCAGGGCCTCCGCGCTGTGGCCCAGGCGGCCCAGGCCGATGCCCAGCTCGTAGCGGGCGGCGAGGGTGTCGGGATGGTCGGGGCCCAAGGTGCGTTCTCTGGCTTCAGCCACCTCACGGTAGGCCTCGAGTGCCTCCGGCCAGCGGCCGAGCTGACCGAGGGCGTAGGCGACTTCGTAGCGGCTGACCAGGGTGTCGGGGTGGTCGGGGCCGAGGACGCGGGCGCGGGCGACGGCCACCTCGCCGGCCGTGCGGTAGGACTCCTCCAGGCGCCCGAGCCTGCTGAGGTTAAAGGCGAGGTTGTGGCGGCAGCGAAGCGTGTCGGGATGGTCGGGCCCCTGTACGCGCAGCCGGGCCGCGAGCACCGACGTATAGGTCTCGTGCGCGTCGACATGCCGGTCCAACTGGCCGAACGTGTAAGCCACTTCCTGGAGGGTGGCGAGCGTGTCGGGGTGGTCGGCGCCCAGCACCCGTTCTCTTGCCTGGGCTACGTCGGTGTACTCGGTGAGGGCGTCGGCGGGGCGTCCGACGCGGCTGAGGGAGAAAGCGACCTCGTAGCGGCTGGTGAGCGTGTCGGGGTGCTCAGAACCGAGCAGCTGTGCTCGCTCAGCTGCGTTCAGCTGGTGCAGCCCATTGGCCTCGGTCCAGCGTCCGGCTCGGCCGAGAGCGAGGCCCTCGCTGTGGCGGGCCTCCAGCCGGGTTCGTGTCTGCGGACTCAGGGCGGGCGGCGCAAGTCGTTCTCCGGAGCTGCCTGCCGCATTGGCCTGTGGCACCGGGGCCGGATGCCCGCTATCCGTCGTCTGGATGGCGCTGCTCCGGTCCGTGACCGGCGTGCTCCTTGGCCCTGACCCGCCGGTCGCACGTGCCGCTGAGGAGCGGGGAGTCAGTTGCCCGGCTCTGATGCGCTCCGCCAACACGGCCGCACTCTGCGGTCGGTCTTCCGGCCGTTTGGCCAACAGGTCCAGGATGATCTCCGCAAGGAACGCGGGCAGCTCGGCGCGCCGGCTGCGCGGTGACTGCGGCGGGGTGTCGCGGTGGCCGACGAGGATGGCCCAGGTGTCGTCGAGGTCGAACGGCGGTGCGCCGGTGGCGATCTCGTACAGCACGCAGCCGAGCGAGTACAGGTCGCTGCGCTGGTCGACCTCGGTGCCGCCGATCTGCTCGGGCGACATGTAGTGCGGGGTGCCCACCGCGATGCCGGCGCCGCTCAGCCGGGAGGTGAAGCCGATGTCGTGGCCCAGGCGCGCAATGCCGAAGTCGCAGATCTTCACCGTGCCGTCGCTCAGCCGCATGATGCTCGTCGGTTTCAGGTCGCAGTGCACGATGCCCTGCCGGTGCGTGTATGCGAGCGCGACGGCGACCTGGTCGGCGATCTCGACGACATCGGGGACGGGCAGCGGGCGGTGATTGTTTTCCGTCAGGAGCTGGCTGAGATTACGGCCCTCCAGGAGCTCCATGACCAGGTACAGGACGTCGTCGGACTCGCCGAAGTCGTGGACGACGGTCACCCCGCGGTGCTGGAGGGCGGCGGCCACGCGGGCCTCGCGCCGGAACCGCTCCCGCAAGGCCCGGTGGTAGTACGGGTCCTGCGCCGAGGCGAGCGGCTTGAGGCACTTCACGGCGACATGCCGGCCGAGGGACTCGTCGCGCGCACGCCACACCTCGCCCAGGCCACCGCGCCCGATCAGGTCGAGCAGCCGGTACCGGCCTTGGACCAGACTGCCAACCTCGGCCAAGGGGGAGGCGGCATCCTCGCGGCGAGTGAAGTGGCTGGCCAGGGTCTGCGTGACCTCTCCTTGCTGCGCGCGCTCCGCCGCGGACGCAAGCCTAGGGTCATCCAGATTCCTGAGCGCGAACAGGTCCTCGCGGTTGAATCGCTCCGGGACCAGAATTGCGCGCTCCCTGAGTAGCGCGGAGGCGCGCCGGAACGAGCTACCGGAGGTTTGGTCGGCTGTCAGCGTTTGCCACTGATCAGGCCGGAGCGTGCCCAGTACAAGCAGCGGTGCGCGGGCGGAGTCGTGAAGAAGCTCTTCCAGTGTGGCCGCGAACTCCTCGGCTGCCTGATCCCCGGTGAGCAGATATCGGTGGAGGTCGTCGAGCCAGACAACGGTGTGCGGACCTAGGCTGTCGAAGCCGCGTGGAACTCCATCGGGCCGGGCAGGCACACTCGGGTGCCACAGCCGCCATGGGTGGGGCAGTTCGCGTACGGCCTCCCAGCAGGCGCGTGTCTTGCCCGTCACGGCACTGCCGATCAGCACGGCCAGCTGGCTCTGTCCTTGGCCGGCGCGGTGGACCACTGCGCGCAGAGCATGGTCGTGCTCGCGGATCACATAGGGCGTGAGCGCCGGCAGAGTGTGGCCTTCCTTGGTGCCTACCTCGACGGCTCGGTGCACTCCCAGAGCGATCGGATCGAGCTCCGTGATTGGTTGGCCGAGCGAGGCAGACGATCCGTCGGTGTGTCGGGCAGGCATGTCAGGATCGGCGTCCTCCTGCGCGAGGAGACCGCTTGTGTCGGCAGTCGGCCGGTCGGCGGGATTCGGTAGGAGAGGGGGCTCGCCTAGCGTGCCGGCCAACGCCCAGGTGACCTGATACTCCTCGGCCACACCGGACATCGCGTTCATCTGGTCGACGATGCTGCCGACCCTGGACGCGATGCCCGCCGGGACGGCTGTGATTGCTTGGTCCAACAGAGTGGGGAAGGAACTGTCCACGGGTGGTTGACTCCCCGTGACGGAGCACATGACTGCCAGCTGGGAGCCGTTGGCCAATACCCACCGCCTGCCGATGTCCGTCAGGTCGGTCGCTGTCAACCGTGCTCCGCGCTCTCCCCCGTGAGCCGTGTCCAGCATCAACAGCACCCGCCTGCGCCGACTGCCTTCGAGTAGCGCTCTGATCAGGTCCTCAACGGGCAGTCCGATGGTCACCAGACGAGCGGGGTCCGTGTCGGCGGTGAACAGTGCGTGCGCACCGGTCGCGCTGACGGCACTGTGCCCGGTGATGTAGACGGCCAACAGGGATTCTGGGGATGAGCTGATTTCTGTGCCCAAGGCCGCAAGCTGCGCGAGGAGCCGCCTGCCGGTGAGGTCGCGTGGGGACACCGACGCATGCTCGTAGCCGAGCCGAGTGGTGAACGTGTGGGCGAGACGCCGGTGCGCGTCTTCGGCGGCTGCTTGAGCCGGTGTGATGCCCTGCGGATGGGGCAGAGCGAGGGACAGGAGCAGGCGACGCGGCTCGAGTGGCCGCGGTGCAGCGCTGGCCTCCGAGGCCGGCTCCGGCCGAACTCTGGCCGGTGCGGGGCGGCTCCCGTCCGTGTGGCGCCCGGCGCCTCGGATGCCGGGCGGGGCAGGGGCGCCTGACGGGGAAGTCAGCCGGTCGGCGAGGTCCTTGTAGCGTCCGCCGAGTTTGGCGAGCACGGTTGCGGCGACATAGGCCATGGGTGGTGCGCCGGCACTGCCGAGGGCCGGCAACGGCGTTCCCTCGGGGTCCGCGAGCAGGGCGGGGAAGTCGAAGGGCTGTCCGAAGCGCTCGCTGACGAAGCGGCTGGTCTCCCTCAGGACCGTCAGCAGGTCGTCCCGCAGAAGGTAGCCGTTCAACTCGTCCCGGATGCCCGGCACGAAGTCGTACGGTGTGGCCTCGGGGTCTGCTGCTTCGTCGGTAGAGGCCGCTGCCGTGAGCAGCCCGCCGAGGAAGACCTCGGCGAGGTGGGAGGTGTCGGATGCGGGCAGCATGGTGCGCTGCACCATGCGCATCACTGGGAGGTTGAGCCACGCCGCCGAGAGGTAGCAGGCGAGTTGGAAGGCGATGGGCGAAGCCGCGTCGCGGAAGCGGCGCACGATGGCCGCCGCTGAGGTGTCCGGTGGATGTGTTTCGGGAGCTGTGCCGGAGACAGGTGGTGTGGCGAGCAGGGCAGCGGCGTGCCAGCCCGGTGCGCCGGCCACCAGCCGTGCCCAGCCGCCGAGCCATCGGGCGGACAGCTCCATGACAGGGACCGGGACCACGTCCCTACCGGCAGGAACACGGCTTGTCATGGCCTTGTTGGCGGCGCCCGGTCGCGGGGTGCGGATACGAGCGGGAACGGCGAGCAGAGCGCTGCCGGCCCACATGCGCTGGGGGAGCACGGTGACCACCGCCGTGGGGGTGGCGCATCCCCACCGCCTGAGTACCTCCCCCACGCGACCGTCGTGCCAGGCCGCACCGACGCCGTCGGTCACCACGACGACCGCTGTACGGCCCGCCGGGTCGATCACCGTGGCCGGGCTGATCCCTGCTCCGACAACCGTGCCGGAACTCCGTTCCGGGCCCAGCATCACAGGCGCTGCCGGGGGCACGGACGCATCGAAGGTGAGGGTCCGTACAGTGCGGAAGGCGCCGAGCTGTTCGAACAGGGCGCGCAGCTCTGTCACTGTACGCCGCCACACGACCATGGATGGGGAGGCGTCGACGGCCAGTACCAGGTCTAGCCAACGGTCCGGGGCCGGGCGCAGGACCGGCAGCCAGATACCTTCCTCGACCGCCTGGGCGACAGTGGCGTCTTCGTCGACCGTGAAGGCGGTCTTCGAAGGCACACGCCGCTTGAGCGGGCGCAGAGCACGGGCGAGGCGCAGCCGGTGGCGCAGGGCTGGCACGGCTGGGCTGCGCGCGTGCATTGCCGGCAGCCCGGGCGCGCCCTGGGCGCGGCCACTACTGGTCTCCCCGGAGGCATGCAACGGAGCTTGTGCCTCGTCCTCGGCCGCTTCGGCCGCTTCTTCCTCCGCAGCGTGGGGAGCTTCCGGCTCGGGTGATTCCGGGGGCGGGCCGTCGGTTGTGGCAGCGGTTGCCAGCGCATCGACATTGAGGTGACCGGCCAGCCACAGGGCATCCCTCAGTTCTCGGGGATCCGCCTCCACCCCGGCCTCGGCGAGGACCGCCAGCAGTCGGTCAATCATTCCGGACCGGAGAGGGGGCGCAAAACGGCCTGGGCCACCTCGTCCAGGGAAGCGACTTCCTCGGGGGAGCGGCCGTCGTGTCGGCTGCCCGCAGTGGCGAGGTACACGGCGTTGAGCAGCTGGTCGGTGGTGACCTCGGAGATCTCCCGCTTGGCCAGGAAGGAATTGACCAGGTGTCCGGCCGTGGCGGTCGCCTCCGGGCCGAGGTGGGCAGTGACGATCTCCTCGACCTGCGTACGACCCGGAGGATCCAGGTCGAGGCGCAGGCAGCGCCGCAGGAAAGCCGGTGGGAACTCCCGTTCCCCATTACTGGTCAGCAGCACGAACGGGAACGCACGGCAGCACACATGGCCGCGGCTGATGTTCGCATGACCGTCGGGGTCGGCGATCATCACCGGTACCGGGCCGGTCTCCTCCGGCAGCCGTTGCAGCTCGTCGATGCTGTACTCGCCCTCCTCGAAGACGTTGAGCAGATCGTTGGGCAGATCCATGTCGCTCTTGTCGATCTCATCGATGAGCAGCATGCGCGGAGTGTTGTAGGGCAGCAGGGCCGTGCCGAGCGGTCCCAACCGCAGGTGTCGGCCGATATCGGTGCCGGCGGGGTCCGCCGATGAGGAAGACGGCTCACCGCCGGGCGGGGCCGGCTCCCCGGCGGGCGCTGCTGGCCGGTCGCGGAGACGGCGCAGGTTCTCCTCGCGCAGGCGGCCGATCGCGTCGTACCGGTAAAGGCCTTCGAGCAGGGTCGAGCGGCTGGTGATGGGCCAGCGCAGTACGGGGCCGAGCCCGAGCTCCTCGGCGATCAGATAGGCCAGCGTGGATTTGCCGGTGCCGGGTTTGCCGGTCACCAGGAGAGGGCGGCGCAGGAAGAGCGCCGCGTTGACCATCTGCACCTCCTTGGCGCTGGGTGTGCGGACCGAGGAATCCGGAGAGTCAAGCGTGCCGAGACGGCGCGCGCTGGTGGGCACCAACCGCTGAGGAGACGACAAAGGCGGCCCGCCGTCGAAGGACCGCCAGTTCGGCGCCTCGGGAAGCAGACGGACGCGGTCATGGGGCCGACGGGTACCGGTGTAGATGGGCCACACGGTCACAGGGCCGCTCCTTCCAGAGCCGGTGGGTGCCATTGCAGTTCCGCGGGCAGACGATCCGGATCGTCCCACAGCAAAACCAGATCGCGGCCGGGGTGATCGGCATTCGCGCTGGGATGGTGTGCGGCGATCCGCTGGCCCAGGACGACATCTGGCAGGTCGCGCAGCTGACGGTTGCGCAGCACCCGCTCCAGAGCTTCACGGCGATTCGCGTCCCCCCGGCTCGGCCGGTGCCACAGGGCCACGGGCATGCCTGCCGCCAGCGCCTCTTGCAGACCAGGATCCTCGTGGGGACCGTGGCTGCGGCTATAGGCCAAGGCGGCACACACCCGTGTCTGCCAGGTCTCCGCGTTGGCCGGCGTGCCCGGCAGAATGCACTCCACCCAGTGGATGGCACTGTCGTCGTAAGTGTCGCCGCGTTTGGTCAGCTCCCGCCACCGCGCCTGCAGAACCTGGACACGGGCGGGGTCGGTGAGCCGTTCCAACGGCCGCATGACAACCGGGCAGGCGGTACCGATAGCCTGGCGGCGACCGGCTATCGGCACCGAAAGCAGTTCCAATTGGTCATCCAGCATGGGCATGTGGACGAGGAACTCGATGACGGGCGGGACGGCATCGAGCCCGGGATCGAATCCCTCGAGCAGGCGGCCCACTTCGCTGGCCAGCCGACCCGCGGCCCAGGGTTCGTCCGCGCACACGACCTGCCGACTGTCGCAGCCCTCGAAACTCCAGCCGGTCACCAGCAGGCCCTCACCGAGCAGGTCGGGCTGCAGCCGTAGCACCATGTAGGTGCGGGACAACTCCGCGTCCAGCGCCCGCAGCTCCTCCAGGTCCACCTCCCACCGGGGCGCGGTCTCGTTGATCCATTCCCAGAGCCGGTGCTGGGTCACCGTGTCGGAGCTCGCCGCGAATCTGACCAGGAAGCGGAACAGCGGCGCCGGTCGCACCAGATTGCGCAGCGCCACCACGGTCGAGGTGAGGTCGTCCGGCTGGTGCAGCAGAGCACTCGCGCTGACTACGTCGCGGGTCGCCTCACGATAGAGGTCGCGCAACCGAGCTGGTGCCGACGCACCGTCGATGATCTTCTTGAGCCGCTGGAACTCGCCATGAGTGAGCAGCAAGGCGCCGATAGCCCGCGCTGAGGTACGGGCCGCGGGGGATCCAGCAGCGAAAATCAGCTCGTCCTGAGTGCTGCGCGAGCGGTACCACAGACGGCTGGGCACTTGCTCGGTACGCCCCTGTTCCCGCAGGAACTCGAATCGTCCACTGACTTCGCTCTGCAGGCGGCCGGCATCCGGCGGCCAGGTGCCGTCGCCGAGATTGCCGAGCACCTCGAGTACCGTGCGAGAGAACAACCCCGTCTTCGCGGCGTCGTCATTGACAGCCCGCTCTCCTGGACTCGCGGCCAGCAAGGCGTACTGATCGCGCCGAGGATCGGTGCGTCCCTCCGCGAAATCTTGACGGGGCATCACCCCTACCCAGCCGAGGTCCTCCACCAGGTTGGAGCAGGCATCTACGAGAACCAGCTGCCGGGGATGCCGGGCGTAGGTGCTCGTCCGCAGGCACCTGAGCAGCTGGGTCAGATTGAGGTTGCACTTGTCCTGCGTGGTGGCATCGGCGTAGATCAGACGCTGCTCGTCGTGTTCGATGACGCCGTGTCCACCCCAATGGATGATGAGCAGATCGCTGGCCGTGGCGGGCAGAGTCCTGGCAAACACGTCTCGGACCGTTACCTGATCAGCGACCCCGCTCCGATAGCCATGCCTCTGGGTATGTTCGCGGACGTGGTCGGCGTTCGACGCAAGAGGCGATACGAGCAGGGTGATGTTCTCGGCCAGCACACCACAGCTGGTGAGCCAGCCCGCGAAACGGCAGGCGTCCGCAGCCGGTCCGTCCAGCCCCCACCGGCTACCGATGTCATAGCGTTCCACACCCACGACAACGGCTCTCGTGCCACTGGGCAGCAAGGTCACGGCAACACCTCGCCAAGCAACGTGTAGAAGCGTCGGTTGGCGAAGTAGGCACTGTGCGAACGGGGAAAGGGCGACTTGCTGTCGATACGGCGGTCCTCGATCCGCCGAGCAAATATCCTCTCGCCGACAAAGGCGAGCAAGTCACGCTGGTCATACACGTTCACCCACCGTGGCACGCTGCTGGGCAGCGTGGCGCCGAAGGGCAGGGTCGGCAGAGCATTGAGCTCGTAGAGCAGCGGAGCCTGCGAACCAACCGTGACCAGGAGTTCGACCGCCGGCAGCTGCTGGCCGGCGAGGGCCTCCAGTGCGGCAACTCCGCCCAAGCTGTGTGCCACGATCGCCACGGGGCCATCAAGGGCGCTGATGGATTCGGTGATGAAGTCACGCAGGGCCTGGCCGCGCGCCAGATACAGAAGGACATCACCCCCGGCCGGGGCGGCCATCCCAGTGATCGCCGCCCGCCGCCGCTCCACCGGCTTGGTTGCGCCCAGACTCAGCGCCAGACGCAGCCCCGAACGCAGCACCATGCCGCCCAGCCCGCGATCCGATCCGCCGAGCGTGGCAGCGATCGCGTCGACCAGGGCATCCCGGTGCACCCCGTCCAGGGCGACTACGCCGCACGCGGCCTCGTCCGCGGCCCGCAACGCCTCCGCAGTGACAGCCCGGGCCAGCGCGCCCCGTAACTCACCCCCCATGCCGTCCGCCATCCGCATCGCAGCGGACACCGACGGATCGGACACGACAGCCTCTACCGCGTCGCCCAGCACCTCGCCCACACCGGCTTCCTCGGCCAGGGCAACGACGCACGCATCCAGCGGCAGTCGCCGTACCGCCTGCTCCAACTGCTGACCCATCGGAACGACGTGAGGAGGCAGTTCCTCCGCGGTGCCCTGACCAGGCGACAACAGCCGCAACTCGAAAAGGGGGTCACGCTCGAGCAGACCCCACAGGGCGACTTCCTCATCCTCATCCGCGTCCCCGGACGCACCCGGACCCGCCCCCGGGTCGGTCAGTGCCCGCGCCGAATGCCCTGCGGGCACGGACACACCCTTCGCCCCGAGCGACGAACCCGCCGTCCCGCCCCAGTAGCACTCGGCCACCTTGTCATCGGGCCGGACAAGGGCCAATTGAGTCCTGAACCTCGCCAGTGCGTGATCGTACGCCGGCTGGCGCACCCCAGTACCGTGCACGAATAGGACTGTCGCCACCGCAATCGCCCCCGTTCAACTCGCCCCATGACCGGCGGGATCCCCTTCGAACCGCCTCGTCATGCAACGGAATGCCGTGGCAAGCACCGTAGCCCTGTCTGCCGTAGAAAACACTCGGATCCCGGCTTGTCGCATGACCCCGACCGAGGAACTGGTAGGGACGCCGGCCTCGTGTTGTCGGTCTCCGCCGTACGAGCTGCGCTCGGTGAAGGGGGCTTCGGGATCAGCTCAGGCTCCTGGTGGATGAGGACCCCGGGGTCGGAAGTCTTCTTGACCTCGACCCCGGCCAGGGCGCTGCTGCCCGCGAGGCACATCGGAGTTACTCGTCTACCAGGCAGTGCGTGCCTTCAAATGATCTCGCATGGTGGATCACGGTCGGGTAATAGGTCGCCATGAACTGTCGAATTTCGAGTGGGAGTTCGTCGGGCCGCTGCTGCCCGAGTCATTGCGGGGCCGGAACGGTTGAACGACCGCACCGTGCGCGCCGACCTGCCCCCTTCACCGGAGAGGCTCGGCCGGGTCGCGCGTCAAGGCGGTCGTTCTGCAACCCTGCTGGCGGTATGTCGGCGGATCACTCCACAGTGGAGGCTACGCAGCGATACCAAGTGCAGCCGAGACTCGGGGGATTGTGGGTAACTCCGCTGTTCGCGCGGCTGAGGGCGTATCGGCGGAAGCGGGTGTAGACCGTTTTCCATGGGCCATAGCGTTCGGGCAGGTCACGCCAGCTGATCCCGGTGCGAATCTTGTAGACCATGCCGTTGACGACCAGCCGGTCGTCAACCCGAGGCCGTCCGGTCACGGCCCGGGGTATGAGGGGAGCAAGTAACTCCCATTCCTGATCGGTGAGTTCATGTCGTTGCACCGGACCATGATCCACCACCCGGATGATCTTTGAAGACGGACCCTGGTCGAGGATCGCGTCACCGCGGGCGACCAGCTGCGCTCGCTCCGGGGAGTCGCCCCACGGTGGCGGGTCGTTGTCCTGGAACTCCTCGGGGACCTCATCCGAGCGCAGCAGCGTCCCCGGGGCCGGGTGGTCCCAGCGGGCAATGCCCGCTGAGGCTGCTCCAGTTGAGGCTCGCGTTGACGCAGAGCTTGCCTGCGATCAGCGTCCAGAGTGTGCGGACAAGACTGGCGCGCCCCCGTGCCTGGGCAACGACAACCAGTAGAGCGGGCTTCTGCCTCTTCGTGAGGGACCATGCCACCGGCGCGTACTCCAGCGCGGACAATACGGGGACGCTGGAGGCCATGCCCGGGGTTGGCGGCTGCGTAGTCGCCCGGGGCTTCTGCTGTCGGCACGCGCACCGGCTGCGGGGGCATTGGTGTCAGTGGGGTGGTGGAGTGCCGGGGGCGGGGTTGGTCTGGGCGTGGTGGTTGCGGTGGTTCCAATAGCGGGTCCACCGGTGAGGCGGTCGGCGGAGTTCTGGGGGATGAGGGCGTACAGGGCGGATTGGATGAGGACGACGAGGAGGCCGGCGAGGGCGAGGGTGAGGATGAGGGGCCAGGGGGCGCCGGCGAAGGCTGCGCTGAGAGACCCGACGCTGCCGGGGCCTGCTCCGGCGAGAGCGGGTGTGCGCGAGCCGGGTGCGGGCGCGGGTGAGGACTGGCCGTTGGGCTGCGCCGGGGGCTGGGCATGGACCATGGTGGACTCCTGCATTTTTTGGGCCGGTTGGTTCGGGCGTTGTCCATCACGGTCTGGGGTGTCGGATTGATGCGTAAGGGGAGTCGTATTGACTCCTGGGGGGAATGAAATGGCACGTGCTGGACGGCCCATCGGGCCTGGGGGAGAAGACCTGTCACCGCAGGTGAAACAGTGGGTGGACCTCCTGCGTACGACGGTGGTCACCCCACTGCTGAGCGGCTTACCGGCCCCGACGACGCTGGCGCAGATCTCTGAGGAGCTACAGCGCCGCCGCCCGCAGCCGGATCTTCAGGGCAAGGAAGGCAAGGGGCGGCAGTCGAGCCGCGGCCCGTCCCCTGTCCAGCGGATCGTCGCGGGAACCCTGTTGCCCACCCGCGACATCGTCCATGACCTTCTCGACATCGCCGAGCAGCGCCTGCCGCCAGTACAGGCGCCCTCCGCCCGGCAGCAGGAAAACTTATGGGCGGCGTACTACGCAGCCCTCAAGGTGAAGAACCCGGATCTGCGGGCCCTGTATGAGGCGTTCGATACCCGCGATACGGCGATGCGCGACTACACGGCCGTCCAGCGTCAGGTCGCCGTCATCGAACGGCGGCTGGAGCAGGCGCGGCTGCACAACGCGCAGGCAGCGAGCGTCCTTGCGGCGGCGCGCCGCCGGCTGGACCGCACACACCGGGTGGCGATCGCAGGCCAGGACGAAATGCGTCAATGGCGCCAGCAGACGCGAAACCTTGCACAGCAGGCGGCACGGATGGACGCCGAGATCAGCACGCTGCGCGAACAGGTCGCCGTACGGGGAGCGGACGCGCGCGAAGCCCGCGAGCAGGCGGAGCACCTCGAGGCAGCAAAGAAGGCACTGGAAGAGCAGAGCACCCTCCTGCAGGAGCGCCTGGAAGAGGCCAAAGCCGCGGCCCGGGAAACACAGCGGCGTGCCACGGAAGCGGAAGCGCAGGCCGAGACCGCGCACAGCCGCGCCCGCACCGCCGAGTCCACCGTGCAGGACGCCGAACGGCGTGCCGAGGAAGCCGAACACACGGCACGCGAAGCCGAGGCAGCCGGTGACACGGCATCCCGCGAAGCCGCCGACGCGCAGACGACGGCACAGGAAGCACAGCACGCCGCGGCTGAAGCCCGACGGCGGGCCGAGCAGACCGAACGAGAAGCACAGCGCGATCAGGAACTGGCCGCCAGCGCCATCGCGCACCTGGAAAGCGAACTAAGCGAAGCCCACCGCGAGCTGCGCCGGGTACGGCAGGAAGCCGTGCGCCTGGACGCCGAGCTGACCGAGCTGGTGCAAGAGAAGGCGCTCAACGCGGAACTCGACGACATCCTCGCGCAGGCCCTGCGCCAGCAGACCCGCGACGACGCACCCCAGGACGTGGCCACCACCCGCCCTATTGCCGCGCCCCCCGAATCAAATCGTCTCCCCAGCTCACAGCCCTATCCCCGCCCGCGCTCCAGCATCAGCGCGGGCGGCCTGCAGCCACCCGCCGGGCACGCTTCAACCACCCCAAGCGGCATGCCCGGTCCGTCCACCGCAAAGTCGGACGGACGAGCAAGCCCGAATCGGGCAGCGTCAGGGGCCCGGCCGCCGCTGAAGCGATGGCCCCGAGGCCTCACTGTCATGGCCGAGCGGCCTCGCCGGCGCCGCAGAATCCGGGTCACGATCGTGCTCACCGCCCTCGCCGCACTGGGACTGGGCGGTGCTGCGGCAGCGTGGTGGGCCCGTGATCCGGGCCGCACGGTGACCGACAACAAGAAGGCCTCGACCGCTCCGACACCTGCTGGCTCCCGCCCCCCGGCCTCTTCGCTGCCGAAGCAGCCGGACAGGGACGAGGTCGTAGACATCGGCGGTCAGCCCGTCAACACCGCCGCCATCATGAAGCTGAACCCCTGCGCCTCCAGCGGCGTCTCAGCTGATCTGACCACAACCCGCAACACGTACACCGACGCCAGTCCGGACCTGAGACTCCGCCTGACCGCACCCAAGAGCCACGCGCCCTGCCGCATCGACGTTAGCCGCACGGCCACCCTGCTGATCATCAAAAATGACGCCGACAAGACCGTCTGGAATTCAGGCGACTGCGCCACGGGCCACACCGGGGTGCGCTGGGCCAAGCTCACATCTGCGCTTCCTGCCACCGTCTACTTTCACTGGAACCTCCGCCCCAGCACCCCTTGTACCGCCTCGGACACCGTTCCGGCCGGGACTTACCTAGCCACCGCCAGCGTGCTCCGCAACAGCGACCAAGTCAGCTTCGTCCTGGCCGACCCGGAGCCAGATCCCAGCACCTCTGTTCGCGTCACGCCTTCCGGCGACCTGATCGGCGGCAACAGCCAGCAGCCCTCACCTCGAACCAGCACGCCCTCCATCCCCAACAGCAACGGCGGCACCGGCGAACGCGCCGGCGGAGCCAACGGTTCGAACGGCGGGGGCGACTCGAACGGCGGACTGTTCGGAGGGGCGGGCCAGTAGCTTCGGCGAGCTGACTGGCGGAGCAATCAGCTTCTGGCCGGGGGGGGCGGTTCTGCGTTGGTATGCCTGCTGGACCGAAGGGTGGCGAGGCCGAAGGCCAGTCCTCCGGCGATGAACCAGGGGTTCCAGAGGGCCAGCGTCCAGGCCCGCTGCCCCACGCTCACGGAGGTGTCCAGGTGCGTCGTGTTGGTCAGCAGCAGCACCTCGATACCGATGCCCCGGACCAGTAGGAGGGCACTGACGCCCCACCCCAGCCACCTTGCCGGCAGAGCGGGAACACCCCGGAGCCTGGACCGGGCAAGCAGCCATGCCAGCAAGGCGCCGAGGAGGCAGAGCGCACCCACACCCCACAAACCGGCTACGACGAACCACAGCGGGCGCTCGGTGGCCAGCGGACCGGCGGAGATGCTCAGCCCCACATCACCGCCGACGGCCCAGTAGAAATGCAACCCGGCGAACGCGGCCGCCCACAAGCATGCGATACGCCCCCACAGCGTGGACGGTTTTGCGCCCGTTCCCTCCGGTTCGCGTTTCACCGCCGGCCCTCAAGGGCATCGTGCCTGTCAGCGCACCGGCCGTCCGCTTCCTGTGGCAACACGATGAACGCCGTGCCCTTGGTCAGGTCGATGCTGGAGCGGGGCGGCGCACCGTCGCTCTCGTCGTCCCGCCGCAGCAGCTCCACCCGCCGCTGCTCCAGCTCCACCGTCTTGTTTCCGTTCACGACCGCCGTGAATTCATCGAAGGCCGTGTTCGACAACGACTGCCCCGTGCGCCTGCGTAGCCACGGGATCAAGCCCAGCCCCGTGAACCATCGCCACGCGCTCTCCACCAGGGCGAACAAGACCAGCAGACACACGAACGCCGGAAACGACATGAGCCAAATCGTCACAGATGGTCCCTCATCGTCCTCAACACGGTTGACTGCCGGGAAACAGCGGACGGGTCGGCGTCGTTCTCATCGGACGTGCGAACTGGGAGAAGGGCTCCAGACATCGGTCCGCGCGTGGACCGCTCGCACAGACACTCCGGCACCCATCCCGGCAGCGTCGTATGTCACCCGATAGAGGTGGCTCCCAATCGCGCCGGGCAATGCGCTCTGCCCAGAGCGGCACAGGCCACTCGGTGCCCTCGACCGCCGTCGTTGGACTCGTCTCGCTGATTGCCACGGGATCACTGTTCTGGATCCGCAGCGCGCGGGGATCAGCCCGGCGCACGATCCGCTTCCCCCATGCGGCGGAGGCGCCGCCATGGAGATCCACCGCATGGCGGGCACCGCCACCGACAGCACCGCCGTGACCTGCGCGGATGCCGTCCTCTGTCCACAGGCCCGCCGGGTTCTCATGCCATATGACCGATCACGAGCAGCAGCAACCCGCCCCGAAGCGCGGCAAGATCCTGGACGCACTCACCCGGGCCGAGCGCGCCACCGTCACCAGGCCCGCGCCGAAATCTGCGCGAGCCCAGATGAAATTCCTCCTCACGCGTGCGAAGGGCTCCACCAAGGCCCTGCGCGGAGCGCCTGGGCGTCTCCCGTCGCACGGTGGAGCGCTACCGGTCCGGCGACATCACCACGCCGCAGAAGCGCCTGAAGGCGGCCCTGGTGGAAGAGACCGAATCGGAGTGGCAACCGCAGGTCAGGGCACAGGCACGGGAGCGCGCGGCCACCTCTGGCGGCATGCAGGTGGAGTGCACGGCGTACTTCGGATTCACCGCGAACGGCAGCTCGGACGACGGCCGCCAGCGGTTCGTCAGCACGGCGATCTCACCCACCTACGCAGCTCAGATCCTCGCCGCGCAGGAGTGCGGTGCGACGGAGGAGGAGCTGCATCCGATCGTCGCGGCCGCCATAACCGAGTCCTATTTCACGGACTGGGGTGGTCGCGCGCCTGGCCTGCGAGCCGATTTCACCGACGTGTTGTCCCTGGATATCCAATTCTGAACACGCCGAATTCACGGCCTGTTATGAACCGTGTTGTGACTGAGCGCCTCAGTTGGCCTGTGAGCGCGTCACTTGGCCTGCTGAGCGTCGCATTGGCGCACGCGCTGGTGAGCCGTGACACGTTAGTTGGAACTTGGCCACGCATCTTGGAACCGGGAGACGTCCGGTCGGGTGTCGATCTGTGCTGGTCAGCGCTGGGTGGCCAAGCGCATCACTATGTGGCCCGACTGATTCGGATCCTCCTGCGGTCGCGTGACAATCACCCATGCCGGCCGCGACGACTGGAGGTCAGCCGATCCGGCGGAAAATGATCGTTCCCGGAAACCGCCTTCCCGGAAGCGTCACTGTGATGATATGACCTTCCGTGTCCGAGTCCAGGGAGGCCGCAGTGTCCCGAACGCCGCAGGAGATCTTCGAGAGTTACCTCTACGCCGGTGCCATGACCCGGCATGCCGATGCCCTTGCCGAGAACTTCACCGCGGACGGCGTCTTCGAGGCGCCGCTCATGCCCGTCGGCGCCACCTTCCCCAAGAGGTTGGTGGGGCGCGAGGAGATCCGTAGCGCGATGGCGGCGTACTACGAGCAACAGGTGAAGGACGACCGCTCGCCGAGCCTTGAGAAGTCCGGATACGTGCTGCACACCACCTCCGATCCCGACGTGTTCATCGCCGAGATCGACACGGTCTTCGACGGGGACGGAGATGACGTGGCTGTCTCGCTGGTACAGATTTTTCGCATCCGCGACGGGAAGATCGCTCGACTGCGTGACTACTTCGCGCCCGAGGTGATGAGCTGAGGACGTCCGAGCAGTTCCCGCCGCAAGGATGCGCTGACCTTTCGGCCGCTCCTTGGCCGGCGGCGACCCGTTCCCGGGCTGCGGCCATCAACGGGCTCAGGGCGGAGCAAGCTCTCCCAGGAGATCAGGTGTGACCACAACGGAGCGGTCGCACTCGGACCGGCAGGATGAGTCTTGCTGCGTTGACCACCGCTCTCTTCCATGTCCCCCCCAGGAGCGCAGTCGTCTCCGCTGCCGCATCGGCATCTTCGGAACTGGTTCCAACAAGAATGACGAGTGACCACTTGGTTCCAAGAATCTTGGCAAATCAGTTCCAACAACCGTGTCACGCACAACGAGAACAGCCAGGCCAACACGTCTCGCCGGTTCCAACTATCGCGTCACGGCTCATCTGGCTGCCTGGTTTGGCCCTGACGGTTGATGTCGCGGGCTTCGGCCGGGCGCCCCGGCGTCACACGGCCGGCCCACTTCCGCCGGGACGCTCCGATTCGAAGGCCGCAGCTCCGAGAGATACCGCGGTGGCCAGAGCAAAGCCCAAAACGGCCGGGTTGACGTAACCCGGAACGGACTCGGCGGCATAGGTCCCGCCGTCCTTCGTCTCACAGACGAACCGGAGGGGCAGGTAGTCCACGGTGTAGTCGACGACGCTCAAGGCTCGCTCCCACTGCCCGGGGGTCCGACAGGGCCGAAGCGGGGACGAGCCAGTGCCACCGTCTTCCGCGTCCAAGACCGATCCGGCGACGTGGAGTAGGCCCCACGTATAGAGGGCCGCCGCGACGGCCCCCAGGAGAGCGGCGCTGCTTCGGAGCCATCTCTGACGGTCGGCACGACGGAGTCCCACCCGGCCGAGGGTGCCGAGGCCGTAGCCGACGAGGGTGCAGAAAGAGATCAGCCCGGCCGGGATGACGAGCACGAGGAGGAGCGCCACCTGCCGAGTCCATCAGCAGGAAATCGCAACGGCCGTGGCGGAGCCCACAGTTCCGGCAACAGGGGTGTCACGAACAGCTGCGACGCGTACCAGCGGAATGCCCACCGCGGCGCTCAGCGGGGCCAACTCGCCTGCTCATAGGCCAACTGAAGCACTCAGTCACACGTGTGACGGCCCGCCGCCGAAACGCTCTGGGCGGCGGGCCGGCCTCTTTCCCAACGTTGCATGCGAAGCCCTGATGAGCGCTCCCGCGACCCGGCGACCGCGCCGCCCTCTCACCGGCGGGGCCGCGCCCGAGTCGATCGACTGGGCCGAGGTGGGCCGCGGCTCGGTCCGCCGCCGGGCCCGGGGCATGACGCACGCGGAGGCCGCGGCCACCCTCGAGGACGCCCGCTTCCAGGACCAGCAGGACGCCCGGCGCGAGGACCTGGCGAACGATGAGCGCGGGCCGGCCGAGCTCGCGGAGTGGAAGCGCATCGCCCAGCTGCTCGCCGGAACCGCCGACGTGTACGACCTGGACGGCGACGTCGTCGTCCAGGCGGAGCGCGTCGCCGAAGCCCTGGAAGCCGAGCAGCGCCGACTCCAGCATCTGGCCGAGCGCGCGCACGAGATCGAGCGCCTGGTCCAGGAGGAGAAGCTCGCCGGCACCGAGCCGCGCGAAGGTGACGAAGCTGCCCGGAACGAGTGGCGCGCCGCAGCGGATGGCAGACGTCGGCTGCCGTGGACGGGTGGCTCGCGCACGCCCTGGCTGCGTACCTCGGCCACTGCGCCGACCCGGCCGCCCGCGCCAAGGCGCCCGACCTGCTGCCGGACAAGGTGACCGTGCACGCCGCGCTGTTGTCGGCGCTCGCGCACCTCGCGCCGACCGTCGGCGCGACCAGCTGCCGTTCGCCGCCCGGCTCGCCCAGGCCGACCCGCACACAACCGCCTACCTCGCCGACTTCCTCGCCCAGGCCGCCGCCACTGGAGCAAGCCGGGCGTCGTGACCTGTGAGCCGCGCCCGACGGTGCAACGCGCGGTCGCAACACGAAAGCCCGCAACTGCAACAGGCCCTGCAACGCGCCTCCGCGTTTCGCGCCTAACCTGAGGGAACGCCACGGTGAGCCGTTCCGTGCCGCGCGTTGCACCTGAGCGCCATGCTGACGGAACGTAACTGTCACGCGCCGTGTCACGCCCCCCGGCCCACAGTGTCACGCTGGCTTCAATGCGTCCGGTTATGTCCGGATTTCGAGTCCGTGGGCCCCTCCAGGGGAGCTTCGCCGGGCGGAGCGTGACACTTATGATCTTTCATCGCACGCGCTTGCGAGTAACCGAACTGGCCCGGGGCATCGTCAGTGAAGTCGAGTCGTCCTACGGAATGTGACCCGCCCCATCGCTCGCCTGAGCCCGGTTCGTCCGTACCGGGGCCTGGAACACCCGCCCCGGCGCTACCGTGAAGACACCACGCCAGATGACCGCCCAGGAGCACCTGATGAGCGAACAGCCGGCCCCCGAGCGCCAGCCGCTCGATCCCACCGCCGCCGATGCGGTCCGCGCGTACGCGGCCAGCGAGCGGGCCAAGACGGACACCCTCGCGAGCGTCCTGGAGGACATCGCGGCCAACGGCTACCCGTCGCCCGACAGCGGCGTGCCGTGGGAGACCGCCCGCGACAACCACCTCGCCGGCCTCGCCGATGAGCAGGCCCGTGTCGCCTGACCATGGACCCCGCCGCTCACGGGTGATCACGGTGGAGCCCGCGCTGACTCGGCTCACCAAACTGACCGCGAGCGAGACGCACCGCCTGGACCGCGCGATCGTCGCGATCTCCGTCAACCCCGAGCTGGCACACAGATCCCGGGAACCCTGCTGCGCGACTACGTCGACGAGATCGACGGCGTGCGCGTGATCTTCTATGTCACCGCTCTGAAGACGATCACCGTGGTCGCGTACATCGAGGCGTGACGGCGACGACCGCGGTCGTCCCGATCCCCGCATCTCGATGGCGCTCCACCTAGAACCCAGCAGCGCCCCGGCCCCCCGTCCGGGGCGCTGCTGCGTGCGGAGGGACAGACCTGCTGGGGGGACGGTCTCGGCGGGTCCGGAATCCGGGCCGGCTGCCGCTGGATGACCGTAGGTGCCTGCAGGGCATCTTGTTCGTGCTGCATACCGGCATCCAGTGGGAGTGGCTGCCGCAGGAACTCGGCTTCGGTTCCGGGATGACGTGCTGGCGCCGGTTGCGGGACTGGCACGAGGCCGATGTGTGGGACCGGCTGCATCAGATACTGCTGACCGAGCTGCACCAGGCCGGGAAGCTGGACTGGTCGAGGGCGGTGATCGACGGTTCGCACCGGCAGGCACGTCGGGGCGGCCCAAAACCGGGCCGAGCCCGGTTGACCGCGCCAGACCGGGCTCGAAGCACCATGTGATCACCGACTCGCGCGGTACTCCGCTGGCCATCACGCTGACCGGTGGCAACCGGCACGATGTCACCCAGCTCATGCCCCTGCTCGACGCGATACCGCATATCAAGGGCCGGACCGGTAGGCCCCGTCACCGGCCGCGACAGCTGTTCGCCGACCGTGGCTACGACTTCGACAAGTACCGCCGCCTGCTGTGGAAGCGCGGGATCAAGCCGGTCGTCGCCCGAAGCGGAGTGCCGCACGGTTCCGGGCTCGGCACCGTCCGCTGGGTGGTAGAGCGCACGAACGCCTGGATCCATGGCTTCCGCCGCCTGCGGATCCGCTGGGACATCCGCGACGACATCCACGAAGCATTCCTCAAACTGGCCTGCTGCGTGATCACCTACCGACGCGTCCAAGCATTGTGTTAGCTCCTCCAAGTCTCATGTGACTGAGCGCGCGACTTGGCTCGCTCGGCCAACTGAAGCGCTACTTTCAGTCTTGAGCGCCTCTGGGGCATCGGTCGGGTTTCCACAGCGCCGACACCCGCCACACCTGCGTCATCGAGGCCGCCGCCGATGCGTTCAACGCCCGCATTCGTGCCAACACCCAGGCCGAACATCGACGCGGCGACCATCCACACCCTGCCAAGGCCGGCTGACCGCAGCCTACGTTCCTCGATGGCCAGCCGTCCTGGCAGACGCCTGGCCATCCCGCGTTTGCGGTGTCCTTGGAAGGGTCTCAAGAATCGAGCACGGCGGCGACGGCCTCGATCTCGACGAGTTGGTTCTTGTAACCGAGGACGGTGACGCCCATCAACGTGCTGGGGACGTCATGGTCAGCGAACGAGTCCCGGACTACCTGCCAGGCGGCCACCAGGTCCTCCCGCCGGGCCGATGCGACGAGAACCCGTGTGCTAATGACGTCCTGGAGTGACGCGCCTGAGGCAGTAAGAGCGGCCTGCATGTTCTCGATGGCTTTCGCTGCTTGGCCCGCGTAGTCCCCGATCGCTGCTGTGGAGCCGTCATCGTTCAGCGGACACGCCCCTGCGAGGAAGATCAGGCGTGACTCGGCGGGCGCCGTGGCCGCGTAGGCGTACTCGGCGACGTCGGACAGGGCGGTGGAGCGGATCAAAGTGATGGCACGAGCCACGGTTGTGAGGTCCTTTCCCCTCGGGTGTTCAGCGCGGACATCCTGCCAAAGGCCAGTTGGCCGCCGCCTTCCCTTTTCTCGCCGCCCCGCGAAAACGCCGTCATTTCTGCTCGACATTCACGAACCGCCTGATCACCAACTGACTCCGGAATCAGTCGACAAACGCTGTTCCTAGACATCAACGAAGCCAGCTCGCCGACAGGGGAGGTCAAGTCGTATGCCGCCAGAGGGTTTTCACGTAGTACGCCGCCGTGTCCGGCGCAATCCGGGGCCGAGTGCCAAGAAGCTCAGTGGCTGGACGATCGCTGCTCTGATCGCCGTCGTCTGGCTGTGGGGGCGGGTTTTCGGCTTCGGCGAGGCCGACCCGGCGCAGCCGTCCTCCCCCCAGCCGTCGGTGTCCGCCACGGCGGCACGCGGATGACGGGCCTTCGGCTGCGGTGGCGCAGACTTCGGGGAACGGGCGAGTACGCGGCGGCCGGCATTGTTGCCATCGCCGCGATGGTGCTGCTGTTCCAGATGATTCTCGCCGCCTGGGACGAAGTGGCCCGAGCCTGGCCGGTGTTCGCCGCGGTGGTCGTCGCGAGCCTCGTCTATGGCGGGTGGCGGATGCTGCGCGCGGCCCGTGACCGGAGGGCACATGCCGCGCTGTGTGCGGTTTTGTGGATCACCCTCGCCGAGATCGACGCCCCGGGCGGGGATCAGCTGGCGGGCGCCTGGTAGAGGCCCCTGCCGGCGCGCTGGGCCCGCGATGTGGCGACGAGGCGGTCGAGTGTGCTGCGGACGGTGTTGATGCCGTTGAGTGTGTCGTCGCGGCCCAGGGCTTCGGCGACATCACGGGCCCGGACCGCCTTGCCGCCAGATTTTGAGAGAACGGCCACGACCTGCTCGGTCAGGCCTCCGCTCTCTGTAGGGGCCACGGCGCGCGCGGTGCTCTTCGCAGCCGTCGTCTTTGCCGGCTTCGCTGTCTTCGGCGCTTTCGCAGGCTTCGTGGACGCGGCCTTCCTCGCTGGACGCCTGCTCTGCTTCTGCGCTGCGGACTTCTTCGCCGGCGTCTTGCGGGCGGCTGACGCGCGAGTGCCCGCGCGTCCTGGCGCGGCAACGGTGTCGTCGGATGTGTTGTTCTCCTGCGTCGTCACCGGTGGTGCAGGAGAATCGCTGACGGTCTCGGTATCGGCCGAGGAGGCAGGCGGGGGCACCGTTTCCGCGTCAGAGGTGGGCGTCAGCAGTTGGGCGGTGGTGGACAGGGCCTGCAGTGCGGCGAGTGCGGTCCGCACCGAGCCCAGCCGGTCGGTGACCGAAGCGAGTTCCTTCTCGAGCATCTGCTGGTGTTCTTCCAGGCGAGGAAGTTCCTCTTCCAGCAACGCTGTTGTGGCGGTGATGCTCTCCGGTGTATTGGCTGTTGTGGTCATGGAGATTCCCTTCGATCCCGGTCACCGCCGCTATCTCGTGTCAGTGACTCATGTGGTGCAGGGTACGGCCGGTAGTTGGGAAAGAACATCCAGCACCCGGAAGAGACCCTGAGCACACAGTGGTGTTGACGGGCCACCGTTGGGTGGATCTCCGCGCCCGTCCGGGGGGCTCCTTCTGCGCCACACACTGCGCCCTGCCACGGGCCGGTCCGGCAGTACCGCACGGGGCGCCGGCGCTGAACTCCCAGAATCCTGCCACTTTTGCATCATGGCGACAAGAATTGCATAGCGTTGGTAGGGTGTGAGTGTGGCGATGACGGTGAGGCAGACATTGCAGTTGACGGTGGCGGCGCTGATGCAGGCAACGGGGGATTCGCAGCACGATGTTGCGCAGTCTTTGGGGCTGACACAGACGCAGGTCTCGCGTCGCCAGGCCGGCCGCACCGCCTGGACGCTGGACGACTGCGATGCCTTGGCCCTGCACTTTGGGCTCCCCGTGCTGGATTTGCTGGGCGGGCCCACCAGGGCATGTGAGGCGCTGTCTGCCGGGCGGCGCCGTGGGTGGCCGTAGCTGATCTGCGGGGTTCTGTATGCGGCAGCGCCCGCGGCTGCCTCCCCACCTGTTACTTGCCTGAACCCAACGCCGGAGAGACGTGATGGACGCCCAGACCTACACCACCGCTCTCGCCGAGCTGCGCACCCTGCGCGACGAGGTCAAGAAGGCACAAGCCGCGCTGGCCAGGCTCGAGACGCAGCGGGACAAGCAGATCTTCGCCCTGGCCGGCTACGAGAAGGCCAAAGCCGAACGCATCGCGCCCGCGGCCGGGCTCAGCCTCGCCGACATCGTCCGCATCGCCCCCCACCTCGCCCCGCAACCGCTCACCGCCACCTCCGGTCCGGCAGGCACAACTGTGCCTGCACCGGCCAGTGACAACCCCGCAGCCACCGACGTGCCCGCCCCCACTGCCGAGCCTGCCGCGACCGTCACGACACCGGGTGCGCTCGCCCCGGCCATCGACACGAGTTCCTCCACGCTCCCCCCCTCCGCGGCGCCTCCGCCAGAGCCCGCACCACCCGCCCACCCCGAATCGGCACCGGATGCCCTGACGGCACCAGCGCACGAGCCACGCGCCCTGCCCTCGATCCCCGAAGGCCCGGAGGGGGACGCCTGGTTCGCGCACACGCCGAGCCTGGCCTCCACCCATCCCAACTTCACTCAGCAGGCCCGCTCCACCGTCTTCCTCGACACCGAGACCGGTGTGCTGGTCCACCGGGACCAGACGATCCGGCTCGACCTGCACGCGGTCACCGCCGCGGCGATCCTGGAGGCCGTCTTTCACGTCATCCCGGATGGCGTGGAGCGGATCTACATCACCGCCGGGGATCCCTGGCACGCCCAGGCCGAGGCTCACCCGTTCCTTCGGGACGCTGTCGCCGCCTGGCTCAACGCGCCCATCCCGGGCTGGCGCACCGATACGGGCCGCGGCAAGGACCGCATGGCCGGCCACTTCGTCCACGCCCGCAACCCCGTCGGCCGCTACCAGCGCGAAAGGGGTGAAGAGCATGTCGAGATCCGGTCGGTGGGGGAGTGGTTCGACCCTGCCGGCGCCGACCCGGCGATCGTGAGGGATGCGTTCGTCCTGCTGTGGAAGGCGCTGCGCGCCCACTGGCCCGACGCCGTTCTGATGGGCTCACCGTCCCAGACCGGCCGTGACCTGTGGACCCGCACCATCCCCACCAAGGGCCAGTACGCGGACGGCTACCCGGTCCTCTCGGAAGAGCTGCGCGGTCTGCTGCATGCCACCGCGGGACAGGGCCGCACCGAACTGATCACCCCACCCGACGTGCCCGAGCAGCTGCCGGGCCTGGTCGAGTACGACCGTACCTTCGCCTACGCCAAGCACACCTGGAAGTCCGGCGTAGGCCTGCCTGAGCGGGTCACCGCCGCCCGTTTCGCCGCCTGGAGCGAGAAGGAACAGACCAAGGCCCTCTTCGGCTGCGGCCACTGGCACGTCCGCGTCACCGTCCCCGACACCTGGAACCACGTCGGCATCCTCCCCGCGCCCGCCCCCGGCGAACGGGCCTGGCACTATCCCCGCACCCCCGGAACCACCTTCACGACCTGGGCCGGCGGCCCTGAAATCCACACCGCCCTCGCCAACCCCGTCCAGCCGTGGAAGATCGAAATCCTCGACGGCCTGCTGTGGACCGACGGCAAACCGCTGGACGACTGGTCCAGGAAGCTCAAGGAATGCTGGGCCTCCCTCGCCGCCCAGGCCGAACTCCACGGCGATGCCGACCAGCGCACCGCCGCGCAGCTCGCCTCCCGCGCAGTACGCGCCCTGCTCCTGTACGGCATCGGCTCCTTCGCCCAACGCCCCCGCATGGTCACCGGCACCACCCCCCGCACCGCCGAACGGGACGTCCCACCCGACGCAGAAATCATCGGCTTCGACAACGACACCATCACCTGGCAGCGGCCCACCGGCTTCACCCGCGACCCCAACACCCACCCCGAATGGGCCGCCAGCATCTGGTCCGGAGCCCGCGCCGCCCTCCTCTCCCAGCGCATGCGCGAGGACAACACACACGTCGGCGCCCTGCACACCCCGCCCGGCACCGTCGTCGCCTTCCGCACCGACGCCGTCTACCTCACCCAGCCCCACAACTGGCCCTACCACGGCCAGCCCGGCGACTACCTCCGCAAAGGCCAGCTCACCGGGCCGATCCCCGCGCCCACCACCGAAGACGAGCTCCTCGCCCTGCGCGACAGAGGCCGTGCTGCCCTCCAGCACGCGCGCACTACCGGGCAGGCCTGATGCCGCCCCGCAACCGCCGCCCCGCAGCACGCCAGTTGAACGAGGCCGCACGCCTCGCCGACCAGCTCCAGGCCGCAGGCCTCACGAAGCGGGACATCGCCCGCATCATCAACCGCGACCCCTCCCTCGTCTCCCAGTTCTACACACGCGGCAAAGGCGCCGCCTTCGTCCCCGCCCTCACCCACGTCCTCGCCGCCGTCCAGACCGCAGGCATCACCGACCCCGCCGAACTCGCCGACATCGCAGCCCCCCGCATTACCCGCCGCACCACGGCCTCCGGCGCCCGCGCACGGGTCCGGACCAAAGCCGTCCTCATCACCCCCACCGGCACCGGAACCGGCCGCGCCGGCGCCCAAGCCATCGCCACCGGAGCCGCCCGCCTGCGCCCCTTGATCGCCGAAGCAGCCCGCCAGGGCCTCAGACTGGCGTTCACCGTCCGCATGCCGAAAACCAGCTACATCCTCGCCTCAGGCAGCCGCACCGACTCACCCGGCATCCGCCGCGACGTCATCCAACGCGCCGACCACACCGAGGAACGCTCCTACGGCTCCGCAGCCACCGGCGGATTCGACGCCGCAGACTTCGCCCGCCGAGTCGACGCCGCCGCCGGCGACGTCACCGCAGCCGTCCACCAATGGCTCGTGGAAACCGGCCGCATCCACGAGAGCGCCCACATCACTCACCTCGAGATCCGCACCTGGCGACCCCGCTGACAAGCCCGTTTCCGTCCCGGTCCTTGCTGCTGGGGCGTCCGGTGACGGGCATCGGGTCACTGGTCCGTGGTGGGCTGGTGGGCGATGAAAGATTCTTTGGGTTCGGCTGTACCCGAATCGCCTTCCTGAACGGATAGAGGGATGAACGTGTTGGGAAGCGAGATGGGCGGTGAGTGCGGGTGCTGGATTCGGCGGGGCCTGGAGAAGTGGCGGCCGGAGTGCTGGTCCTGCTGGCCGTGTGGGGACGTGTATGGGCGCGGGTGCGGCTCGCTCGCGAGCAGCGGTTGATGGTGGAGCGGGCGGTGAATGCTGCCGCGGCCGCCCGTGGTCCGGTGCGGGTGCGCCAGCAGGGTCAAGCCGGCGAGTGGTCTGTCGAAAGCGGTGGTGCGACGGGCGGCGCGTTGCCTGTGAGGCGCGAGGTGAAGGGGGCGGACAGGGCACGGCGCGGGACGCCGGGTCGGCGCCGATGAGTGTGGTCCACCCGGTGCCCGGCCAGGACGCGAACCGGGCCCCGGAGGATGAGGATGACCCACCATGTGTCGTTACCGAAGGCATGTTGCGGGACCTCTACTTCGGCGAGAGCGACCGGTTGTACAGGTTTCTTACTCGTCGCGTAGGAGAGACCGATGCCGGGGAGGTGAAGAGTCAGGCATTTGTAGATTTCTTCGTCTGGTGGCCCGCTCACCCCGATCATCCGGCGCCTACTGCGGCTCTGTACACGATCGCGCAGCGGCGGGCCGTGGACCTTATTCGGGCCCGGGGGCGCACGCTGTCGGTGGAGGGAGGCGCCATGGACCTCGGCGCCTGTGCGCTGGCGGTCCACCGGGACCCCTTCAGCGTCGTCCATTTGCGCCTGGACTTGCGCCGCGCCTTGGCAGACCTGAACGAACGGGAACGGAGGGCGCTGCAACTGCATCATCTCGACGGGCTGACTGTTGTTGTGTGTGCTGAGTTGATGGGCACCGGAGTCGACAACGTCAAAAGGATTCTGAAAACCGCTCTTGCGAAACTGCGTCTGTCGCCACGCATGACTGCCTATCAGCTGCCCGTCGCGACACCGCCCCAGGAGGTGCGGAAGTGAGCCACCACGAGCGCGACGCGCGTTTCACGGAGAGCTCGGAGCAGCTGTCGGCGGGCTTCGCCGCGGTGATGGACCGGCTGCACGACCTGAACGGTTCCGAACGTCGCGAACTACTGGAGCAGGCAGAGCGCACCCTGGACAATCAGCAGGTGTATCGCTGGGGCAGGGAGCAGCTCGAGGAAGGAAAGTACGAATCAGCTGCCTTCTGGCTGCGGGTCGCGGCGCATTGCAGGGTTGTCGGCGCCGAGCAGGACCTCGAGGGCCTGCCTGAGCGCACGGCCCTTCCCGCCGGATCGGCTGCAGACCGCGTCACCGACCACGCGCCCACACATCTGCACCTGCACCTGGTGACAAGTGCCTCCCAGCCGGCCGCGGAGGTCTTGCCGGCCATCGGAGAGCTCCCGCACACCGTGCGCGTAACGTCTGCCGACGAAACCGAACTCACACGTACCCCTGGTGTCGACGTCGTCCTCGTCGACGGCCGACGCGATCTTCCGCGGGTGCGGTCGCTGTGCCAGCTGCTGCGCTCCACCAGGCCCTGCTGTCCACTGGTCCTCGTGGTGACCGAGGGCGGCCTCGCGGCCGTCACCGCGGACTGGGGCATCGACGACGTGCTGCTCGACACCGCGGGCCCGGCCGAGGTCGAAGCGCGTCTGCGGCTGGCGAGGGTCCGCACCCCCCGCAGGCAACGCGCCGCCACGAAACCGGCCGGCGAACCGAGCACGGGCAATGAGCTCTCGATCGACGAAGCCACCTACAGCGCGAAGCTCAAGGGCCGGATCCTGGATCTCACCTTCAAGGAGTTCGAGCTGCTGAAGTACCTCGCGCAGCACCCCGGCCGGGTCTTCACCCGGGCGCAGCTGCTGCAGGAGATCTGGGGCTACGACCACTCCGGCGGAACGCGCAAGGTCGACATCCACGTGCGGCGACTGCGCGCCAAACTCGGCCCGGAGCACGAGTCGCTCATCGCAACCGTACGAAACGTGGGATACCGCCTCGTCCCTCAAGAGAGCAAGAGCAGCGGACAGGCTGTCGAGAGGGATGTGAGGAGTCCCCTCACCGAGCGCGAGGTTCGCCGGGATGCCAACGACCCCAAGGACGCTGAGGCGCGCCTGGATGCCGCCGTGCGGTGAACCCGAGTCCGAGATTCTCGGCCTGCTCGCCTGGCCTACGTCGCCGCGCTGCGCACGAACCCGCCGCTGCCCAAGAACGGCTGGCCAGGGAACTCGACGCGCTCGCGTTCTTCTTCTACGTCCGGATGCTCGCCGCCTCAGACTCCGTACCGTCGGTTGATTTGAGGAGATCCCAGGCCAATAGGCCTGCGCCCAGGCATCCGGCGCTGTCGCCCAGGGCCGCCGGGACGATCTCCGGCAGTTTCTGAAAGGTCACCCGCTGCCGGACGGCGTCCCGTAGCGGTGTGAACAAAACTTCCCCCGCCTCGGCGAGGCCGCCACCGATGACGAGCGTGCGCGGGTCCAGCAGGGTGAGCGCGGTGACCAGTCCGTTGGCGAGGGCGTCCACGGCCTGCTGCCAGACCCGGACAGCGTTCGGGGTCGCCGGATGCGACGGCCTTCCGCGCAGTCCGCGGCGTCCGCCGCCGGGTCCCCGGAGGCAGACGCCCACGCCTCGCTCACCGCAGCGGCGGACGCGAACCGCTCCAGGCAGCCGTACTGTCCGAACGGGCAAGGGCGCTGGTCACGGGGCCCCCGGGACTCGCTCCACGGTGAGAGTGACCTCGAAGGACGCCTCAGCCGACGCTGAAAAGAATGACTCCCGCTTCTGCCGCAAGGTCAGCCCGAACGTGACGTCCATACTGGGTACTTGCCAGCCGTCGCGGTGCGGCACTGGGAGAGGGACGGCTGAGCGATAGCAGAAGCTTGGACAATAGCCTCCTCCAGCTCCGCGGCACGGTCCCCGAGGGAAGAGCTGGACCGTGTGCGGCTGGAGGTCTGACGGCTGCCGGTCGCGTCCAGAGCCACGGGCTCAATCCGGACGTCGGCCATCGATCCCCCTGGGTGGTGAAGCACCACAGGCACCGGTACTTGGCCCTGCCGGAAGCGTAGCCAGCGCTAACGCGGGCGCGCGACCGGTTCGCTCACAAGGTCCGGCCAGGTGAAGTCGTGGGCCGGCCTCGCGCTGTCACAAGCGCTGCCGAACTGCCGCTGCGCGGCGGGGAGCGGTCCATCTCTCCAAGAGCAACAGGGGGATTTGCCACGAGGTGAAGAAGGTTCCGCGTACGGGCAGACATCGGCGAGCACGAGGGGCTCTCGACCAGTTCGATGGTGCCAGCCCATGTGGTCAGGTACTGGTGGGCGTTATCCACCGGGGCTCATCGTTCTTCCTGGTCAGATGCAGTCTAATTGCGTGCGTGACGCGGATGTGGTCCGCTGCGAGAGCGCGACCTTGGGGCACTCAACTCACCATGACCGTGAGGGCGAAACGTCTGCGTCGAGTCCGCAAGGCCAGCGATCTGCGGTGAACTGCAGGAACGAGGGCTGGTTGGCGGGTTGGCGGGCTGTGCGCAGGGCCCAGTCGGCCGCGCGGATGCGGTGGCGGCGGGCGGGGAGCGGGCCGGGGTGGTCGAGGAGTTGGACTGCGGTGTGGCCGGTTGAGGGTGCCGTGAACCGGGTGAGCCAGTGGGCGTCTTCGAGTTCGTGCCACGCAGGTGTGTGGGGCCCCAGGCGCAGGGCGCGGAGCAGCCCGGCCGGCAGGAGCATCCGGCCATGAGTGTTGGTGCGCAGGGCGCACTGCAGGGCCAGCAGACGTGCCTGCGTGCTGGTGTCGCCGGGCAGGGTAGAGGCGAGGTGGGCCAGCGTGCCGCGTACGAGGGCCTGCGGGGAAAGAGCCTGCTGGGGAAGGCTCTTGGGCGCGGTGTCGGGAACCACGGCGGCATAAGGCGTGGCTGCAGTGCAGGCGGCGCAGATGTCGGCCAGGCGCCAAAGGCGGCCGCTGCGTTCGAGGGTGAGGACGAGGAGGACGGGGCCGTCGCAGCCTCGGTGGCGACCGTGCCAGCGGCAGCCGCGTTCGTGGCACTGGCAGGTCCGCAGGTGCGCTGGGACCACGTCACGGCGGGCATGGCCAGCCAGATGGGCGAGCGCGGCCGGGGGCGCTGCCGTCGCCAGGACTCTCTGGCCAGACGGTGTGCAGCGAGGGCAGTGCAGCGTGGGGCCGCCCGGATGAGGGCGCAGCTCCACGGTCCAGGTGCGGGGCACCGGGTGGTGCGTGATGCACAGCCTCATGGGGTGCGCGTTCCTCCTGCATCTGTATGCACGGGCCGGGTTCGGCGGGCGGCTGCCGCGGGTGGGGAGCGGCGCGGCCGCATCGTAGTGCAGACCTCTGCCCTGCCGCTGGGGTGGTCACCTGCAGAAATAGGGCAGAGGTCTGCACTGACAGGGCAGGTGTCTGCACCGTCGGATGGTGGGGTGACGATCTTCCCGTCCGACCCGAACCTCACCGCGCTGCGCCTGGAGCTGGCGCGGTTGAGGAGCGAGCGCGGCTGGACCTTTGACGAACTGGCCCGCCGCAGCGGCCTGGCCAGGCGTACCCTCATCGAGATCGAGCAGGGCCGCACGATCGGATCCCTCAAGACCTGGCACGCCCTCGCCCACGCCCTGAACGTGCCCGTCGACCACCTCTTCGCCACCCTCTGCGACGGCCACACCCCTCCCGCCGAAGCCGCCGACTAGCCCCGGCTGCACCGCTGGCGAGGATCACCCGATCCGGTCACCAGCATCGCGCACACGTGCGACAGGTCGCGCGTCTGTTCCAGTCGATGGGGCCGTTCGCGCGACATGGGCGGCACGGACGTCGAGTTGGCGGCGCGTTGCCTGTCACCTTCACGGCCATGTGCTCCACCACTGACTCATCTCGCCGCCGCTGGGACGGCACCACCGCCGCTCCACGGCACCTGCGGGCGCTGCGGGTTGCCGCGGACAGCCCCAGCCGGCTCCTGCGTACCGCTCAGCCCGGCCGCTGCCGGGACTGCGGCAACCGCATCGACTGGTACACCCGCACCCAGGGGCGACGACCCGTCGGCCTGCACCCGCAGGAACTCGCCGCAGCCGCGGTACCTGCCTCCTGCCGCTGGCACGTCGACTCCGGCATCGCGCACGCCGCGGGCGACGGCACTCGCTGGTGCCGTATCCCGCACCCCGTCCTGTGCCCCGCACGCGAGCCCACCGAGCCGCTGACGCCGCACCTGGCCGAACTGCGCCGCCGCCTGCTCGACACCGGCGCCTTCACCCCGCCCTCGCCCAGTGACCCGCCCGCATCAAAACCCGTGTGCCGGCCGGCCCGGCCCGTCGTGCAGATCCTGTACGGCCGCTACCTCGCAGCCCGCCCCGTCGACGACATTCAATGCGTCGCCCAGGCCCGCCGGCGCCACCGCTGCCCCCACCCCGTCCTCGCCGCCGAGGGCCCCGCCGGTGTCTGGAGGCTCATGCCCGTTACCGCCGCCCGCGGACAACTCGCCCTGCCCGCAGCCGACATGGCCGTCTACGACCTCACCCACCTGCCCTACGCGGAGCAGCTGCGCTGGCGCACCCAACGCTGCCCCGCCCACGCCGCCGCCCCCGCAGCCGCGGACCTCGCGCTGGCGGACTGGGAGGTCTTCGACCCGCTGCTCCACCACCAGCACATCCACGCCCGCCTCCCCGCCACCGCCCCACGCCGCCGGGACCGGCCGTGAACACAGAGGCGCGGACAATCCGTACGCCACGGAGGCATGACCATGCCGCACCACGCTCTTGAGATCACCCTGACCCGGCCCGCCACCCAAGCTGAACTCGCCCGTGCCGCCCGCGTCATGCCGCTCGCCGCCAACTGTGACCGCACCCGCCTGATGACCGTGGCGAAGGCGAAGAATCCCGACCGGGCCCTGAGCCGCGCCCACCACCGCCTCAAGGAGCTGCTGCCCCTCGACGTCCTCGCCACCCACTACCCAGCCCCCGACGGACACGTCCTTCTCACCCCTGCCTTCAGCCCCACCGCAGACGCCGTCATCCGCCGCGCCGCCGAACAGATGGGCCAATCACCCCGCGTCTTCCTCCAGCAGACCATCCACCATGCCCTGGCCCACCACGCCCGTCAGGAAGGGCAGCACCTCGACCGTGCCCTGCAGTTCCTGCTGGACCGCACCACCCCGGACCAGCTCCTGGCGGCCGTCGGCCGCACCCTCACCCGCTCTGGAACGTGACAGTGCTCAATCCGACCGATGAACAGACCGCAGCCGCCGACGTCTTCCGCGGCGGCGACCACCTGGCGCTCCAGGCCGGCGCCGGAACGGGCAAAACGAGCACCCTCATCCTGCTCGCTTCTGCCACCGGGCGCCGCGGCCGCTACATCGCCTTCAACAAGGCCATCGCCCACGACGCCGCCACCCGATTTCCCACCACCGTGACCTGCAAGACCGCCCACGCTCTCGCCTTCGCCGCGATCGGTCACCGCTACGCCAGCCGCCTGAACGGCCCCCGCCAGGCCGGCTGGAAGACCGGCATGGCCCTCGGCATCACCAAAACCGTCCGCATCGGCGACCGCGACGTGACGCCCAAGGCTCTGTCCAACGCCGTGCTGCGCACGGTGACCCGCTACTGCCACTCCGCCGACCGCACCCTCGCCCGCCAGCACGTCCCGCGCCTGCGCGGCCTCGACGATAAAGATCTGCACACCCAACTCGCCCAGGTGGTCCTGCCGTTCGCCCAGAAGGCCTGGGCAGACCTCCAGCACCCCGACGGCGGCGTCGTGCGCTTCGATCACGACCACTACCTGAAAATCTGGGCCCTGTCGGACCCGAAGATCGACACAGACTTCCTCCTCCTCGACGAAGCACAAGACACCAACCCCGTCCTCGAACACGTCTTCACCGCCCAACGCGCCCACGCCCAGCTCGTGATGGTCGGCGACTCAGCCCAGGCCATCTACAGCTGGCGCGGCGCCCGCGACATCATGACCAACTTCGACGGCCACGCCCTGTCCCTGTCGCAGTCCTTCCGCTTCGGCCCCCGCCTCGCTGCCGAGGCCAACCGGTGGCTCACGATCGCCGACGCCCCCATCCGCCTGACCGGCGCCGACGCGGTTGCCACCGAACTCGCCCCGCCCGATCGTCCCGATGCGGTGCTGTGCCGGACCAACATCGGAGCCATGACCGAAGTGATGGAACACCTCAGCGCCGGTCATCGCGTCGGGCTGGCTGGCGAGGGGAGAGCCTGCGCTCCCTGGCAACTGCCGCCCGCGACCTCAAGGAAGGTCGCCGAACCTGGCACCCGGAACTCCTCCTCTTCCCCTCCTGGGGCGAACTGCAGGACTTCGCCGAACACGACCCCGCCGGAGGTGACCTGAAGCCGTTCGTCGACCTCATCGACCAGCACGGCCCGGACGCCATCCTCGCCGCGGTCGACCAGCTCGCCCCGGAAGCGGTTGCCGACGTCACCGTCTCCACCGCCCACCGAGCCAAGGGCCGTGAATGGGCGACCGTCAAAATCGCCGATGATTTCCTTCCGCCCAAGGACACCGATGAGCAGGACGCGAACGGCCGCCCGATTCCCGGCCCGATCGACGACAGCGAAGCACGTCTTGCCTACGTCGCCGTTACCCGTACCCGTGGGTGCATGGACCTCGGCGGCCTGTCCTGGATTCACAACCATCCCGAGGGGCGCCTCCCTACAGGCCCTCAGCCAGCAGCGGCATGATGCGTCCTAGAGCCCTGACCGGATTCGTCATCGCCCGAACTGACAGGCCCACGTTCGCACGCCATCTGTTGCTCCGCCTGTTCAGCCGCGGCCTGCTTGATCTGCAGTCGACCGCGGTGGGGCGCTGGCGGCATCGGGCCGGCCGGCGAGCGGACGAGGGCGGGCTACAGGCGCATGAGCAGCGGCAGTAGGGCCGCGATCAGGCTGCGACGTTGGTAGTGCTGTCACCAAGATGTTCGGCTTCGCATGTCACTCGCGGAGAGGCGCATGCATCCTGACCAGCGCTGGTTTGGCTAGTCGATCACGGTGTCAGGAATCTGCGCGGGCCAGCCGGCGGGGCATGAGGGTGATCGCGGCCAGTGATCAGCGTCTCGGAGGGTTGGATGAGCGGTTCGTAGTCGCGGGCATTCGCGGCGGGCGTTCGTCCTTAACCCTCGAAACGCGCGGCTGCCGCGCCTTGGCCCACGGTCTGTCCGACGACCCCATGCCGTCCCAGCTGCTTTCTGGCGGGGTCGGGACGACCTCCCGCCGCAGCAGTCCAGCGATCGCCTCGGGCCAGGGTCGCGGGGACTCAGCGTTTTCGTACGACTTCGGGTTCGTGGCGGCGCAGGAACCGGATGGTGAGCAGCGAGCAGACGATTGCCGCGCCGAGCAGCACTCCTGTGTCGGTCAGCCACTGGCTGAAGGTGTGACGCCACAGAGGGTCGGTGGCGGAGGGAGCCGTCTTGTCCTGGGGACCGAGCAGTTGCCCCAGATCGAGTGTTACGCCTTCTGCTGCGACGGCCCACCGTGATGGCATCAGCCTGGCCACGTGTTCAACACCGGGATTGTCGAAGAGTTTAAAGACGATGCCTGAGAACATGTACTGGGCAACAGAAAAGACAACCAGCAGAGGCATAGTTTTCTCGGCAGTCTTCACCAGTGCTGAGATGACCAGACCGCACATCATGGAGGTGAACCCGAGCAACGTGATGACGAATGTCATCTCTAAGACCGGGGTGCTTTTCACGACTACGCCTTCTGACGGCAGTTCGCGCGGTGCAAAGCTGAGTGCGCACAGGACGATCCCCTGCAAGCCCGTGATCAGTCCCAGCACCGTGATCTTCGACATCAGGTAGGCGGATCTGGACAGGCCCGCCGCCCGTTCCCTTTCGTAGATCACCCGTTCCTTGACCAGCTCCCGGACAGAGTTCGCGGTGCCGATGAAGGACATGCTGATGACCAGGGACAAGAGGACGGTGCCGGCCTCGACGTTCGCCTTGCCGTCGGGTGCTTTTCGAAGGCCGAAGTCAGCAGGTATCACGGTGTTGGCCAGGCCCAGGACGACCGGCAGGAGGGCCATCAGGCCGACGAACCCCTTGTCGGAGGCCACGACCGCCAGGTACCGGCGGACGAGTGTGAAGAGCTGAGCTGTCCAGCGAGGTGGCTTCGGCGGATGAACGTCCTCGTGGGCCGCATGCCCCGCCCGCGTGCCCGTCTGCTGCGGGGTGACCAAGGAGGCCAGGTGCTGCCTCGACTCGCGCCACCGTCCGGACCAGTCGGACTCGTGTTCCTTCTCGAAGGCGGAGAAGACGTCGGCCCACTGCTCGTACCCGAAGAATTCCAGTGCCGTCTGCGGCGGACCGTAATACGCCACTGATCCGCGCGGGGCCAGGACCAGCACCTTGTCGCACAACTCCAACTCCCGGACCGAGTGGGTCACCACGATGATGGTCCTGCCGTCGTCAGCGAGTCGTCGCAGCAGTTGCATGACGTCGCGGTCCATGCCGGGGTCCAGGCCGGAGGTCGGCTCGTCCAGGAACATGAGCGAGGGTCTGGTCAGCAGTTCCATGGCGACAGAGACGCGCTTTTGCTGCCCGCCGGAGAGCGCGGCGATGCGTTTGCCGGCGTGGGGGTCGAGTTTGAGCTCACTCAGCACCTCCTCGACGCGACGGTCGCGCTCCGCAGCGTCGGTGTCGCGGCCAAAGCGCAGTCTGGCGGCGTACCGGAGCGCGGTCCGTACAGGGAGCTGCAGATGGAGAATGTCGTGCTGTGGGACGATGCCGATGCGCTGACGCAGTTCAGCGAACCGCTCGTGGAGGTTCTGGTTCTCGTAGAGCACCTCGCCTCTGACGTCCCGCTGGTGACCGGTCAGGGCGCGCAGCAAGGTGGACTTCCCGGAACCGGACGGTCCGATCACCGCGATCAGAGCCTTCGGCGGCACCGCGAAGCTCACCTTGTTCAGCAACGTTCTCCTGCTCTTGCCGCACTTGACCTTGACGGTCAGCCGACGGGCGATCAGCGTGGCGCGGACGGCCTGCCCATGGGAGGAGGGGGCGGTGGGGTGACTGTCCCGGTGTGCCTGTGGTGGCGCGACGCCGCCCTTCATGTGACCGTTCTGCTGGTGCGTCGGCGCACTGAAGCGAAGCTGCGGACCATCGGCTTCACTGCCGAGGCTGGATACAGCACCGTGGGTGATGTCTGCCAGAGGCATGCACCGGCCGTTGGTGTATGTGCCGTTGGTGCTGCCCAGATCCTGCAGGACCCAGCTCTTTCCGTTCCAGTAGATTCGGGCGTGCCGCCACGAAACGACGGGCTCCCGGAATTCCATGTCCGACTGAGGATCACGGCCCAGCACGTACGTTCTGGCAGGATCGAGTCTCCTGGCGGTCCCGTTGAATTCCATCGAGAGCTCTGTTCCATGCTCCACGATTGTTGTCTCCTGACAGTCGTGTACTCCTGCTGAGCACGGCGGCGGCGATCGCGGCATCGGCCGGCACGGGCGGCTGCGGCCGGATCGCCGCCCAGTCCGCCTGCCCGAGGCGGCGCGGCAGGTGCTTGCTCGCGCCGCCGGTGCGGACGGGGGTCGGCAGCGCCGGAGTGCCGTCATCGACTGCGCCTGCCGCCGTCCGCTGGACTGCAGGGGCGGCTGTCACGCCCGGCGGTTATCCACCCGCTGCCCGCGGGCTGGTGCATCCGGCCGCTGTCTCCCAGCAAGGGACGCAGGCGAACACTCCAACCATCCGTGCCTGCCTCACTGGTCGCGGTATCAGTGATCCTTGACCGCCTGGATCTCCAGCTCCAGCAGGACGGTGTCACCGATCAGCGCGCGTCTTCCAGCCACGGGCACATGGCCCGTCACGCCGAACTCGGATCGGCTGATCCGGGTGTAGGCCCGGAATCCGGCCCTGGTCCTGCCCGACACGTCGGTGTCCACACCCAGCAGGAACAGGTCGAGGGTTACCCGCCGGACCTGGCCCCGGATGGCCAGCGCCCCTTCGACGAGGTATCGGCCGTCCTTGGTACGGATGCGAGCAGACGTGAAGCACGCCGTCGGGTGGTTGTCACTGTCGAGGAAATCGGTGGCGCGCAGGTGCTTGTCCCGCATGGAGTTGCGGGTGTCGACCGACGCGGTGTCGATCTCCGCCCGCACGCTGGACAGCGGAGGATCGTCCCCGACCGTGATGGTCCCGCAGAACCGCGTGAATGCTCCGCGCAGCCGGGTCATGAGGTGGCGTACGCAGAAGCCGACCTCGGAGTGGTCAGGGTCGATCTGCCAGACGCCGGTGAGCTGGTCAATCTCGACTGGGGTTGCGGGCATGGTGCTCTCCATGGGGGTGCGTTGGTCGAGGAGCGTGGCAGCAACGGGTTCTCGGCGGCCTGCCGGCAGCGGCGCAGGGTGGGCAGCACGGGTGGGACGCAGGTGCCGGGGACGCGGGGCCGGCGGCTGCCGTTTGCAGGCCCGCCTCGCTGCGGATCAGGTTTGCGACCGCCGCCGGGTCGTGCCCGATTCGGAGGGCGGTCGTGAACTCCTGGTCCATGAGCCGCCTGGCCAGCGCGGACAGAACCTTCAGGTGATCGTCGTCCGCGCCGAGCGGCGCGGCTATCAGGAAGACCAGGTCGGCGGGCCCGTCGTGAGCGCCGAAGTCGATGCCGTATTCGCTGCGGCCGAAGGCGAGGGTCGGGGCGGTTACGTGCTTGCTGCGGCAGTGCGGGATCCCGATGCCGCCTTCGAGACCGGTATGTGTCTTCGTCTCGCGGGTGGCCACGTCGGCGAGGAAGCCTTCGAGGTCGGTGACCCGGCCGGCCGCGACCATCCGCTCGGCGAGAAAGCGAGAGGCGGTCTGCCTGGTCTGGGCGGCCAGCTCGAGGTCAACCAGTTCCGAGGTGATCAACTCGTTCATCACGAGGCTCCTTGTCGCGAACGCCGCGGGGGCGGCGGTGGGCTGTGGTGGTGCGTTGTCCATCCGCGCAGAGGCAGTTCGAGCGGATGGACGGACGGGCCGGGGCCGTGAACACCTGCGACCGGTAGGCGGCCCGGGGCTGTGGACAGCTATGACCGGCGGGTCGGCCGGGACGGGGCGGATGGTCATGGCGCCGGCTCCCCGAGGACACGGTCCAGGGGTACGGACGCGGTCGTCGTGACCGCCGCCAGGTCCAGGTCGGCCGGTGATGGCATGACGCTGCCCGGCAGCTGGACGGCCGCGGACCCGTGGGCGACCGCCGCCGGTCAGGGCGGCGGGGCCACTGCCGCCGGCGGTCAGGAACCCCGCGAGAGAGGGGTCTCCCGCGCCGACGTTGCTGCGCACGGCGGCGGCGGTTGCGTGGCCGAACCAGGTGCCGGTGGCATCCGCCAGCAGCCGGCCGTCCGCCCCCAGACCGGCCAGGACCGCCCTGGGCGCCTCGTTCGCGCAGCTCCTCCGCCGCCTTGACCGCGTCGCCGATCGTGGCCGGCGGGCGGCAGTGTGCAAGAGGATACTTGGGACCATCGAGTTCCCTGTGCGTGTTGTTTACGGCGGTCACTAGGGAGGACTGTGTTCGGTGGCGACTATCCCGCTACTTTGTCTACGCTTTACCAAGTCGACTCACGCGGCGCCGAGTTGACGTGGTGCGTGTGGCGGGTCCGCCCTGCCGGTCCGAGAGGGGCGATGAGCAAGCGCGGCGGCCGGTTACGATGACCGGCTCTCCCCGGGGGCTGATGGAGTCGGGTTGCTGGACAATTGACGATCCAGCAGCCTCCGCAGGCCGTGATGCCCCGTCGCTATCCGCCCGAGTTCCGCCATGAGGTCCTCGATCTCCTCGCATCCGGAAGGAGGGTCGCCGAGGTCGCCCAGCTCCTGGCATCAGTGACCAGACGATCTATGCCTGGCGTCACCAGCACCTGGTCGATACTGGGTAGTTGCCCGGCGCGACCAGTAGCGACGGCTCCGAGCCGGCCGCGGCCGGCAGGCGCATCGCCAGCTGGAAGCCGAGTTGGCGCCATCCACCGCTGGGCTGCCGAGCTGCTGGGCAAGGTGACATCCCCGAAAGGCGCTTCGAAGCCATCCGCGTGGGTGGGCGTGTACGTCTGGATCATCCAGGCGTGCGCAGCAGCCTGCGGGTATGCCTTAGCGTTGAAGGCGTACGTCCGGCTACTACGC
>NZ_JBIAQG010000029.1:0-32677 GCF_042888805.1 Streptomyces sp. NPDC002730
GCACCCCGCTATGACGTGGGCAAGACCGTCAAACGCCCCGAGACCCTCAAGGCCATCGGCAGACCCGGTAGGTCCTGGTAGATAAAGAACAAGCTCAGCTGAGGGGGAGGGCACCGCGAAATCCGGCGGCACATGCGCGAGGAAGCTGTGGTGGTCCCGGAGGAAGGTCAGGGCGTTCTCGTACTCGCCGTCAGCCGCGCTGACCGCGGCCCGGTCGACCGTCACGATCCCCTGCGCGAATCCGCCGGCCACGGCTCTGAGAGCACGCGTCAAGTCCGGGCGTTCCATGGGATCAGTCATCCCGCAGTCGTCGTAGAACGACCCCGCGACGACCCGCCACCTCATGTACCTCGCGTACGCCTGGGCACGTTCCAGGGCCCGCACCGGTCTTTCGCCGCGGACGTTCGTCAACGCGTACACGATGACGGTGAACGGCACGCCTGCCGGCGCCACGGCAGCACTTTGGATGGTGTGCCGCAGCACGGCCAGCCGCGCAGCCTGATTCGCAGGGACCCTCGGGGTTGTGTAGGGCCACTCCCAGCCGAAAGCGCCATCGCCGAGCACGGCGAGCAGGCGGCCGGCGAGACGTTCGGCCGAACGTGCGGATGCCGTCACCGCTCACTCCCTGCCGTGGGCACTGCGAGGCTGCACCAGATGCTCGTACCGTCTTCGCTGACCCCCCAGGCGTCGGCGATGGCGGCGACGATGGCCAGGCCGCGGCCGCTCTCGTCATCCGGCCGCGCCGCACACTCGTGCGGCCGGCCCGACGAGCCGTCGTAGATCTCGATGCGTACGTCGGACCGATGGCGGATCATCCTCAAAGCGACGCTCTCGCCCCGGCCATGGCAGAACGCATTGGTCACCAGCTCGCTGATCAGAATTGCGGCGCAGTCAGCGAGGCAATCCAACTTCCAGAGCCGCAGATGCGCGCGTTCACGCTGGCTCAACTACCGTCCTGCATCTTCGAGTTAACCTGCAAGTGAATCTGCCATCGCGGGAGCATTGGCACATGCCGCTACACCGGCAGAGGGTTGCCGAAGGAGGCACTGGCGGTGGGAGACTCGGCACACGCGCGCACCACGGACCGACAGAGCTTCGGGGAGGGCACACAGGTGGCAGCACGAAGGGGGCCGACGTTCCGCAGGCGGGAACTGGGCAAAGAGCTCCGGCGCCTGCGAGAGAAGGCCGGCCTGACGATTCAAGAGGCTGCCTCGGGACTCGGATTCAGCGACACGAAACTCGGCAGAGTGGAGACCGGTCACAACAGCCTGCCGCGCTCAGGAGACATGGAGAATCTGCTCGACCGGCTGGGCGTCGACGACATCGATGACCGCGAGGCACTGCAGACGCTGAACCGGGATTCGCTCAGCCGGGACCCATGGATGCCGTATCGGGATGTCATGCCGTCCGGGATGCCGATGTACGTCGGGCTGGAAGCGGATGCGCGGGAGATGCGGGCCTGGCAGCCCATGTACATCTTCGGGCTCCTCCAGACAGAGACCTACGCACGCGCCCAGTTCATGGTGGCCAAGCCGGTCGAGGAGACCACCACCCCGTTCGTCGAGAACAACGTCCGCCTGCGAATGGAGCGCAAGCAGGCCATAACTCGCGAGGACAGTCCGCTGACGCTTCGCGTCATCCTCGACGAGTCCGCGCTGCGCCGGATGATCGGCGGGCCGGACGTGATGAGGGAACAGTACGAGGAGATCGAACGGCTCGCAGCGCGTGACAACGTGGCGGTGCAGATTCTCCCGCAGAAGCTCGTCACCTACCGGGCAGACATCAACTTCGCGGTCTTGGACTTCGATGACCCCGTGGACTCGATCGTCCAGTCAGATATTCCAGGCACCATCACGGTCACCGACAAACCGAGCGATGTCTGGAAGTACAACCAGAGGTTCAACAGCATGCGTGACGAAGCTCTGGGCCCCTCGGCAACAGCCGGATTCCTGCACCAACTAGCACGAGAGATCGAGTAGCCATTAACACTCACCTGATGGCGCCTGACGTGGCCGCCGAACACCTCTGGAAGAAGTCCTCCTACAGCGATAGCCAGGGAGGTTCATGCGTTGAGATGGCCGACCTGACCAGCCAGGTCGGCATCCGCGACTCGAAGAACAAGCAGGGCCCCGCCCTGCGAGTCCCTGCCCCGGCCTGGGCCGACTTCGTCGGCTACGTCCAGTCCGGAGAGGTCGACTTCGGCATCGTCGACAACTAAACGACCCGGGAGTAGCTGAGCGAATCAGCATGATGCGGAGTGGTCCTCCTCGGCCATAGAGAGGAGGACCACTCCGCATCTCTGCATTACCTTGGCGAACTGCTCCGAGAGCTGCCAGGGACACTCGCGAGCGTACGCACGATCTGTCCCGCTGTCGCTACCGCCACGATGATCCAGAGCTTCGCGAGGACTGCCCAGCCTTGCTGCGGCGAGCGGGATGCCTGCGATCAGCACGTCTGCTGTGTCCCAGGTCCGTGCCGCGTCATCGACGCGAGGTGGCCCGCATCACGTCTGGCCCGCTGCGTGCGCCCGGTCGCCATTGGCGATCAGCAGCTTCTCGCCGATGGGGGCGGGCAGGGTGAAGTCGCCGCGGGGGAAGCCCTCGATCCAGATGGTGCGGTGCTCGTTGATCGAGGCGTAATACTGGCGACGCCAGTGGCCTCGCACCCAGTGACCGGCGGGCGTACGGCCTTCGGCCACCGCCCGGGCCGCCGCGACTTCATAGGAGGCGGTCTCGGGGCGGCGTAGCGCGATACGGCGGAAACTCTCGGGGCGTATGCGGGCCCGGCGGGCGATCCCGCGCACCGACTGGTGGATTTTTGGCGTGTCCTCGTTGGTGAGCGGCTGTTTCGCTAGGGCCGACAGGGCTCTCAGCAGGGAAATGTTGTGCGTGCCGTGGGCCGCCGGGCTGTCCCAGAGCAGATCGTAGGGCTTGCTGGGATGAAGGCCTGGCAGGGCCACTTTCACGGCGTTCATGTCGTAGACAGCCGCAGGTCGGCGAAACCATGCCAGGGAGGAAAGCCCGTCGTCGGCGCAGAACCAGGTGATGGCGCTGATGGGGGCGTTGGCGGCGGTCGGACTGCCGAATGCCTCAGCGGGGACGGGCTTGGCGAAGAAGAGGAAGCCGATCGACGCCAGGAACTCCTCTCGCTGTACCCGCTGTTCGGGAAAGGTCTGGGCTGTGGCGGTGACCATGTCGCACATGGCCGGGTCGGCGTAGATGATGTCCGCGTTCTGCCACGCGGCTGCGGGAGGAAAGAGGTCTTCCGACTGGTACAGGGCGACGCGTTCTGGGAAGGACGCCTGCGGCCACCGGGCCGGCCAGAGCGCCGCTCCGTGTTCCGGCAGTCCAGCCACACGGGCGCGGATCGGGTGTTCAGTGGCGAACCAGTCGGTGAGCCCAGCCTTGAGGCGTATCGCCTCGGCCGGGGTCAGGTACTGAGCTGCTCGTGCGGTGTGCTGGTTCATCGCGGGCTCCACGGAGGCGTGCGCAGGGACTTGGGGCGATCAGCCGCGTTCCGGTGTGCGGTGGCGATGTCCATCAGCGTGCTGATGGCCTCGGCCAGGACCTGCGGGGGCAGGAGTTGTTCGTTCGCTGGCGTCGGCTCTGACGCGTCCTCGCTGCGGGGGGAAGCGATCTGCTGCGGCGCTCCCGGCCGGACAACTGCGTGCTCCAGGGCGGCCTGCGCGGCGGCGTTCTCGAGGGCCTGACGCGCGAGATCGGTGTAAAGGCGTTCGTAGGCGCGCAGCAGCTCGTCGCAGCATGGCCACGTTCCGCGCCCGGTCAGCAGGCCGGCTGTGTCCCACAGCACCCGGTGGCCGAGCCGGGCGGCGTGGGCGAGTTCGGGGAGCCGGCTGTCGGCTGCCGCGCGGGCGACCTGGGCATGCAGGAGCACGAGGCGCTGCAGATACTGGCGGGCGGGGGCGGCTTCGATGATGCGGACGAAGTGGCGGGCCAGGGCGTCGAGCCGGTCGGGCAGGACGGAGACGTACAGCGGGATCAGCAGCATCGCCGGGACGACGACGCCCATGGGCAGCCCCCGGGCCATGGCGTAGATCCCGGCGGTGAGGCTGACGAATGCGGCGAACAGCGTGCTCACGGTGACGGATCCGGCCCAGCTCCGGCCGATGGCCACCCGTAGGGGCGGGCGCTGGGTAAGCCAGCGCCGGGCCAGATGCGCTGCTTTGGACGGGGACGGCGGGAGCAGACCGATCTGGAGCGGCTCCTCCGGCATGCTCTCCTCGTCCGGGGCCTGCCAGCGCAGCCAGCCCCAGTGGTTACGTTCATCAACGCGGCCGAGGCACCCCAAGGCCGCTGCGGTCTCCGCTTCAGCGAAGAACTGCGCTTCGGCGGCCGGCCGCCGAAGACGGTGGCACTCCCTCTCCCAGCGGCCGGGTTCGTCGGCGAACGGCCGGAGCACGCGGCTCTCCGGCTGGCGCCTCGCGGGGGAGTCCTTGTCGAGGCAAACCCCTGGTGCGGTGGGCCCGTTGGGGTGGAGCTGGTCCGGCATGGTGGCCGCCTTCCGTGATCGGATGCGCACAGTGGGGGTATGCACTGAGGGAAGGGGAGCGCCCGGGCGCCGGATGTGACACAGACGGTCGGGCTTTCTCGAAAATCCCCGACAGGCGCCCTGAAATGTCACAGAATGCAGCGAATGTCCCAGTCGTAGCGGGTCCAGTATCCGGTCGTGACGGGGGTGGTCTCGACGAATTTTCCGGGGCGCGGCGCGTACACCATCTTGCCGCCGCCGATGTAGAGGCCGACGTGTCCCCAGGCCCCGTCGTTGTTGATGACGATCAGGTCACCGGGCTGAAGGCTGGCGCGGGGCACCTTGGTTCCAGCGTGGCGCATGGTCTGGGAGGTGCGTGGCAGGGTGATGCGGGCGGCCTGGTAGAAGGCGTACACCAGCAGTCCGGAGCAGTCGTAGCCGCCGTTGGTCGGCCCGTGGATGTCGCCTCCGCCCCACACGTACGGGGTGCCCTGCGCAGCGAGGACGGCCTGGACGACCGCTCCCGCCGGGCCGCCGGCCGCAATGCCACCGGGCGCGCCTGAAGGGGTGAGCTGGTCGTACTGCCGGATGTAGCCGATGACCTTGTCCGCATAGGCGCCGGAGTGGTTGTAGCGCAGTACGGCCTTGCGCAGTTGCGTGTCGTTGCGGAGGTCCGTCTTTCCGCTGCCGCACAGGTACACCGCGGTGCCCAGCGCGGCGTCGAAGGCGTTGTGCGGGTCTTTGACGCCGTCGTTGTTGCCGTCCGAGCCGCTGGCGCCCTTCCATGTGGAGGGGAGGAACTGCATCGGCCCGACAGCCCGGTCGTAGGTGGTGTCGCCGTCCCACACAGCGTGGGGGGCTATCTTCCGTCCGGCGGCGTCGTTGGACTCCACCACCCCGATCCCGGCGACCACGGACCAGCGCATCCCGGCGCACTCCGGGCGCAGGGTGGTGATGGTCGTAGCGGCGCGGGCGTATGCGGCGGGCATCACCGGGTGCACACCGGCCACCTGCGAGGGTGCTCCCTGCCCGGTTGCCATGCCGTTGCTGCTGTCGTCGAGTTCGTCTTCGTGTCCGGCGGCGCCCCCGGCGACGGCGGCGACGAACAGGATGCAGAGGCCGAGTACGAACGTGATCGGCGCGAGCGCGATACCGGAAACGAGCGCGGCCTTCTTCCCGCCGGTCACGGCCTGCCCCCGCCACGGCGGGGCGCGGGCCTGGCCGGCCGTGCCGGGGGCGGGGGAGGTGCGGGGGGTGTGGTGGCCTGGCGGTTGCGCATGCGGTGCAGCCGCATCTGCAGAGCCGCCTGTGCTGGGCTTGCTGCGGGCTGGGGGACACGGGGTGGAACCGGGCGGCGTCTGGCGGCCGCAGGCGCAACGACCGGTGTGGGGCGCACGGGCCGCGCCGGGGGTACGGGGGCGCCGGGCCCGGGACTGGCTGTGCGCGCAGCGGGAGCGGGAGGCCGGGGCGGCGTGTAGGGACCCAGCGGGCGGCGGCCGCGGACCAGGCGCCCGAACGAGCGCAGGCCGTGGCCGTATTCGCCCATGAAGTCCTGCGCGGGCGGGGTGTACTGCTGGTGGATCTGCTGCAGGCGCTGGCCCAGGCCGACGGCACTGCTGGTGACCTGACCGGGCATCGCGGCGAGCGCGGCACCCGTTTTGCGGGCGGCCCGCGGCCCGTACACGGGCAGCCCCAGGGTCGACTTCAACCCTGCCTTGCCGAGGGCGAGGGTGCCTTTGGCTGCGAGTTTCGTTGTGTCGGCGGCGGCTCTCGCCGTTCCGCCGATCATGCGGCCGGTGCCGCGGGCCAGGCGGGAGGCGAGTGCGGCGGATCCGCGCGCTGACCCGAACGCGGCACCGGCCGTGCCGCCACTGGCGGCGAGAGCGCCGATCATCATGCCGCCGACCAGCAGCTTGCGGCCCAGACTGCGCCGCGGGGACTGCTGTCCGAGGTCGGCGGGGGCACTGCCGCCGAGAACACTGTTGCCGAGGCGGGCGCGGGCACGCAGGGAGAGGTTCTCGGTGGCCCGCGCCAGCTTCTTGCGGTAGCTGAACGAGCCGACGCACACGATGTCGATGACGATGAACCGCACCGTGACACCGCCGGGCAGGTCCTTCTCTGGGGCGTTGATGATTGCCTTGACGACGACGATCAGGATGGCGAGGACGCTGACTGCCAGCACCATCAGCCCCAGGTAGCGCAGGATGCTGGTGGCTCTGGACCACAGCCACGAGCGTCCCGGGCCGGGCAGCACGCCCACCGCCAGGGCCACCTTCGCGATCATCGCTTCCTTGGCGATGCAGACCTGCGCGTACAGGAACATGGCGTCGAGGACGGTGATGAACAGGCAGACCAGCAGGGTGGCGAGGGTCATGAAGAACGCGCCGCCGACCTTGTCCATGGAGGCCTTCTTCAGCACCCCGGCGTCGCCCTTGACGCAGTCCTTTTCGAATTGCTTCGCGGGACCCACCTCGGCGATCTTGTCCTGGACCGCGTCCGGCATCAGTGTGCTGCCGTCGGGGACGAGGGAGCCGATCCAGGGCAGGTCCTGCAGCTTTTTCGGGCCGGAGTCGAGGGCGCTGTCCACCGCGTCGTCGAACACGGCCCGCTCGATGCGTGAGTCGCGGAAGCGTTTGGCGCAGCTCGTGTCGCCCTTCTTCTCGTCGTCGAAGGTCTGGCCGTAGGAGAGCAGCATCGAGGGGCGGACGACGAACGCGTCGACGAGTTCGTCGGTGATGGGACGGGCGAGTGCCGAGGCATTGCCGCGTACCTGCGCGCCGGCGCTGGTGCCGGCGGGCACCGTGTCATGGAGGTCGTCGTTGACGGCGGTCTTCGGGGTCTTGGCGGCCTCTTCGTTGTCCAGGATCAGTGCGGCGACCTCGACGGCGAGCGCGCGGGCGGTGCCGACGGCGCCGTGCTGCTCGCTCAGCAGCAGCTGCGGCGGGGCGGCCAGGGCGGTGACGGCGAGCGCGGAGATGACCAGGGCGGCTCCGGCCTCGCCCCAGCCGCGGGCCTTGCGGCCGAACATCAGGTGCCAGCCGGCGACCACTGCGGCGTAGGTCAGGAACAGTGCGGGCAGGCCGAGTTGGAGGAATACGTTGGTGTACAGCGACGTGGACACCGTCAGGGCTGGTGTGAGCAGCAGCCCTGCCAGTTTGAAGGCCAGTGACCAGGCGATCAGGAAGCAGGCGAAGGACACCATCCACTTCGTGGCCAGGAACAGGCTCTCGACGAGGAATGCCTCGATCTTGAGGTCCCAGTCCTTCCAGCTGCCCGTGTCGGAGAAGATCCGGTAAGAGGGGACGGGGTTGCCGTCACGGTCGGTGACTTCGAATGCGGACAGCACGCCGCCGTTGCGCCGGTCCTTCTTGTACTGCTCGACCCTTTCCTCGAATGCGGAGAGTTTCTTCCTGTCCGCGGCCGCCTTCTTCTTCGCGGCCTCGATGGCCTGCGCGGCTTCACCCGGTTTCTGGGTGGTTCCTTCAGGGGCGGAGGGCGGGGTCAGTCCAGGGGGCGGTGTGGGGTTGAGCGGGTTGTACGGGGCCGGCAGTGAGGGTGAAGGAGCCGGCGGCGGGGTGGGGGCGGCGCCCGCGGTGGTGGCCAGCACCAGTGAGCACACCGCGGCGAGCAGCAGCACCACCACCCCGGTGGCCAGCGCGCGCCCGGGCCGGAGCCAGCGGCCTGCCGTGCTGCACACCAGGGCACGTCCCGTCGTACGCGACCGAACGGCCGCCGCCTCGCGTTTCATACTGTGATCGCCGCCTCCGGGTCGGAGTGGATATTCGCGGCCGCCTCCGGGTCGTTGGGGATGCTCACCTGCATGGCGCCGATGCGGCCTATCAGGTCGCGGTGGAAGCACTCGCCGGCGCGCTCGGCCTGTTCGGCGTCGGAGAGGTTGATGGGGGACAGCCCGGTGGTGACTTCGGTGACCAGGTCGTCGTCGTGCGGGTCGAGGCCGAGGAACTCCAGGCCGCGGCGGGCGAGGTTGGTGTCGGTGTGGCGGAAGAGGAACCGGCGGGGGATCAGGCCGCGGACGATCTGGCCCATCTCGCTGTCGCTGGGGCCGATGTCGTAGGGATCGTGCGAGCCGACCAGGGCGCCGGCGGCGTGCTTGCGGCCGTCCCGGATGATCTCGAGGAGCAGCTCAAGGCCCTCGGGGCTGGAGGTGAGCCACCAGCATTCGTCCCAGACGACTGCGGCGAACTCCTCCCGCTTCTCATAGGCGATCTTCCGGCACAGCGCGGCGATCAGATACATCACGGCGCGGCCGAAGATCTTCTCCCACTCCAGCTTCTCCAGCCGCGTCCCCTCCAGCTCCCGCTTCTTGGGCAGCGCGAGGGAGGCGACGGAGAACACGACGGTGTCGGCGACGTCGGCCTCGACGATGGGCAGGGTCTCGTCGAACAGGGCTCGTGCGAGGTCCTTGCGGGCGACGGCCATCAGGCGGCGGGCCACCGTCCGGGCGGCCGGGTCCCCGGCGCCGCGCGTGGCGAGCTCCTCGGTGAGCACCCGCATCGACGGCCGCGGCCCGGCGAGGACGGTTTCGATCGCCTCGGACAGGGCGGAGCCCTCGTCCTCCATCGGCGAGAAGCCCAGCAGCAGGGTGAGGAACGATTCGGTGAACCGCTGAGCCTCGCCCGGCTTCTTCGTGAAGATCCGCAGCGGGTCCAGGGACACGCTGGCGTCGCCGGTGATGTGGATGACCTGGGTGGTGCCCGGGCATGCCCGGGCGAAGCGCACCCACTCCTGTTGCGGGGTCCGGTCCACGATGACCGCCCGGCCACGGCTGCCGTGAATCCCGAGACGGTGGCCGGCGGCCAGGATGCCGTAGACGGCCGTCTTCATCGCCACCGACTTGCCGCTGCCCAGTTCGCCGATGAACGCCGCCGACGCGGACGCCTTCTTGCGCGGGCCGCGGGTGAAGTCCGACATCACCGGCCTAATCCCGCCGCCGGCCAGCTGCAGTCCGTACAGCGGCCCGGTCTCGTCCCCGAGCCCTCCGCCGGAGAACGGGCCGGCCATGGCGAAGTCACGGGCCAGCAGGAACTGCGCGTACTGGGCCATCACCCGGGGTGTGCGGGCACCGGGCAGCATTCCGTACCAGAGGTTCTCCTGCTCGCCCCGCGGGCGGGCGAAGGTGTACTCACTGGCCCCGAAGTAGCCCTGCAGTTCACCCGCGCGGCGTTCGGCCTCGGCCGGGGTGCCGCCCCACACGCACAGTGCTCCCATGGCCTGTACCTCCACCTCGGTCTTGGAGGAGGTCAGCCGGTCGCGGTATTCGTCCAGGTTGGCCGCGGCTTTGTCCACGGAGGCCGGCACGCCCGACGTCTCGGCGTCGTATTCGCTGTACTGGCCGGCCAGCTCCCGTGCCTGACGGCGTGACTTGGCCTCCGCCTCGGCCCCTTCCGCAACGTGCAGCCGCACCACCCAGTCCACGGGGAAGGCGAACTGGTCGATCCGGGCGAGGAATTCGCTGCCGGGGAAGACGAAGCTGTCGGGCATCTCGGCCAGCGAGAGGAGCGCCTGGTAAGAGGGACCCCACTCGGTGGTCACCTCCAGCCACCGGCGGGCGAACGGATTGCTGGAGCGCCTGTGGTGTGCGGGGGAGTCCTCTTCGGCGCCGGCCAGGCTGTGGGCGCCCTCGGCGAGTACCGCCTGGCCCAGCGCGGCCCCAGGTCCGTCCGCGGTTCGGCTCGTATTCGGGCAGCAGCGGCTCGAGCAGGCCGCGGCGCGTGCTGTGCCCGTAGATCCACAGGATTTCGGCTTCGCCAGCCGGCCGCAGCCGCACCTGGGCCAGCCACGTGGAAGCCAGCTCGGATGCCTGAGTGAGCCGCTCGAGTTCCTCAACGGCCGGGATCCGGGCGGGCAGCAGTCCCAGCTGCAAGGCGACTTCGGCACGGGCAGCCCGCACCGCGTCGGCCATGCTCTGGCGGCGCGAGGTCGCCAGCGGCACCGCGAGCCAGTCCGTACGGCCGGTCAGCTCCAGCTGGTCCAGGGTCCGGTGCGCCAGCGCCTCGTAGCGCGGAGAGAGGTCGGTGTTGACGCCGGCGACCATCTTCTCCACCACCGTGGCGGGGTTGACCTGCGGGCACAGCGACAGCAGCATCGCCTCCCCGCGCACCTGCTTGACCAGGGTCTCGATTTCCGCGAGCCGTTGCATCTTCGCCCGGCGGGAGACGTGCGCCTGATCGGCGCCCGTCACGCGCCACATCGCCCATACGCCACCGTGTGTCGTCCAGATCACGTTCCCGGCAATGTGCCGGATGGGGACCTGCATCGTTACTTCACCCCTCCGCCGTGTTCGCGCTGTACGGCGCTGCGTCCAGCAGCGCGAACACCGCCTCCTTCATGGCCGACGTGCCGCTGCGCAGTGCGCCCGAGATGGTCACCGGCATCCCTCTCACCCGCCCTGCGCGGTGCGGGAGCTCCGACGGCGTCGCGCGCCGCGAGCAACGCCCCTACTCCCGACAGCACTTGAGGCCGGGCCGCACGGCTGGCCTGCTGCGCGCCGCAGTCTGCGACCGCCGTCGTGATCCGGCGGGCAGGCGCGGGCTGCACCGCTGTCACACCGCGGAACTCCGCTTGCCGGACTGTGGCGGCAGGGCGCATCGTGCGCGCTGCTGTGCCCGCCGGGCCGTGCCAGGTCAGGGTGCACACCCCGCGGACCGGGGAGTGCCGGCCGAGCTTCTTCAGCGGACGCCCGCCCATCCGGCCCCCCGACGGAGCCGCCAGCAGCCCCATGGCGCTCCCGGCGACGGCGAGAGGATTGCGGCCGTCCACGTGGACGCGCCGAACGACGAGCCCCAGGCAGTAGGGCACGGCGAAGGCGACGATGACGTTCAGTAGCAGCCCGAAGTGCGCCCACGCCTGGCGGAACAGCAGCAGCACGGCGAACGAGAGGACCATCACGATGGCCTGCGGAACCGTATACGGGCCGCCCCACAGTCGCCCGCCGCCCGGCAGCTGACCGATCACCAGGGGGTGGCGGCGCGCCTTCGTGTAACAGCGCCCGATCAGCTGCTCCTGGACCTCACGGCCGGGTGCTTCTGCCGCGGTGCTCACCGGGATTCACTGCCGGCGACGGGCTGGACCACGAGCACTGCGGCGGTTTTGACACTGCGGTTGAGGTCCTCGCCGGTCTTGTCGCGCAGGATGCCCATGTTGGTGATGCCCCACCAGATCGCGCCCGCGAAGACGCAGGCCATGAGTGTCTTGAGCGGCGACTTGGTGTTCGCCCAGGTCCACAGCGCGAACGCCGCGCCGCCGATGGGCGGCAGGACATTGACCAGGATGTCCTTGACGTCGGCGCTGATCTGTTTGACGTCGCTGAGGACGCCTGCGGCCATGACGATGTCCATCAGGAATTTCCCTTCGAAGTGGTGGTGCTCAGTGCGGGGGCTGCGTCCAGCGCGGCGATCTCCCAGCGCCCGTCACGGGCCTTCAGCTGCAGGGCATAGGTCAGCGGCCGGACCTGGCCGCCCGAGTCCGTTGCGCCGGCGTCGACGAGCAGCTCCCGCCGCGCCCCCTCGGTCACCGGGGCGTTCGCACGGAAGTCACCGCCCCGCTCTGCGAGTTGTGTGACCTTGACTTGTGCGTACGGCGCGGGGGAGACCTGCGTGATGTCGGTGCCGGGTGACAGGTAGCGGTCCAGTTCACCGGTCCCGGTCAGGTACGCGGCCAGGAACTCGTTCACCGCGGCGGCGGCCCTGTCGCGGATGTCCGCGGGCACGGGTGTGCCGTAGTCGAGCGGGGCCGCCTCGCCCGCGTTGGGGGAGGCGACCTCGGCGGGCAGGGCCGCCGCGACGTACCCGCTGCCGGAGCCTGCGGATGTGACCGGCACCTGGAAGTACCGGAGTACCTCACGGGCATCCACCGCACCGGCCCCTTCCGGGGCGCCTGTCGTGCTGCCTTTGGCCTTGGATGCCTGCGCGGAGCCGGCGGAGATGCGGGCGGCGACGGTCACCGACCAGTAGCCCGGCGAAACCTCCTTCACCCGCACCGCAGCCAGCCGCTCGGCGCGCTGCGCACCGGGCGTCGCCTCGAGCGTGAGATCACGGATGTTCGGGAAGTACGGCTGGAGTGAGGCCTCGCTGCCCTTCCCGGCCTGTACATAGGCCGACACGTACAGCTCGGCGAAGCCGGCCGGGCCCGCCGCATCCCGCACCACCACCGACGCCCTCGGCGTGGGCGGCACCGCCCCGGCAGCGGCCGGCGGCCGCAGCCACGCCGCGATGCCGACCACCGGGCCGGCGATCAGCAGCGCCCATGCGGTCCAGCGCAGCACTGCCGTCAGATTGGCGGCCGCGCCGGTGGAGACCGTCACCCACCCCGCCCGCGCCGCGGACTGCGGCCCGTCGTGCTGAACCGTCTGCGCAGTCCAGTCCTCCTTTGGCACCGGCGGCCTGCGCCACGCCTTCACGAGGTCGCCTCCCTGCCACGAAGAGCGGCCCGCGCGTTTCCCGCGTGCTTGCCCTGCGGGTCCAGCAGCAACACCCGACGCTCTCCGGCCTCGGCGACGATGCGCGCCATGTCCGCGATGCACATGTCGCTCGTGCCCTCGCCCGCAACGCCGCTGCCGCCCCGCCTCGACGACAGCTCGCTGATGCGGGACCGCAGCACCTCCTGCGGAAGCTCCAACAGCGTGCGTGCCAAGGTCTGTGCCTCGTCCGCGTCGTTGGCCACATACGTCCGCAGCCGCTCATCCGTTGCCGCCGAGAACGGCTCGCTCACCAGCGCCACCGCCAGTAGCGTCGCCCGGCGCCTGATCTGAACCAGCCGCTGTTCCTGTGCGCGCAGTTCCATGACGTACGTCCCCTCTCCCCGCCGCCTAGCATTCACATGACCCGTCGCTCGGCTTCGAGCGCCGCGTACGGGCATCACGCCCGTACGCCCAAAGAAGGGGAGAGCGCTGCGCCCAGATGTGACATCGGGCGCCGAAAAACTTCTGCGGATCTCGACGGGCCTCATGCCGCAGCCACCCACTGGCCGACAGCGGCCCGCAGCGTCGAGACCGCCCTGCTGCGCCGCTGCCGAAACGCCGCCGGGCTCATCCCCACCGCCCGCGCGGCCGCACGATCACCCGGAGCGCCCACGCGGTAGTGATCCGCGATCGCCACCGCCGCCGGAGGGGAGAGCACTTTCTGCGTCAGCGCCCACACCAGCAGCTCGACCATTTCCCGCCGCGCGCCCGTGAGGTCCGCCTCGAATCCGGCCTCGGCTGCAGCCTGCTCGAGCCAGGCCTCTTCCGCCCCTAGCACCGGATCGCAGTCCGCGGTCGGCTCGGCTGCCCGCTGCTCCGGGTCCAGCCTCGTCCCCGACGGTGCGAACTCCCGCTTGAGATCACGTGAGGTGTGGTGCCACATCTCCAGCCGCAGATGCCGAGCTACATGCTCCGGCCGGCGACCTGCCGGATACGAGCGCACCGCCTGACACAGTGCAGTGACCACTACCTGGGTCACCTCGTCGAGCTGCTCCTCCGCGCGCACCGACCGGATCGCCATGCTCACTGCGGCCGGAAGCATCGCCCGCACCACCGTCCGCGCCGCCAGCTGCGCACTGTCGCTGTGACCGCTCGCGTGCCGCAGCAGGGCACCCAGCCACACGTCAGAAAACGTGCGGCCCTCGCGTACGGACCGCTCATGCAACCAATCCAGCAGCGCGTCCAGATTCCGCGGTGCCTCGGCCACGCCCTGGACCCCGGCCTCCGCGAGCCAGGACCGCACCTGCTGCGCGTTGCGGTCCTGGGCGCACATCCACCTCCACTCGCGGTTCAGGCTGGCGAACACGGTCGCACTGCATTCCGGTCTATCGCTCACGACAGAGCTCCCTTCGGATCAACTGCCGTGAACCATTGCTGCCGTCCCTTACCCAAGTGCTTGCCCCGAAAGGGCAACAGCGCAGGTCACCGTGGGGTATCCGAGACTCGCCGGGGTGGAGGACACCTGGGTATCCGAAAGGCCGGCGACACCGGACCGGGTATCCGCAACAGGCCGGGCTGTCCGCGGCGTCCGATGTCTGGGTATCCGTCGAGCTGCAGCCCTCACGCAAGGCCCTGTGGGCGTTCTATAGTGGCGCTATGGCATCGACGACAATTCAGGTTCCGCGGGAAACTCGTGATCACCTCGCCGAGCTCGCGAAGGAGCGCGGACTGAGCATCGGCCGGCTCGTTGAGGCCCTGGCCGCCGAGCAGCCGACCGCCGCACAGCGCGCCGAACGGCTCGCCGCCGACCGGGAAGTCGTGCGCCGCGAGATCGGTATCGACATCAGCGACGAGGAATTCGACCAGGCTCCCGACGTCCTCGGCAACATCTACAAGATCGCCGCCGAAAAGGCCCGGACCGCCGCCGCGTGATCATCCTCGACACCAGCGCCGTCAAAGCGCTCGCCGGCGGCCACAAAACGCTGAACCTGCTCGCGGGCAACATGGCCCACACACCCGGCGACCGCCTCAGTGTCCCCGCCCTGTGCCTCATGCAGGCCGAAGCCGACGAGGAGAACCTCTCCCGTCGGCTGCTCGCTTTCTCTTCCGTCGTCATCGACAGCCTCGACACGATTAGCGCTGTGAGCGTCGGCACGATGATCCGCGACGGCTACGGCGGCCCGGACACCTGCCACGCCCTGTACTGCGCGCTGCCGCGCCCGGAGTTCACCGGCCTGTCGATCCTGCTGACCGGCAACGAAGACGCCTACCCGCCCGGCGTGGTCACCGTCGACATCGACTCGCCCGGCATGCTGGGCTTTTACTGAGAGTCACCGGCAAGGACCTGTCCCGCATGCCGCACTCAGCGGAGGTGCTACCGGCGCTGCTACCGGCGTGGATACCGGCACCGGTACCGGCGCAGCTTCCGGCGCAAGTACCGGCACCCGCGCGGCACGATTGGCATCTCTGCAGGCCAGAGCCGGTGGGTATCCGGGAAACAGCCACTGACACCTCTTCTCTATAGAGGAGAAGAGGACTTCAACTCCTCTCAGCACGGAGCAGCTCGGCACAGAGCAGAGCTCAGTGCTTCGTATCCCCAGTCCCCGGACTGGACTGCGCCTGCTCGACCGGCTGTCGCTCGCGGCGGTCGGGGCACGATGACGACCCCGCTGGACCACCCGAGGCAGCGCGGTCAACCGGGGCGGCGTCGACCCGCTGCGTGACCGAGCCCGACGGATTGAGGGCAGCGAACGGCCCAACGCGCTCCGGCGTATCTCGTCCACTCGCGCTCGCCGTACGCTCGGACGATGCTGATGTCCCTGGTCCTCCTTGCCGCCGTCTACGGTGCGGCTGTCGGGCTGCTGGTGCCGCGTGCCGTTTACCGGTTCGCGGTGCCGTCCGGGCAGGGGTGGCGCGCGGCGTGTTGCGAGGGGCATCCGATTGCGGGCTGGGTCGGTCTCGCGCGCTGCGCCGGTTGCGCGGTCGCGGTGGTGCCCGCCGTAGCGGGTGCGGCGGTGAGCGGGTTGCCGCTCCGCCGCTGGTATGGTCCCCGCCCGGCCGTCACGGTTTTTGTCACGGCGCTGTTGTGTGCGGTGCTCGCGTACGTCACTGGTGCTCGGCCCGAGGTGGGTGTGTGGCTGCTGATCGCGCCTGTCCTGGTGCTGCTCGCTCTCGCAGACATTGCCGTGCACCGTCTGCCGGACGTCCTGACTCTCCCGCTGGCTGCCGCCACTTTGCTGCTGCTCGGTGTCGCGGCTCTTGTCCCGGGGGCCGCTGGTTCGTGGACCACGGCGCTGTACGGCGGGCTCGCGCTCGGCGGCGCCTACCTTGTTCTCCTGATCAACCCGCAAGGAATGGGCTTCGGCGACGTCAAGATCGCTCTCACACTCGGCACGGCACTCGGCTGGTACGGCTGGGACACGGTCTTCTTCGGCGGCTTCGCGGGGCTGTTCCCGGGAGCCCTCTACGGGGCCGGCTTGCTCCTGCTGCGCCGTGCCGGTCGCAAGACGGCGATCCCGTACGGCCCGTTTCTGAGCGGGGGCGCGCTGGCCGGGGTCCTGCTCGGCAGCGGCCTCGTAGCCTGATCCCGGGCGTTGCGGGGGAGCGCCTGGTGGCGCGCCTCCCCGCCACCGCCGGCCTATCCGCCGACTGTTGCCCCACCGTCGCCACCGGGCTCGCATCGCAGGGGAATGCAAGGGTGGCTGGACCGACTCCGTCGCCGTTGACCCAAGGGCCCCATCGGCATCGGCGACAGCCCAGTTGACGTTCGTGCCTGCGGAGAGTGGTGGATGCTGCGGGCGAGATCTGGGCGCCCGGGGCGTACATGGTCCGGCCGGTGGCCTGCTACGGCTGGGGGAGCGCAGGAGACCACCGGCCGGGGTGTGGAGGGGCCCGCTACTCCATGGGGTCCATGCCGCGGTTGCCCATGCGGCTCTCCTGCTCACTCTGCTCCTGCAGGCGGCGGGCCTTGTCCATCAGCCGCTTGCGCTCTTCCGGGTCGCTCGTGCGCTCAGCCGCGTCCTTCATTTCCTGCACCTTGGCGCGCATCTGCTGGGCACGGCCGCCGGATTCACCTGCAACGCTCATGCTCACTCACTCCTGGATCTTGGGGAGGTCGGGCCTTATCAGCGAATCAGCGCCGCGAGGTCCACGCATCCCGGACCGTCACCCACCGCTATCCCCGCAGCTCCGTCCCCTCCGTTCGTGTCACGGGTACGCCCTGTACATCGTTGCCTGGGGCCTGCGGGGCGGGCGCCTGGGAGTGGAGACCATTACCCGGGTGGTGCCGGTCCGGGGCGGAGGTGACGGGGACGCTGGGCAGGGCGTTGGCCGCACACTGGAGGCATGGGTTACAGCGCTAGCTCCGTAAAACGGCCGCGCCGTACGAAAGCGCAGGTAGAGGCTCTGCGTGCGGCGCTGTACTCGATGGTGGAAGCGGCCCAGCCATGCAGTGTGCGTCACGTGTTCTCTGCATAGTTTCGCGGTGTCTCACTGCAACGAGTGGTTTGATCTTTCCGCCCAAATAATCTCGGTCTGTGCTGCTCATCTCTCTCATGGCGATGTTCCATGGGAGGGAAAGTTGGACCTGTACTTCGTGAAGCGGCCGCTGGTGAAGCGGTACGGGGACGAGCTTGCCGGTAGTACGGCGGTGGCTCTGCTGGACCGGCAGGTGATTCCGGATGGGACGCCGATCGTGCTGGGGGCGGACATGCGGCCGGTAGAGCCGATGTCGTCGTGGTTCCGTCACCTCGCCTATCTGGGGCGGGTCCCGGAGACGATGCGTTCGTACGCGTACGTCGTGCTGCGGCTGGCCGAGTACCTTGCCTCGCGACAGACGGACCTGCTGGCCGCGGGCGAGGTTGATCTGCTCGCCTACCGGCGCCAGCGTCTGGACGCCCAGGCGATGCCGATCGACCCGGTGACGTGGGATCGGGAGGCGTCGACGGTCAACGGGTTGTTCGCCTGGCTGACCGAGGCCGGGCACCGCCCCAGCGGGCCGCTGCGGATGCCGAAGGCATACGGCTCGGGGATGTCGCACGGCATGCAGGTGCGGCATCTCGCGCTCGATCAGTACCTGTTCTTCCGCGACGTCGGGCTGGGCGGGCAGGGCCCGGACGGCGAGGTCGATGTCGTCTTCCGGGGCGGGTTCCCGCACCGCAACCGGGCGGGCGCCGAGCTCGCGCTGATGACCGGTATGCGCAAGCGGGAGTGGTCGACCGTGCTGGAGCCGGAACTGGTCCGCCGGCCCGAAGGGCCGGGGGAGTTCGGCTTGCAGGCATGTGCGAAGGGCGGTCGGCGCCGGAAGGTCTACGTCCCGGCGGCACCGCTGGACCTGGTGGACACCTACCGGCTGCTGGAGCGGGCGGAGATCGTCGAGCGGGCGGCTGCACGGCTCGCTCGCCGGCATCGCGAGCTGTTCGTCGTCGACGACATCGACGGGCTCGGCCGCCTCTCGGGGGTGCTGGAGGGGCGGCGACGGACGTTCGCCATGGCCCGGATGCCTGCTGAGCTGCGGCGGATCACGGTCAGCGAGTGCGCCGGTGGCTTGGAGGCGATGGCTGTCTTCCTCGGCCAGGGCGGGCTGATGCTGGGGCCCTCGTCCTGGGACCGGATCCGGCGCCTTGCCTGGGAGAGGATGTCCGCCTTCGCCGAGCGGGGTCCGGCGCCGGTGCTGCCGCGCAGGCCCTGGCGCTTCCACGATCTGCGGCACACCTTCGCCCTGCGGCTGCTCAAGCACCTCACCCAGATGCTGATCGAGGCGGAACTGAGGCGGGCGGACCCCCGGCCGCTGGTGACGTTGGCCGAGCACATCTCGATGAACCCGCTGCTGGTCGTTCAGCGCGCTCTGGGACACGCGAGCCCTCGCACCACCTACGAGTACCTGGCCTACCTGGAGGACCCGATGACCTATGTTGACCAGGCATTTCGCGCCTGGTCGGACAGTGATGGGGCCTCCTACTCGGACATCGCCGTCTGGTTGCTGGAGGGGGAACGCAATGCCCAGGAGGGGTGAGCGCACGCGGGACTTCACCGAGCCCGCCGAGGAGGAGCGTCCGCAACGGATCGGTGGCCGCTGGGAGTTGGAGGTGTTCACCGCGACAGGCCGCAGGGCACGGGTGAAGGTGGACACGACTGGCCTCGCCTGCCGCCGCTTGGCGGACGAGCTTGCGGCCGAGCTGGCCGACTACGTCGAGCTGAAGCGGCCGCACCCGACCGGAGTCTTCACCTACCGGCAGGGACTGCTCAACCTGTGCTCGTTCGTGGACCGCGAGGCCGGGCCGGAAGCGGCGGCCTGTTCGCTGGCCGGCTCGGAGCCGGACGTCAGCTTCTACATCCGGGAGTGGATCAGGACCCTGCCTGGTCAGTTCGAGGAGGGCTCCACTCGGCCCTACTTCCTGGCCGCCGACGTGTTGTCCCTGATCCGCTTTCGTGGCCAGCACCCCGAGCGGGTGCTGGCGCCGGCCGTCCAGCGGGTGCTGACGACCGCGATCCCGGCGAGCGTCCCGCGCACGCATCGGCAGCTGGAGGAGTTCACCCGAGCGGAGAAGCGCGAGCTGGTCAGGGCCGCCTGGGCGGATATCCGCGGGCTGAAGCGGCGGCTGGAGCGGGGCCGGGAACTGGTGGCCGCGGGCGCCGACCCGCGCACGGCGGGCTGGACCAGCCTGGCGAATCTCGCCTTCGGCCTGGCGAACGGCCTGGTCACCCCGCTGGATATCTGGAGGGCTCTGCCCAACCACCATTCCTGGCCTGCGGAGCTGAAGGAGGTCTTCGACTTCGCCGGAGTGCGGTTCAGCCCGAGCACGGGCCGCTACCTGCTGACCATCGCGATCGCCTCACTGCTCTATCCGCGCAACATCGACTTGCAGTCCTTCCGGGTGCTGCTGATTGCCGCGACCGGCCACGCTCCCGAGGAAGTCGCCTACCTGACCGAGGACGACGTGGAGTTCATGCCCGGAGGAGTACGGCTGCGGCTGGTGAAGCGACGCGCCCACAAGATCCGCTACCGCGAGTTCAAGGAGATGGGCGAGGAGAGCCGGGTCATGCATCCGGACCGGGCCGGGCTCAGCACGGCCGAGATCCTGCGGACCCTGATCGCGGTCACCGCCGGTGCCCGGCGCCGCAGCACCACCGCAAAGCCCTACCTGTTCATCCGCGGCAGCGTCATCCCGCACACCGACAACTCCCACCAGCGCGGCGAGCTGTCCTTCCGACCCTTCGAGCCGGTTGGCCGTGGCGGCGGCCTGGACGAGTGGGTGCGGCGGACCGAGGTGACGGTCGCCGGGAAGATGGACATCCGCCGGCTGCGGAAGTCGACCAAGGTCGAGAAGACCATCGCGTTCCGCGGCCTAGTCAGCGATGCCGCCGACGACCACACCGAGCAGGTCTTCTGGGGCCACTATGCACACGGCACGACCCTGCGGACGATGGCCGGGCACACTATCACCCGGGCGCAAACCGACTGGTTGAAGCGGGCGCTGGCTGGCCCGGTGGTGCTGGACGAGCAGGCCGCCGACCGGCTCGGCGACCCGGAAGTCCTCGATACGCTCGGCTTGGACGCGAAGCAGGCCGAGGACATCGTCCAGGGCGAGCTCGACATGGGCGTCAGCAGCTGCCGCGACCCCTACCAGTCGCCCTACAGCCCGCCCGGCGAGCTCTGCGCGGTCGCCCCGCTTCGCTGCCTGGAATGCGCCAACGCGTTCGTCCTGCCCTCCAATCTGCCCCAACTCCTCTTGTTCGCAGAGCACCTGGAGCTGCTGGCGGCCCGACTCGACCCCAGGGTCTTCAACCGGACATGGGGGCAGAGCCGCACGAACCTGAACGCGGTCCTGGCCGATGTCCTGCCCGCCGACCTGGAGCGGGCCCGCCGGCAGATCACCGACCAGGGCCTGCGGCTGCAGCTTCCCCTGTCCTCGTTCGTGGAGTTCGACTCATGACCTCACCAGCGGACTTCGGCCGCGAGCCCGTACGCGAGCCGGCACCATCCCGCCTGCACGAGTACCTCACCGCCCCGCTCGGCCTCTCCGAGGTGTTCGGCCAGGACGAGCCGGTCCTCCAGGGACGTCCCCTGCTGCCGGGCGTCGAGATCCCGCCCTTCGGGCGCACCGACCGGTGGCCGTTCGAGGCCCAACGGCGTCCCGCAAACGTCGCTCCGTCCGGCTGGATCGCGGTGTTCGACAGCTTCCCCAAGGAGTGGAATCTCAGGGCCCGGGAGATCAGCATCGCCGTGCTCAACCCGCAGCACCCGGCCCTGGCCGAGATCGGGGTCGATCTCGACCGCGACCCCTACCAGCCTGGCACGGTGATCGGCGTGCTCTCCGAGCTGCGGGTCTTGATCGAGTGGGCCCGCGAAGCGGGCCTGGGGCTGCATCCCGCGGCCTGGACCAGCAGCGACATGCACCGCTTCATCAAGGAGAAGGCCGAGGCCCGTTCGACCGCGACGGTCCGCAACTACGTCGGCTCCATCCGGCTGCTGCACGAACTCGCACCCGCGTTGGCCGGCGGGGGTCTGGCCGCCGACCCCTGGCCGGGCCGCTCGGCCCGAGCGGTCGCCAAGGATCCTCGAACCGACGAGGTTTCCACCCCGAACATCCGGCCCGAGGTCTGGTTCCCGCTGATCAAGGCAGCCTGGACCTACATCGACGTCTTCTCCTCTGACATCCTCGCCGCTCGCGACACGCACCTGCGGCTGGGCTCGCGGCCGATCGGCCCACTGGAGCCGCTACCCGAACACGTGAGCCGATGGCTGGCCGTCGCGGACCACGCCGTCCCGCTTCATCACGGCGGGTCCGGGCAGGCTGGGGAGCCGAACTGGTTCCTGCTGGCCGAGCTCATGGGCCGCGGCCGCGGCAACGCGTTCTCCGCCAAGGCCGGCGGGACCAGTGCCAGCAGATCGCGGGAGATCGTCCGGCAGGCACTCGCTGCCGGCCGGGGACGTCCCGGCAGCCTCTTCGGGCACCCCGCGACCGAGGTGGACCGCCCCGGTGGCAGCCGGGGGCCCTGGCATCCCGGCATCGACCCCTGGGCCCTGGGACACGAGTGCCGGGCTCTGCGGGCCGCCTGCTACATCTTCGTCGCCGCGCTGTCGATGATGCGCGACAGCGAGATCCGAGAAGTCGTACGCGGCAGCGTCGTCGCCGAGTTCTACGGGGCGCCGGCAGTCGTCTCCCGCAAGCGCAAGCAGGACCCCGGCCGCCCCATGGAACATTGGTGGGTCATCGAGCCGGTCGCCCGCGCGATCCTCGTCGCCGAGCAGTTGTCCGCACACCCCGAACTCGTCTTCGCCGACCCCGGCCTGCCCGGCAGCGTGAGCCGCGGCAACAGCTACGAGCACAGCATCAGCCGCAAGCTCATCGAGAAGTTCATCGAGCATGTCAACGCGACCGCCGACCGCACTGGTCTGGACGAGATCCCAGCGGACAAGGTCGCTCCGCATATGTTCCGCAAGACCATGTCCATGCTGGTCGCCACCGAGCCCGGCGCCGAGATTGCCCTGGGGCTCCAGCTCAAGCACGCGGCCACCAGGGCTCTGGCCAACCGGTCCACCCAGGGCTACGGCGCCTCCGACGCGAACTGGGCACGGCTGCTGGACACGGCCATCGAGGACGCCCGCTTCATGCGGCTGCGGGACCTCTACGACCAGCACCACGAAGGCGTCGTGATCGGCTACGGGCCCGGAGCGGACAGACTCACCCACACCTTTAACAGCGTCAAGAAGGCCGCTCTCGCAGCCACCCGGGCCGCGAAGACCGGAGACAAGCGGACCGAATACGACCTGTTGCACAAGGCCCGCGTCACGCTCCGCTTCGGCAAGCTCAACCACTGCACCCTCGACCACAACCATCCCGAGGGCGCGAAGTGCCTCGAAGAAGCGGTCATCCCCGCCGGACACACCGGCCCGCTGATCGACCGATGCCAGCCCGGGCGCTGCCCCAACAGCGTCATCACCCCCGATCACCTCAAGATCTGGAACAGCGAGGAGCACAGCCTCCTGACCCTGCTGGAGACGCCCAAGATCGCCCCCTGCCGACGGGACCAGATCCACCAGCAGCTCGATGACGTCCGCTCAGTGATCCGAAAGGCCCAGAAATGACACAGCCCACCACCGCCGAGACGATCACCGACCAGGTCTCCGCCGAGACCGTCAAGGCCCTGCGAGCCGCGATGGAACGACTCCTCGCAGGCCGCCCCACCCGCACCGACGGGCGGCTCGTCAAGGAAAACCTCTACCGCGAAGCCGGCGTCAGCCGGGCCACGATGAACCGGGCCCACTGCATCCTCGCCGACTGGGACCGCCGCACGGCCGCCACTGGCGCTCGCACCCCTGGCGAAGCCCGGCGCGATGACGAGCTCCACGATCTGCATGTCGAGTTGAGGAACCTCAAGCGAGAGCGGACCCAGCTCCAAGGCCGACTCGATGCCTCCGCCACGGTCATCGCCGCCCTCCACCACGACAACGCAGCCCTCCGCGACCAACTCAACGGCCGCGGCACCGTCGTCACCTTGAACGAACACCGAGCCGCCCGAACCGACACCATCGGCCCCTGCTGAGCGTCTCACCACGATTCACCGCCACGACACGGGACCGACGGCCGAGACCCCGCAACCGCGCAGGTCGATCGCCGCTCCAGATGTCTCATGAGACATCGAAACGGTGGAGAACATATCTACTACCTGGGGCTCGGGCTGCTGTGGGAGAAGGACACCGGCAAGTCGCGCCGGAACTACTCGCTGGTCGTTCGCGAGCTCGGCTACATGCGGGAGCACGGGATGCTGCCCTGGTGGTGGATTACAGACGGCACCCGCGTGGTGCGGCAGGAGGCTCAGTACGGCTCGGTGGAGGACGCCCTGGAGCGCTTGGTGGAAGCCTATCGGCGCAATCTGTGGGCTTCGCAGAGCAGGCGGGTCGAGGCCTGGTGCGAGAGTGACTCTGTCGCGGGCGTACTTCTCCCGGTGACCTCCGCCTGGGGCGTGGGCCTTTACTCGTGCCGTGGCCAGTCTTCGAAGACGTTCGTCTACGAGGCCGTGCAGGAGTATGCCCGGCAGGACAAGGCTTTGACTGTGATCTTCGCGGGTGACTGGGATCCTAGTGGCCGGTCCGTTCCCCGGTCGGTGGCCGAGCGCATGGAGCGCTACGGCGAAGGCGGGCTCGACCTCGACTTCCAGCAGATCGCCGTCACCGCCGCCGACGTCCGCTCCGGCCAGTTCGCCACCCACGACGTCAACACCGCGGACGTCAACTTCAAACGCTACCGGGAGGAGTGCCTGCGCGAAGGCATCGCCCCGCACACCGCGGTCGAGGTCGAGGCCCTCAGCCCCGGCCTGCTGCGAAGCCGGCTCAGTGACGCGATCGAGGACCTGGTCGACGACGTCCGCCAGTGGAACATCCAGTCCAGGACCGAAGAGGCCGAGCGGGAGCTGCTGCGCACCCTGCACAGGAGGGTGCGTGAGCTCATGCTGCGCACCGCGGATGAGCGGACCGCAGAAGGTGATGAAGACGAGTAGGGCGCAGCGACTGGGAGGCCTTCCCGGCCGCCGCTGATAGGCGGGGCATTGAACTCATCTACTGTGCCTCGGACCTCAACTGGCCGCGCGCCTGGTTCAACGAGCACCGGGCGGACTGTGCCGCGAAAGCCGTCTTGGCCCTTTCGCCCGAGGATAAATCGTTGTGATTCGTCTCATAGACCGTCGCGCCGAGCCCGGCGTCGGGGTTAGCGTCCACCCAAACCGCACCGCCGAGCTGCGGGGTTGACCGACCCATTCGAAGATCGGTGGGGCCGGTCGCCCGCCGTAGCGGATCGGAGACACAGCAATGGTCGACGAAGAGCGTGGTACCGGGTCCAAGACGCCCCTCCGATCCCGCCAGGGCGATCGGCGCACATACGTTCTCGATACCAGCGTGCTCCTGGCGGACCCGCTCGCCATGACTCGTTTCGAGGAGCACGAGGTCGTCCTCCCGGTGGTCGTGGTCACCGAGCTGGAGGCCAAGCGGCACCACCCCGAGCTGGGCTACTTCGCCCGCCAGGTACTCCGCCTCCTCGACGACTACCGCATCCGGCACGGCCGCCTCGACGAGCCGATCCCGGTCGGCGAGTTCGGCGGCACCATCCGGGTCGAACTGAACCACTCCGACCTCTCGACCTTGCCCGCCGGCTACCGCGTCGGCGGCGGCGAAGCCGACGCCCGCATCCTCGCCGTCGCCCGCAACCTCCAGGCCGAGGGCTACGACGTCACCGTCGTCTCCAAGGACCTGCCTCTGCGGATCAAGGCCAGCTCGGTCGGCCTGCTCGCCGAGGAGTACCGCGCCGAACTCGCCATCACCTCCGGCTGGACCGGCATCACCGAACTCCACGTCCCCGCCGATCAGGTCGACACCCTCTTCGACGCCGGCCATGACGCCGCGATCGACATCGACGGTGCAGCCGAGCTGCCCGTCCACACCGGCCTGGTCCTGCATTCCGAGCGCGGCCGCGCCCTGGGCCGGGTCAGCCACGACGGGCGGGTGCGACTGGTCCGCAGCGACCGTGAGGCGTTCGGCCTGCGGGGCCGCTCCGCCGAGCAGCGCATCGCCCTCGACCTGCTCCTGGACCCCGACGTCGGGATCGTCTCGATGGGCGGCCGCGCCGGCACCGGCAAGTCCGCACTGGCGCTGTGCGCGGGCCTGGAGGCCGTCCTGGAACGCCGCCGGCACCGCAAGGTCATGGTTTTCCGCCCCCTCTACGCGGTCGGCGGCCAGGAACTCGGCTACCTGCCGGGCAGCGAAGCTGAGAAGATGGGCCCCTGGGCACAGGCCGTCTTCGACACCCTGTCCGCGGTCACCACCCCCGACATTATCGAGGAGGTCATCTCCCGCGGCATGCTGGAAGTCCTGCCGCTCACCCACATCCGCGGCCGCTCCCTCCACGACGCCTTCGTCATCGTCGACGAGGCGCAGTCCCTGGAGCGCAACGTCCTTCTCACCGTCCTCTCCCGGATCGGCCAGGGCTCTCGCGTCGTCCTCACCCACGACGTCGCCCAGCGGGACAACCTCCGCGTCGGCCGCTACGACGGCGTCGTCGCAGTCGTCGAAAAGCTCAAAGGCCACCCGCTCTTCGCCCACATCACCCTCACCCGCTCTGAACGCTCCCCCATTGCCGCCCTCGTCACCGAGATGCTCGAGGCCTGAGGCGGACACGGCGGGTTGAACGCTCGCTGCCGACCCGCCAGGAGGCGACGTCCGTCCGCGAGGAATGATCACTCGCCCGTGCGACGCGGCGCCTCGTCACCTTTCGGCCAGGGCACAGCCGAGCACTCGGGGCCGGCGATCTCCGCCGAATGAAGCGCCTCAGAAGAGGCGCCCGTCCGTAGTCGGGGCGCCTCACGCGAGCCCACCCGGCGACGGTCGGCGTGTCGGTCGGTGTCTTGGTGTCGACCGGGCTGGCCTGGTGTGATGCTGTACCCGCGACGGCATTTCCTTCCTTTTTCCCGTCGCGGTCGGCGCTCTGGTCGGTACTTCGACAGCTGCCTGTGCCGACTGGGATGCCGAACCCCCTCCGGCCGCGAGCTGTTCTGCGCTCTACGGTCTCCAGGAGGCTGCTTCCGTTCAGCGGGGCCATACCGTGTTTCCCTCGGGCACCAGTCAGATCCAGGTGTGTCCGCGGGGGACGACGGTGCGGGCTTCGCGCTGGATGTACTGGGTGGAGGGCTGTCAGTCCGCGTGTGAACGCGTCGGAGTCTTTCGCTGCCCCGGTTCGTGCTGAGGCCTTCTGGGGCCGTACGGGTTTCACGCGTCAACAGATCCAAGGTCGGCAGCAGTGCCAGCACCCGGCTATTACGCGTCAGCCGCATCGCGGAATGCGCGGCAATGGACGTCTTTCCCATGCCGCAGGCGGCAACTACCGTGGCCCGCAGCCCATGACGCGGAATATGCCTGAACTGTGGAAGTCGGGTTGGAAGGTGTCCGCGTACGAGTTCATCCAGAACGGAGTACGGGCTCGCGTGCAGAGTTCCGGAGAGGGCTGCTCTCTCTTGGAGAGAGGTTGTGCAGATCGCTCAGATGGGTGCGGGGCCGAAGCCGGAACGGCTTCGGCCCCGCGGTGGTGTTGACGGGCGGTCAGGATTCTGCAGCAGTCATGTCCTGCAGGGCGGTAACGTGGTCCTTGAGGCGATAGCCGTTGCCGTTGATGCTCACCAACGGAACGCAGACGGTCTTGGCTGGACAGTGCGGGGTGGAGAGGCCGGGGATCGGGTGGCGCGGGCTGGTGAGGCGGTTCGTCGAGTGGGATCCGTAGCTGGATCTTGACGTGCCAGCCGGTGACTTCGATCTGTTCGATCACCAGGCGAAGGAGGTTCTGCTGCTGGTCGAAGTCGAGGGTGTCGATGCCGATGCGGGCCCGTTGGGCGAAGTTGGTGATCCGGTCGTGCAGTTGGCCGGCCTGGGCGAGTTCGTGGCGTCGGGCGGCGAGTGCGTCTCGTCGCTGGGTCAGGTCGCGGGAGCGGTGGTCGATGGCAGTGGCGCGTCGCAGCAGGTCGGGGAGATCGATCAGTCCGGCCTGGTAGAGATCGGCCAGGCGGCTCCGTTCGGCCTGGGCAGCGTGGAGCTTGCGGCCGAGGGTGGCCAGTTCCCGGGCCAGTACCTCGTCGCTGGATGTTTTCTCGGCGGTGGCGTGCTGGCCGGCCAGGAGGGTCTCGGGACGCAGGAGGGCGTCGTGGACCTGCGCGATGACGAAGGCGTCCAGGACATCGGCCCGGATGTTGCGCTCGGTGCAGCGGCGGTCACTGCCGCCGGCCCGGACCGGGTCGTGGTTGCGGCAGTAGTAGTAGCGGTGCCAGGCGCCGTTACGGCCACGCATCTTGTGGCAGTTGGTGCCCACGCGGCAGGAGCCGCATTTGACCAGGCCACGCAGCATCCACTGGCCGGGTTCGGTCCGGCGCGGGCTCCACTTGCTGTTGTCCCGGGTGACACGGCCGACTGCGGTGAACGCCTCCTGGGCGACGATGGCGGGCACCGTGATGGCGATCCACTCCTCGCGGGGCCGGGGGACCTGACGTCGATGGTGGCCAGGCCCGGGACCAGGGACGACCTCAGTGCGGTTGAAGTAGACCTTGCCGATATATGCCTCGTTGCGCAGAACCCGGGCGAGGGTGGAGGTGCCCCAGATGCCGTTCCCCTTCCTCGGGGTGGGAACGTGATCGGCGGCCAGGCCGCGGGCGATCTGACGCATCGAGAGGTCCCGCACCGTGTAGTCCTCGAAGATTCGGCGGACCACAGCAGCCTCCGGCTCGAAGACCTCCAGATGGGCAGGCGTCTCGCCCTCGCGGGGAAGGCGCCGGTAGCCGTAGGGCGTCTTCCAGGAGACCACCTCGCCGGCCCGTGAGCGGAAGAGCTTCCCGCGCCGGTAACGTTCGGCGATCTTGGCCCGTTCGTACTCGGCGATCACGCCCTGGACCTGAGTCAGCAGGACGGCCTGCGGATCATCCGTGATCGGCGGAGCGTCGGTGAACTGCACCTTCACCTGCAGACGGGCCAGCTCGTCCAGGACGACGACCTGGTAGGCATAGATACGGGCCAGCCGGTCCGGGGACAGGCACCACACCCGCTCGAACAGCCCGGCCTCGGCCGCGTCCCGCAGTGCGTCCAGGCCCGGCCGGTCCAGCCGGGCACCCGAACAGCCGTCATCGGTGAACTCCGCGACCAACTCGTCACCCTCAGCGGCCACCCGCTCATGCAGCAGGGCCAGTTGGGACCCGATCGTGCCACGGGCCTGCTGGCCCTCGGTGGACACCCGCGCATAGAGGGCCGCTTTCACCGCGCCCGCCTCCCCGCCCACTCGCTTCCGCGATCCAGTTGATCGGCAGAGTCCAGCAGCACCGCGAACACGGCGGCGAGGGTATCGGTCCGCGGATCGCGGTGCGGCGTCCACGCCGGCCTGCGTGCGCCGGACAACTCGGCGCGGAAGGTGCTCTCACCGCCCGGCCATGCGATCAGACCGGGCAGTCCCCGGCGTGTGAAGCGGGCCGCCATCAGCGACGACGGCAACTGCCCGTACTCAAGCACATGGCTCCGCAGCATCTCGTATTCGGCCTGCGCATCCTCGCCCGGCAGCGGGAACCAGCCCTGCCCCCACGGGCCGGCCCAGATCATGGCCGCTGGATCCGTTCCACCGTGCGCCGGTGCAGCACCACACCGAACTGCCGCTCCACCTCGTCGGCCAGCACCGCCCCCGAAGCTCCCACCGGCGCCGACCGGATGAAGGCCACAATCTCCTCGGTGACCTTGACCTTGACCTTGACCTTGACCTTGACCGGGCCGTGTCGTCCCGGCCTGCCGTCCAGCAGACCCGTCATGCCCGCCCGTTCGAAACCTGCCTTGACCAGGTAGAACACAGACCGCGAGTAACCGTGGGCCGACGCCGCGTCGCTCACGTTCCACCTGTCGACCGCGTGTGCGCGCAGCATCTCGTACTTGACCTGGACCTTGTCCTGAGCCAGGAAGAACCCGCCCTCGCGGAACAGCAGCGCGCTCACCGCCGCCGCCTGCGGGTGCACCAGTCCGGCGGCTTCCAGGGCCTTCAACCTCGTCGGTTCGCTCACTGGCCCCGCCTCCTGCTTCGGACGGTAGGGCAACCGCCAGCCTGTGTCGACCGTTTCCCGCCGCAACCCTCCAACACGCCCCGACTGCCCACGGCGCACGCCCCGTTGACGGCGGCAGACCTCGAACGCCATGGTCCTCGCGCGGTGCATCCCCCTGAACACAGCGGTGGCGATCACTACACATCTGGGACCCTCTCAACGATGGGCCGTCGAAGACGTCGACGGTGCTCAGGACGTGAATACAGCCCCTCCACCGGCTCCTCGGATGCCAGCGTGACCGTCAAGTACAGCTTTGCGTTCCGTTGGTGCCGACGATGCTGCAGTGGTGCAGGAGGCGGTCGAGGATCGCGCCGGCCAGGACATCGTCACCGAAGTACTGGCCCCACTCCGTGAAGGTCTTGTTCGAAGTCGGAACAATTGAGCCCTTCTCGTAGCGTTTCGCGACGACCTGGAAGACCAGATTCGCCTCGTCGCGTCCGAGAGGCTGGTAGCCGACCTCGTCCAGGACCAGGACGTTGGGCCGCAGGTAGACCTGCATTTTGCGGGTCAAACGACCAATGCCGTCGGCGGCTTTGAGGTTGCGGACCATGTCGTCGAGGGTGGTGAAGTAGATCGAGTAGCCGGCCCGGCAAGCGGCGACCGCGAGCCCCACGGCCAGGTGTGTCTTGCCTACTCCCGGAGTGAAGGCGATCGACTGCAACATCTTCGTGCGGTCTTGCCGTGTGAGGTGAGGGTCGTCGCGGAGACGCATCCGTTGTTCGGAAAGCTGCTGCCGGCGAAGTCGTTCAAGCGGTGGAACGGCGTGTTGCTGCTGGTGGTCGACCTGCCGGACGGCTCACCTGGCACGATCCGAGCGGACGTCACCGATGTCATGGCCCGGGACGGAGGCCGTCGGGGGCGACGTGGTGCTGGATGCGGCCGGGCTGCGGGAGCTCTATCGGCTCGTGCGCCAGCTGGCGACTTCACACAACGTGGCTATCTGATCACGAAAGCACAAGTAGGTCCCCTCGTCCTGATCGCGCTGACGATTCGAGAGAGGCGAACCCACTTGCGTGCCATGAGAGTAGCGCCCCCATGCCAACTTTCCCTCGGCCTGGGGGATGTACCAACGCCGCAGGGCCGCTGGCAGGACCTTCCCGAGGCCGCCCGCGCCCAGGCCCTCGTGCTGCTGGCCAGGCTGATCGCCCGTGGCGCCCTCACCGACGCCGACGACGGTTCGGGGGCCGGCGATGAACGCTGAGTCGTCGCCTGCGGTGCTGGGTCCGGCCCTGCTGTTGTCGGTGGACAAAGTCCGAACCACCCACCGCTCCAGAGACGCGTACGTATATGTGCGTCAGTCCACCCCGTCCCGGGTCATCCACCACACCGAGTCGCTGGCCCGCCAGTACGAACTGCGCGAACGCGCCGTCGCGTTGGGCTGGCCCAGGAGCGGACGTTGGTGGTGTAGCCGCAGATCAGCAGCCGCACCATCAGCCTCGGGTCGTAGGGCGGATGGCCGCGCTTTTCGGGTAGTCCACCAGGACCGGTCCCAGGTTGAGTACCTCGTCGACGAGGTCGGCGACGATGCGGGCCGAGTGCCCCTCGGGCAGCCAGTCGTCCAACGACGACGACGGCGGCGGCGGCAGGACCTGATGCGGGTCGAAGGACCGGAACCGCTTGTCCACCGCCGCCGGACGGCCCTGCGGCTGCCTCCCTTTCCAGTCGCCCAACCTCGAAGAGCCCGTCCTCGCCACGCATATCGGGATCATCTCGTACGAACAATCCCGATCTACGTCAGGGGTATCGGTTACTGACCCACGCTCCTAGCCGCTGCAGCCGGTGACGATGACGGGGCTTTGGAGGCAGTTGGTGGGGGTGTTGCCGGTGATGGTGTTGCCGGTGGCGGTGGTGAATTGGGTTTCGGTGTAGATGCCGCCGGGTGCGGGCGCGGCGGGGGCGGTGTTGTCGGTGACGCTGCTGGTGGTGAGGGAGATGGCGGCGTCGGTGTTGTAGATGCCGGCGCCGCGGGATCCGGTTCCGGTGACCGTGTTCCCGGTGACGGACGAACTCGTCACGGCCACAGTGGTCACGGTGGGGGTGGTGGCCTTGTCCTCGGTGTAGATGCCGCCGCCGTTGGAGTACTGGCCGGAGGCCAGGTTGCCGCTGACGACGCTGCCATTTTGCAGGGTGAGAGAACCGTCGAGGACCGCGATGCCGGCACCTTCCCCGTTGGCGCCGAGGAGCTTGTTTCCGGTTACCGTGACGTTGTTCAGCACGGTGGTGCCGCCGTCGATTTCGATACCGCCCCCGTCGGGGGTGCCAGATCCGGTGACGGTGTTGCCGGCGATGGTGGAGTTCGTGACGGTGAGGTTCGCGGCGCTGAAGAGGCCTCCGGCAGATCCGTTGGTGACTCTGTTGTCGCTGATCGAACTGCCGGTGATGGTGACGGTCCCGCCGTCGAGGTCCAAGCCACCGCTGTACCGAATGCCCGTGTTGTTCTTGATGGTGCTGTTCGTGATGGTGAGGGTCTCGGCGTCGCTGTCGGTGTTGATGCCGCCGCCGTAGACCTGCGCCCGGTTTCCGGAGACGGTGGCGCCGGTGAGGGCGACCGTTCCTTCGGCATCGACACCCCCGCCCTGGCCATCGCTCGAGTTGTCGTTGATGAGGCTGTCGGTGAGGGCGGTGGTACCGCCGCTTGCGACGCTGATGCCTCCGCCGTCGTCGTCGGTGTGGTTGCCCTGGAGGGTGAGCGTGTCCGCGGTGAGGGCTCCTCCGTTCTGCACCAGGATCCCGCCGCCGCTGTCGCCGCCGGTGAGGGAACCGTTCATGACGGTGAGGTCGTTCACGGTCAGGGTGCCGCCGGAGGCGATGTCGAGGATCCGGAACTCGGTGGCCGCGGTGGTGGCGCGGCGGATGGTGGCATTGTGGCCGTTGATGGTGACGGCGTCGGTGATGGGCGGCAGGCCGTCGACGCCGTCATAGGGCGCGGTGAGGTCGTAGACGCAGTACGGTTCAAGTGCCAAAGTGCCGCCGCCGCCAGTGTTGACCGCGTCAATCGCCGCGATCAGATCGCTACTATCACAATCCACATCCACCGTGGTGGAGATTGTCACGGTCACCGGGAGGCCGGTGAAGGTGCCCGCGGTGGGAGTGAAGGTGTAGGTGCCGTCCGGGATCGCCGTGGCCGCCGAGCACGACCAGTCCCCCGACCCGTCCACGGTA
>NZ_JBIAQG010000029.1:32775-37475 GCF_042888805.1 Streptomyces sp. NPDC002730
CGCCGGTGCCGGTGAACGTCGGGGTGTTGTCGGTGATCGTGGCCCCGTTAGCCGGACTGGTAATCACCGGCGGGGCGGCGATTGTCACGGTCACCGAGGTGCCGGTGGAGGTGCCCTGGGGATTGGTGGCGGTGGGAGTGAAGGTGTAGGTGCCGTTCGGGATCGTCGTGGCCGCCGTGCATGACCAGGCCCCCGACCCGTCCACGGTAGCGGTACAGATCGTGGCGCCATCCCCGTCTTCGACGGTAACAGTGTCACCCACTCCGCCGGTGCCGGTGAACGTCGGGGTGCTGTCGTGGATCGTGGCCCCGTTAGCCGGACTGGTAATCACCGGCGTGGTCAACGGAACCGTCACCACGGCCGCGATCGTCACACCGGTCGGGAAGTCGCCGACGGTGACGGTGGCGGTGACGGTGTTGTTGGTCGTGTTGATGACCGACACGTTGTCCGAGCCGGTGTTGGTGACGTAGGCGAACGCCCCGTCCGGGGTGATGGCCACGCCTCGTGGGTTGCTGCCGACGGTGACGGTGGCGGGAAGGGCAGTGTTGGTGGTCGTGTTGATGACCGACACGTCGTCCGAGTCGGCGTTGGTGACGTAGGCGAACGCCCCGTCCGGGGTGATGGCCACGCCTCGTGGGTTGCTGCCGACGGTGACGGTGGCGGGAAGGGCAGTGTTGGTGGTCGTGTTGATGACCGACACGTCGTCCGAGTCGGCGTTGGTGACGTAGGCGAACGCCCCGTCGGGAGTGATGGCCACACCTTGCGGGTTGTTGCCGACGGTGACGGTGGTGATGAGGCTGTTGTCGTCCGTATTGATCACCGCCACACTGCCCGTTTGGAGAGCGACGTAGAGGCGGTCCTCGTCCGGACTGACCGCCAGGCCGTGCGGCTGGGCGCCGAGCAGGATGGTGGTGACGGAGTTGTTGTCGGCCGTGTTGATTACCGACATCGTTTGGTTCCCTTGGGAGCTGTTGGCGACGTAGACGCGGGTGCCGGCCGGATTGACCGCCACCGCTTCTGGTCCAGCGCCGACAGGGACCGTGGCGATGACCGTGTCGGTGGCCGTGCTGATCACCGACACCGTGTTCGAGATTGCGTTGGTGACGTAGGCGCGGGTGCCGGCGGGATTGACCGCCACACCCTTGGGTTCGTTGCCGACGGTGATGGTCGCCGCGACCGTGTTGGTGGCGGTGTTGACTACGGACACGGTGTCCGAGTTGCTGTTGGCGACGTAGGCGTAGGTACCGGCGGGGACGGCGGTAGCCGGCGGCGCTGTGATCACCGGCAGCGCCAGCCCGGTGATCAGGGTCATCCCCACCGCGGCCGCCCGCGCCCTGCTCCACCACCGCAGCGCACCGCCTCTCCTGCCCGGCGGCTCCCTGTCTGGCATTCGACGTCCGATCACTTTGATCTCCCGCATCACAACAGCGGCCCCGCACGTCGCCGACAGGCCGCGATCACCGACGGTGATTCAGTCGTTACCATAAGCCATGATTGTTGTCCATTCGGTCCTCCGAAACGGCCACGCAGGAACCAAAAGAGCTGGACAAGAGCCCCGGCTCACCCACCGGGAGCCTTCTCACCCGTAGATCACGAACGTGAGGACGACTGCGGCGAACGACGAGAGTCTGCTCGGACCGATCCGGACACCGTGGAAGAGTCTCCACTGCCTAACGGCTCATCACCCGGCCCCGTTCGCCTGCCCCTCGTGGCGGATGGCTGGGGCCTTCGTGCCGCCTGTCCGGTGGGACGGTGAGTGGTTTTGGGGCTGCGCTCGACATCGCGGGCGGTTGGAGCGGCTTTGGCCGGTGTCCTGTTCGGGTGGGGGTCGGGCATGGTCAGGGGGCCGTACGGTTCCCGGCAACTCGGGCAGGCTTGCCCCTGCCCGGAATGTGAACGAGTGGCCCCCTGGTCTTGCCCGACGCGGGCCCCGGCCCGAACAGGTGGGTAGAGCCGTGGAAGCCGTCCGCCCCGGCCACCGTCGACCCCGTGACGGCGGGTCGTGTCTGCTGGGGCGGTCGGTCGTTGGGGCTGGTGCATGCCCACGGCCTGTCCGGCGAGCTTCTCCCCGTTCGCCGGACGGCGACTGTGACGGCCCCGAACATCGCGTTTGCGCGTCCCTGCCGCGTGGTCTCCGGGGCGGTCGGCTGTCTGGAGGCGGTCACCGTGGCTTGCGGCTGGGTCTGGGCAACGGGGTTGTGTGCGGCTGATCGTGGAGTGTGCGCCCGCTCGGTGCGCTGGGGTGGGCTGATGGTGTGGCTGCGGGCCTGTCGGGTTGCTGGGGGACGACATCCGCAACTGGGACGACGCCAACCCCATCAACCTCCAGGACCCGGCCTATGTCGGTGTCGCCTCCAAGTGATCACCGCTCCTTCAGCGGCACCTCCACCACCCAGGCCGAAGCCCTGCCGCCCGACGTCCTCGCCGCCGTGCTGAAGGCCGCGATCACCTCCCACCGCGACGTGCGCGTCCTGGCAGCACTCCTTGAGCGCGAGGAAGACGAACGCCGCCGTCTCCTTCAGAGCCTCGGATACGACCCTGACGTCGGCTGAACCGGTGCGCCGGCGTCGCCGGCCCTGTGCGTCGCTCGTTGGGGCCGGGTGTCTGCGAACGTTCCCGCCCGCCTGGTGGGCCTTGGTGTACTGGAGTGTCGGAGCAGGGCGAAGCAGGGGAGCGGGACGTTTGGCCGGGTACAGCAGGGGTTACACCGTCGAGCCGAGGGGCGCGTGCGCGTGACGGACTTCAAGGACTTCGAGTGGGTGGTGTGGCGCCTCGAGGTCCAGGACCCTCAGCAGCTCGCGGGCGAGGATCCGGGCCTGGACGAGCGCACCCAGGAGACGATGACGGAGCTCACGGCCTCGCTGGGCTGCGTGTACGAGCACTGCGTCGACTACGACTCCTACGACGACGGAACGCCGTACTACGCCTGGTGGGTTCGCCTGCCCGCGGCCGAGCATGGCCGACTCGACAAGGACGGCCTCCCGCAGGCGCTTGGCCCGCTGCGCCAGTACCTGACCACCCAGCTTCCCGACGGCCTGAAGTGGGAGATCACGCCGGACCGCGAGTACACGGTCGACCACGCCGGCAGCGTGGCCATGCGGACGGCTTACGACGATCTGATCGCTCCGTTCGAGCGCGCCCTGATGCCGCTGCGTGTGGACGGGGCCGATGCTCTCGATCCGCGGGCGAAGGTCTGGAAATGGGAGGGGAACCTGCTGGTCGGCACGTTCGACCTGTGGCTGTGCAACGACCCGGACCGCCCGCACACCTGGCTGGTGGTCACCGTCGGCCTGTGGACCGAGCCGCAGCTCTTCGACGAAGAACCCGCAGCGCGCCTGGGCCACTTCGACTTCACCCCGCACCACCCGCTGCTCTTCCTGCCCCGCCCGCCGGCCCCGGCGACCTTCACCGCCCGCGTCACCTCCGGCTCCTTCCCCGGCAAGAGCACCTCCAGGACGAAGGCCACCGACACCATTGGTACGGCTCACCAGTGGACGGCCAACGACCCCGACGTCCTGGCAGAGCGGGTCGCCCACGACCTCAAGCTGCTGTGGCCGCACCTCACCGGCCCGGAAGAGAGCTGACGGATGGCCTCGTACGCGAAGGACCCGCGCTGCACCGCCATGGCCGAAGTCCTCGTGCCCCTGCTGCGCCGCAACTGCCCGGAAGGCGCGGGCGGATTCGGTGGCTCGTACCAGGTCAATCTGGATGACGAGGAGGCCGTCGGACTGGGCGGGGTGGAGCTGATCCGGGCCGCGATGCGTAAAGCGGCCCGGCAGCTCGGCTGGAAGGTCACCACGATCGGGATGAACGCCGCCACGGCACCATGGTCGTCGTCCAGGACGTGCGCGAGGTGCCCGAGGAGCACCAGGCCGTCCTCAACGATGCCATGAACGACCGGATGCGAGCCGCGCTGCACAAGGTGTGGGGCGAGCCGGGCCCGGCTCCTGTCCAGCGCGGCTCGGTGGCCTTGATGACTCAGGAGTTCCGCGCGGCCGTTGCCACGGGCAGCGCCTAACGCTGTACCGGAGCCTGGGCGGCCTGGGCGAAGTGCAGCACGACGGCCTTGGCTCCGGCGGCGACCTCATCGACCAGAGCGTCGCTGCGCGGGTCGGCCGCATGGCGCGTAGCCCAGATCATGGCGAACTTGATGATCTGGTCGACGTCGCTCGGACGCAACAGGATCGCGTCGCCGGTGTGCAGCGGCTCGGGCCGGCGGTGCTGCCACAGCCGGTAGAAGCGACCGTCGGCGTTCGATGATCACGACGCACCCGAGTCTGTCAGCGCCGCTCCCGGCCCCGCAGAGCTTCCCCCCAGCCCGGCGCCGCTGACTGCAACACCAGCCCATGGCCCTGCAATGCGCGCAGTGAAACACGGCCGCGCGTTTCACCCCTGACCTGCGGTGACACCTCGAATTGAGGCTCTTGGCAACCGTGTTGCACCTCGCGTTGCAGGATCACGCCATATGCGGGCCGCGCAGCTGACCATCGGGGCTGACGTCGGGGCGCCTGGCAGGGCGCCTTCCAGGGCACCCAGAGTCCTTGAGCATGATCAAGAATGCAATCGAGGAGTTCTGATTCTCATGACCAACCAGGACGACGCCCTGCAGAGCGCTGAGTGGTTCACGTCCAGCTACAGCAACGATCAGGGCGGTCAGTGTGTCCAGGCAGCGCGCCTGGCCAGGGGCAAAGTCCGGAAGA
>NZ_JBIAQG010000030.1:0-37095 GCF_042888805.1 Streptomyces sp. NPDC002730
GCAGCCGTTCCCACTCCTGATCTGTCAGATCACCCCGCCCCATGACCAGAACAACGACCACCACAGCACCCAGTCACATGATCGACCGGACACTGCCTAGTAGGCGATGTGTTGGGTCTTGATCGCCTTCCGGGCGGTGCGGAGCCACTGCTCCCACTCCGTCGGGGACTGCGGGGACCGGTCGGCATGCAGGAGCAGTTGCCCGCACCGATGGCAGCGGCCCGTCTGCGTCTTCAGTAGACGCATGGTGGCCCGGTCCAGCGGCAGCGGGGTGCCCTTGCGACGGCGGTCGGCCCAGTAGTCGGCCAGAGCAGGGTCATCTGGGGATGCCTCGGCCCTGACCAGTTGATGACGGATGATCTTCGTCCAGGCGAACCCAACCAGGTAGGTGCCGCTCTCGCGGTCACCGAACACCCAATTGTCCTGACGTGCAGGATTGAAGCGGCCGAAGTACCGGCTCGTGATCCAGCGCCTCGGCTTCTTCGGGTGCCTGGGCAGCGTCCACCGGTAGGTAAGCTGCCACGGATAGGCATCCAGCGAGGTATAGACCTCTTTGGACGCCGCCGTCCGGTAGTAGGCCGCCCATCCGCGAATAACCGGATTGAGGGCCCGCAGCACTGCCCGAGGCTCCGCGCCGCGAAGCGCACGGATTTCTCCCGCAGTCTGCCCCGGATCCGCTTGACGGCCGCCTTGCTGGGCTTGATCAGCAGCTTGCCGCTTCGGTAACGGCGCACGTTGAACCCGAGGAAGTCAAAACCGGTTCCACGTGGACGATTTGCGCCTTGTCCTCGTTGAAAACCCCCCGAGGCGTGAGCCACTCGGCAAGCCGTGCCTTGACCTGCTCAGCCGCAGCGCGGCCGTGTCACATCGCCATCAGGTCGTCGGCGTATCTGACCAGGACAGGAGCGTTCGACATGATTTCTCCGGCCCGTCGGCCCGGAGGGTAATACCGCACGCCCGCAGCCGTCTCCATCCCATGCAGAGCGATATTCAGCAGCATGGGGCTGTTCACGCCGCCCTGTGGAGTTCCCTCCTCGGTCGGTGTGAACCTCCCGCGTTCCACGACCCCTGCCTTCAGCCATTGCCGGACCAACCCCCGCGCGGGGAAAGTACCGAGCCTGGTCAGAAGCGGGGCGTGGTCGATGCGGTCGAATGCCGCCGCCAGGTCCGCGTCAAGGATCCACGCGCGCTGCGGGTTCTTGCCGCTGAGCGTATTGAAGATGACCCCGATCGCGTCATGAAAGCCCCGGCCCGGACGGAAGCCGTATGACCTGGCCTCGAACCGGGCCTCCCACTCGGGTTCCAGCGCCGCCGACACACGGGCCTGATGAGCCCTGTCGATGATGACGGGAATGCCGAGCGGGCGCCGCTTACGTCCCCCTGCCTTCGGGATGAACACCCGCCGGACCGCACGGGCCTGCCGGTTACTGCCGCCCTGCTGGATGAAGCGCGCCAGTTTGACCTGCCCGAAGCGGTGAGTACGACCTGATCATCGATCCCCGCCGTCTTGCGTCCGACGTTGATCTCCGTCACCCGCCGCACGCTGACCAGCGTGTTGCTCAGGCTCCGGAGCATCAGCTTCTGCAGGTTCCTGACCTTCGCCAGGTCACCTTCCTTCGATGCCGTGAAGATGCGTTGGCGCAGACGGCGTACGTCTTTGTCCGCCTGGTCCCAGTCGATGCTGGGCCAGCCCACGAAGTCGCCCTCCGGTCCGTTCACCCCGGCCGGAGCCGGGGCGTCCAACTTGCCCTTCGGTGCTGTCGCTGCTGTCATCGTCCCTCCTCACAGGCTCACCCGGCTCACGTCAGCGTCCTTTCGGAGTCGGACATCGGTCCGTATCCGGCGAGTTGGCCGAGGCGACGGCGGAGAGGCCGCCGCCCGTAACGGCCTCGGTTTCCTCCGGCCTTTCGGCATGCCGGCCTTCGCTTCCTGAGCCGTCCTGTCCCGCCGGAAACATCAGCCTTCCTCACGGTCAGCCCACCGCCCGTCCGGAATGAACGGGCGGCTTCCGTCGGGGTTTCCACGTTCCGCATGCCTGAGATGCGACCGGGTTCGGGTGCCCTCTATGTCCCGGGGCGGCGGTGTCCTCCCGAGCGGTGCGACCGCCCGGCGCCTGCCGCGTTCCAGCGGCCTGCCCTACACCCCGCTGCCGCTTCCCACCTGCGGGGGGTCTCTCACGAGACGTCATCGAGGGTTCACGGTTGTTCACCCGTCCGCGCGACGCATGTCCGGGTGGGGACAGGTCATCGGACACTGACCCGGGGCTACTCTGTCGCCGACGCCATCGTCGGCCCCCTCTCCGAGAGAACCCACTCAACACACGCGACCTCGTGTCGCACCTTCACCTGGGAAGTGCCTCTTTCGCTACCACGTACAGGACCCTCAGCAAGTCCTATCGTTGCAGCTCAGAGGCACTTTCTGCTTTCTCGATCACATGCCGGAATGACACCCCTCGTGAAAGCCCGAGGTTAAAGAAGGCTCGCTACACCTCCGCTGAGCACCGCATCCGTCCTCCAGAGCTCGACTCGTCATCGGTCAATGCCACGTCCAGTCCCTGCTTTGGTCACACCTTGGCGGGCTGCCTGGGCGATCCCGAAGAAGAGGCACGAATACTGAGCGCGAGCGCCGAAGGGGTTCAGCGGCATAACAGCCGCCACACGAAGGCGCGGGCGCGGGGCGCCGCCGCCCTTGTCGCTTGACGCAAGCACCCGCAATAGGTTGCATACGTTCTGTGATCGCGCACCGGGCTCCCCTCTCACCTTCCCGCACGACCCTTCGGGCCCGAGGAGTCACGCCGTGGACCCGGTGATCATCGTCGGCGCCGGGCCGGTCGGGCTCGCGCTCTCGCTGGCCCTTGCCACGCAAGGTGTCCCTTCCGTCGTACTCGACGAGGGCACGGGCAAGGACGAGCCGCGCCCCGCACGCACGGTCGTACTGCGATCCGACACGGCGGCCATGGTGGAACGGCTCGGCTGTGCCACAGTCCGTGCCGAAGGAGCCCGCTGGACCGGCTGGCGCTCGATGCGGCGCAAGCAGGACGTACGGCAGCTCGTACTCGGTGACGACGGCGCTCCCGCGCCGCTGCACATCCCCCAGCACGCTCTCGCCCGCGGACTGCGGAACGCCGTCGCCGGGCAGCAGCTGATCCGGCTCGTCACCGACAGTCGCCTGGACTCGCTGGAGCAGGACGCGAGCGGGATCAGCGTGCACACCCGCGGGCCCGGGGCGACCTGGTGGCGCGGAAGCCATCTCGTCGGCTGTGACGGTGCCAGGTCGACGGTCCGCAAGCTGCTGGGCATCCGCTTCCCGGGGCGTACGGCGGTGGAACGGCATGCCGTCGCCGCCCTGCGTACCGAACTTCCCTGGCCCGACGAGGCGTTGCTGCACCGCCAGCCGCCGTGGCGCACGGGCGGCGACGAGGTCACGGCCCGCCCGCTGCCGGACGGCGTCTGGCGTCTTGACTGGCTGCTGCCGCCCCGCGGTGAACTGGTCACCCCCGACACCCTGGTGGCGCGGTTGCGGGACACCCTGGCCGGCTGGTGCGGTGAGACACCTCCGTACGAACTGCTCGACACCGGCGTCTACACCCTGCACCACCGGCTCGCCCGGCGCTGGCGTGTGGACCGGGCCTTCCTCGCGGGCGATGCCGCCCATCTGCTCGGCGCGCTCGGCACCCAGGGCCTCGACGAAGGGCTGCGGGACGCCGACAACCTGGCGTGGAAGCTGGCGCACATCTGGCACCACGGCGCGTCCGAGCCGCTGCTCGACAGCTATCAGGCGGAACGGCGCGCCGCCGTCGCCGCGCGGCTGCGCGCCGCCGACCAGTCGCTGCCGATACTGCGCGGCGGCAGCGCGCTGCGTACGTACTTCCCGGGCAGCGCGCGCGGGCACGACACCCTGCTCACCGACGGCCATCTGGGGCACGGCCCACTGGGTGCGCCCCCCGTTTACACGCACTCCCCCCTCGCACCTGAGTACGCCGACGCGCAGACGCTCGTCGGCACGGAGGCGGGCGCGCCGGTCGCCGATGTACGGGTGACCGTGCCCGACGGGGCCAGCGCACGGCTGCGGGACAGGCTGGGGCAGGGGCAGCTGCTGGTGGTGCTGGTCGCGCCGGGTACCGGGGTGTGGGACCGGCGGCACTGGATGAGCGCGGGCGTGATGCCGCGGCTGGCGGCGGCGGTCACCGCGCTGCCGGTGCGGGCGGAGCTGCTGGTGACGGAGAGCTACCCGGGCGCATCCGCGCACACCGTGCTGCTGGTGCGGCCCGACGGACACCTGGTCGCGTCGTTCACGGGGGTGCGGCCTGCGGAGCTGTACGCGGCGGCGGACGCGGCGCGTGGCGGCGCTCCCTCAACGCTGCACGGCGCTCCCTCAGCGGTACACAGGGACCGCACTGCGGACATCAATTGACCCTCAAGGGTCGACATGGTGTACTCCGGAGCGTGACTGACACCAATGTGCGCCTGTGGCGGAGGGTCCATATGGACCTCGTCCGCTATGCGGGCTGCGTGTGTCGTCCGTCCTGCTGAATTCGCCTTCCTCGCGCGCTGTGGCCTGCTGAGCCCGCGCTCTCCCGCGAACTTCCAGGACGGTTTCCGTGTCCCAGCCTGTCTCTGCCCCTGTGGCCACCCGTGACTCGAGCGCGCCGACCTCCGCCGAGCTGCTCGACTTCGTGCGGCGCTGCGCCGCCGACAACGACCTCATCGCCTCGCTCCCACTCGATCCCGAGGGCCGTACCTGGGTACGGCTCGAGGGTCCGGGCGGCAGTGAGGCCTGGCTGATCGGCTGGCCGCCGGGCACGGGCACCGGCTGGCACGACCACGCCGAATCGTTCGGCGCGTTCGCCACGGCCGCGGGCGAGTTGAAGGAGAACGCCCTCGCCGTGCGGCTGCCCGCGAGCGGATGGAAGACCCTGGAACTGAACGAAGAGGTCGACCGCGAGCGGCAGTTGACGGCGGGCAAAAGCCGGGCCTTCGGTACACACCATGTGCACGAGGTGCTGAACGAGTCGGCCACCGAGCATGCCGTATCGGTCCATGCGTACTATCCGCCGCTGCCGCTGATCCGGCGCTTCAGCCGGTCCGGCGCGGTGCTCCGTCTTGAGCATGTCGAGCGTCCGGAGGACTGGCAGTGAGCGAGCGGATCGGGATCGACGAGCTTCTGGAGCGGGTGCGGGAGGACCTGGACCGGGTCGAGCCGAAGGAGGCCTTCGAGGCGGCCGCGGACGGGGCGCTGCTGGTGGACATCCGGTACGCGGCGCTGCGCGAGCGGGACGGGCTGATTCCTGGTGCGCTGGTCGTCGAACGCAATGAGCTGGAGTGGCGGCTGGACCCGCAGGGCAGCCACCGTGCGCCGGAGGCGGTCAGTCACGATCTGCGGGTCGTGGTGATCTGCAACGAGGGCTACGCGTCGTCTCTCGCAGCCGTGTCCTTGCGGCAGTTGGGCATCCACCGCGCGACGGACCTGGTCGGCGGCTTCCAGGCCTGGAAGACCGCGGGACTGCCGGTCGAGCCGTAAGTACGTCGCGAGCGGGCCGGTCCTGCGGTCCTGCTTGGCGGTGGCCAACTCGGCGGCGCGAGCATGCCGCTGGGGTGGGGTGGCGCCAGGGCGCGGGCCGGGGCTCGCGTCCAGGAGCCGGCATGTCCGTGAGCCGACGCGGGCGGCGGTGGTTGCCCCAGCCGCGGGCGCGGCGTAGGCGCACCCCTGGACGCACCCCCGGCGCGGGCCCACCGTAAGCCCAGCCCTGGACGGCACCCTCGGCGCGGCGCAGCCCGCGGCGCAAGCGCGCTGGACGCACCCCTGGCGCGGGCGCACCGAAGGCGCAGCCCTGGACGGCACCCCTGGCGCGGGCGCACTGCAAGCCCAGACGCGCAGCCCGCGGCGGCCGCGCTAGAAGCCGTCGCTCTCCAGGTCGTCCGTGTCCTCGCCCTCTTCTTCCAGGGCGCGCTTGACCACCCGGAGGGCCGTGCCCTCGGGGTACCCCTTGCGGGCGAGCATGCCGGCCAGGCGGCGCAGACGACGGTCGCGGTCGAGGCCGCGGGTGGAGCGGAGTTTGCGGGCGACCAGTTCGCGGGCGGTCTCCTCCTCCTGCTCGGGGTCGAGCTGCCCGACCGCCTCGTCGATCAGCGCGGAGTCCACGCCCTTGGTACGCAGCTCCCGCGCAAGAGCGCGCCGGGCGAGGCCCCGGCCGTGGTGCCGGGACTCCACCCATGCGTCCGCGAAGGCCGCGTCGTTGATCAGGCCCACGTCCTCGAAGCGTGAGAGGACCTCCTCGGCCACCTCCGAGGGGATCTCACGCTTGTGCAGCGCGTCCGCGAGCTGCTTGCGCGTGCGCGGGGTCCCGGTGAGCAGGCGCAGACAGATCGCCCGTGCCCGCTCGGCCGGATCCTGGGGTGGCGGCTCCCCCTTCTCGGCCCTCGACGAGAAAGGGGGGCCGCTGTCCGGGTCCGGCCAGTCCGTTCGCCGTGCCACGGGTCAGCTCTTGGTCGCCGAGGCCTTGGTCGCCTTGGTGGCCTTCGCCGCCGGGGCGGGCACCTTCGCCGCGTCCTCGGCGCCCGCGGCACCTGCCGCGTCCGCGCCCGGCTCGGCCGTCGGAGCCTCCGGCTTGACGCCGACGCCCAGCTTCTCCTTGATCTTCTTCTCGATCTCATTGGCGAGATCGGGGTTGTCCTTCAGGAAGTTACGGGCGTTCTCCTTGCCCTGGCCCAGCTGGTCGCCCTCGTACGTGTACCAGGCGCCCGCCTTCCGTACGAAGCCGTTCTCCACGCCCATGTCGATCAGGCCGCCCTCGCGGCTGATGCCCTGGCCGTACAGGATGTCGAACTCGGCCTGCTTGAAGGGCGGCGCGACCTTGTTCTTGACGACCTTGACGCGGGTGCGGTTGCCGACCGCGTCCGTGCCGTCCTTCAGGGTCTCGATACGACGGATGTCGAGCCGCACCGAGGCGTAGAACTTCAGTGCCCGGCCACCGGTCGTGGTCTCCGGCGAGCCGAACATCACACCGATCTTCTCGCGGAGCTGGTTGATGAAGATCGCGGTGGTCTTGGACTGGTTCAGCGCGCTGGTGATCTTCCGGAGCGCCTGGCTCATCAGCCGCGCCTGCAGACCGACGTGCGAGTCGCCCATCTCGCCCTCGATTTCCGCGCGCGGCACCAGCGCCGCGACGGAGTCGATGACGATCAGGTCGAGGGCGCCGGAGCGGACGAGCATGTCGACGATCTCGAGCGCCTGCTCGCCGTTGTCCGGCTGGGACAGGATCAGGTTGTCGATGTCGACGCCCAGCTTCTTCGCGTACTCGGGGTCGAGGGCGTGCTCGGCGTCGATGAAGGCCACCGAACCGCCCGCCTTCTGGGCGTTGGCCACGGCGTGCAGCGTGAGGGTGGTCTTACCGGAGGATTCCGGTCCGTACACCTCCACCACGCGGCCGCGCGGCAGGCCGCCGACGCCGAGCGCGACGTCGAGCGCGGTCGACCCGGTAGGGATGACCTCGATGGGCTCGTTCGGCCGCTCGCCCAGGCGCATCACCGCGCCCTTGCCGAATTGCCGTTCAATCTGTGCGAGCGCGGCGTCGAGCGCCTTCTCGCGGTCGGTTCCTGCCATGGGTTCCACCCGATTTGCTTGAGTCGATCGCTTCACGTCAAAGACGCTAACCCCTGCCACTGACAATGGGCGCCGACGTCCTTCCAGCCTGTGGATAACTCTCGGAAACCGAGGGCCGGAATCCCATAAGAATGGATGTTCGATTTTGGTGTCAAGCGCACCACCCGCACCGGTCGGCCCGCCGAACCGCGCATCACGCGGCGCATCACGCGGCTCGTCACGCGGCTCGTCACGCAAGCCGGTGCCTTCCGGCACAGGGCGACCCGCCCCTCCCGTCTCCGACGGGAGGGAGTCCTGCTTCAGGCCCCGTCGTCGGTGTCCGCCCCGGCATGCCGCCCACCTACGTCGGCGGCCGGAGCGTTACGGCCCCTTCGCAGCACGTGACGCACCCGCGCGAACGTCCTTCCGTCGCGCAGCCGGTGGCCATGCACACGCGGATCGTCGGTCACGGCGTACCGCTTCACATACGCGCCGAGGAACGCCTGGAGGGTGGCCACCGCCGGGATCGCGATCAGCGCGCCGACCGCTCCCAGCAGCGCTGTGCCCGCGACAACCGAGCCGAAGGCCACCGCCGGGTGGATGTCGACGGTCTTCGAGGTGAGCTTGGGCTGGAGCACATAGTTCTCGAACTGCTGGTAGATCACGACGAATCCGAGCACCCACAACGCGTACCAGGGGTTGACGGTGAAGGCGATCAGCATCGGCAACGCGCCCGCCAGATACGTACCGATGGTCGGGATGAACTGCGAGACCAGACCGACCCAGACCGCAAGCGCCGGGGCGTACGGCACACCCAGGATCTCCAGCAGGATGTAGTGCGCGACGCCGGAGATCAGAGCCATCAGACCGCGCGAGTAGAGGTAGCCGCCGGTCTTGTCGACCGCGATCTCCCAGGCGCGCAGCACCTCGGTCTGCTTGGCCGGCGGCAGTACGGAGCAGATCGCACGGCGCAGCCGGGGCCCGTCGGCCGCGAAGTAGAACGAGAACAGGAAGATCGTCAGCAGCTTGAACAGCCCACCGAGCACGGTGGCGGAGATGTCCAGCACTCCGCTCGCGCTGTTCTGGACGTACTTCCGCAGCCAGTCCGAGCGCAGCAGGCTGTCCTGGACCTCCACCCGGGAGAGCTCGGTGTGGAAGGTGTCGTTGATCCAGCGGATCACCGAGTCGAGGTACTTGGGGAAGTCCTCGACCATGTCGACGATCTGGCCCGCCAGCATCGAGCCGAGCAGCACGATGAAGCCGGCACCCGCGATCAGTACGGCGAAGAAGACCAGGAAGGTGGCGAGGCCGCGGCGCATGCCGCGCGCTGCCATCCGGCCGACCGCCGGTTCGATCGCCAGCGCCAGGAAGAAGGCGATCAGGATATTGATCAGCAGCCCGATGAGCTGGTGGAAGGCCCAGCTGCCGAGCTGGAAGCAGGCGAAGAGCGCCAGCGCGAGCACCATGGCGCGCGGCAGCCAGCGGGGCATACGGCCGGAGCCACCGGGGCCGCCCTCAGGTGCGGGAGGCGGCACGGTCGGTGGGGTCGTGTCCTGAGCGGCCATGCCTTCGGCGGCTATGCCCTCGGCAGGCACGTCCTGGTCGGGCACGTCCTCAGCGGTCATGTCCTGGTCGGTCTTGTCGGTCGGGGCCACGCGGCCAGTGTCGCCCATGACTGCCGGGGGTAGTCGTCCGCCCCGTGTCTCACCGCTCCTCCCACCGGTTTCCGGCCGCTCGTCCCGTCGCTCGCGTGACCATGCGCCACACCACTGCCTCAGCGTTTGTCCACGGGGATTCCGACGGCGGCGCAGACTCCGCGCCACACATCCTTCGTCTCCCAGCCGGCGGCCAGCGCCTCATGGACCGTACGGCCCCCGAGCTCGGCCATCACATGGTCGCGCGCGAAGGAATCGGCGTACGCCTGACCGAAGTGGTCCGCCATCCGCTCCCAGAAAATCGTCAACCGCATGACCTCAGTATCCCGCCCCTGGGGGTGCAGCCGCGTCCGTCCCTCTTGCCGAAAGGCCTTTCCGTCCTACGGTCAGAACATGGCTGGAACCGGAGCAACCCCCGCGTCCTCGCTCGCGTCCCCCCTCGCCCGCGCCGAACGCTTCATCTGGCTGACGGCCCGGGTGCTGGAACAGCGGCGGTTCGCATACCACTTCCTCGGCGGCGGCTCGGACACCGTCGAGACAGCCCTGGCCGCGTACCTCAACGAGGACGGCGGTTACGGCCACGCCCTCGAACCCGATCTGCGCGGCCCCGTCAGCCAGCCGCTGCACACGGCTCACGCCCTGCGCATCCTCGACTCCATCGGCCGCTGCGGCGGACTGCGCGTGGAGCGGATGTGCCGCTACCTCACGGAGGTGTCGACGCACGACGGGGCACTGCCCGCGATCCACCCGTCCCAGCGCGGCTATCCGTCCGCGCCCTTCATCCCGATCGTCGACGACCCGCCGAGCGAGCTGCTCGCGACGGGTCCGGTGGTGGGGCTGCTGCACCGCAATCAGGTGTGGCACGCCTGGCTGTTCCGGGCCACGGACTTCTGCTGGGCCGCCGTCGACGCGCTGGAGAAGTCCCATCCGTACGAGATCGAGGCCGCCTTGGCCTTCCTGGACGGCGCCCCGGACCGCTCGCGCGCCGAGGCCGCGGCGGGCCGACTCGGCCGGCTGGTGCGCGAGCAGCGCCTGGCGGTGCTGGATCCGGAGCGACTCGACGAGTACCCGGTCGCGTCTGGCTACGCGCCGCAGGAGCATCACTTCCCGCACGACTACGCCCGTACGCCACAGTCACTCGCCCGCCGCTGGTTCACGGACGAGGAGATGGCGCGTTCGCTCGAGCATCTCGCGGAAGAGCAGCGTGAGGACGGCGGCTGGCCCGTCAACTGGCGCCAGTGGGCACCCGGCACAGCCCTGGAGTCGCGGCCGATCATGACGATCGAGGCGCTGCGGACGCTACGGGCGCACGGTCGCGCCATCGGCTGACGCGACCGGCCGCCGTCGTTTGCCCCTCCGTGTGGTCAGCCCCCGAGTACGCGCACGCCCGCCGTGACCGCCACCGCCGCCCCGACGACCACCAGGAAGGGGGCGCGCAGGACCAGTGCGAGCGCTGCCGCCGCAAGGCCCGCGGCCCGTGCGTCGAGGACGAGGGAGTTGTCGGCGCTGAAGGTCTGCTGCGCGGTGAGCGCGGCCAGCAGGGCGACGGGCAGCAGTGCGGCCAGCCGCTGGACCAGGGGCCGCTCGAGGGCGTCGGCCGGGACGAGCAGGCCGACCAGCTTCACGAGGTAGCAGCCGACGGCGGTCGCCGCGATCGCGATCCAGATACTCAACGGTCCTCGCCCTTCGCGCTGTCTGCCTTCTTGCTGTGTGTCTTCTTGCTGTCTGTCTTCATGCTGTCGCTCTTCGTGCCGTCGGCGAACGTGCGGCCCTTGAACCAGAGGACGGCGGGCGCGGCCAGCGCGGCGACCAGCACCGGCACTCCGGCGGGCAGCACCGGCAGGAACCCGAGCCCCAGGATCACCGCCAGCCCTGCGACAGCCCGCTCGGTCGTCGTACGCAGCATGGGCGCGAGGAGCGCGAGGAAGACCGCAGGTCCTGCGGCGTCCAGCCCCCAGGCGTCGGTGTCGCCGATGGCTTCGGCGCCGAGCGCCCCCAGGAGCGTGGTGAGGTTCCACAGCACATACAGGGTCAGCCCGGTGACGGTGAAGCCGAGCCGCACGGCGCGCCGCGTGGGCTGGGCGAGGGCGACAGCCGTGGTCTCGTCGATGACCCAGTGCGCCGCGAAGGGTCGTACGAAGCGGGGCAGGGCGAGCAGCTGGGACAGCCGGAGCCCGTAGAACGCGTTGCGTACGCCGAGGAAGAAGGCGCCCGCGGCGGCGGCGAGCGGATTGCCACCGGCCGCGATCGCACCGACCAGCGCGAACTGCGAGGCACCGGTGAAGACCAGCAGGCTGAGCGCACATGTCTGCAGCAGGCTGAGGCCGGATCCTGCGGAGGTCACGCCGAAGGCGAAGCCGGACAGGCCGACGGCGATGCCGACGCCGAGCGCGTCGCGTACGACGGCCGAGTCCGGCTTGGACACGGGCTCCGCGATGGTGCGTATCTCTGAGGGGGCCTTCGTGTGAATCTCTGGGGGAGCTGTCTGTTCTGCCACGACGCGGAACTTACGCGGGGCCCTCGCCGGTGGTCTTGTACGTTCTTGCGCGCTCCTTGCGGTACGCCCCGGGCGGGACGCCGACGATCCGGGTGAAGTGCCGGTTCAGATGCGGCTGGTCGGTGAAGCCGACGGCGACGGCAGCCTCGGCGGGCGCTGTGCCTGCTTCCAGGAGGTGGCGGGCGCGGCGCACGCGCGCGTCGGTGAGCCAGGAGTGCGGCGGCATGCCGTATGCCGCCTTGAAGGCGCGCAGCAGCGCGAAGGGGCTGCTGCCGAGCTCCTTCGCCAGCTGTTCCAGGGAGGGCGGCTCGGCCATCCGCTCCTCGAGGAGCTCCTTCGCGAGGGCGGCGGTGCGGGCTCCGGATGCCGTGGGTGCACGGGAGGGGAGGGCGCTTCCGTGGCGGCCGAGCAGCCGGGCCACCGCGATGCGCAGCAGGCTGTCGGCGGCCAGTGCGTTGCCTTCCTCCGCCGCCCGGTGCACCCCGCGGATCAGCTGGGCGGTCTTGGGGTCCTCGACGATCGTCTCGGCGAATCCGGGGGTGCCGCGGAGCGTCGTCACGGCCCCGGCGATGTCGGAGACGAGCTCCACGGAGGGGTAGAGGGTGGCGTACGTCCAGCCTTCGGGCACCCCGGCGCGGGCGGCGTGCGGCACCTCCGGGTTGATCATGACGACGGTTCCGGGGCCCGCTTGGATGACTCCCTCCGGCAGGCTCACATCCTCGAGACCGCCGGTGACCGCGCCGAAGGTGAAGCCCTCGTGGCTGTGGCGCGGGAAGGTGTGCCGGACATATCGAGCACGCAGCAGATCGAGGCCCGGCAGTTCCTCGTACTGCCAGTGCCTCGCCCACTCGTGCGGTATCGGCCGCCCCATGCAGCCATTGTGCTCCGGCCGCCTCATCGCTGACCTGGACGTCCATGACCTGGACAGCTGATTGTCAGTGGTGCGGTGCACGATAGGGGGCATGGCCAGGTCTGCACTCGACTCCTTCTCCCCCGCGACCCGAAGCTGGTTCACGGGGGCCTTCAGCGCGCCCACCGCCGCGCAGGAGGGGGCCTGGCAGGCCATCGGGGAGGGCTCGGACGTGCTGGTCGTGGCACCGACGGGCTCCGGCAAGACCCTGGCCGCGTTCTTCGCCGCGCTGGACCGCCTCGCGTCCGCACCGCCGCCCGCGGACGCGAAGATGCGCTGCCGCGTGCTGTACGTATCGCCGCTCAAGGCACTCGCGGTCGACGTCGAGCGCAATCTCCGCAGTCCGCTCACCGGGATCCGTCAGGAGTCCGTGCGGCTCGGGCTGCCGGAGCCTGAGGTGCGGGTCGGTATCCGCTCGGGTGACACCCCGCCCGCCGAGCGGCGTTCGATGGCCACCAAGCCGCCGGACATCCTGATCACCACGCCCGAATCGCTGTTCCTGATGCTCACATCCTCGGCACGGGACGCGCTGTCGGGCATCGAGACGGTGATCCTCGACGAGGTGCACGCCGTCGCCGGCACGAAGCGGGGCGCGCACCTCGCTGTGTCGCTGGAGCGGCTCGACGAGCTGCTGCCACGCCCGGCCCGGCGGATCGGCCTGTCCGCGACGGTACGGCCGGTGGACGAAGTGGCCCGCTATCTGTCACCGCAGCGCAAGGTGAAGATCGTCCAGCCGCCCTCGGGCAAGGAGTTCGACCTGTCGGTGGTCGTCCCGGTCGAGGATCTGGGCGAGTTGGGCGGCTCCCCCGCGTCCGAGGTCTCGTCGTCCTCATCCGGCAATGGCGAGAAGCCGTCCATCTGGCCGCATGTCGAGGAGCGCATCGCGGATCTCGTCCAGGCACACCGCTCCACGATCGTCTTCGCCAACTCCCGCCGCCTGGCGGAGCGGTTGTGCAACCGCCTCAATGAGATCGCGTACGAACGCGCCACTGGTGAGGCAATGCCCGAAAAGCCACCACCGGCCGAGATCATGGCGCAGTCCGGAGCCGCACAGGGCGCCCCTCCCCTGCTCGCCCGCGCGCACCACGGCTCGGTCTCCAAGGAGCAGCGGGCGCTCGTCGAGGAGGACCTGAAGGCGGGCCGGCTGCCGGCCGTTGTGGCCACCTCCAGCCTGGAGCTGGGTATCGACATGGGCGCGGTCGACCTGGTGGTCCAGGTCGAGTCGCCGCCGTCGGTCGCCTCCGGCCTGCAGCGGGTCGGCCGCGCCGGCCACCAGGTGGGCGCGGTCTCCACCGGCGTCGTCTTCCCCAAGTACCGGGGCGATCTGGTGCAGGCGGCCGTGGTCACCGAGCGAATGCGCACCGGCTCCATCGAGGCGCTCCGTGTCCCGTCCAACCCCCTGGACGTACTGGCACAGCAGCTCGTCGCGATGGTCGCCCTCGACACCTGGCAGGTGGACGATCTGCTGGCTCTGGTCCGCCGGGCCGCGCCGTTCGCCTCGCTGCCCGAGTCGGCCTTCACCGCCGTCCTCGACATGCTCGCCGGACGCTATCCTTCCGACGCCTTCGCCGAGCTCCGTCCCCGCGTGGTCTGGGACCGCGTCGCGGGTACGGTCACGGGCCGCCCGGGCGCACAACGACTCGCCGTCACCTCCGGCGGCACCATTCCCGACCGCGGCCTCTTCGGCGTCTTTCTGGCAGGCGCGGACCCGAAGAAGGGCGGCGGCCGGGTCGGCGAGCTCGACGAGGAGATGGTGTACGAGTCCCGGGTGGGCGATGTCTTCACCCTGGGCACCACCTCCTGGCGGATCGAGGACATCACCCGCGACCGGGTGCTCGTCTCACCGGCCCCCGGCGTGCCGGGCCGGCTCCCCTTCTGGAAGGGCGACCAGCTCGGCCGCCCGCTCGACCTGGGCCGCGCGGTGGGCGCGTTCCTCCGCGAGGTCGGCGGCCTGACCCCCGAGGACGCCCGGCTCCGTCTGCTGGCCGCCGGTCTGGACGCCTGGGCAGCCGACAATGTCCTCGGCTATCTCGACGAGCAGCGCCGGGCCTGTGGCCATGTGCCGGACGACCGGACGATCCTGGTCGAGCGTTTCCGCGATGAGCTGGGCGACTGGCGGGTCGTGATCCACTCCCCCTTCGGGGCCCAGGTGCACGCGCCGTGGGCGCTGGCGCTCGGTGCCCGGCTCGCCGAGCGGTACGGCATGGATGCTCAGGTCATGCATGCCGACGACGGCATTGTGCTGCGGCTGCCGGACGCGGATCTGATGGGCCTGGACCTCCTCGACCAGGACCCGGTCCACCTCGACACGACGTTCGACAGCGAGCAGGCACCGGTCGGCGCGGCGGACACCGTCTTCGACAAGGGCGAGATCAATCAGATCGTCACCGACCAGGTGGGCGGCTCCGCGCTCTTCGCCTCCCGGTTCCGCGAGTGCGCCGCGCGTGCGCTGCTGCTCCCCAGGCGCAGCCCCGGCAAGCGCACCCCGCTGTGGCAGCAGCGCCAGCGCGCGGCCCAACTGCTGCAGGTGGCGAGTGAGTTCGGGTCCTTCCCGATCGTCCTCGAGGCGGTCCGCGAATGCCTCCAGGATGTCTTCGACGTCCCCGGCCTCACCGAGCTGATGGGTGATATCGAGTCCCGCCGGGTCCGGCTGGTCGAGGTCACCACCCCGGAGCCCTCGCCCTTCGCGCGGTCGCTGCTGTTCGGTTATGTCGCCCAGTTCCTGTACGAGGGGGACTCCCCCCTCGCCGAGCGTCGCGCCGCGGCCCTCTCGCTGGACTCCCGGCTGCTCGCCGAACTCCTCGGCCAGGCCGAGCTGCGGGAGCTGCTCGACGCCGATGTGCTCGCCGAGCTGGAGCGGGAGCTGCAGTGGCTCGCCGAGGACCGCCGGATCAAGGACGAGGAGGGCGTCGCCGATCTGCTGCGGATCCTCGGCCCGCTCACCGATGCCGAGCTGGCCGAGCGCGGCGGCGACCCTCAGTGGCCACAGGATCTGGCGGCGTCGCGCCGGGCCATCCGGGTCCGGATCGCGGGCGCGGACCACTGGGCGGCGGTCGAGGACGCGGGCCGGCTGCGCGACGCGCTGGGCACGGCGCTCCCGGTGGGCGTTCCGGAGGCGTTCACCGAGCCGGTCAAGGACCCGCTGGGCGACCTGCTCGCCCGGTTCGCGCGTACGCACGGCCCGTTCACCTCGACCCAGGCGGCGGCCCGCTTCGGCCTGGGCACGGCCGTCACGGACGGTGCACTGCAGCGCCTCGCGGCGAACGGGCGGGTCGTACAGGGTGAGTTCCACCCTTCCGGCATCGGCCAGGAGTGGTGCGACGCGACCGTGCTGCGCCGACTGCGCCGCCGCTCGCTGGCCGCTCTGCGCCATGAGCTGGAGCCGGTCCCGCCCGCCGCGCTCGCCACCTTCCTCCCCAAGTGGCAGCACCTGGGCAGCAACAGCCTGCGCGGCATCGACGGACTGGCGCGCGCCATCGAGCAGCTCCAAGGTGCCGCGGTCCCCGCCTCCGCCCTCGAGAAGCTGATCATCCCGTCCCGTGTCTCCGGCTACACCCCCGCCCTTCTCGACGAACTCACCACGACGGGCGAGGTTGTGTGGGCCGGAGCGGGCTCGCTGCCCGGCAAGGACGGCTGGATCTCCCTCTACCTCGCCGACACCGCCCCGCTGCTTCTCCCTCCGCCCCACCCCCTGGAGCTCACCGCGCTGCACGAGTCCGTCCTCAGCGCCCTCTCCCCCGGCTACGGGCTGTTCTTCCGCCAGATCACCGACCAGGTCCGGGCCACCACACACCCGGACGCCACCGATGCCCAACTGGCCGATGTCATCTGGGACCTGGCCTGGTCCGGACGGCTCACCAACGACACGCTGGCTCCACTGCGTTCGCTGCTCGGATCGGGCCGCACCGCAGGTTCCACGGCCCACCGTGCCAAACGGACCGTCCCCCGCGGGCGCTACGGCAGCCTGACCGCGGCCGCCCGCCCCGCCTCTCGTACGGGACCGCCGACAGTGAGCGGCCGCTGGTCCCTGCTCCCGGCCACCGAGCCCGACCCGACCCACCGGGCACACGCCCTGGCCCGTACGCTCCTCGACCGCCATGGCGTGGTGACCCGGGGCGCGGTGGCGGCCGAGGGCGTGGAAGGAGGCTTCTCCGCGACGTACCGGATCCTCTCGGCGTTCGAGGACAGCGGACAGGCGCGCCGCGGCTATGTCGTGGAGGGGCTCGGCGCGGCCCAGTTCGCGATGGACGGCGCGGTCGACCGCCTCCGTGCGGCGGCCACGGCAAAGGACCGGGCCGACGAGCAGACGGCACCCCGCGCCATTGTGCTGGCCGCCGCGGATCCCGCGAATGCGTACGGGGCCGCTCTGCCCTGGCCCGAGCCGCCGACCGGTGCCGGGCACAAGCCCGGCCGCAAGGCGGGCTCGCTGGTCGTCCTCGTGGACGGCGAGCTCACGCTCTACCTGGAGCGAGGCGGCAAGACCCTGCTGGCCTGGGCGACCGACCTGGACGCCCCCGCCCTCCACGCGGCGTGCGATGCCCTGGCCAATGCCGCTCGCGCGGGCGCGCTCGGCACCATCACGGTGGAGCGGGCCAACGGCACACCGGCGCTGACCTCCCCGCTGGCCCGCGCCCTGGAGACCGCGGGCTTCCACGCCACCCCGAGGGGGCTGCGTCTGCGCCCCTGAGCGCCAAGCCGCCAACCGCCGAGCCGCTGACCAGGCCCCTGAGCGCCAAAGCGCCTGCCCCCGGGCCCCTGAGCCCCAAGCCGCTGCCCCGGGCCCCTGAGCCCCAAGCCGCTGCCCCGGCCCGCCGTGTCCCGCATCATGGATGCCATGCCCGAAGGAGACACCGTCTGGCTGACCGCCCAGCGCCTGCACACCGCACTCGCCGGGCAGGTCCTGACCCGTTCCGACCTGCGCGTCCCGCGTTTCGCCACCGCCGATCTCACCGGCCGGACCGTCCTGGACGTCACCCCGCGCGGCAAGCACCTCCTGACCCGCATCGAGGGCGGCCTCACCCTGCACTCGCACCTCCGTATGGACGGCTCCTGGCAGGTGTACGGCTCCGGTGAGCGCTGGCGCGGCGGCCCCACGCACCAGATCCGTGCCATCCTCGGCAACGCCGCACATACCGCCGTCGGCTACCGGCTCCCCGTCCTGGAGCTGCTGCGCACCGCCGACGAGGAGCAGGCGGTGGGACATCTCGGCCCGGACCTGCTGGGCCCGGACTGGGACGCGGACATCGCCGTCGCCAATCTGCTCGCCGACCCGGCCCGGCCCCTCGGCGAGGCGCTGCTCGACCAGCGCAATCTCGCCGGCATCGGCAATGTCTACAAGTCGGAGCTCGCGTTCCTTGCCCGCGTGACGCCCTGGCTGCCCGTCGGCGAGCTCCCCGCCGGTATCACGGAGCGGCTCATGATCACGGCTCACCGCCTCCTGGAAGCGAACAAGCACAGCTTCGACCGCCGTACCACGGCGAACACGGCAGCCCCGACCGGCGGCCGCCGCCCCGGTCCCCGCCTCCATGTCTACGGGCGCGAGGGCATGCCCTGTCTGCGCTGCGGCACCCTCATCCGCAAGGCAGACCAGGGGGACGGCAGCCGCGAACGCCCCACCTACTGGTGCCCTCGCTGCCAAACAGGACCCACCAGTTGACGATCCGTCAGATCCGGTCGTACCTTCCCCGCATGGCCCTCAAGGCGTACGACCTCACCGGCCGCACCGCGTTCGTCACCGGCGCGGCCAGCGGCATCGGCCGCGCCTCCGCCGTCCTCCTCGCCGAGGCGGGAGCCACCGTCCACTGCGCCGACCTCGACGAAAAGGGCCTCCACGAGACCCGGACCCTGATCGCCGACGCGGGTGGGGCCGCGCACACCCACACTCTCGACGTCACCGACCGCGCCCGGCTCAGGGCCGCGATCGCGAGCGCGGACCGGCTCGATGTCATGGCGGCCGTCGCCGGCATCATGCACAGCAGCACGGTCCTGGAGACGAGGGACGAGGATCTCGACCGTGTCCTCGCGGTCAACTTCAAAGGGATTCTGTACGCATGCCAGGAGTCGGCCCGCGCCATGATCGCCGCGGGCACCCACGGCTCCATCGTCACCATGGCCTCGGGCGCCGTCGACGCCGCAAATGCCGGTCTGCTCTGCTACAGCGTGGCCAAAGCGGCGGTGGTGCAGCTCACCAAGACCCTCGCGACCGAGCTCGGGCCGCACTCCATCCGCGTCAACGCCGTCGCCCCCGGCTGGATCCGCACTCCCATGACCGACCGCCACGATGAGGCGCTCCAGCTCAAGGCCGAGGCGACCATGGTCCGGATGTCCCCGCTGCGCCGAGTCGGCGAGCCGCAGGACATCGCCCATACGGTGCTTCATCTGGCGTCCGACGCATCGTCCTTCACGACGGGCCAGATTCTCCGTCCGAACGGCGGCGTGGCGATGCCCTGGTGATCTCGCGGGAAGCCGTCACATGCACCGGCAGCAGACTCAGCCCCCACCCGCCCGCCGCCATCGCACCCTCGACGAGCCCCGCCTGCTGCGGTATGAGCACCAGCCGCAGCACGGCCCACCACCACAGCCCGCCGACCACGAGCCCGAGAGCGACCACCGGCACGAGGACCACCCCGCGTACTGCCATGGCTGCCTCCTCCGGCCCACGCTAGACCGGCGCGATCACCCGGCGGGAGGGCGCACGGGTGGGCAATCCGGCGCGCGGAGCGCTGGTCCCCTCACTTCCCATCACTCCAGAGTGCGACGACAAGCCGAAGTCCGCAGTGCCTGGAGGGCGTTTGCCGCCGCGACCCCGGCGCGGCCGTCGAGGCCGAGCCCGACCGCCCGGCCACGGCGCATACGCCTACGCGCTCTCCGCCTGGAACATCCACGCGTGCTTCTCCAGGTCCGCCGTGAGCCCGATCAGAATGTCCTGGGTCACCGGATCCGGATCCGCCGTCGCCACGATCCGCTCCCGCATCCGCCCGATCACCGCGCCCAGCGCATCCACCAGGACCTGTACGGCGTCCGTGTCCTTGACCCATCCCTCAGGCACCGCGCCGATCGCGCTCTGCGCCGCCACCGTCGCGGCCCGCCCGTCCGGCGGCACCCCGATCGCCGACGCCCGCTCGGCCACCGTGTCGGAGTGCAGCCGCGCCGTAGCCACGACCTCGTCGAGCTGCAGATGGATAGACCTGAAGCGTGGGCCGACCACATTCCAGTGGACCTGCTTCGCCACCAGCGAGAGATCCAGCAGGTCCACGAGCGCTCCACGCAGCGCGTTGCCGACCGTCTTGAGGTCCACCTCGGACAGGGGGCTCTTCACGACAGACATCCATGTCCTCCACTCGGTACACAGCTACTGGCTCCGCAGACACCATCCACGATTACACAAACACCCAAAAACGGGCATCCGGGGAAAGCGAAAGCCCCGACCAGCACTCGAGTACCAGTCGGGGCCCAGCTGTAAACCAAGCCGTACGGTTTCAGGCGGCGACGACGTCGACCGCCTCCGCAGGCGCCTTGATGGTCACCCGCTCCGTCGGCACACCCGCCACCGACGTCACGGAGACGGAATTGAGCATCGGGCGTACTGGCGCAGGCACCGGTTCGCTCGCCGCTGCCGACTCGGCCAGTTCGGCCAGTGACAGCTCGTCGCTCACTTCGCGCATGAGCTCGGACATCCGTACGTCAAGCGCGTCGCAGATCGCGGAGAGCAGCTCGGAGGAAGCCTCCTTCTGCCCCCGTTCCACCTCGGAGAGATAGCCGAGCGATACTCGGGCGGACGAGGAGACTTCGCGCAGAGTACGGCCCTGGCGCTGGCGCTGCCGACGCAGCACGTCACCCAGCAGGCGACGGAGCAGAATCATCGGTGGCTCCCTCCTCGGACCGCGTAGCCGCATCCTTCACGCCCCACCGTACCGCCTCGTGCCGCGGCCGTGCGGGGAGCGATGTCGTGTTCACTCAGGGCTGCAAACATCAAGTCCCCCCGTTCTGTTCCGTATCCTGTGTCCGCGCATTTTCGTGCAGTTCGCCGGAGAGCAGCTCGAGCACGCTCCGTACACACTCTCTACGGATTTCCGCCCGGTCACCGTTCAACCGCAGTGCGGCGACTTTCGCCATGCCATTTGGCCCCGCAACGGCCACATAGACCGTCCCGACGGGCTGTCCGTCCTGTGGTTCCGGCCCCGCCACACCCGTGGTCGCGATCCCCCAGCCGGCACCCAGCACCTCCCGTACCCCTGCCGCCATCTGCCGTGCGACCTCGGGATCCACCGCGCCGCGCTCCGCCAGGAGGGCCCCGTCGACCCGCAGAACTTCCCTCTTGAGAGTGGTTGCGTACGCCGTGACAGAGCCACGGAAGGACTTCGAGGCACCCGGTACGGAGGTGAGCTCGGCGGCCACCAGGCCGCCGGTCAGCGACTCGGCGACGGCCAGCGTCTCGCCACGCTCCTCGAGCAGAGCCAACACCCGAGCCGCCGTCTTCACCGTGCGTCCCGCGCTTCCTCCGCCGCCGCGTCCCCTGCGGCCGCGCCCTCCGCGGCGAGCCCCCGGCGCCTCAGGACAATCGCCTGTCGCACATAGTCGAGGCCCGTGACCACCGTCAGCAGGACGGCGACCGCCATCACCCAGAAGCGCAGGGTGGCCAGCGGCCCGGTCAGCGCGAGGACGTACATCCCCACCGCCGTGCCCTGCGCGAGCGTCTTCATCTTGCCGCCGCGGCTGGCCGGAATGATCCCGTGCCGGATCACCCAGAACCGCATCAGCGTGATCCCGAGCTCACGGAAGAGAATGACGCCGGTCACCCACCACGGCAGATCCCCGAGCGCCGACAGGCAGATCAGCCCGGCGGCCATGATCGCCTTGTCGGCGATCGGATCGGCGATCTTCCCGAAGTCGGTGACCAGGTTGTACGTTCGTGCCAGATGGCCGTCGAAGATGTCGGTGATCATGGCGACGGCGAACGCCGCCCACGCCCAGGCACGCCAGGCCGGGTCGTAGCCGCCGTCCTGCAGCATCAGCATGACGAAGCCGGGCACGAGCACCAGCCGCACCATGGTGAGGATGTTGGCGATGTTCCACAGGCTGGCCTGATTGACGGCCGCAGCGCCCAGCTTGCCGCCGGGCGCCGGCCTACCGGTGCCGCCCGCGGATGCCGGCACTCCGGTCATCTGCCCGCCTCCTCATCAAGACACTCGGCCACCAGGTCGACGCCTTCCGTACCCATGACCTTCGCCTCGACCATACGGCCGGGGACAAGCCCACGACTCGTGGTGAAGATCACCTGACCGTCCGTCTCCGGCGCCTGGTGCGCAGCGCGGCCCACCGCACCGTCCTCGCCGTCCACCGACTCGACCAGCACTTCGAGGCTCTCGCCGAGCCGCTCCTCGGCGCGCTGGGCGGTCAGCTCCTCCGCGAGCCGGGAGAGGTGCTCGAGCCGCTCCGCGATGACGTCGGCGTCGAGCTTGTTCTCGTACGAGACGGCTTCGGTGCCGTCCTCGTCGGAGTAGCCGAAGACGCCGATGGCATCGAGCCGCGCCGCGGTGAGGAAGCGTTCCAGCTCGGCGAAATCCGCCTCGGTCTCGCCGGGGAAGCCGACGATGAAGTTGGACCGCACACCCGCCTGCGGAGCCTTGCCGCGGACGGTCTCCAGCAGCTCCAGGAACCGCTCGGTGTCACCGAAGCGCCGCATCGCGCGCAGCACGCCCGGCGCCGAGTGCTGGAAGGAGAGATCGAAGTACGGCGCGATCTTCGGCGTCGAGGTGAGGACATCGATCAGTCCGGGCCGCATCTCGGCGGGCTGCAGATAACTGACCCGCACCCGCTCGATCCCGTCCACCTCGGAAAGCTCCGGAAGCAGGGTCTCCAGCAGACGGATGTCGCCGAGGTCCTTGCCGTACGAAGTGTTGTTCTCCGAGACCAGCATGATCTCCTTCACGCCCTGCTCGGCCAGCCAGCGCGTCTCGCCGAGCACATCGCTGGGCCGGCGCGAGATGAAGGAGCCGCGGAAGGACGGGATGGCGCAGAAGGAGCAGCGCCGGTCGCAGCCGGACGCAAGCTTCACCGAGGCGACGGGGCTGGTGCCCAGGCGGCGCCGGAGCGGCGCACGCGGCCCGGACACCGGAGCGACACCATCGGGAAGGTCCTCCGGGGCCGGCGCGACCTCACCGTGCCCGGGCAGCGCCACATCGGTGGCGTCCTGCCGCTCGGCCGGGCTCAGCGGAAGCAGCTTCCGCCGGTCGCGCGGGGTGTGGGAGGCGTGGATCCCGCCATTGAGGATGGTCTGCAGTCGGTCGGAGATATCGGCGTAGTCGTCGAAGCCGAGCACTCCGTCCGCCTCTGGCAGCGCCTCGGCGAGCTCCTTGCCGTACCGCTCGGCCATGCAGCCGACGGCGACCACGGCCTGGGTCTTGCCGTGGTCCTTCAGATCGTTGGCTTCCAGCAGGGCGTCGACGGAGTCCTTTTTGGCGGCCTCGACGAATCCGCAGGTGTTGACGACTGCGACATCCGCGTCGGAGGCTTCCTCGACGAGCTCCCAGCCGTCCGCTGCCAAGCGGCCTGCGAGCTCCTCCGAGTCCACCTCGTTACGGGCGCAGCCGAGAGTGACAAGGGCGACGGTACGGCGTTCGGGCATGGGCTCAAGACTACTTTGTCCTGACCCACGCCCTGGCCCCGAGGGCTGTCGGCCCTCCGCACGCCTCCGGGGCGCCCTTCAGCAGCGGCCTGCTAGCCGACCTCGGGGTCGCCCTTCGTGTACGACAGCCGCTCGACCTGACCGGTCTCGAACTGGTCCTCGACCTTCTTGCCGTTCACGAACAGCTCGATCGCCCCGGCGTTCCCGAGGATGAGATCGACCCGCTCGTCGTCCTGGAAGGTCTTGGACTCGCCCTTGAGCAGCGTCCCGTCGAAGAGCAGCTTGCCGTTGTGCGACTTGGCGGAGATCCAGCTCTTGTCGTCCAGGACGGAGAGCTTCACCGTCACCTTGTCCTTCGGCACTGCCGCGATGGCGCTGTCCGAGGGGTCGGGCTTGGGGTCGGCGGGCTTGCTCGTGGACGGCCGGGGCGGGCTGGGCTTCTGCTCGGGCGCCGGGCCCTCCGCGACGTGGTTGCCCTTGCTGCCGTTGTCTGCGCCGTTGAAGAGCGTGAAGGCGACAAAGCCGATCACGGCGACGATCGCGGCGACCATGGCCGCGGTCCAGTTGGGGCGGCGCCGTTCCGGGCGGATGCGCTCGGCCTCGAAGAGCGGCGCGGCAGGCGTCGGCGCAGGCCGTCCACCGTGCTCCGCGTCGTACTGCGCGACGAGCGGATCGGGGTCGAGCCCGACGGCACGCGCCAGCGAGCGGATATGCCCGCGGGCGTAGACATCGCCGCCGCAGCGGGAGAAGTCGTCCTCTTCGATCCCGTGCACGATGGGAATACGCACCCGGGTGGAGGTCGTGACCTCGTCAACGGTCAGACCTGCGTCGATGCGGGCCTGCTGGAGCGCTCGACCGATCGAAGGCCGTTCGTCGTCGGTCGAAGGCCGGTCGTCTTCGATTGAAGGCCGGTCGTCTTCGGGGGAGTTGCCGATGGACACGGGGGCGCCTTTCGAGCGTGTAACCACCTGCTGGAGGTTCAGTCTATGGGTGGTACGAAAGGGTGGGGCAACCGGGCGGAGGGACTTTGTACGCCATCAGAATGGCCGGACATCCGTGATGGTGGGACATCTGTCTGTCCCTCCCTCCAACTTGACGTACGAGTGGGGGAAACGGTTGCTCTCCGGACCCTTAAGAATCTAAGAGTCAGACTCCCCGCGTATCACGGCGAGCACTCCATCCAGTTCGTCCGGTTTCACCAGAACATCGCGTGCCTTCGAGCCCTCGCTCGGCCCGACGATGTTCCGTGACTCCATTAGATCCATCAGTCTGCCCGCCTTCGCGAAGCCGACACGCAGCTTCCGCTGAAGCATTGAGGTCGACCCGAACTGGGTGGATACGACCAGCTCGGCGGCCTGGCAGAGCAGATCGAGGTCGTCGCCGATGTCCTCGTCGATCTCCTTCTTCTGCTTCGTCCCGACCACCACGTCCTCGCGGAAGACCGGCGCCATCTGATCCTTGCAGTGCTGCACCACCGCCGCGACTTCGTCCTCGGTCACGAAGGCGCCCTGCATTCGGGTGGGCTTGTTGGCACCCATCGGGAGGAAGAGCCCGTCGCCCTTGCCGATCAGCTTCTCCGCGCCCGGCTGGTCCAGGATGACCCGGCTGTCGGCGAGCGAGGAGGTCGCGAAGGCGAGTCGCGAAGGCACATTCGCCTTGATCAGACCGGTGACGACATCGACCGACGGCCGCTGGGTCGCCAGTACCAGATGGATGCCGGCCGCGCGCGCCAGCTGGGTGATACGGACGATGGCGTCCTCGACATCGCGCGGCGCGACCATCATCAGATCCGCGAGCTCGTCGACGATCACCAACAGATACGGATACGGGGTGAGCTCACGCTCACTGCCCTCCGGCGATTTGACCTTGCCGTTCCTGATGGCCTGGTTGAAGTCGTCGATGTGCCGGTAGCCGTACGCCGCGAGGTCGTCGTAGCGCAGATCCATCTCTCGCACCACCCACTGCAGGGCCTCCGCGGCCCGCTTGGGGTTGGTGATGATCGGCGTGATCAGGTGCGGAATGCCCTCGTACGCGGTGAGCTCGACCCGCTTGGGGTCGACGAGCACCATCCGTACGTCCTCCGGCGTCGCCCGCACCATCACCGAGGTGATCAGGCAGTTGATGCAGGACGACTTTCCGGAGCCGGTCGCGCCCGCGACCAGCACGTGCGGCATCTTCGCGAGGTTGGCCATCACATAGCCGCCCTCGACGTCCTTGCCGAGCGCGACCAGCATCGGGTGCTCGTCCCCCGCGGCGTCCGCGAGACGCAGTACGTCGCCGAGGTTGACCATTTCGCGGTCGGAGTTCGGGATCTCGATACCGACCGCGGACTTGCCGGGGATCGGGGAGATGATCCGTACGTCCGGGCTGGCGACGGCGTACGCGATGTTCTTGGTGAGCGCGGTGATCCGCTCGACCTTCACGGCCGGGCCCAGCTCCACCTCGTACCGGGTGACCGTCGGGCCGCGGGTGAAGCCGGTGACGGCCGCGTCGACCTTGAACTCCATGAAGACATTGCTGAGCGAGGCGACGACCGCGTCATTGGCGGCGCTGCGCGTCTTGCCGGGGCCACCCCGCTCCAGCAGGTCGAGGGAGGGCAGCGCGTAGGTGATGTCGCCGGCGAGCTGCAGCTGCTCGGCGCGCGGCGGCAGGGGGTGGGACTCGTCGGGCGCGGGCTTGGTCAGGTCCGGAACGGACGACTTCGGCCCGCGTTCCCGCTGCTCGCGCTCCTTCGGCTCCGGCGCTTGGGGCTCGCGCGCGTTCGGTACGGGGGTGGCGGACCGCTGTCGTTCGGCGGTGACGTCCCGGGTGAGATCGGCGACGAGCGGCGAGGGCGGCATGCCGTTCAGTACGGCCCCGTCGAGTGCCGCGGCCGCCGCCGCGGCCACGTCCACGGCGTCCATCGGACGGTTCAGGGCAGGCTGCACAGAGGCCCTGCGCGGCCGCCGGCGCTTGGAAAACGCCTCCTCCTCCGCGTGATCCGCGTCGAACTCCGCCGACTCCTCGCTCCGGCGCGCGGACGAGCGGCGCCTACGGGCGGGCACGGCATCGCGCCACCGGTCCTCGTACCGCTCGTCGTCGTCCGTGGCCTCGGCCCCGGCGTCGTACGGCGGTTCGGCGAGACCCAGCCTGGAGCCGAGCAGCCGCAACCGCTGCGGAATGGCGTTGACGGGCGTCGCAGTGACCACGAGCAGACCGAAGAGCGTGAGCAGCACGAGCAGCGGTACGGCCAGTACCTCGCCCATGGTGAAGATCAGCGGCTTGGAGGCGGCCCAGCCGATCAGCCCGCCCGCGTCCTGCATCGCCTCGGTGCCGTCCTCGCGTCCCGGTGAGCCGCAGGCGATATGGACCTGGCCGAGGACGCCGATGACGAGTGCGGACAGTCCGATGACGATCCGGCCGTTGGCCTCGGGCTTCTCGGGATAGAGGATCAGACGCACGGCGATGGCGGTCAGCAGTATCGGCACGAGCAGATCGAGCCGGCCGAAGGCGCCGGTCACCAGCATCTCGACGAGGTCGCCGACCGGACCGCTCAGATTGGACCAGGTGCCGGCGGCGACGATCAGCGCCAGACCGAGGAGCAGCAGCGCCAGACCGTCCTTGCGGTGCGCCGGGTCGAGTCCTTTCGCGCCGCGCCCTATGCCGCGGAACATCGCCCCCACCGCGTGTGCGAGGCCGAGCCAGAGAGCGCGCGCGAGCCGGTACACGCCGCCCGTGGGGGACGGTGCCGGCTTCGGCGCAGCCGCTTTCTTCGCGGCTGCCTTTTTGGCGGGCGCCTTCTTCGCGGGCGCGCTCTTCTTCGCGGCGGACTTCTTGGCGGGCGCCGCCTTCTTCGCGGCGCCGGTCGTACGGCCGGCGCGCGGCTTCGCGGTGCCCGCCGCGCCCTGGGAACCCTTGCCGGACGTACGTGAGGCCATGGTGGTGAGGTTACCGGTGTCGACGGCAGGGGACACGTGTGCCTACTGCTTCACCCGTTCGTGTCGCCCGGATGGAGGCGGGAAGCTGACGCTCCCTCAAGCGTGGGGCAGCCGTTCAGTTCTGCGAGGGGAGTGTCGGCGCACCGCCGCCGGTACCGGGCTCCAGCGCGTCCAGCGCCCGGCGCAGACCAGTCAGTTTGCGTTCGAGATGGGCCGCGGTTGCGACGGCCGCGGCGTCCGCCGAGTCGTCGTCGAGCTGCTTGGACAGCGCTTCCGCCTGCTCCTCAACTGCCGCAAGCCGTGCGGAAAGCTCAGCGAGGAGGCCTGCCGGCTCCTTGGTGTCGCCGGGACTCGCCTGGCCGCCGCCCTCCAGCTGCAGCCGCAGCAGCGCGGCCTGCTCACGCAGTTGGCAGTTCTTCATATAGAGCTCGACGAAGACCGAGACCTTCGCCCGCAGCACCCACGGGTCGAACGGCTTGGAGATGTAGTCGACCGCGCCCGCGGCATAACCCCGGAAGGTGTGGTGCGGGCCGTGGTTGATCGCGGTGAGAAAGATGATCGGGATGTCCCGGGTCCGCTCGCGCCGCTTGATGTGCGCGGCCGTCTCGAATCCGTCCATGCCCGGCATCTGGACATCCAGCAGAATGACCGCGAAGTCGTCCGTCAGCAGCGCTTTGAGCGCTTCCTCCCCTGACGATGCCCGCACCAGTGTCTGATCGAGCGCAGAGAGGATGGCCTCCAGCGCCAGCAGATTCTCCGGCCGGTCATCGACCAGGAGGATCTTGGCCTTCTGCACCATGGCCCGCCCTCCTCGCCCCGGATGTGCACCGGGCGCCGCCCCAGGGGACGACTCCCTTGCGTCGCCCGTCCTTGTGCCGGTCATGGTAGCCGCACCCCGCCTGTCGCCACACCCTGTCACCGCGATGTCACTGTGCACGTAGCAGAAACGTAGCGGGAGACCAGAAGGTTCCCCGAATACCGCCGTCTCACACGCCTTCGGCCACAGTCAGTCAGCAACTCGCCGGGAATCGTGCGGTCATCGATCACTCCCCGCGCATCCACTGCTCCATCACCGAGAGCAAATGGTCGGGATCCACCGGCTTGGTGACATAGTCGGAAGCGCCCGACTCGATGGCCTTCTCCCGGTCGCCCTTCATCGCCTTCGCGGTGAGCGCGATGATCGGCAGACCGGCGAACTGCGGCATCCTGCGGATCGCCGTCGTCGTCGCATACCCATCCATCTCCGGCATCATGATGTCCATCAGTACGACCGTCACATCGTCATGCTGCTCCAGCACTTCGATGCCCTCGCGGCCGTTCTCCGCGTACAGCACCGACAGCCCGTGCTGCTCCAGCACGCTGGTGAGCGCGAAGACATTGCGGATGTCGTCATCGACGATCAGCACCTTCTCGCCGTCGAAGGTGAAGGTCCGCCGCGGATCCGGAGTCTCCTGGCTGCCGTTCGCCGCCCACTGCTCCTGACCCGCCGCGGGCCCGCCCGGCTGGCCGGGCAGCGCCGACCGCTGGTCCACGGCGCCCAGCGCCTTGCGGCGGCGCCGGAACAGCGCCGCCGGGCCGGCATGGACGTCGGCGGACGCGGCCGGCTGCGCCTGCCGGCCCAAGTCCTCCACACCGTCGTCGGCGCCGCCCTGCGGGGCGACGGCGCCGGGGGCGAGCTGCGGGTAACCCTGGGGCGGCAGTTCGCTCGGGTGAAGAGGCAGATAAAGGGTGAACGTCGAGCCGCGGCCCGGTTCGCTCGCCGCATGGATCTCGCCGCCGAGCAGCCGCGCGATCTCCCGGCTGATCGACAGACCCAGGCCCGTGCCGCCGTACTTACGGCTCGTTGTGCCGTCGGCCTGCTTGAACGCTTCGAAGATCACGCGCATCTTGCCGGCCGCGATCCCGATACCGGTGTCGGTGACCGAGAAAGCGATCAGATCGCCGTCCGCGTCCCGCAGCGAACCGGCCTCCAGCAGCTGTTCGCGGATCGACTGCGGCACATCCGCGCTCGCCGGCCGGATCACCAGCTCCACCGCGCCACTGTCGGTGAACTTCACCGCGTTGGACAGGAGGTTGCGCAGCACCTGCAGCAGCCGCTGCTCGTCGGTGTGCAGCGTCGCGGGCAGCTCCGGCGACACCCGTACGGAGAAGTCGAGACCCTTCTCCGCGGTCAACGGCCGGAACGTCGCCTCCACATAGTCGACAAGCTGCACCAGTGCGATACGGGTCGGGCTGACGTCCATCTTGCCCGCCTCGACCTTCGACAGATCGAGGATGTCGTTGATCAGCTGCAGCAGATCGGAACCCGCGCCATGGATCGTCTCGGCGAACTCCACCTGCTTCGGCGAGAGGTTGCCCTCGGCGTTGTCCGCGAGCAACTTGGCAAGGATCAGAAGGGAGTTGAGCGGCGTACGCAGCTCGTGCGACATGTTCGCCAGGAACTCCGACTTGTAGCGCATCGAGACCGCGAGCTGCTCGGCGCGCTCCTCCAGCACCTGCCTGGCCTCTTCGATCTCGGTGTTCTTCACCTCGATGTCACGGTTCTGCTGCGCCAGCAGCTCGGCCTTCTCCTCCAGCTCGGCATTGGAGGCCTGCAGTGCCTTCTGCCGGTTCTCCAGCTCCGCGGAGCGCTCACGCAGCTGCTCGGTCAGCTCCTGCGACTGCTTGAGCAGTACCTCGGTCTTCGTATTGACGCTGATGGTGTTGACGCTCGTCGCGATCATCTCGGCGATCTGATTCAGGAAGTCCCGCTGGATCTGCGTGAAGGGCTGGAACGACGCCAGCTCGATCACACCGAGGACCTTCCCCTCGAACAGCACCGGCAGCACGATCACATACGCCGGCGAGGCCTCACCGAGCCCCGAGGAGATCCTCAGATAGCCCGGCGGCACATTGACCTGGATGGTCCGCTTCTCCTCGGCGGCAGTGCCGATGAGGGTCTCGCCCGGACGGAACGACGTCGGCATCAGACCCGCGGAGTAGCCGTAGCTGCCGCGCATGCACAGCTCGTACGACATCTCCCCCGCGGCCGACACATCCGCGCCGCTGCCCGTCGCCATCGCCAGGAAGAACGCGCCGTGCTGCGCCGAGACGACCGGCGTGAGCTCGCTCATGATCAGCGAAGCCACGTCGTCCAGGTCGCGCCTGCCCTGCATCAGACCCGAGATACGGGCCAGGTTGCCCTTGAGCCAGTCCTGTTCCTCATTGGCGAGGGTGGTGTCGCGGAGGTTCGCGATCATCGTGTTGATGTTGTCCTGCAGAACCTGGATCTCGCCCGCCGCGTCCACATCGATCTTGAGGTTCAGATCACCGCGGGTCACCGCGGTCGCGACGGCCGCGATCGCACGCACCTGGCGGGTGAGGTTCCCGGCCATCTCGTTCACCGATTCGGTGAGGTCGCGCCAGGTGCCGTCGACGTCCCGCACCCGCGCCTGACCGCCGAGCTGCCCGTCCGTACCCACCTCACGGGCCACCCGGGTGACCTCCTCGGCGAACGAGGACAGCTGGTCGACCATGGTGTTGATGGTGGTCTTCAGCTCGAGGATCTCGCCCCGCGCATCGATGTCGATCTTCCTGGTGAGGTCGCCCTTGGCGATGGCGGTGGTGACCGTGGCGATCTGCCGCACCTGGCCGGTCAGATTGGACGCCATCGAGTTCACGGACTCGGTGAGGTCCCTCCAGGTTCCGGAGACGCCCGGCACATGAGCCTGGCCGCCCAGTTCGCCCTCGGTGCCCACCTCGCGGGCCACCCGGGTCACCTCGTCGGCGAACGACGACAGCGTCGTCACCATGGTGTTGACGGTGTCGGCCAGCTCGGCGACCTCGCCGCTCGCCTCGACCGTCACCTTCTTCGTCAGATCACCGTTGGCGACCGCCGCGGAGACCCGCGAGATGTTCCGCACCTGATTGGTCAGGTTGTTGGCCATCAGGTTGACGTTGTCGCTGAGGTCCTTCCAGATGCCGGTGACACCTCGCACCCGCGCCTGACCGCCCAGCACACCTTCCGTACCCACCTCACGGGCGACCCTGGTCACCTCGTCGGCGAAGTCCAGCAGCTGGTCGACCATCGTATTGACCGTCGTCACCAGCTCGAGGATCTCACCCTTGGCATCGACGGTGATCTTCTTCGACAGGTCGCCCTTGGCCACCGCGGTGGTCACCTCGGCGATATTGCGCACCTGCGAAGTCAGGTTGTTGGCCATGAAGTTGACGGACTGCGTGAGGTCCTTCCAGGTGCCGGAGACACCCTGCACCTCGGCCTGGCCGCCGAGGATGCCCTCGGTGCCCACCTCGCGGGCCACCCGGGTCACCTGCTCCGCGAAGTTCGAGAGCTGGTCCACCATGGTGTTGAGGGTGTTCTTCAGCTCCAGGATCTCGCCGCGCGCATCCACGTCGATCTTCTGCGACAGATCACCGCGGGCCACGGCGGTGGCGACCTGCGCGATATTACGGACCTGGCCGGTGAGGTTCTCGGCCATACCGTTCACGGAGTCGGTCAGATCGCGCCACACACCGGCGACGCCAGGCACCTGCGCCTGGCCGCCGAGTCGGCCGTCCGTGCCCACTTCACGGGCCACCCGGGTCACCTGCTCGGCGAACGCGGAGAGCTGGTCGACCATCGTGTTGATGGTGTTCTTCAGCTCCAGGATCTCGCCGCGCGCATCCACGTCGATCTTCTGCGACAGATCACCGCGGGCCACGGCGGTCGTCACCTGGGCGATCTGCCGCACCTGCGAAGTCAGGTTCCCCGCCATGAAGTTGACGGAGTCGGTGAGTTCCTTCCACGTACCACTGACGCCGTCGACGCGCGCCTGGCCGCCGAGGCGGCCCTCCGTACCCACGTCCCGCGCCATCCGCGTGACCTGATCGGCGAACGAGGACAGCTGCGCCACCATCGTGTTGACGGTGTTCTTCAGCTCGAGCATCTCGCCCGCGACATCGACCGTGACCTTCTGCGACAGATCACCATTGGCGACCGCCGTCGTCACCTGCGCAATGTCCCGCACCTGGCCGGTGAGGTTGCGGAACGCGGTGTTCACCGAGTCGGTCAGGTCCTTCCACGTCCCCGCCGCACCCGGCACCTCGGCCTGCCCGCCCAGCCGGCCCTCGACGCCGACCTCCCGGGCCACCCGCGTCACCTGGGAGCCGAAGGACTGCAGCTGGTCCACCATCGTGTTGACGGTGTTCTTCAGCTCGAGCATCTCGCCCGCGACATCGACCGTGACCTTCTGCGACAGATCACCGTTCGCCACCGCCGTCGTCACCTGCGCGATGTCCCGCACCTGAGTGGTCAGATTGCGGAAGACGGTGTTCACCGAGTCGGTCAGGTCCTTCCAGGTCCCGGCGGCGCCCGGCACCTGCGCCTGCCCGCCGAGCAGACCCTCGGCCCCGACCTCGCTCGCCACCCGGGTGACCTCGTCCGCGAACGTACGCAGCGTCTCGGTCATCTGGTTGATCGTCTCGGCGAGTTGAGCCACCTCACCGCGCGCGCTGACCGTGACCTTCTGCGACAGGTCGCCGTTGGCGACCGCCGTGGTCACCTCGGCGATACCGCGCACCTGGGAGGTGAGGTTTCCGGCCATGGTGTTCACCGAATCGGTGAGGTCTTTCCACACGCCTGCCACACCGGGCACCGCCGCCTGGCCACCGAGCTCGCCCTCCGTGCCGACCTCCCGGGCGACCCGGGTCACCTCGGAGGAGAAAGAGGACAGCTGGTCGACCATCGTGTTGACGGTGTTCTTCAGCTGAAGCATCTCGCCGGCCACATGGACGGTGACCTTGCGCGACAGATCGCCCTTGGCTACCGCCGTGGTGACGAGAGCAATGTCACGCACCTGTGCGGTCAACCGGTACGCCATGGTGTTGACCGAATCCGTGAGATCCTTCCACGAACCGGACATTCCGCGCACCTGGGCCTGGCCGCCGAGTTTGCCCTCGGTACCGACCTCCAGCGCCACCCGCGTCACCTCGTCGGTGAACGCCGACAACTGGTCGACCAGGTTGTTGACGGTCCGCGCGACCTTCAGGAACTCACCGCGCAGCGGCCGTAGGGACCCGTCGGACCCGTCCGCCCTGTCCACGGCGTGCGAGCGCAGCTCCATACGCTGCTCCAGGTCGCCCTCAGCGACCGCCGAGAGCACCCGTCCCACCTCGGACACCGGCCGCGCCAGATCGTCCACCAGGGCGTTGGAGGCGTCGATCGCGGCCGCCCAGGAGCCCTCACAGGCTCCCGTCTCCAGCCGCTCGGTCAGCTTCCCCTCGCGCCCGACCATCCTGCGTACACGCGCGAGCTCACCCGTGAGGTGGAGATTACGGTCGGCGACCTCGTTGAATACGGCCGCGATTTCGGACATAACGCCGTCGCCGGACACGGTCAGGCGCCTACGGAAGTTCCCGTCCCGCATCGACACCAAAGCCGCCAGCAGCCTGTTCAGGGCTGCCGCGTCCACCTCGGTTGTCCCATTGTTCCGGGCCCGTCCGCCTTTCGCGCGCGTGTTTTTGCCACGCGCCGCCACGCCAGACTCCACCGTGTCCCTCCCGCAGGGGTTGACCGTACTGCCCGGGCTGTCTCAGGAAGCCTGCCCAGTGTTTCACCATGGCCGAACCAGGCCATAACAGTTCGGCAGCTTCGCATAGCGTCCCCGCCCTCGGTGGGCGGAAACAGCGGTAACCGGCATCCGCTCGGACAGCGAAGGTAAGTAACCTGGCATCCGGCTGTCCACCCGCTCCGGTCCGCCCGGCGGGGGCGGGGTGGCGTAAGGACTACCACCGGGCACCGGGAGGGGCAGGCCGATCATGGCAGAGCCGGGCGTCGAGACGCGTACGAGGAGTTCTGTGATCACCGCGCGGGCGGCTGCCAGCTTCGACCCTGTGGGACGGTCCGTTGCGACCGCCCGCGCCTTTGTGCGCGACACCCTCCAGGGGTGGGGGTATGCCGACGTCGTCGATGATGCGGTCGTCCTCACCAGCGAGCTCGTCACCAATGCCGTCGTGCACGCAGGCACCTCGGCCGACGTTCTCTGTCTACGTACGGAGGACGGCGTACGGGTCGAAGTCGCCGACCGCTATCCCGAACGCGAAATCCCGATCCAGGGCACCGGTCTGTCACTTGGCAGCCCCGACCGCGAGAACGGCCGGGGACTCCTCCTGTGCGCCGCCCTCGCCTCCCGCTGGGGCGTCGAGTACACCCCCACCTACAAACAGGTGTGGTTCCAACTCGACCTCCCCCAGCGCCCGGTGGGCACCCGCTCCGCCGGCCCGGTCATGCCCACCGCCCTGCTCCCGGTGGCAGACGAACGCGTACGCGTCGCCGTCACCCAGATCGACCGCAGCGGTTCGATCTCCGTCTGGAACGAGGACGCCCAGCACCTCTTCGGGTACGCCGCCGAGCAGGTCATCGGCAAGCCGCTGACCGACTTCGCCGCCTGGCCGCACACCCCCGGCATCGGCACCGGCATCGTCGAGGCGCTCCAACTCTCCCGCTGGGAAGGCAGTTACGGCATCCGCGGCACCGACGGCCGCGTCGTCCCCGTCTACGCCTCCCACCTTCGGGTACGGGACACCAACGGCGAGCCCTCCACGGTCTGCCTTCTCGTACGCGACGACGAACGCGCCGTCATCCAGACCCCGCAGCGCGCCCCCGTCACCGAAACGGGCAGCGAGAGCCACGCCACCGACCCCTTCGAGGTCTTCATCGGCTCTCCCGCCCCCGATGATCTCGACGGCCTCCTCCAGCGCACCGTCGAGCGCGCCCGCGACATGCTCGACGGCGACGCCGCCTTTCTGCTGCTGGCCACCGACGACGAGACCGAGCTGGAAGTACGCGCCACCACCGGCCTCCCCTCGGCTCGCCAGCGCTTCGCCCGTGTCCCGGTCGAAGCCGGCACCGGCCGCTACGGCTCAGCCAGAATGCCCGCCGTCCACGAGGACCTCACCGCCGTCCCCGGCGCCGTCCCGCTGCTCAACTCCACCGGGATGCGCTCGGTCGTCACCGTCCCGCTGAAGGTCGAGGGCCGCCTCACCGGCTCCCTCGGCGTCGCCGCCGAATCCGCGGGCCGCTACTCCAACGAGGAGGCCCTGCGCCTCCAGTTCGCGGCCGACCGCATCGCCCTGGCCGTCGAATCGGCCCGCCTGGGCGAGCTGGAACGCCTGCGCCGCGGCTCGCTCTCCTTCCTTGTCGAGGCTTCGGACCTGCTCGCCGGAACACTCGACCGCGACCAAACCCTGGCGCTGATGGCCCAGATGACGGTCCCCACCCTCGCCACCTGGTGCGCCGTCTACACGATCGCCGACCAGGCTTCGGAGCCGTATCTCAGCTACGTACTCCACGAGGACGAGGACCGCATCGACGGCCTCAAGGCCCTCCTCTCCAAGATCGACCCGCCCGACCCGGTCCCCACTCCAGGAGCCCGCGTCTGGACCGCTCCGGCCGACGCCGCCCAACAGGCGGCCCTGCGCGCCTCCAAGCGCGAACTCGGCCTGGGCTCCACCCCACCGGTCTCCTCCGGCATCGGCACCACACTCGCCACGGCCGCCGCCGTCGGCGGCGAGACGGTCGTCCTGCCGCTCGTCGCCCGCAACCGCGTCATCGGCATGCTGACCCTCGGCAAGCCCTCCGACGACCACTTCCGCCAGGAGATCCTGGAACTCGCCGAGGACCTCTCCCGTCGAGCGGCCCTCGCCCTCGACAACGCCCGGCTGTACTCCGAGCGCATGGCCATCAGCCAGTCCCTGCAGCGCAGCCTGCTACCGCCGGGGCTGCCCCAGATCCCCGGCGTCGAGGTCGAGGTCATCTACCGCGCGGCCGGCGAAGGCAACGAGGTCGGCGGCGACTTCTACGACCTCTTCCCCATCCGTGACGGCGCGTACGGCTTCGCCATCGGCGACGTCTGCGGTACGGGACCGGAAGCCGCGGCTGTGACGGGCCTCGCCCGCCATGCACTGCGCCTGCTCGCCCGCGAGGGCTTCGGCGGACCCGCGGTCCTCGAACGACTGAACGCGGCGATCCTCGACGAAGGCGCCCGCAGCCGCTTCCTCACGCTCCTGTACGGGGAGTTGTGGCCCCAGGAGGACGGCAGCGCGGTCCTCAAGGTCGTCTGCGCCGGCCACCCGCTGCCGCTGCGTCTGCGTCAGGACGGCAGCGTGGAACCGGCAGCGGAGCCGCAGCCCCTCCTCGGCGTCATGGACGACCTGGAGCTGTACGAGCAGATGGTGACCCTCGACCCCGGCGACGTCCTGCTCTGTGTCACAGACGGCGTCACCGAACGCCGCGAGGGCACCCGCATGCTGGGCGACGACGGCCTGATCGACGTCCTCACGACCTGCACCGGCCTGACGGCGGGAGCGGTCGCCACCCGCGTCCTGCGCGCGGTGGAGCGCTTCGCGGCCGAACCTGCCTCCGACGACATGGCCATCCTCGCGATGCGCATCCCGGAGCCCCACACAGCCTGAACACGAAGAAGGCCCCCGCCACTTGGCGGGGGCCTTCTTCTTTGCCGAGCCCCAATACGGAATCGAACCGTAGACCTTCTCCTTACCATGGAGACGCTCTACCGACTGAGCTATTGGGGCCTGCTGCGCTGCGGCAACGAGGTAGATCATACCCCGAACACCCGGCTGCTCAGAACCATCCACTCCACAGCCGGCCGGCCGTTTCCCTGCTGCCACGGTTCCTGCCGCCCATGCACCCTTGCGGACGGTCCGAGCACATCCAGGATCGCCGTCGCCGCCTCACCGATCCTGCTCTCCCAGGAAGTGGTCCTGAACGCAAAAATGCCTCAGTCCCCGGACAAGGTCCGGGAACTGAGGCTAAAAATTGTTCGGCGGCGTCCTACTCTCCCACAGGGTCCCCCCTGCAGTACCATCGGCGCTGAAAGGCTTAGCTTCCGGGTTCGGAATGTAACCGGGCG
>NZ_JBIAQG010000031.1:0-36265 GCF_042888805.1 Streptomyces sp. NPDC002730
TCGTTACGACAAGCGCGGATACGTCTTCCTCGGCACCGTCACCGCCGCAGCCCTCGTCATCTGGCTCCGCTCATGATCGACCGGACACTGCCTAGTCGACGAGTTCGGCTGGAGGAACGCCCAGGTGTTCGTCAAGGTCTACGCAGCCGTTGCACGTCGCCTCGGAGAGCCGCCCGAGCTCACTGACCGACAGGTCAGGCGGTGGCGGAAGCCCAATCCGCCGTGCCGCACCCTCCTCGTCAGCGCGTCCTCGAAGCGATGCTCGGCATCCCGCTCGAACAACTCGGCTTCGACATTCCCGAGGCTCGCCGAAATGCGGTACCGCCCCCCACGCCACCTCTTGTTGAAGGACCGTACGACGCCGTGGACCGACGCACCTTTCTTTCCGCCAGCGGCGGAGCCGCTCTCGGCACGGCTCTCGCCGCGGCCGGCACTTCGTCAGCGGCGATACCCCGTGTAGGAACCGAAACCGTCACCGACCTGCGTGCCGGCCTGGCATCCCTCTATGGTCTCGACGACCGATTCGGCGGAGCCACCGTTGGTCCCCTGGCGGCCGCCCACCTCTCCCGCATTGAGCGGCTGATCTCGACCGCCGACTACCCCGACACCATCGGTCGTCAGCTCCGCCTTGTCTCAGGAGAGACAGCCGAACACGTCGGGTGGCTCGCCTTCGATGCAGGCGAGCACGTCAGTGCCCGCGCCTACTAGGGCAAGGCCATGGAACGCGCCCAGGAACTGCGCGACGACTCCCTCACCGTCGTCGTCCTCGCCTCGCAGTCCTGCTTGCGCTCCGCCAGAAGGAGCCGCGCAGCGCCCTGGACCACGCGCGCCGCGCGCATTCCCTTGCTGAACCATGGGGCACCCCCCCCTCTCTGCTGTCGATCCTGGTCACCCGCGAAGCCCGCGCCCTCGCATTGCTCGGCGATCACACCGCTGCCAGACAGGCTCTCTCCAACGCCGCCCGCCTGTACGAGCAGGACCAGGGCTCCCGGCCGGCGCCGGACTGGACTCTGTTCCACGGGCCGGCCGAGATCGCTAATGCCCAGGCCGAACTCTTCGCCCGAGCAGGCCACCACCGTGCCGCCGTGACGTGGCTACGCCGCTCGCTGGAGCGGCAGGAGGCCACCTATGCCCGCAACGAGTGGGCCGCGGCTACCTCGCGCGTGCCCTCGTCGACGCCGGTGAGCCCCACGAGGCGGCTCACCACATCGTCCAGGGCGAAACTCTCCTGACGGAGGTATCGTCCGGCCGAGCTCGCGAGACTCTCGCAGAAGCTCGCACGGCTCTCGCCGCCTTCCATCCCCTCGCTTTGCCGCCGAAGGAGTAGGAACCGCGTGGAAACCAGCAGCGGCACGCAGGTCATGGAAGCCACCGGCCCCGAAGGCGCAGAGCGCCTTCTCGGCAGGATTCTGCCCGTCTACGAGACGGTGTTCGCCGAACCCCCGTACGGCGAAGGCCCCCGTGATGTGGCGGACTTCCTCGAACGCTTCGACCGTGAGCGCCGCACGCCAGGATTCCGCATCACCGCGGCTGACCAGGACGGTCTCAACGTCGGATTCACTTACGGCTACGAGCTGCAGTCCGAGACCAGTTGGTGGGAAGGCTTTGTGGACACCAAACCCGCCGAAGCCTTCACGCGCGAAGATGGACATCGGACCTTCGTCATCATGGAGCTCGCCGTCCTACCCGCCCAACGACGTCACGGGCTGGCCACGCAAATGCACGCCAAGCTCCTCGACGGCCTGCAGACTGAGCGCGTCACGCTGGCCGTGCGCCCCGAAGCCGAGCCCGCACTCACCCTCTACAAGAACCTCGGGTACAGCCTCGTCGGCCATAGCCGCCCTTGGGACGACTCGCCCCTCTACCAGGTACTCATCAGGCCACTCGGCGCGTAGCGACGCTTCTCAAGGCTGCGCAGCGGTGGCGAAGCGGCTGGCGCGTCCAACGCGGCCGACGAGCCGTGCCGCCAGCGTCGGCCCGACGCCGGACGTGTTCATCAGCGTGCTGCCCGAGGCCCCGACGAGTTCTTCCATGCGGGTGGCGTTCTCGGCCAGTCGCTTGTCCAGCGCGCGGATCTCAGTGACCAGCTCGCGGGCAAGTCCTTGCGGACCTTTTCGGCGTCGCCGGCGGGGCGGACCGTGCGCAGTAGCGCGGCGGCCCGGTCCGCCGACAGCTGAGGCGGAGCCCCGCCGGGCAGCAGATCACGCAGTATGGTTGACGGTGCGGACCCGGGCCTGGGCGAGGGTTGACGCGTCGTTCGTCGAGCAGGGCCAGGGCCGTGGTGTGGTGGTCCACGTTCATCTCGCGCCCGTCTCCGTGGATGTAGGCCGTGGCCGCGGCGGCAGCGTCGATCCGGTCGTTCTTGCGGCCACCGCCACGGGTGAGTTGACGGACTCGGCTGGTCGCCGAGGCGGGTACATCGATGACGCTCTCGCCGCGGGCGACGAGCACTGGGCCAGGTGGCGGCCGAGCCCATTGGCGTTCTCCACCACCCACCTGCGCTGCGGCCAGCGGCGGCACCAGGTCAGGAGACGCCGGTACTCCGCCAGGTTCGCCTCGATCCTCAGCGAGCCCGCCTGCTGATTCGAGGCAGGGTCGACGGCGGTAGCGGTGTGAGTGGACTTGTGCGGGTCAACACCGAGCAGCATGACGAGAGTTCGTTCCTCACAGACGGACGACAGGGCGTCCACGGCCGACACGCCGACTTCCGGAACCGCTGCCGGGACACGCCTCTGTTGAGTCGGACCGTGGCCGGACGCCGGGTCGGCGGCACGCCCCGAGCGAGCCAGCCCCGAGGGGCGGCAGGAACCTCACGAGCCATCCAACCCGGCGTCCTACGGAAACGATACGAGCGGCCAACCCGACCGCGATCCGCCACGGCCAGTACAAGTCGGGAACCTCAGTACCGCTTCAGGTCGGCGGGCAAGCCCATGCTTTTACCCCGCCGGTGCACCGCTAGCTGTGCAATCCCGTCAAGTTGTCCCGACCGACTCGGCACCGGGCGGAGAGTGACAGCTGCAAGATTTCCGCATGCAAGCGATGTGACAGCCGCATTTCTACCCGATCCGAGCGGCTCAGGGGCGGCGCCGGAAGATCTTCGTTTTTTGAACGGTGAACTTTCCACCCAATCTTGTCTCGTTCTTGACCACGCTATTCTCGCGCCTCTCCCAAGTTCGAGCGCCGCTGCCAGCATGTGGCGGTAGAGGACGGCCACGCCCTCTCGTGGCGAAACGTTCCTGCCGTGCGTGTTCGCCGCCTGCACTCAACGGACGAGAGGAGAGAGACGTGCAAGGTCTCACCCGCCGCGACGTTGTTCGAGGGTCGATGGTGGTGCTTGCCGGAGCCGCGCTCGCCGGCCCGGCCGCCGTCGCTACAGCGAACGCAGCACGCTCCGGCACACCCCATGGGCCGCGGACCGATGCCAGCCATCCACTCGCAGCGAGCGCTGCACAGGTGCCGGAGTCTTTCAACGAGATCTATCTGGGCCGGCATATAGAGGGCTGGCCGGCCGACGAGGGTCACGGTACCCACGCCGCCCATGGCTCCCACGGGGGCACGCGGCCTCCCGAGGATGGTCAGGCATCGATGGGGTTCGTCGTCCGCGTGGACGACGACGATCTGCACATCATGCAGAACGCCGACGGCACCTGGATCAGCGTCATTAACCACTACGAAACGCACCACACGCCGCGTGATGCCGCCCGCGCCGCAGCGAGGGAATTACATGGCGCCACGCTGGTGCCGGTCACCGTCTGACAGCGCGTACGAGCCTCCCAGCAAAGGATCATCGCATGGCAGACCGTAAGAACCAGGCAGATCTGACCGCCACCGAACGCCGGGACTTCGTCGACGCCCTCCTCGAGCTGAAGCGTCAGGGCCGCTACGACGAATTCATCACCACGCACAACGCCTTCATCATGAGCGACACCGACGACGGCGAACGAACAGGACACCGCTCACCGTCGTTCCTCCCCTGGCACCGCCGGTTCCTGCTGCAGTTCGAGCAGGCACTGCAGAGCATCAACCCCTCCCTCACCCTTCCCTACTGGGACTGGACCGTCGACCGCACACCCGCCAGCTCCCTGTGGGCGGACAACTTCCTCGGCGGCGACGGCCGCACCGGAGACGGCCGGGTCACCTCCGGCCCCTTCGCCTTCACCAGCGGAAACTGGCCCCTGAACATACGCGTCGACGGCAGGACGTTTCTGCGGCGAGCACTGGGGGCCGGCGTCGGGGAACTGCCCACCAGGGCCGAAGTTGACGCCGTACTGGCCATGCCCACCTACGACGCCGCCCCGTGGAACAGCAGGTCCAACAGCTTCCGCAACCACGTCGAAGGATGGCGGGGCCCGAACCTCCACAACCGGGTGCACGTTTGGGTCGGCGGTCAGATGACCACCGGAGCCTCGCCGAACGATCCGGTCTTCTGGCTTCACCACTGCTTCATCGACAAACTGTGGGCCGACTGGCAAAGGCTGCACCCGACCTCCGGATACCTTCCGGCCACCGCCCCGCGCAACGTCATCGGGTTACGCGACACGATGAAACCGTGGAACGACGTCACGCCGCAGGACATGCTCGACCACACCAAGTTCTACACATACCGCTAACCCTGGGGCCTGCCCCGAGGTCTCACGCTGCCGTGCCGTCGGCGACGGCACGAGCAGGGTGGCAACAGGAGGGGACGGTCCGCGCACTCTTGTTGGGTGCGCGGACCGGGTTCCACGCACATGCACGAAGGACACCCGGCGACGCATGGCAGGCAACCGAGAGTCGGATAGCAAGACTCCGTCGGGCCCCAAGGTCCAAGGCCATCGGTGTTGCCCTGCGAGCCTGCTGAGTCGACTGCCGCTGCGGTGTGTCGCTGTCTGCCTCGTCGATGGTCGCGGCACCTCGGTTGGCGTGTCGGCCGGCATCTTGGTGTCGGACGGGCCGGCCTGGTGCGATGCTTACCCGCGACGGCTTCTCCTTCCTTGGTTCCCGTCGCGGTCGGCGCCCCGGTCGACACCCTCTATAGCTGCCTCTGCCGGCTGGGATGCCGACTCGGTGATGTCGGGCAATGCCACATGAACTTGCCGCATGAGCGCACCGAGGGCCCGGCCATGTCGGCCAGCGCGTGTGCGTCGCTCTTCGCGCCGGAGGTGCCGTATCGCTCCTTGAACCTGGCCGCCTGCCGGGGGTTGACCGCGTAGACCTGGTAGCCGGCCGCGAGCCGTCTAATGAGCAGTCCGGCCTCCCGGCCGACCAGCAGGGGCACGGTCTGACAGCAGAGCTCGAACGGCTCCGGTGAGGGCAGTACTCACCGCTGGCGGCCACTCATCGAGTCTCACTCACGACCCAGGCTCATTAGGCTGCGGCGGGGATGTGGATGGCTCCGCTGTCTTCGTCGGCGGCGGCGGTGAATCCGGCCTGGGTGAGGGTGGCGACCAGGGCGGTGGCGAGGGCTTTGCGGATGCCGCGGTCGTCGTCGGCGCCGGGGTCCCTGCTGTGAAGGTGCCGGGTGGCGGCGTGGAGTTCGGCATCGGGGTTCCAGGTGACCAGGACGTCGTCGCGGGCGGGCTGGATGCGCAGTCCGCCGACGGTGCCCGTGCTGCTGGGCGCTATGTCGAAGCCGGCGCGTTCCAGGGTGCGGCTCACATCAACGCACAACGCATCAAGATCAGCGGTGGTCATTTGTCCACCCTAAAAATCTGTTTCCAAGCCCGTTTGCCACAGGTCAACGCCGTACGACACAGGAGGCGGAAAGGGTGAGCCGTTCGCGAAACGGCGATGGTGTCCTGCCGAGTGGTGTAACAGCGATCTTCCGGGAGTGACCTCGATACGCGGCGGCAGCATCGAGCCATTCAGGCGGAAGAAGCGGGGAAGGGAGCACGGCGGCGAGGTCGGAGTGCGCCCCGGCGGCTCCGGTCGGTTCCGGTTGGCGCGACCTCCTCGCCACACTCACCGTGTGCTTCTCGATGCGCAGGTCGAAACGGTTTTCCGTCCTTGCGCGCATCCCGCTCGCCGCATGTTTGGTTTCTGACGAACCTCGTGAGCCGCAGTGCAGCTCTCTGGCCACTTTCGAACTTTACATATGATCCCATTTTCTCTAGCGACCTTGCTTCGGCATCCACCTGTGCACGTAGCTATTGCGTACACCCGCTTCCTTGTTCCGGCTCCCGATGGGCCTGGACGGGACGGCAGTGAACCGGCCTCCGGTTCCCGGCCGGCCAGGAGGGGCGGTCGTGATACGTGAGGAGAAGTCATGAAGAAGGCTTACGAGGCGCCGACGCTGGTCCGGCTCGGGACGTTCCGGAAGAAGACCGGGCTCTTGCAGCGCTCCGGCAACGACCGTCTCATCCTGAGCAAGAACTGACGGGCGACGGTTCCTGACCCGACGTCATGACTGAACTGCACGAGAGTGCGGGGACGGGCCCCGGCGACGCGCACTTCACGGTCTTCACCGACCGGGAGGACGCGGCCGCCGTGGCCCGCTCCTTCGCCCGCCCCGGAACGCGAATCCTGCAGCACGCTTCGGGCCGGCCCTGGCTGGTGGGGCAGTGGCACGATGAGGAGATCGTCACCGCGCGCGCCGGCCACACGGTCCTCGCGATCATCGGCTGCTGTCCGATCGACGCCGTAGAGCTCGAGCGCCGAGCCGGGCGGCTACGTGATCTCGCCGAACTCGACGCACTGGCCCGCTCCCTTCCAGGGAGCTTCCATCTCGTCGCCGCGCTCGACGGGCGGCTCAGGGTGCAGGGCACCGCCTGTGGGCTCCGGCTGGTCTTCCATGCCCCCGTTGACGGAACACAGGTGGCTGCCACCCGCGCCGACGTACTCGCCGCCGCGCTCGGCACCGACCCGGACGAGGAGCAACTGGCCGTCCGGCTGCTGTGGCCGGTTCCCCATCCACTCGCCGGGGCACCCATGTGGCGAGGCATCACCGCCGTGTCCCCCCAGGACGCGCTGATCGTCTCGCCCAACGGCCGGACCGTACGCCACTCGCGCTGGTGGACACCGCCAGAACCGGCACGCACGCTCGCCGATGGCGCCCCTCTCGTCCGCGAAGCCCTGGCCGCGGCGGTCGGCGCCCGTACCCGGCAGGGTGGCGTGGTCAGCTGCGACCTGTCAGGCGGCCTGGATTCCACCTCCATCTGTTTCCTGGCGGACCGCTCACCGGCCCGGGTAGTGGCCAGTACCTGGCCTGGTCGCGACCCCGCCGACACCGATCTGTACTGGGCACAACAGGCCGCCCGCTCGTTGCCGGACATCGACCATGTGGTCTGGGACGCCGATACCTCGCCGCTCGTCTACACCGGCCTGCTCGGCATCGATGACCTGCTGGACGAACCGACCATCGGCGTCATGGACCGCTCCCGGGTCCTGCACCACCTGCCCGGCCTGGCGGAGCGGGGCAGCCGGTTGCACCTGACCGGCATCGGCGGCGACCACGTGGCCTGGTGCTCGGAGGCGTATTACCACCGACTGCTCCGCACCCGCCCGCTGTTCGCGCTGCGCCAGCTGCGCGGCTTCAGGGCCCTGTGGCAGTGGCCACTGGGCGGCACGGCACGCGCGCTGGCCGACTCGCGGCCGTACGGGAAGTGGCTGGCCGACTCCAGCGGCCGCCTGCGAGACCCACTACCCGCCACCGTCAGCACCAGCCTCGGCTGGGGCATGCCCCCTCGCCTCTTCGACTGGGTCACCCCCGACGCCGAACGGATGGCCCAACGGGCGCTGCGCGAGGCCGCCATGACCGCCGTACCGCTGCACCCGGACCGCGGCCTGCACACCGACCTCGAACAGATCCTTTCCTGCACCCGCATCATCCGCCAGTGGGACCGGATGGCCGCCCGGGCTGGCTTACCGATGGCATCGCCGTTCCTCGACGACCGCGTCATCGAGGCATGCCTCGCCATCCGCCCCAGCGAGCGCGTCACGCCCTGGCAGTACAAACCCCTACTGACCGCCGCCATGAGCGGGATCGTGCCCGATGCGTGCCTGCGGCGCACCAACAAGGCCGCCGCTTCCATGGACGCATCCAACGGACTGCGCGAACACCGCGCCGATCTGCTGGCGCTCTGGGCGGACTCCCGGCTGGAACAGCTCGGCCTCATCGACGGCGCAGCCCTGCGCCGGCTCGCCCAGCGGCCGGCCACACCCGAACTGCGCGACGCGATCCTCTACTCGACCATCGCCGCCGAAGTGTGGCTGCGCGGCCTCCACCGAACTACCGAGCCCCAGGCTCCCGCCTCCTCATGACCACCGTTGCTCCGCAGAAAGGCACACGCATGGCATTGAAGTTCGGCGCCAATGTCTCCACTGCCGAGACGGACTACGGCACGGTCCTCCTGGACGAACGCGCCGGAGACTACTGGGAGTTGAATCCCACCGGCACCCTGGTGGTCAACACGCTGATGGCGGGCGGTGACGAGGCCGCCGCGGTCGCCGCGCTCGCCGCCGAGTTCGACATCGACCTCGTCCAGGCGAAGCAGGACGTCGACGCCCTCGTACAGCAACTGCGGACCTCGGGGCTGGCCCAATGACGACCCCCAGCGCCCTGCAGCGGCCCACCGGCGTGCCCTTCGCCCGGCGCCTGGCCGCCCGTCTCGTCCTGCCCCCCGCCCTCGCGCTCTCGCTTCTGCCGCCCCGCCGGATCCGCGCCGTGCTCCACCTCGCATGCCGCGGGGCCACGCCGGCCACCGCCGCACAGGCAAAGAACGCACGGGACGCGATGTGCGCGGTGAGCCTGCGCTGCGCAGGCCCGAAAGGCTGCCTGCCCCGGTCTCTGGGAGCCGCGCTGCTGTGTCGCCTGTCAGGGAGCTGGCCGACCTGGTGCACCGGGGTGCGCGTGGTGCCGCCGTTCACGGCACACGCCTGGATCGAGGCGGACGGCCGCCCCGTGGACGAGGGCGTACCCGACGACTACTTCACCCGGCTCATCACGGTCGCCGCCGCGAGCCGACCAGGCCGATGACCGACACCGTCGTGGATCAGGCACAGCCGGCGGCCGAGATTGAGCGCTCCACCCGGGCCGCGGTCGCCACCATGTACCGGCTCACCACCGGCCACCGGGCCTCCATCACCGTCGCCACCGTACTCACCCTCGCCGGCTCCGCACTCGGGCTTGCCCAGCCGCTCACTGCCAAACAGGCAGTGGACGCGAGCGGGCGCGGACAGATGCTGTGGCCACTGCTGCTGCTCCTCGCCGGGCTGTTCGTCACCGAAGCGGCGACCGGCGCAGCAGGCCGCTTCGTTCTGGAGCGCATGGGCGAAAGCATCGTACGAGGGCTGCGCCACAGCCTGGTCGGACAACTGCTCCGGCTGGAGATGCGGGAATACGACCGGCACCGCACCGGCGACCTGATCTCCCGGGTCACCACCGACACCACCCTGCTCAGAGAAGTCGTCTCCCAGGCACTGGTCGATCTGGTGACGGGTGCCCTCGTCGCGGCGGGGGCGATCGTCCTCATGGTGTGGATCGACCCCCTGCTGCTGCTCCTGGTCACAGCGACCGTAGCTACCGCCGCCGTGATCGTCGCCTCGCTTCTCAAGGGCATCCGGGCTGCCTCCGAACGCATGCAGACCTCCGTCGGCGCGATCGCCGCCGACCTCGAACGCGCGCTCGGCGCCATGCCGATGGTCCGGGTTCACCGAGCCGAGGACCGTGAAGCGGGCCGCATCGGAGAATGCGTCGAATCGGCGTACAGCGCCGGCGTACGGACCGCGAAACTCGCCTCCGTGATGAGCCCCGCGGTCGAACTCGCGGTACAGGGCTCCTTCCTGATCGTCCTGGTCATCGGCGGCCTGCGGGTCAACGGCCACACCAACTCCCTCGGCGACCTGGTCGCCTTCCTGCTGTACGCCTCCTACCTGGTCCTTCCACTGTCCTCGGTCTTCCGGGCAGTCGGCCTGATCCAGCGCGGCATGGGGGCCTACCAGCGCATCGAGCAGGCACTTTCCCTGCCGGCGGAGCCCTCCCAACAGACGCCGGCTGTCCGGGCACATACGCGCGAGGCGGCCCGGCAGACCATCTCCTACGAGAAACCCGCCCTCACCCTGCAGGACCTCACCTTCGGCTACGACCCGAGCCGGCCCGTGCTGCGCAGCATCTCTTTCACCGCCCCCCACCGGCGACAGACAGCCCTGGTCGGCCCGTCGGGTGCCGGAAAGAGCACAATCTTCGCCCTCATCGCCAGATTTTACGAACCGGACTCCGGGGCCCTGCTGTTCGACGGTCTGCCCGCCACCGAACTGAGCCGCGGGGAGTGCCGCTCACACATCGCGGTCGTCGACCAGAACACCCACGTCGTCCATGGCTCACTGTGGGACAACATCACCTATGCCGCACCCGACGCCACCGAGGCCGAGGTCCGACGCGTAGTCGAACTCGCCCAGCTCACAGGCGTCGTCGAACGGCTGCCCGGTGGCCTGCCCGGCATGCTCGGCGAACGCGGCGGCACACTCTCCGGCGGCGAGCGACAACGCGTCGCCCTCGCCCGCGCCCTGCTCGCCCGCCCCTCGATCCTCCTGCTCGACGAGCCCACCTCCCACCTCGACGCCGTCAACGAAGCCGCGCTCACCGCCGCGATGCGGGACGTCGCCCGAGAATGCGCCGTCCTGGTGATCGCGCACCGGCTGTCCACGGTCCAGCACGCCGACCGGATCATCGTGCTGGACGAAGGCAGAGCCGTCGCCTGCGGACGCCACGAAGAACTACTCACCCACAGCCCCACCTACCGCGAACTGGCGGCCGGCCAAATGCTCCGCCCGGCCGCCACCCCGCCCTCCCCGTGACAACCGCACTCCCCCACCCGCACAGCCCACTGTGAACCGGGCGGACACAACACCGAGGTCCGGTGAGCAATAGTCGCTGAGTTCCCTGCCTCGTCCACGACCGACCGGCGCTCGTGAGAGTGCCTGTACCAGGGCCTGTTCCCTCGTCCGGGTGACCGGAGCCCGTTCTGACCCAACCTCGCCCTGAGTGCGCAAGCCTCATTGCTGACGGGATTCCTTCAGTCTGGATGAAGTTGAGGAGGCGTGGGTTGGCTCTGGCCGTAGTGCGCGATCTGCGTGAGTACCGGGCCCCGGTGAGCGAGGAGGAACTCGCCCAGTTCGAGACCGACGTGCTGGCGGGGTTCGTCCTCGCGCGGGCGTCGGCCGGGCCGGTCGACAGCACGATCCGCAACGACACCAACCACCTGGAGCTGATCCGGGACTGGTTCGGCCGTCCACTGTGGGAGTTACAGCCGCCTGACGCCGACGCGTACTTCGGCAAGGTGCTCCGCGATGCCAAGCCTTCGACCCGGACCGGCCGGGCGGGGGCACTGACGGTGTTCTTCCAGTTCCTTGAACTGCGGCACAAGGTCGAACTGCACAACCTCACCGGCCGCGTGGTCGAGTGCCCGCTGGACGAGATGAACCGGCCACGGGCCTCGATGGAACCGCAGCTGCGTATCCCGCCCAGCGAAGCCGAGATCGAAGAGCTCTTCGCCGGGTGGCGCGAGGAGCTCATCTCCTGCCGCAAGTTCGGCCCGGCCGCACGCAACTATGCCGTTGCTCGGCTGGCGGCCGACGTGGGGCTGCGAATCAACGAGGCCCGGATGCTCGACCTGGACGACGTCCGTTGGGAGCTGGGCCGGTTCGGCAAACTTAACGTCCGGCACGGCAAGGGATCCCGGCGACGGGGACCGAAGCCGCGACTGGTGCCGCTGATCAACGGTGCCGACCGCAACCTGCGGTGGTTCATCGAGGACGTGTGGGGCCACTTCGACGCCGACCACACCCGGCCCGGTGCCCCGCTGTTCCCCTCCGAGCGCAAGAACCGGGACGGCTCGTGCTCACGGGCTACCGCCGATGTCTACCGCAGGGCGCTGGCCGACGCCGCCGCCCAGCACCTCCCGACCTGGGCCGGGAAGCTCACCCCACACGTGCTGCGGCACTTCTGCGCCTCCCAGCTCTACCTCGCCGGCATGACCCTGATCGCCATCCAAGAGCTCCTCGGGAATTCCTGGACCGGCACCACGGCCCGGTACATCCACGTCCACGGCACCCACGTCGAAGACGCCTGGGTCGCCGGACAGCAGCGCGCCACTGACCGATGGAAGGGACTGGCCCTATGAAGTGGAACCTTCGCCTGGCGGCCGCCAACCGCGGCATCTGGAAAGCCAGTGAACTCCAGCGGATGCTCGCCGAACGCGGCGTTGTGATCAGCGCAGGCAAGATGTCGGGCCTGTGGTCCGGCCGACCGAACACCGTCAAGCTCGATGAACTGGACGTCATCTGCGCCGTGCTCGGCTGCGGCGTCGAAGAACTGCTCCTGCCCGAGCCGGAGAGGGTGCCGGAGCCTACGCCGGCGACCGACGAGCAGACCGTCGCCGTGGGCCAGCCCAGCGTCGTCACCCCGCGTCCTCGCACGGGCAGGTCCCTGCCGCCCCGATGAGCTGCGTGCACTGCGGCAAGCCGCTGCCCGAAGGATCACGGCGAGATCGGGCCTACTGCGACAACAAATGCCGGGGCCTGGCCTCCTATTACCGGCGCAAGACCGGTGTCCCGCCCCCGCCGCGCTGGCAGCATCCTGCCCTGACCTCGGACAATCCCGCGCTGAGGTCCGCCGCAGCTCACGCCAAGCAACTCGGCGAGACCAACGGCTGGTCACCGTCCCTCGTCCGGTGCGCGATGGACGGCCTGACGACCGTGCTGGAGGACCGCCCGCCCGGCGAGCCCGTGAGGGTCACCGACGTCCGTACGCGAATACCGCGACATGCTTCCAGCTACCGGGTCGCCGAGGTACTCGCCGATCTGGACCTTCTGGACGACGACAGCGCCTTGGCGATCCGCTCCTGGGTCGACCACCGCACCAGCGAACTGCCCGCCGGCTTCGCCAGCGACGTCCGTGCCTGGCTACTGGTCCTACTCGACGGTGACAGCCGCGCCAGGCCCCGGTCACACACCTGCCTCAACGTCTACTTCGGGTGCGTCAGACCCCTGCTGGAGAACTGGGCAGCCACTCGCGGGCACCTGCGTGAGATAACCGTCGCTGACGTCACCACCGCCTTGGCTACGTTGCGCGGATGGCAGCGGCGCAACGCCATCGCCGGACTGCGCTCGCTGTTCCGCTTCGCCAAGAAGCGCGGCCTGATCTTTGCCAATCCCACCACCCGGCTCAAGACCGAAGAGATCGAGCGCAACCTGCTGCCGCTGACCGACGCCGAAGTGCTCGCCGTCGAACGGATCGCCGTCACCCCGGCGCAACGGCTGATCGTCGCCCTGGCCGCCGTCCACGCCGCCCGCGCCACGGCCATCCGACACCTCACCCTGGACGACCTCGACCTGCCCAACCGCCGTATCTCCATCGCCGGACACGCTCAACGACTCGGCGAACTACCCCACCAGACCCTGCTGGCCTGGCTCGACGAACGCCGCACCATCTGGCCGAAGACCCCCAACCGGCACGTGTTAATCAACGCGAAGACCGCCCTGGGGACCGGGCCCGTCAGCGCCGAATACCTCAAGCGGCACCTCCTGCACCAGGGCGTCTACCTCGAACGCATCCGCGGCGACCGGGTACTGCACGAAGCCCTCACCGTCGGCGCCGACCCGTTGCACCTCGCCCTGGTCTTCAACCTGTCCCACACCGCCGCGAGCCGCTACGCGACCATCGCCCAGAACCTGCTCGACGACCAGACGGGAGTCCGCCGAGATGCGGTCGGAAGGGAGAGAGGGCGCTCTTGACGGCTGCCCGTAAGGGGATCCCCGACCGAACGATGCTGGCGGAGCAGACAGAAAAGACCGGTACGGCTGCTGTCGAAGAGCTGCCGTTAAACCAATGGCGTCCCCGTCGACGAGCCTCATAGCTTGTGCGTTCGTGACTGATGATCCGAAGATGCGCCCGAACCGACACGACCTCGGCCGAGTGTTCAACGAGGTGCCGGAGCTCTACGACCGAGTCCGGCCGGGATACCCCGACGAGTTGTTCGCGGACCTTGGCGCCATCACCGGTATGGACGGACGGTCGTCGGTGCTGGAGGTGGGCTGCGGTACTGGTCAGGCGACGCGCTCGCTGGCAGCGCTCGGATGCTCAGTGACCGCCATCGAGCAGGGCGCAGACATGGCCGCACTCGCTCGCCAGCGGATCGCCTCCTTCCGCAACGTCGAAGTCGAGACGTCGATGTTTGAGGAGTGGGACGACCGCGGTCGACGCCTCGATGTTCTCGTGGCTGCGTCGTCGTGGCACTGGGTCGACCCATCGATTGGCTGGCAGCGAGCGCACGACGTGCTCTATCCCGCAGGCTGGATGGCGCTACTCGGCAACGTCGTTGTCCGCCGACCGGGAGAGCCGGAGGTGTACGCCGAGACCGCCGATCTCCACGAGCGGTTCTGCCCCGGGAACCCCGGTTGGGGTCATCCGCCCCTGGAGGACGACGTCCGCACCACCGACGAGGGCTGGGGACTGGTCGAAGATCCCGGCGGATTGTTCGGCCCAACGATCGTGCGCTGGTACCCGACCGTTCAGTGGTTCAACGGGGACGGCTTTGCCGATCACCTTCGCTCGTTGTCGCTGTACCGGAGACTCGACCGCGACGTCCGTGAGCCCCTGCTCGACGCAATCGCCGAGCGCATCCGCACGCGGATGGGCGACCGAGCATCACGCCGTTACCTGAGCGTCCTCCGTGTCGGACAGCACGCCGAGTGAGCCCAGTGGTGAAGGGCCTGCCGATTCAGCGGCAACGGACCCACCGCACTTTCATGCCTGCCTGCCGAAGACGCCGTGGGTTCCCAGCGAAAGCACCTCAGTCACGCTGAACTCACGGCCGACGAGCAGTTACGGCCGCTGTCATCTACCGCCAGGCGCTGCACGACACGCTGCGGGCGGAGATGCTGCGGGACGGGAGCATCCTGCTGGTTGGTGAGAAGGTCGGCGTCTTTGAAGGGCACCATGCTGCTGTTCCATATCTTCACCGAACGCGAGGAACACAAAGCCACTGCGGTGGCCTCCAACGCTCAGGGAGTGGCACAAGACCTTCACCGGCCCCAGGCTGTGCGCCGCGATCGGCGACCAGCTCACCTTCAAGGGCACGGTGATTCCGACCGGTACCGACTCCTAATGGGCAGTGAAGCGGGTCATATGCCAACCGACTCCGGAACCACGAGCTCTGTGCGGTAGAGCGCGAGGCTCGCTATCGAGCGGGATTGCTGTACCCCCGGTGGGGCGTACCTGTCGGCGGCGGTTGTATGGCGGATAGCCCCTGTGTCGCGCAGCGTGGATGTAGATGAGAGCGGAAGGGGCAATGCCATGGAGAGGCACGATTCGGCCTTGCATGTCGTGGTGGGCGTCGATGGCTCGCCTTCGTCGCACGCCGCGCTTCGGTGGGCGGTCCGGCATGCCAAGCTGATCGGCGGTGATGTGGTAGCGGTGGCTGCATGGGAGTTGCCCGGGGCGCACGGGTGGTCCGCGCCCGCGGTGGACGCCGAATTCGATGAGGAGATTGCCGAGCAGGGTCTCGTCGGCGAGTTGCACAAGGTGCTTGGCGAGTCGGGCGCGGCCGAGGTGCGCAAGCGTCTGGTGCGGGGCAATCCCGTCGAGGTGCTGCTCAGTGAGGCCGAGGGGGCCGAGGCGCTCGTGGTGGGCAGCCGGGGCCTGGGCGGATTCCGTCGTACGCTGCTGGGTTCCGTGAGTCAGCAGTGTGCGCTGCACGCCACGTGTCCGGTCGTCATCGTCCGTCCGACCGTCGAGGTGAGGGACTCCGGTACTCGGGCCGAGTGAGGCGGGAGTGGCCGGCGGCACGGAGCCAGAGCCTGCCCGGCCCAGAGGTTCTGTGCTCCGCATACCGCCAGCTCCATCCCAACCCGCCACTGCGACCCATCGCGAGACTGGGGGAGTGTGCGTCCGCCCCTCCGACCGAGCCCCGTGCCAGCTACAGTCCGGCCGTCTCGGCTGCCGAGCTGAGCACTGTGCGCAGCATGGCGGGCGTGAGACGCCCGGTGTAGATGTTGCGCTGGCTGACGTGGTAACAGCCGAAAAGCCTCAAAGGTGAACCCGTGGCGGCAGGCTGCAAACTGACCCGTACATCGTGGCCGAATACGGGGCGGGGGCGGGGCACGGTCCAGCCGGCGGCCTCCAGGGCCGGCAGTGCGGCGAGCCAGCCGAAGCCTCCGAGGACGACGATGGAACGCGCGGTGGACCGGAGCTGGCGCAGTTCCCATTCCAGCCACGGTCTGCACGTGTCGCGCTCGCGAGCTGTGGGCCGGTTACCTGGAGGGGCGCAGTGCACGGGAGCCGTGACCCTGACCCCATGGAGTTGCAGCCCGTCGCCCAGCCTGGTGGAGGTCGGCTGGGAGGACAGGCCGAGTTCATACAAGGCCGCGAAGAGAACATCGCCGGAACGGTCGCCGGTGAACATTCGACCGGTGCGGTTGCCGCCGTGAGCTGCCGGCGCCAGTCCGATGATGACCAAGGCGGCGTCGGAAGGCCCGAACCCCGGTACGGGCCGACCCCAGTATTCCCAGTCACGGAACGCACTGCGCTTGACCCTGGCCGCTTCCTCGCGCCACTCCACCAGACGTGGGCAGGCGCGACATCCCGTCACCAATGCGTCCAACCCGGCCATGTCGTCGGCACAGGGAGCCGCCCGAGCCGGGAACGCGGGATCCTCGACCGCCGCACGCCGTCCCCCCGAACAAGACTTTTGCGCCATTCTGCCTCCCGTCACCTGCGCCCGGCAGAACACCACGGTGAGCCGCATGAACGGCAGTGGCATGAGAAACGGAGCCACCCATGGCGTGCTCTCCCCAGTATCGGGCTGCTCGCACGCTCCGCCCTGCACAAGAATGCGCGAGACTTGCACGGCACACGCCTCCACCCCCACCGGGGGTGATGCCGCGCGCATCCCGGCACGTTCACGACATCGACCGGCACGACGTCCGCCCGCAACTCGCCTTCTTCCCTTCTACGCTCGGCCCGCACCGTCGCCGACATCCCGTGGCATTTAGGACGACCTGCAGGAGGCGAGCACGTTGTGCACCCAGCCACGCCTCCCCTGGAACGCTGGCGGCCTGTGCTAGCAGCGACCCACATGCGCCGGGTTCCGCCTGGCGCGTGGTTTCTCACGCCTGCGAGTAGAGTGCCGATATGTCCGATGACTCTGCAGATTACGGGGTCCAGCCGCTGGGTGACCACGAATACCTGCTCCGGGTCCCAGGTGGCGCGAGGGAGGCTGAGTTCCGGTTCCGGGCCAGCCCCAACGTCTTGAAGGACTTGGGCGCCGACAGCGCCGCCGAGCAACTCGTCGTCCGGGAGACGGCCGCCTTCCTGCTCGAGCATCAGCCGGCCATGGACCTCCCCCCGATGATCGATCTGGAGGATGTCGCTGCGGCCTATGACGGCTACCTCGACGAACTGCGGGAACGCCTGGCACCCTCCTGAGCGGCACGGGCGCACAGGGCTGCCGCGCCTCGCTCGCAACTCGCTGGGCACACACTGCGCCAGCGTGCCCCGCGACTGCGACTATCCGCAGGCGATGTGTGCTTCGCCCAGGCGGCGCGTAGGGCGGACGGGGTGCCGTCAGGTGACTCCTACACCTTCCAGGCCAGCCCTCCGGGGCCGGACAGTGTCCGCCAGCGCGTCGGGCTGAGCCGGTCGGCAGCAGTGGACGAAGCGGCTCCCACAAACTGAACGGCTGCCGCAGCCCGGCAGGGGCGGAGGTATCGACTGGTGCCGGGACTTGAGCGCCTCGGCCTCTGAATATCCGCCGCCGCACCCGCTGGAGGTAGAGCGACAACCAGACCTCAAGTACGCGCAGCAGGTCGAGGTCCGGAGGCAGGTCATCGGGCGCCGACTCGTTGTCCGCGTACGGGCTGATCCCCGGCCGGGAGGCTCCCGCAGCACGGCTACGCTTCCCGGTCGGCCGCTGCGGTCTCCTGCTTGAGCCCCATTCGGGCCTTCGCCCGGGTCCTCGTCGGTGACTGTCTGCCGGTACGGGTGTGACCGTACCGTGATGGATAGCTCACGAAGCGGAACGAGCCTTCCTCGCACACACCAGCACCTGAGCGGCTCATGCCTTCCGGGTGGCAGCACAGCGGCGCACGGACGTGTCGCTCCATCCCGGCCGGCTGGTGCTGAAAAGCTCTGAGCGGGAAGACGTCAAGGCGGGACAGACGTCAAGCAGCGGCGCGCACGGATATGAGGCGCCGCCTGACGAGAGGGACGAGGTTGGCCATGCGTGCATTGACCGTGCGGCCCGGTGAGAAGGAATCCCTAGAGGTGAGGGATGTGCCCGACCCCGTCCCGGCAGCCGGCGAGCTGCTGGTGCAGGGCCTGGCGGTGGGGGTGTGCGGAACGGACAAGGAGATCGCCCGAGGCGAGTACGGCTGGGCTCCTCCGGGGCGTGAGTGGCTGGTACTGGGACATGAGTCTCTCGGGCGGGTGCAACATGCGCCGCCCGGCAGCGGGTTCTCGGCCGGTGACCTTGTCGCCGGGGTGGTGCGCCGACCGGACCCCGAGCCGTGCGGGGCCTGCGCACGCGGAGAGTTCGACATGTGCCGCAACGGCCGCTACACCGAACGCGGTATCAAAGAGATCGACGGTTATGGCGCGCAGGTGTGGTGCGTGGAAGCCGACTACGCGGTGAAGCTGGAGCCGCAGCTGCAGCAGGTCGGTGTGCTCATGGAACCGACCACCGTGGTGGCAAAGGCATGGGAACAGGTCGAGCGTGTCGGTGCCCGCTCGTGGTTTGAGCCGCGTCGCGCCCTGGTGACCGGTGCGGGGCCCATCGGCCTGCTGGCCGCTCTCCTGGGCACGCAGCGCGGACTGGAGGTGCATGTGCTCGACCGGGTGACCGAAGGGCCCAAGCCTGCTCTGGTACGGGACTTGGGTGCCACTTACCACGCGGAGGACATCGAGCACGTCATCTCCGCCGTGTGCCCGGATGTCTTCATCGAAGCCACGGGCGCCGGCGAACTCGTCTTCGCCTCGCTGACGGGCACCGCATCCTACGGAGTGGTGTGCCTGACCGGTGTGTCGCCCGCCGGCCGCAGGATGACCGTGGACGCGGGCGCCATCAACAGGGAGATCGTGCTGGAGAACGACGCGGTGGTGGGCTCGGTCAACGCCAACCTGCGTCACTACCGCCAGGCTGCCGACGCACTGGCGAAGGCCGACCTGTCATGGCTTGAGCGCATGATCACCCGGCGGGTGCCGTTGGAGCGCGCAACGGAGGCGTTCACGCCCCAACGGGACGACGTCAAGGTCGTCATCGACCTATAGGCAGCAAGATCCGGAGGCAGAACCTAGCCTGGACGGATGTCTCACAACACTGTTCCATTGGTTGTCGTCATGGGCGTGTCGGGTTCGGGAAAGACCACGGTGGGCCAACTGCTGGCACAGCGCCTAGGTGTTCCATACGCCGAGGCGGACGACTTCCACCCCGCATCCAACGTGGCCAAGATGCGAGCCGGCCACCCGCTCGACGACGAAGACCGCCGCTCCTGGCTGGACGAGATCGCACGATGGCTGGCCGGCCATGCGGACAGCGGGGGAGTGGTGGCATGCTCGGCGCTGAAGCGGCGCTACCGTGACCGGCTGACTTCCGCCGCGCCACACGTCTTCTTTCTTCACCTCGATGGCTCGCCTGAGCTGATCGCCGCACGGATCACCAGGCGACAGGGCCACTTCATGCCGCCCGGCCTGCTCCCTACGCAGTTTGCCGACCTCGAACCGCTGGGCGACGACGAAGCCGGCGCGGCTATCCCGATCGACGGTACGCCGCAGGAGACCGCTGCCCTCGCTCATGCCGCCGTCACCTCCTCCTGAGCCGTTAACCTGCCGCGGCCAGAGCGCGATCGCTGCGCCCACCACACGTGTTTCTCGTCGACCATGGGCACGTACGGTCGCCCACGGATCCGATGGGGTGAGGACGACTGGTTCCTCGGTGCACCCCACGCGCGTGAGGCGAACCACTGCGGCGTCCGGCTGGTCACCATCGCCGCGATCGCCGTCATGGTGTCCTACCCTCTGACCGAGAGGAAGTTCCGCGAAATCGTCGCTGCCATCGCGCAGCGCCACGCGGAACCCGGCCCGGACACCCCCCGAGCATGAGCGGCCCTCGAGCAGTGGGCCGCTCACAGTGGTGTCCAGCATCCGGGTGGGTGATGGTGCCTTTCCTCACGTAGCCGGAGCACACCGATACGCGAAGGCCCTGCGGACTCGTGCCCCGACGTGCGTTAGCCAACGACCGCTCCACCAGCCCTGGTACGTCAACACCACTGTGACCTTGCGCATTACATTACGAGCACCCTTTGAGGAGAGCGCAGGTCGGGTGCTGCGCAGGTGGCGGAATGGTTGCACGGTGGTTGGCGGATCAGCGACGCCGTGCGTCGTACCCACGGACGCCACAGACAGGCGGAATGCCGTAGTCGTTTTTTGGATGCGTCAGGAGGGGGCGCCGCGGGAGTCGGCCGGCACGACGACGAGGGGCAGGTGAACGTGGTGCACGACCTCGGTGCTGGTCGATCCGAGCGTGAGGCGCCCCCAGGCGCCCGAACCGCGGGTGCCGAGCACCAGCAGACAGGTGTCCTTGCTCGCGTCCAGCAGAACCTGCGCCGGGCGTCCCGCCTCGGCGATGATGCCGCAGCTCGTGGACCGTGTCGGTCACCGCCTGCCGGGCGGCATCGAGGAGCTGTTCGTACAGGCCGCCGTCGCCCTCCGGCACGGCCATCCATCCATAGCCTGCGTAGCGGCCCGGGGCGTAGTCGTAGGCGCAGACCGCCCGCAGCCCGGTGCCGCGCAACTGCGCCTCGCGCAGGGCGAAGAGCACGGCTTGGCGGGCGTGCGGGGAGCCGTCCGTGCCGACCACGATCGGACCAGCGGAGCTGGCACGCGACTGTCGTCCATCGGGAATCCTCCAACGGCTTGTCAGCAGGCACGGACCACTGTCAGGCCCATGAGAGGGGCAACCGGACCCGCTGCCGGGGGTGCTCTGAAGTTGCGGCATGCGGCCGGAGCTACTCCTCGTCGGTTGCTCCTCGGCGTTGCAGGAGCGAGTCGATGGGCACCTGCGGGTCGGCGAGTTTTCGGGTGTCAACCTGTTGGCCGGAGCGGACGAGGGCCTGGATCGGTTCGGTGACGTCCCAGATGTTGACGTTCATGCCTGCCAGCACCCGGCCACGTGCGAGCCAGAACGCGATGAACTCGCGTGCGCCGACATCGCCGCGGAAGACGACCCGGTCGTATCCGCCGGGCTCGGCGTATCCGGCGTACTCCATGCCCAGGTCGTACTGGTCGGAGAAGAAGTACGGCACCCGGTCGTAGGCCGCTTCCCGGCCGAGCATCGCCTTGGCGGCGGTCTGTGGCTGGTGCAGCGCGTTGGCCCAGTGCTCCACGCGGATGCGCCGGTCCAGCAGGGGATGGAAGGCGTTGGCGACGTCGCCCGCCGCGTAGACGCCCGGTGCGGAGGTGCCCAGCCGCTCGTCGGTGAGAATGCCGTTGTCGACCTGAAGACCTGCGGCCTGGGCGAGCCCGGTGTTGGGGACGATGCCGATGCCGACGAGGACCGCGTCCGCATCGATGCGGGTACCGTCGGACAGCCGCACGCCGTCGACGGTACCCGCGCTGCCGGTGAGTTCGGCGACCTGCACGCCGAAACGCAGGTCCACCCCGTGGTCACGGTGCAGGTCCGCGAAGACCTGGGCGACCTCGCGGCCAAGGACACCCAGCAACGGCAGCTCGGCCCTCCCCAGCACGGTGACCTCCACACCGGCGGCGCGGGCCGCGGCAGCGGTCTCCAGGCCGATCCAGCCGGCCCCGACGACCGCCACCTGTGAGGCGGAGGAGAAGGCGTCCTTGATCCGGTCGCTGTCCTCGACCGTGCGCAGATACAGCACCCCGTCCAGGTCGGCGCCCGGCACCGCCAGACGGCGCGGCGAGGAGCCCGTGGCCAGCAACAGCTCGGCGTACCCGAGGCGGCTGCCGTCCGCGAGCGTCACCTCGTGCGGGGCCGGGTCGATCGCGGTGACCGCCGTCCCCAGGCGCAGGTCGATGTCGTGCTCGGCGTACCACTGGGGCGGGTGGACGTAGATCTGCTCCCGGGCGTCCTTGCCCATCAGGTAGCCCTTCGACAGCGGCGGCCGCTCGTAGGGCCGCTCGCTCTCCTCTCCGATAAGGATCAGGGGGCCGTCGAAGCCCTCCTCGCGCAGCGCCTGCGCGGCCTTGGCCCCGGCCAGACTGGCTCCGACGATCACATACGCGCTGTTGTCGGTCATGATCAGCCCCTGGTCTGCGGTGGGCGCTCTGTGCTGAGAGTGTCGGAGAGCTGTTCGGCGAGCCTCTCCCAGCTGGCGTCGAACTTCTCCACGCCCTCGTCCTCGAGGGCCTGTACGACGTCGTCGTAGTCCACGCCGGCCGCCCGCAGCCCGTCGAGTACCCGCTGCGCGTCGCTGTAGCCGGAGCGCACCGAGTCGGCGGGCACCTGCCCGTGGTCCGCGACCGCGCGCAAGGTGGCCTCGGGCATGGTGTTCACCACGCCCGGGGCCACCAGGTCGACGACATAGCGCGTGTCCGGGTAGGCGGGGTCCTTGGCGGACGTCGAGGCCCACAGCGGTCGCTGGGGTCGCGCGCCGGCGCCCTGCAGCGCCTTCCACCGCGACGAGGAGAACACCCGCTCGTAGTGCTGGTAGGCCAGGCGTGCATTGGCGATCGCCGCACGCCCGCGCAGATCGGCCGCCCGCGCGCTGCCGGTCTTGTCCAGCCGCGCGTCGACCTCGGTATCGACGCGGGAGACGAAGAACGAGGCCACCGATCCGATCGCGGACAGCTCCCGGCCCGCGGCGCGGGCTCCTTCCATCCCGTCGAGGAAGGCGTCCATGACCTGGTCGTACCGCGACAGGGAGAAGATCAGCGTGACGTTGATACTGATCCCCTCGGCCAGGCACGCGGCGATCGCCCCCAGGCCCTGCCGGGCGGCCGGAATCTTGATGAACAGGTTGGGCCGGTCGACCAGCCACCACAGCGCCCGCGCTTCCGCGATCGTCGCCGCCGTGTCGTGCGCGAGCCTCGGGTCCACCTCGATCGAGACCCGGCCGTCGACGCCGTCCGTCGCGTCGTAGACCGGGCGCAGCACGTCGCACGCCCACCGCACGTCGAACGTGGTCAGCGCCCGCAGCGCCTCACCAGCCCCCACTTCACGCACAGCCAGGTCGCCGATCTGCCCGTCGTACGCTTCACCGTGTGTGATCGCCTTGGCGAAGATCGTCGGATTGGTGGTCACGCCCACCACATGGTCATGCTCGACCAGTTTCGCCAGGCTTCCGGACACCAGCCTTTCCCGGCTCAGGTCATCGAGCCAGATCGAGACTCCCGCTTCGCTCAGTGCGGACAACGGGTTCATGGCACTGCCGCTCCTCTCCGCCGTGCGGCCGAGGCTGCGCATGCGATACGTGCTCGATCGGCGCTTGGGCCGGGCCCGCACCGCGCCGGTCACGGGGCCTGCCGTCCTCATCGAGCCCCCTGCCTCCCCCCCCAGGCTGGACTGGGGCGAGCTCGTCCGCCACCGGTGGCCAGGGGCCCATCGCAGACCGCGGCGGGGCTGGAGCGGCCCGGCCGGACGCCGAAGTTCAGCTCCGGAGCAGGCCGGCGAGGACTTCGGCTTCGCTGATCTCGGGCTGCTTGGTCGCGGTGAGCAGCGTCAGTGTCCGGTGCTTCGCCAAGTCGCGCAGATGCGCAAGCGCCTCCGCACGCTCCGGATCCTCCAGTTCGCTGCGGTAGCGGCGCCCGAACTCCTCGAAGCGGTCCGGATCGTGGTGGTACCACTTGCGCAACTGCGTGGACGGGGCGACCTGCTTGCACCACTCGTCCAGGCCGGCCTTGGCCTTGGTCAGACCTCGCGGCCAGATCCGGTCGACGAGCACCCTCGTGCCGTCTCCCCGTTCAGGTTCCTCGTATGCCCTGCGCACCTGCACCTTGTGCTCCGGTGTCATCAGCGGCTCCTCACGGTCATTCCACACTTGAGTTCTGCCTACTGGCCCGCGCCGCCCCCGTTACACCGCCCCCTCACAGCAGTCAGGGACGTCCACCAGGGAGCGGCGCACCACCCGGTTCAGCCACGTTCAGCATTTCCGACCTACACCCGGCATGAAGGAACGTCCGCGCTTCCCAGCCTGCTCCCGCCTGTCCCAAGCCACCAGTGCGCGGGCGCGGCTAGCCACCATCCCGCTTCCAGGCCGATGCTGGTACTCGGGCCCTGATCGCGCTGACGTACGCGCACCAAGAACCGCTGGTCCTCCCCACTCAAGCCGAGTGCGAGGCCCGCCTGGACCACACCACCGCCACCTGGCGTCAATGGAGCGACAACCGCACGTACAACGGACCATGGCGCGAGGCCATACTGCGCAGCGCCCTCGCCATCAAACTGCTGGTCTTCGCTCCCTTCGGCGCGGTCGCCGCTGCCGCGACCTGCTCATTGCTCGAGGAGCTCGGCGGGGAACGCAATTGGGACTACCGCTTCAGCTGGATCCGCGATTCCGCCTTCACCCTGGAGGCCTTCCTCAAGCTGGGCTGTGCTCCGGAAGCGACCGGCTACTTCTGGTGGCTGATGCATGCATGCCAGCTCACGCACCCCCGCCTGAACGTCCTGTATCGCCCGGCACCCGCGCCCCGGAGCGGACCCTTTCCCTGTCGGGCTACCGGGGCTCGGCGCCCGTGCGCGTCGGCAACGCCGCCGCCGACCAGCTCCAGCTCGACACCTACGGGGAACTGCTGCAGACCGCGTGGCTGTACACCACCGCATGCCACCGGCTCGACGCCGACATCGCCCGCAGACTGGCCGAGACCGCCGACTTCGTCTGCGCCGTCCGGCAGAACCCGGACGCGGGCATCTGGGAGGTACGCAGCGCCCCCGAACACTTCACCCAGTCCAAGATGATGTGCTGGATCACCCTCGACCGCGCCCTCCACCTCGCTGGCCGGCAGCTGATCCCGGACCGGCACGCGGCCCGGTGGCGCCGCGAGCGACAGGCCATCGCCGAGTCGTCGACGACCGCTGCTTCCGTTCGCGGCTGAACAGCTACGTGTGCTCCGCCGACAGCAACGACGTGGACGCCAGTCTGCTGCTCGGGCTGCTGCACGGCTACTGTCCGCCCGACGACCCGCGCATGCGCGGAACCCTCACCGCCGTCCAGCAGGCGTTGCAGGACGGCCCCTACGTCAACCGCTACCTCGGCGCAGACGGCGTCCCCGGCAGCGAGGGCGCCTTCCTCGCCTGCTCCTTCTGGCTCGCCGAGGCCCTCGCCCGATGCGGCCGCGCCGACGAAAGCCGTGTCCCTCATGGACCAGCTCGTGGCTCTCGCCAACGACGTCGGCCTCTACAGCGAGGAAATCGACCCCACCACCGGCGCCTTCCTCGGCAACCTGCCCCAGGGACTGTCCCACCTGGCCCTGATCAGCGCCGCCTGCGCGATCGGGCAGGCCACACGATGAGCATCTGGGCCGCCCTGGCGGGCTTGTCGGCACCCTCATCCTGACCACCGGCCTGCGCGCGGCCAACGCCTTCAACCTCACCCGCATCGATCTGCCGTTCCTGCTCGGCACCGCGCTCACTAGCGACCGGACCCGCGCCAAGGCCCTCGGCTACGGCGCGCACTTCATCAACGGCCTGATCTTCGCCCTGCTCTACTACGCGGTCTTCGCCGCCATCGGCGACAGCAGCTGGTGGCTGGGATGCGTCTTCGGCCTCGTCCACGGCCTGTTCGCCGCCACCGCGCTCGTCAATATCCTGCTGCCGCTCGTCCACCCGCGCATGGGCCAACCCGAAAGCAGCGCCCCCGACGTCGCGCTGCTCGAACCACCCGGCTTCCTCATGCTCAACTACGGGCCCGGCACACCCGCCGTCACGCTCACCGCGCACCTCAGGGTTCCTTGCATGGCCAGGCTGAGAACCCGTGGCCGCACCCCTCGGGGGGCCTGCTGCACGTTTCCAGCGGGCAGGGCACGGTCCGGGTAGCGTGGAAACCGGACCAGGAACCGCCCAAAGAAGTCCTCGAATCGCGGTCGAAGGCGGAAGGGTCCTCATGGCCTACCCAAATGAAGCGGCGCCCTCCGGCCAGCACCCTGCACCGCTTCCAGCGGATTCGGAGCCGACCGGCAGCGGACCGGAGGCGCACGGGCCGCGGCTGGCCTCGGTCGTGGTGTTCGTCCACGATCTCGACGCCTCGGCGGACTTCTACCAGGAGCTGCTGAAGATGGAGGTCACGGTCCGCACCGCCACGGCTGCGCTGCTCGTGGGCCGGAGCGGCTTCCAGGTCTACATACGCGCCGTGGGGCCGCATGCCGCCCACCCGGTGGGTCACGTGGGCGCGCAGTACGTGATCTGGACGGCGGACAGCCCCGCCGATTTCCAGCGGTGTGAGCGCGTGCTACGAGCTCGGTCCGACCAGGTGGACACCAGGCACGGCGAGGGCTTCACCGTCATCGAGGGCCGGGATCCCAGTGGCCTGCCAGTGCTGGTGGCCTATCCAGGGCCGGAGGAAGCGGCACGGCTCGAGATCATCTCTCGTATCTACGTGTGACGCCGGAAGACACAGAGTACTCAGCTCACAAGGAGGTCTCTCCATGGCAGACACGAGGACGGTGCATGTCCGCCGCGTCTACGACCCTCCCGCGCGGGCCGACGGCGCCAGAGTGCTGGTCGACGGCGCCAGAGTGCTGGTCGACCGCATCTGGCCCCGGGGAAGACCAAGGAGAAGGCCCACCTCGACGAGTGGTGCAAGCAGGTCGCACCGTCCACGGAGCTGCGCAAGTGGTACATCCACAACCTCGATCGTTTCGCGGAGTTCAGCCACCGTGACCGAGCTCCAAGATCCTGAACGCGCAGACGCGCTGGCGCACCTTCGTGACCTCGCCAAGGACCGAACTCTGACACTGCTCACCGCAACCAAAGATCCCGAGACCAGCAAAGCCGAGGTGCTCGCCGAGCTGCTGCGGTGCTGAGGACAGCATGAGACTGGCAAGCGCCCCTCTGGAAACCTGGTGGGGGCTTCGGTGGCCGCTCGCAGGCTTTGAATCTGAGGACCGGAGTAGGTTATGACCACCACGACCAATCTGCTCGGCATGCTCTCGCCCGCAGACCGCAACCGGCTGTTGGAGTTCGCGGCCGATGTGTCCTTTCCCCTGGGCGCCCGCATCTTCCAGGAGGGCGCCCGGGCCGATCGGTTCTGGATTATCCGCACCGGAAAGGTGGGGATCGACGTGCACGTCCCTGGCCGCCGGCCGGCCACCGTCGACACCCTTGGCCATGGTGAACTGCTCGGCTGGTCGTGGCTGATCCCGCCGCACACCTGGCAGCTCGGTGCGGAGGCACTGAGCCCGGTACATGCGCGGGAATTCGACGCGTCGGCAGTGCGCGCACTGTGCGAGGACGATCCGGTGCTGGGACAGGTGATCACCCGCTGTGTCGCTGCAGTGGTCGGGCACCGGCTTGAGTCCACCCGCACACGTCTACTGGATCTGTACGGGCCAGCCGGCAGCGGACCTATGCGCTGACCGGCAACCCCGAGCGCCATGCCGGAGCATCGGTTGGTGCGACACTCACGCAGGAATCGGTCGATAATAGAAGCGACCAACTACCGCAAGAGCATTCGTCCCATCGTGAGGCTGAATGTGAACGACCAATCACCTTCGATGAACGGTCCGCCCCCCATCGCCGGGCTGGTCGGCGAGGGCCTCCTACCCATCACGGACGAGGTGGAGTGGGCGGCCGTGTCTCCGCGGGAGATCACTTCCGAAGAGTGGCAGCGGTTCGAGGACTATCTGAAGGAGATCTTCCAGGCGCTGGGTCTGGCCGTCGGGTCAGCGGCCACCGCAGACACACCCCGCCGCTTCCTGCGCGCCCTCTTCGACGCCACCAGTGGGTACGAAGGAGACGAGAAGCTGGTCACCGCCTTCGAGACCGAATGCCATGGCGGTTCGGACTGCCGGATCAGCCAGATCGTCGAAGGACCGATCCCGTTCTTCTCACTCTGCGAGCACCACAGCCTGCCCTTCTTCGGCAAGGCGTACATCGGCTACATCGCGCACGAGCACATCCTCGGACTCTCCAAACTCACCAGGCTGGTGAGGCTGTTCGCCCGCCGATTCTCGATGCAGGAGCGCATCGGCCGCCAACTCGCCGAATCTTTGCAGCAGATCCTTCAACCGCACGGTGTCGCGGTCCACTTGGAGGCGGTGCATCTGTGCACACAGATGCGCGGAGTACGGGAGATCGAGTCCAGCACCCGTACTACCCACTGGCGTGGCACCTACGACGAGGATCCCCAACTGCGTGGCGAATTCTTCACGCTGTGCGGCCAGCGGGGCCTTGCCGGACATGGCTAAGGACAGCACCGCACATCCCACTTCCGGAACGCCTACAAATCTGCCCGAACGACTGGACCTGCTGTACGAGGAGGCCGGACAGCCCCGCTTCGGTCTGCCTCCGGTGCTCGCCACGGCATACGGCGGTGATCTGGGCTTCACGCTGCCGTGCGTGTACGCGAACTTCGTCGCCTCCATCGACGGAGTGGTCGCCCTCGGACCCGAATACCCGTCCTCCGGCTCGGCGATCAGCGGACGCGAACCGGCGGACCGCTTCGTCATGGGACTGCTGCGCGCATGCGCCGACGCGGTACTCATCGGGGCCGGCACACTCCGAGCCACACCCCGCCACCGGTGGACCCCCGACCACGTCTGTCCGCAAGCCGCGCCCGCCTTCGGCGAGCTACGGCGCAGCCTGAGGCGCGCCACCCAACCGCAACTGGTTGTGGTCACGGCGAGCGGCAACGTGCCCACCGAGCACCCAGCGCTGCAGTCGGGCGCGCTCGTGGCCACCACCGCGGACGGCGCCCGCCGACTGGAGGGACGCCTGCCGGAGGCATGCACGATACTCACCGCGGCCGAAGCATCCGCCCTCCGTATGGCCGACGTCCTCGCGGCTCTCCGCTCCCACGGACACACCGCGGTGCTCACCGAAGGTGGGCCGCAGCTCATCGGTCACCTCCTCGGCGAGGGCCTGCTGAATGAGCTGTTCCTCACGACATCCCCAGTGCTCGCCGGCCGGGCCGGCACATCCCGACCCGGGCTGATCGCCGGACTCGAACTGCTGCCAAAGCAACCGGCATGGATGGGTCTGATCAGCGCCCGGCGACGGGATTCGTATCTGTTCCTTCGCTACCGACTTCGCCTCTCAGACGCACGCGTCGGCCTGCGTTCTGCGGTGGCCATCTGACGCGGCGCCGATTCGGCAACTCATAGGCAGCACGTGCTACGAACCCATACCTCGGTCGACGAGAACGGCACCAGCCGACGACTCCGCGACGCCGACCAATTCGGCCCCCGAAAGGGGCATCCGTGGGCCGGGCTCGAAGGTCACGAACGAGCAACGGTTCCGGGCTATCCCTGAGACACCAGCCTGCTTGGTTCGAGGTGGATCCCCCAGCCGCATATTGCCTGCACCTGCACCACCTCGCGCTGGGGGAGATGCGGGAGGCCCAGCACTGGCGGCACCAGGTCACCAACTCCGTGATCGACGCCGACGCCGGACGAGGGGTTCCTCGCCGTTCTGGAGGTGGTCGCCCGCTACGTACGCCAGAACGGCTCCACGGCGAGCGCTCCTACCGGAGGACTCGAGATGGAAGTCGACCGCCTGGCGGAGCACGGCCCGAACGCCTGCATCATCGTCCGCCGGCCCGACCGGCGCCTGGCCGACCGTCTCCACGACTTCACCCGCCGCAGACCATCCGTCACAAAGCAAAGGAGCCCCGGCTCCGACCCCGGTTCCTAGGCCTCCGGTCGGAAGGGCTCCTCGCACGACGCCCCCTGAGAACAAGGACATCTGACATGCACAATAGCCCGGCCCGCCAACTCTGCTGCAAGACCACCGAAACCGCACACCGACTGGTCCGCTGGGCCGCCCACCGCCGCCGTACCGCCACCGGACTCCTGCTGCGCGGCGCCTGCTACGGCGCGGGCACCGGAGCCGTGAGCATCCTCGCCGTCTGGGTAGAACGACACCTCTGACCCCTGCTGCACCGCTCGGTCCTCACGGCCCAGGCCTGCCGCGGGACGTGCTTGTCCCGGGGCGGGATGTGAGCGGGTGCTAGTACGTCTCGATCAGTCGGCGGGCTGTGGTCAGTGCACCGTCGGTGCGCACCCGGCCGGCCAGGGCGTGGGCGGTCTTGACCACCTGGGGGTCGAGGGCTCGGCGCAGCGCTGCGGTGAGGGAGTCGGTCGTCGGGGCGCCGACCGGGTGGGCGTTGCCGATTCCGAGCTGGTCGACGCGGCGGGCGAAATAGAACTGATCGAACATCTGCGGGACGATCACCTGTGGCGTACCGGCTGCGGCGGCCGTCGTGGTGGTGCCCGCCCCACCGTGGTGCACAACCGCGGCGACCCGCTGGAACAACGCCTGCTGGTTCACCTCTCCGATCGCCAGGCAGTCGGGCGCGGCTTCGTCGAGGGACAGCTCGGCCCAGCCGCGGGCGAGGATTGCGCGGCGGCCGAGTGTGCGGGCGGTTGCGATCATCGTCCGGGCGATGCCCTCGGGGGCGCGTACGCTGCCGAATCCGAAGTAGATCGGTGGCTCGCCGGCGTCAAGGAACTGTTTCAGCTCGGGCGACAGTGGTCGGCGATCCGGCAGCGTCCACGCGCCGGTCTGGAACACGTCCAGCTCCGATGGCTCGGGCCACGGTGCCAGGGTCGGATCAGCGGCCAGCCACGGGGTGTCGGTGAAGATATGACGGCTCACGTCACTGACCGGGGCGAGGCCGGCCGCCTCGCGCTGTGCGTTGAGTGCCGCGCTCCACAGGGCGTTCCAGCGTTGTGCGTCCTGGGTCCACAGGGTCTGGTTGTCGACCGTGCCGTCCGCCGGCTTTTGTCCCAGCAATCCGAACACGGGCGGCGCGTGGTGCGGCGAGGGCAGCGTGATCGGTGCGAACGCGGCGTAAACGTAGCCGATGCCTCGCTGCTCGGCGACCGAGTGCGCGGCGATCGCCAGAGCGCCGCCTCCCACGATCACGTCGCATCCTTCGGCGGCTGAAACCACCGCCGCGAACTGATCCGCAACCGTGCCCTCGATCATCTGTCGCCGCTGCTCGGGCGTGGGCACGGCCCCCGTCGGCTGCTTCGCAGTGGCGTGAAGCTCCGGCCCGACCGGAACGTAGGTGATCCCCAGCGACTCGGCCCACTCCTGGAAATCAGGAGGTGCGCACACCACGGCCTCCTGCCCCAACTCCTTCAGCCGTGCGGCCAGAGCTATCACCGGCTGAGCCTCTCCGCGTGAGCCGATCGTGGACAACAGCACCCGCATGTTCACTCCCGTTCTCGTGCCGCGCCTCGTCACGCGGAGGGCCATCTTCGCTCGATATGGGGGCCTTGCGGCAAGATCCCCCATGCGATATACGGTTAAGCGGGAGATGGAAGCGGGGCTGGTCTGCCGCCCCGGGCCCCGATCACCACAGCGAGCGGTACCCATTCGCCCACGGCTGAAGCCGAGCGGCCGGGTCTCCGCGCTGCCACCACCGGCCGACCGCGCAACTCCACGCATTGCCACCGTGGAGACGGTGATCGGTCGGCTGTACGCTGCAGACAACGGCGTCTCATGGACGGTCATCTGTGAGAGTTCTGCGAGAGCCCCCCGACGCGATCGCGTTACCGCAGGTGGCCGCTCGCAGAAGTCCCCTCGAAACTGCTTCTGGCAGTCAGGCGCTGGGGGCACACGGCGGTCGGTCCGGGGCCGCGTCGGCCGCAGGCAGGCCGCAGAGTTGGGACACGTGGGCGGTCGGGCGGCGACCGCCGCCAGGTCGCAGCCGTGGGATCGACCGGCAGGCCCTGAGCAGATCCTGATCCCGTTGTGACCTGACTTACTACAAGCTCGTTGTCCCGGCAGCAGTACGACACACGGTCTGCCCGGCGTTCGGCACGTCGGTCGGGGGCGCCATATCTGGCAAGGAGTGGGGCCCTCGGCCCGACATGGCGGCCGTCGAGGAGGTGGACGCCGCCCTGCCGGGAATAACGACACTTGACGTACTACGAGTAAATCGTGGATACGCTTGCCGTTCCAGTTCAGCGGTCATAGACGCCTACGTCGCCGCGGTCGTCTACGTCGTGCGCGGGTCCTTCGCCCGACGGCACATCCTGGCCGAAGCGCGGCGCCACCTTGGCGAGACATTGCGTGGACGGCCACACCCGCCGGGCCTGGACGACTGCATCACCGAAGCCGCGCTCGCCCGCTACGGCCACCAGCTGACCCGCCCGCAGCCGGGGCGCCGCCCGCCCCCACCTGACTTGCTCACCTACACCGCGACGTGGGACCGCCCCGGCCGTTCGTGGGTCGCCGGGAGCGAGGGGAAGCCGCCTCGGGCGTCGACCGCGTACGAACGAGCGCGAGTCGCCAGCCGCGCTCTGCAAGATGCCGTGCGCGTGGCACGGACCGTCGGCCCTTCGTGCGAGCGGAGCGACGTCGGAGCTACCGGCCGCGCACTACGCCACGGTGAGCACGACGACGCAGCAGCCGACCGGATGCTCCCCTCGGGCGGCGGCGAACTGGCCGTTCCCGCGGTGAAGGCTGCGCAGCGGGCCGCCGCCGTCCACACCCACCAGCAGGCGGCGATGCCCGAGCAGCTGTGGCATCCGCCTGCTGTCTCAGGTGCGTGGCCTTTCCCAGCGGTCCGTGCCCGGCGTGGCCAAGCTGGTGGACAGCGTCGGTAACCTCGTTCGAAGGCGGCGTCAGGTCAGCTCGCGCAGCGCCTCGCCAAGCGCCGCCACCCCTTCGGCGATGGCCCCCGGCGGGGTGGCCGCGTAGCCGAGGACGAGGCCGGGGTGGCCGGGCATCTGCCGGTGCCACGACAGCGGCTGGCACTTCACGCCCCGGGCGAGCGCGGCGGCGGCGAGCTCGGTGTCAGGCACCTCCGGCGCATACGTGACGGTTAGGTGTAGGCCGGCCGCTGCGCCGTGCACGACCGCGCCCGGCAGGTGCTCGGCGATGGCGTTGATCATCGCGTCGCGGCGCCGCCGGTGACGGCCGCGCAGCAGATGCAGATGCCGCTCCAAGTCGCCGGACTCCATCAGCCGGGCGAGCACTAGCTGCGGCAGCACAGCATTGCCCAGGTCGGTGAAGCGTTTCGCGTCGGTCAGCGCGTCGCGGTAGCGGGGCGGCGGTACCACCCAGCCGATCCGCAGCGCGGGCGCGAGCAGCTTGGACACGCTGCCCATGTAGCACACCTGGTCGGCCAGCAACGCGCGCAGCGCGGCCACCGGCGGCCGGTCGTAGCGGTGCTCCGCGTCGTAGTCGTCCTCTATGATCAGCCCGCCGTCCTTCGCCCAGAGCAGCAGCTCGCGGCGGCGCTCGCCGCTCGTAACCACGCCGGTGGGGAATTGGTGGGCGGGCGTGAGCAGCACCGCGCGGGCGCCGGTGGCGCGCAGTGCGTCGACGCGCACGCCACCGTCGTCGACCGGCACCGGTGGGGTGGCCAGGGCTCCGTTCTGCAGGTGCTGGCGGGTGCCGAGCGAGCCGGGGTCCTCAACCGCAACATTGTCGATGCCGTCCGCCCGCAGCACGGGGTGCAGCAGCGTGAGCGCCTGCGCGGTGCCAGCGACAACCAGCACCTCGTCCGGCTCCACCCGGATGCCGCGGTTGGTCGCCAGCCAGGTTGCGACGGCGCGGCGCAGTTGTGGGGCTCCGCGGGGGTCGCCGTAGCCGAGGTTCTCGGCGGACAGCTCGGCGAGCACGGCCCGTTCGGCGCGCAACCAGGCCGCGCGGGGGAACGCGGTGAGGTCGGGCTGGCCGGGGGTGAAGTCGATGCGCGCGCGGGTAGCGCGCAGCGCGTCGAAGACGTCGGCATTGGGTTCGCCGGCGAACAGCGTGCCTGGCACCGCCCGGTCGGCGGCGACTGGCGCCGGGCCCCGGCACGGCCTTGTCCCGCAGGGCACCGACGGCTGCAAGAGAGGTGCCGCGACCACCACCGTCCCACCGCGCCGACGCCCCTCGACGTGGCCGTCCTCGGCCAGCCGCCGGTACGCCTCGGTGACCACCCCGCGCGAGACGTGCAGTTCGGCGGCCAGCACCCGGGTGGGCGGCAGCCTGCTGCCCATCGCCAACTGGCCGTCAGCTATCGCCTGCCGCAGCCGCCGGGCCAGCCAATCCGCCTTGCCGCCGACGGGTGCGTCACCGGCGTCGAGCTGCAGGAAATCGGAGCCGTAGGCCGGGGGTCCGCAGTCCGCCGACGTGGCTGCCGTCATGGGTACGGCGGCCGTTCCGTCCGCTACCCGTCTCCCCTCGTTCACCGGGCCGATGGTGTCATACGCCACCGCAGCCTCTGCGTGCTCACCAGGGGCCTACCCGCCGAAGACGAATTCCGGTGCGGATGGGGTGAGGACGGCCGCCGCGGGGTCGGTCGGCCAGTGCGCAGCCAGTTCCTCAGCCACCGTCTTCAATAGCTCCGGCACGACCTCGGCTCCGCCGTCGTGCATGGCCTCCGCCACAACCAGGATCCGGCAGGTGCGCTCACCGACCGCGGAGTGGCCGCTCTGCCGGTTGGTCCAGCGGCGGGCGTGCGCCCGTCCGGCGGAGTCGGTGAAGGTCACCTCGCCGGGTTGAGGATGCTCGGTGCCGCCGCCGAAGGTCGTGTAGTGCTCGTCACCGCGGGCGTAGCGCACCTCCAGCAGAGGGCCAGCGATGCGGTCCGTGTCGAGGACCGCCACCGGCACTGCGTACGCGACCGATATCGCGTTGCACAAGTCGACCACCGGATGGATGCGCGGCAGTTCTCCCTTCTTCCTCAGCCGCCGCAGCAGCGACTCCGAGGCGCAGCGGTACTGCGTCGGCTTGAGCCCCATCTGGGAAAAGGCCCGCCGCCAGGCCAGCACTTCGGGGAACTCACTCTCGGTGGCACCGGCCAGCCGGGCCGCGGCACGGGCCGTGTATTCAGCGACGCGCGGGCCAACATCGGCGGCGGCACCAACGCCGGTGGCCCACAGCGCACCGGCGGCGAGTTCGGGGTGGTCGGACCAGATTGCGTCCGCGTGCCGGAAGCGCATCTCACGCCACCGCCAGCCACGCGCTCAGGCCCACGAAGCAGGCGGCGAACCCCCGGCGGATGCCGGTCATCACCCTCGGCCTGGCCAGCACGCGGTGTCGTACGGCGGCGGCGCACATCCCGTACGCGGCGAAGACGACGAAAGTCAGCGCCATGAAGACGGCGCTGAGCCGGAGCATCGCGCCAAGGGAGCCGGACTCGTCGGCGGGCACGAACTGCGGCAGGAACGCAACGAAGAATATCGTGAGCTTCGGGTTGAGAAGGTTGATCAGTACCCCGGAAGCGATCACACGGGCCGCCGGCCGCGGCTCGGCCTCCCCCTCGACGGACAGCGCCTCCTTGTCGCGAAGCGTCGCCCACGCCATGTACAGGAGGTAGCCGACACCGAGGTATTTCACCACCTCGTAGGCGACGACGCTGGTGTGCAGCAGCGCGGCGAGGCCAGTGACCGTCGCTACCAGATGCGGCACGATGCCAAGGGTGCAGCCGAGTGCAGCGACCACGCTCGCCCGGCGGCCGTGGGACAACCCGGCAGCCAGGGTGTACACCACTCCGGTGCCGGGGGTGACCACCACGACCAAGGTGGTCAGCAGGAACGCGATACTCAAGGAGACCTCCACAAAGTTCAAGGTCCTCCCACCCTGCCTCGGCCATGTTCCGGCGGACAGAGCCAAAGTGTGCCGGGTCAACTGGTCCATAAGGTCGAGTCGACAACCAACCGGCCTGGCTGGACTGCCGCGGTTTGTTGGCGGCGAAGGACCAGGTGTTGTTCTCCCATCTGGCTGGATGGGCGGCAGTGGCGTCTGCCCGGTCGGGACGTCCGGCAGACGCTGCCGCCGTATCGGCTGGAGCCCTCGTAGCTGTGCTACGAGGGCTCCAGCCGGTCAGTGCCGCCGGGAGCGTTGACGCTGTCCGCGCTGGTCGGCGGCGCGCGGCCAACGGGGGCCGGTCCGGACGTGCCGGTGGGTGCAAGGAGCGGGCCGAGGGTTACGGGGCCTGGAGCACCTTGACGGGGCGGTGCCGGTCGGTGGTGGTGCCGTCGCCGAGCTGGCCGTTTTCGTTCTGGCCCCAGGTCCGGACGGTGCCGTCCTGCACCAGCGCCACGGAGTGGTTGTCCCCGCCCTCGACCGCCTTCACCCGGGACAGCCCGACAACGGTCACCGGGAGGAGGTGGTCGGTGGTGGTGCCGTCACCGAGCTGACCGAAGAAGTTCCAGCCCCACGTCCTGACCTTG
>NZ_JBIAQG010000032.1:0-33558 GCF_042888805.1 Streptomyces sp. NPDC002730
GGAGGTAGTGAGCTCGGCCAGGCTCGAGAACAGCGGGCCGTCGGCAAAGGAGCCCGGCTCGCCGAGCACCGCCCACGTACCCGGCTCGACCGACGGCAGCGACAGCTCCGGCCACTCCACACAGAACAGCGAGTCGTGGAAGCCACCACGGCCCGCCGAGAGCTGCTCGGCCGTGACCTGGCGGAAGACGAGGGAGTCGGTCGAGGCGACCGGTGCGCCGGCTCCGTCGGCCATGACGAGAGCCACACCGTCGGGTCCGGTCGGCGTCAGCCGTACGCGCAGAGCCGATGCACCGGTGGCGTGCAGGGACACACCGCTCCACGCGAACGGCAGACCTGTCCCCGTGTCCTCCTCCGACGACGTGCTCAGTGAAGCCGCGTGCAGAGCGGCGTCGAAGAGCGCAGGGTGGAGCCCGAAGCCGCCGGTCGGGGTGCCCTCGGGCAGGGCGACCTCGGCGTAGATGGCGTCGTTCAGTCGCCAGGCAGCGCGCAGGCCTTGGAAGACCGGGCCGTAGGACAGTCCTGTACTGGAAAGGCTCTCGTAGAGATCCTCAACTCCAACGGACTCAGCGCCCTTCGGCGGCCACACCGAGAGGTCGAACGACGCCTCCGGCGCGCTCTCCGTCAGGAAGCCGGCCGCATGACGGGTCCACGGCTCCGCTTCTGCGTCCTCGGGCCGGGAGAAGATGGCGACCGGACGCCGCCCGAGCGCATCCGCGGCCTCCACGGTCACTCGCAGAACGACAGCACCGCGCTCGGGGAGGATCAGCGGGGCCTGGAGCATCAGCTCCTCGACCTGGCTGAAGCCCACCTGGTCGCCGGCGTGGATCGCGAGCTCGACCAGACCGGTCCCGGGCAGCAGTGCCGAACCCATCACGAGGTGGTCCGCGATCCACGGGTGGCTCTGCAGCGACAGACGTCCGGTGAGGACGAGCGTGTCCGACTCGGGCATCGCAACAGCGGCACCGAGCAGCGGGTGCTCGGTCGCGGACTGGCCGAGCACGGAAACGTCACCCGCAGGGACGCCCATCTCCAGCCAGTAGTGCTGGTGTTGGAAGGCGTAGGTGGGGAGGTCGATGCGGTTCGGGTGGTGGCCTGTGAAGACGCCGTTCCAGTCGAGTTCTGTCCCGTGGACGTGTGCGTGGGCGATGGCTTGGGTGAGGGTGTCGGCTTCGGGGCGGTTTTTGCGCAGGAGGGGGGTGAAGAGGGTGTTGTCGGTGTGGGTGAGGGTTTCCTGGGCCATGGCGGAGAGGGTTCCGTCGGGGCCGAGTTCCAGGTAGGTGGTGACGCCTTGGGCGGCGAGGTGGGTGATGCCGTCGGCGAAGCGGACTGCTTGGCGGACGTGGCGTACCCAGTAGTCGGCGGTGCCGAGGTCTTCGGGTGTGGCGAGTTGGCCGGTGAGGTTGGAGACGACCGGGATGCTCGGGGTTCCGTACGAGATTCCTGCGGCGATGGTGCGGAACTCGTTCAGCATGGGTTCCATGCGGGGGGAGTGGAAGGCGTGGCTGACGCGGAGCTGGCGGACCTTGCGGCCCTGCTCCCGCCAGTACTCCAGCACCTCTGCAACAGCCGCCTCGTCACCGGAGACCACTACCGACGTAGGTCCGTTGATCGCGGCGATCGCGATCTCGTGCTCCCGGCCTTCGACCGTCGCCAGGATTTCGGCTTCGGTGGCCTGGATCGCAGCCATCGCTCCACCGGCCGGCAGGGCCTGCATGAGGCGGCCGCGCGCAGCCACCAGCTTGGTGGCGTCTTCGAGGGTGAAGACGCCCGCTGCGTGTGCGGCAGCCAGCTCGCCGACGGAGTGGCCGACGAGGAAGTCGGGGGTCAGTCCCCACGCCTCAACGAGCCGGAAGAGTGCGACCTCGATCGCGAACAGCGCGGCCTGCGTGAACACCGTCTGGTCGAGCAGGCCGACGCTGTCGTTGTCCGTGGCGAAGACGAGGTCCTTCAGTGGACGCTCGAGGTGCCCGTCAAAGTGCGCACAGACCTCGTCGAAGGCCTCAGCGAACACCGGATACGCCTCGTACAGCTCCCGGCCCATTCCGGTCCGCTGGCTGCCCTGTCCCGTGAACAGGAACGCGACCCGGCCGCGGTTCACGCTGCCGGTGGTCAGTACGCCGGACGTTTCGCCGGTGGCCAACGCTCGTACTCCCGCGAGGAGTTCGTCCCGGTCAGTGCCGGTGACGACGGCCCGGTGTTCGAACCGTGCCCGCGAGACCGCCAGCGAGTACCCCACATCCGCGAGACCCAGCTCAGAGCTCTCCTCCACGAAGGAGTACAGCCGATCGGCCTGCGCCCGCAGCGCATCCTCAGTCTTGCCCGACAGCACCCACGGAACGACCCCATCAACCACCGGAGCCGCAATGGCCTCAGAAGCCTCTGCCTCCGCCTCTGCAATCGGCGCCTGCTCCAGGATCGTGTGCACGTTCGTGCCACTTACGCCGAACGACGAGATACCGGCCCGCCGCGGACGCCCGGTCTCCGGCCACTCCCGCGCCTCGGTCAGCAGGGAAACAGCGCCCGCCGACCAGTCCACCTGCGGCGTCGGTTCGTCGACGTGCAGGGTCTTCGGCAGCAGGCCCTCCTGCATTGCCATGACCATCTTGATGACACCGGCGACACCGGCGGCAGTCTGCGTGTGACCGATGTTGGACTTGATCGAGCCGAGCCACAGCGGCTGGTCCGCGTCACGCCCCTGGCCGTATGTGGCCAGCAGCGCTCCCGCCTCGATCGGGTCACCGAGGCGCGTTCCCGTGCCGTGTGCTTCCACCACGTCCACATCGGCCGTGGACAGGCCCGCGCCCGCCAGTGCCTGGCGGATGACGCGCTGCTGCGACGGGCCGTTCGGAGCGGTCAGACCGTTCGACGCGCCGTCCTGGTTCACGGCCGTACCGCGAACCACCGCAAGCACCTTGTGGCCCCTGCGCCGTGCGTCGGAGAGGCGCTCCAGCAGGAGCAGCCCCGCGCCCTCGGACCAGCCGGTGCCGTCGGCCGCGCCCGCGAAGGCCTTGCAGCGGCCGTCGCCGGAAAGACCGCGCTGGCGGCTGAACTCGACGAAGGCGCCCGGGGTCGCCATGACGGTGATACCGCCGGCCAGTGCCAGATCGCACTCGCCCTGCCGAAGCGACTGCGCGGCCAGATGAAGAGCGACGAGTGAGGACGAGCAGGCGGTGTCCACGGTCACGGCCGGGCCCTCGAGGCCCAGGGTGTAGGACACGCGGCCGGAGATGACGGAGGACTGGGTGCCGGTGAGGAAGTAGCCCTCGGTCCCCTCAGGAGCGTCATGGGCGTCGATGCCGTAACCCTGGGATCCGGCACCGATGAAGACGCCGCCCTGGGTGCCGCGCAGCGACAGGGGGTCGATGCCCGCGCGCTCCAGCGCCTCCCACGACGCTTCGAGCAGCAGTCGCTGCTGCGGGTCCATCGCCAGCGCCTCGCGCGGCGAGATCCCGAAGAACCCGGCGTCGAAGCCGCCGGCACCGTCGATGAAGCCGCCCTCGTACGCGTACGTGGTCCCGCTTCGCTCCGGGTCCGGGTCGTACAGGTCGTCGATGGGCCAGCCGCGGTCGGTGGGGAAGGGAGAGATGGCGTCGCGGCCTTCGAGGACGAGCTGCCAGAGGTCCTCGGGCGTGCTGACGCCGCCCGGGTAGCGGCAACTCATCGCCACGATGGCGATGGGCTCGTCGTCGGCCGATGGGCCCGCGACAGCGACCGCACGCGCCGAGTCAGCCGTGCCGTCGTGGTCGGCGCCGAGCAGCTCGGTGAGGACGAGCCCGGCGACGGCGTCGGCGTTCGGGTAGTCGAAGACGAGCGTTGTGGGCATCTTGAGCCCGGTCGCGCCGTTCAGGCGGTTGCGGATGTCGACCGCGGTGAGCGAGTCGAAGCCGAGCTCGCGGAAGGCCGAACCGGGCTCGATCGTCGTGGCGTCGGCGTGGCCGAGTGCGGCGGCGGCCTGCGTACGTACGAGGTCGAGGACCAGCTCCCGCTGCTCGCTCACCGACAGCCCGCTCAGCCGCTGCGCGAGCGCATTGCCGCCCGCAAGCTCGGCGGGAGTCTCCGGCGCCGCCTCCAGGACGCGCCGGACCTCGGGCAGGTCGCCGATGAAGGGACGCCGGCGGATGGCGGAGTAGGCGGGGGCGAACCGCTCCCAGTCGAGGTCGGAGACGGAGACCGTTGTCTCGTCGTGCTCGACGGCCTGAACCAGGGCGGACACGGCGAGTTCGGGGTTCATGCGCTTGAGGCCGACGCGCAGCATGGCCTCTTCGTCGCCATCGGTGCCCATGCCGCCGCCGCCCCACAGGCCCCAGGCGATGGATGTGGCGGTACGGCCCTTGGCACGGCGCTGTTCGGCGAACGCGTCGAGGAAGGAGTTGCCCGCGGCGTACGCGCCCTGGTCGGCGCCGCCCCACACCGCGGCGGCCGAGGAGAAGAGAACGAAGGCGTCCAGGGGCGTGTCGCCGAGCAGCTCGTCGAGGTGCGTGGCGCCCGCGGCCTTGGCCGCGACGATGGCGGCCACGTCGTCGAGACCGCTGTCCATGAGCGCGCCGGTGTCGCCGACGCCGGCGGCATGCACAACCGCCGTCAGCGGCTGGGTCTCGTCGGCCTCGATACGGGCCAGGACGACGGCCAGCGACTCGCGGTCGCCCGCGTCGCACGCGGCAATGGTGACCCGGGAAGCGCCGAGTTCGGTGAGTTCCGCACTCAACTCCCGGGCGCCGGGGGCCTGGTCGCCGCGGCGGCTGGTGAGGACGAGATGCTCGGCGCCGTTGGCTGCTGCCCAGCGGGCGACATGGCCGCCGAGCGCGCCCGTACCGCCGGTGATGAGAATCGTGCCGCGCGGCGTCCACGAGCCGCCGGCCGAGTCGGCGAGCGACGCCCGTACGAGACGACGGCCGAAGATCCCGGTCGAACGAATCGCGAGCTCGTCCTCCGCGTCGAGACCGGCCAGAACGTCGGTGAAGCGGGCGAGCGCGGGAGCATCGATCGTCTCGGGCAGATCGACCAGACCACCCCAACGGTTCGGGTGCTCGAGCCCGGCCACCCTGCCCAGGCCCCAGACCTGGGCCTGCGCCGGGTCGGCCGCCCGGTCCGACCGGCCGACCGACACGCCGCCGCGGCCGGCGAGCCACAGTGGCGCCTCGACCCCGGCGTCACCGAGGGCCTGAACGAGCTCGAGCGTCCCGGCGAGCCCCGAAGCCACATAGGGGTGGCTGGGGTGCGGATCGGTATCGAGCGCGAGCAGCGAGAGCACACCACTGAGGGCACGGTCGCCCACGGCTTCACGGATCCGCTCGGCGAGCGACGCGCGGTCCGTGTCGGCCGCGCTCCACTCCACCCGTACGGTCGTGACACCGCGGCCGGCCAGAGCCTGCTCGGCCGCGGGCACCCACGCGTGGGTGTTGTCCCCGGCCGGAACCACCAGGAGCCAGGTGCCGGAGAGGCGCTTCGTCGGCGCGATGGACAGAGGCTTCCAGGTGACGCGGTATCGCCAGGCGTCGACGGTGTTCTTCTGCCGGTTCTGGCGACGCCAGGTCGACAGGACCGGCAGTGCCGCTTCGAGCCACTCGGGCTCGACCTCGCCGTCGAAGTCGAGCGCGGCGGCCAGCGCGGCCGTGTCCTCGCGCTCGACGGCCTCCCAGAAGCGCGTCTCCTCGGGGGCAGCGGCATGGGCGGCCGCCGACTCCATGGGCTCCGCGGCTTCGAGCCAGTAGCGCTGGTGCTGGAAGGCGTAGGTGGGGAGGTCGACGCGGTTCGGGTGGTGGCCCGTGAAGACGCCGTCCCAGTCCAGCTCTGTCCCGTGGACGTGTGCGTGGGCGATGGCTTGGGTGAGGGTGTCGGCTTCGGGGCGGTTCTTGCGCAGGACGGGGGTGAAGAGGGTGTTGTCGGTGTCGGGGAGGGTTTCCTGGGCCATGGCGGAGAGGGTTCCGTCGGGGCCCAGCTCGATGAAGGTGGTGACGCCCTGCTCAGCCAGGTGGGTGATGCCGTCGGCGAAGCGGACTGCTTGGCGGACGTGGCGTACCCAGTAGTCGGCGGTGCCGAGGTCTTCGGGTGCAGCCAGTTGGCCGGTGAGGTTGGAGACGACCGGGATGCTCGGGGTCGAGTACGTCAGGGTCGCTGCGATGGTGCGGAACTCGTCCAGCATGGGTTCCATGCGGGGGGAGTGGAAGGCGTGGCTGACGCGGAGCTGGCGGACCTTGCGGCCCTGCTCCCGCCAGTGCTCCAGCACCTCCACCACAGCGTTCTCGTCACCGGAAATGACCACGGACGACGGGCCGTTGATCGCGGCGATGGCGATCTCCGTCTCGCGGCCTTCCAGCAGGGGCAGGATCTCCGCTTCGGTGGCCTGGATCGCGGCCATGGCACCACCGGTCGGGAGGGCCTGCATCAAGCGGCCGCGCGCAGCCACCAGCTTGGTGGCGTCTTCGAGGGTGAAGACGCCTGCCGCGTGTGCGGCAGCCAGCTCGCCGACCGAGTGGCCGACCAGGAAGTCCGGGGTCAGTCCCCACGCCTCCACCAGCCGGAACAGGGCGACCTCGACCGCGAACAGCGCGGCCTGCGTGAACACCGTCTGGTCCAGCAGGCCGACGCTGTCGTTGTCCGTGGCGAAGATGAGGTCCTTCAGTGGACGCTCGAGGTGCCCGTCAAAGTGCGCACAGACTTCGTCGAAGGCCGCCGCGAAGACGGGGTAGGTCTCGTACAGCTCCCGGCCCATCCCGGCCCGCTGACTGCCCTGTCCCGTGAACAGGAACGCCAGCTTGCCGCCCGCGCTCGCGGCGGCCGAACCCTCCACGACCCCCGGAGCGACCCGCCCGGCAGCGACAGCCTCCAGCCCGGCCAGCAGCTCCTCACGGCTCGCGCCCGAGACGACCGCCCGGTGCTCGAACCGTGCCCGCGACACCGCCAGCGAGTAACCCACATCCGCCGGGCCGAGGCCCAGCCGCCCGGCGAGGAACGAGGCCAGGCGCTCGGACTGCGCCCGCAGCGCGGCCTCGGTCCTGCCCGAGACCACCCATGACACGGGGGCGTTCGCCTGGTGCGTCCCGGCGGGGGGCGCCTCCGCGGGAGGCTCGGCCGCCGCCTGCTCCAGGATGATGTGCGCGTTCGTACCGCTGATGCCGAACGAAGACACCGCGGCCCGCCGCGGACGCCCGGTCTCCGGCCAGTCCCGCGCCTCGGTCAGCAGAGAGACGGCGCCCGCCGTCCAGTCGACCTTGGTGGAGGGGTTGTCGATGTGCAGAGTCTTCGGCATGACGCCGTTGCGCAACGCCATCACCATTTTGATGATGCCGCCGGCGCCCGCGGCGGCCTGCGTGTGACCGACGTTGGACTTGAAGGAGCCGATCCACAGAGGTTGGTCGGCCGGGCGTTCCTGGCCGTAGGTGTTGATGAGTGCCTGGGCCTCGATGGGGTCACCGAGCGTGGTGCCTGTGCCGTGTGCCTCGACGACGTCGATCTGGTCGGAGGAGAGCTGGGCATTGTCGAGCGCCTGGCGGATGACGCGCTGCTGGGAGGGGCCGTTGGGCGCGGTGAGGCCGCTGCTCGCGCCGTCCTGGTTGACGGCGGAGCCGCGTACGACCGCGAGCACCTTGTGGCCGTTGCGCTCGGCGTCCGACAGCCGCTCGACGAGGAGCATGCCCACGCCCTCGGCGAAGCCGGCACCGTCCGCCAGGTCGGAGAAGGCCTTGCAGCGGCCGTCGGGCGAGAGGCCGCCCTGGCGGGCGAGGTCGATGAAGGCCTCGGGGGTCGACATGACCGTGGTGCCACCGGCGAGGGCCATGGTGCACTCGCCGTTGCGCAGCGCCTGGACGGCCAGGTGCAGTGTCACCAGCGAGGAGGAGCAGGCAGTGTCGACGGACACGGCCGGGCCTTCGAGACCGAGGGTGTAAGAGATGCGTCCCGAGGTGACGCTGTATGCGTTGCCGGTGCTGAGATATCCCTCGACGCCATCGGGGATTCGGTCGAGCCGGGTGGCGTAGTCCTGGTACATCACGCCCGCGAATACACCGGTCTTGCTGCCGCGCATCGCGTGCGGATCAATTCCGGCGTGCTCGAAGGCTTCCCAGGCGACTTCCAGCAGCAGTCGCTGCTGCGGGTCCATCGCCAGCGCCTCGCGCGGGGAAATTCCAAAGAACGCGGGGTCGAACTGCGCGGCGTCGTAAAGGAATCCGCTCTCGCGGTTGTAGAAAGTGCCCGGCTTTTCGCGGTCGGGGCTGTAGAGCCGCTCGATGTCCCAGCCGCGGTCGGTGGGAAGGTCGGACACGGCGTCCCGGCCATCGGCGACCATCTGCCACAACTCCTCCGGGGAGTTGGCACCACCCGGATAACGGCAGCTCATGCCCACGATCGCAATGGGCTCGTGCGCCCGCGAGTCAGCCTCGCTCAACAGCTGCCTCGTCTGCTGCAGATCGGCCATTACCCGCTTGAGGTAGTCGCGAAGCTTCTGCTCATTCTGCATCTAAAGCAACCTCTTGAGGACGGACAGCACATTGGCACCTGGGCAATACATGAGATCGCGACGCACGCGAAACCCCGGCGGAAGCCTTTTTGCGACGTGACTCCCCGGCTGGGAGACCCATTCGGCGATGCCTCGAACCGGCTAGGGATGAGCACGGCGACACATCGACAGGACTTCACATACGACGCTAGGAGATAGCCACCCGACGCGGCACCCCTAACCTTCCCTAAGCGCCCCCCTACGCCCCCCAGGGCCGGCCACACTCCTTTGGGGAGGTGACCGGCCCTGGGGGCGGAGGGAATTGCTTTGGTCAGGACAGGCCGAGCTCCTGGTCGATCATGGCGAACATCTCGTCGTCGCTCGCCGATGTGAAGTCCGTGGCCACGGTCGCCGCGCCGCCGCCCACGACGACCGAGCGGCCGAGCGTGGCCAGCAGAGCCTGGAGCCGGTTGACGACCTTGTCGCGGTCCTCGTCGGACAGATCGGCGGCGGAGACTGTGGCCTCGAGACGGCCGAGATCGGCATGGACGGGGGTGGCTCCCGGCCCCGCGGCGTCGGCGGAGAACTGGGTGCCGAGATACTTCGCCACCGCGCCCGCCGACGGATAGTCGAAGATCAGGGTCGCGGGCAGCCGCAGACCGGTTGCGCCATTGAGCCGGTTGCGCAGCTCCAGGGCGGTCAGCGAGTCGACGCCGAGGTCCAGGAAGCCGCGGCCCGGCTCGACCTGCCTGCTTCCGGTGAAGCCCAGCACCTTGGCGACGTTCAACTGCACCAGTTCCAGCAGCACTTCGGCCTGCTTCTCATCGGCGAGCCCCGAGAGCCGCTGCGCGAGCGAACTGCCCTGCGGTTCCGCGTCCGCCGCGGCCGACGCCGCACGCCGCACCGGGACCTTGACCAGCCGGTCGAGCAGAGCGGTGAGTTCACCGGACGAGGCCTGGGCACGAAGGCGGGGGAAGTCCAGCCGTACGGGTACGGAGACGGCCTCCCCGGTGGCCAGCGCGGCGTCGAACAGCGCCAGCCCCTCGGTGGAGGAGATCGTGGCCAGGCCCGAGCCGGTGATTCGCTGTACGTCGCCGGCGGCGAGGTTCGCGGTCAGGTCACTGCGCTGCTCCCACAGACCCCAGGCCAGTGAGTGGGCGGTGAGGCCCGCGGCCCTGCGGTGCCGCGCGAGAGCGTCGAGAAACACGTTCGCCGCGGCATAGTTCGCCTGACCGGGGCCGCCGAAGACGCCCGCGGCCGAGGAGAAGAGCACGAACGCGGCCAGCTCGAGGTCCTGTGTCAGCAGATGCAGGTTGACCGCCGCGTCGACCTTCGGCCGCATGACGGCTTCGAGGCGTTCGGGGGTGAGCGAGCCGACTACACCGTCGTCGAGCGTGCCCGCCGTATGGACGACGGCGGTCAGCGGACGGTCCGCGGGTACGGCGGCCAGCAGGGCCGCCAGAGCCTCCCGGTCCGCGGCGTCGCACGCGGCGACGGTCGCCTCGGCCCCGAGCCCGGCGAGCTCGGCCACCAGCTCGGTGACACCCGCGGCCTCGGTCCCGCGGCGACTTGCCAGCAGCAGATGGCGGGCGCCGTACTCGGTCACCAGATGACGCGCCATCAGCGCACCGAGCGTGCCGGTACCACCGGTGATCAGGACCGTGCCCTCGGGATTGAGCTTCGGGCGCGCAGGCTCGGCAGGTGCCTCGGTCCTGGCGAGCTTCGGCACATACAGAGCGTCGCCGCGCACGGCGAGCTCGGGCTCCTCCGAGACGGCCGCCGCCGCCAGCACGTCACGCGTCACGGTGTCCGCGCCGGCCGGGTCGAGGTCGAGGAGGACGAACTGCCCCGGGTTCTCGGCCTCGGCCGAGCGGACCAGACCCCATAGGGGTGCGTGCACAAGGTCGGTGGGTGCTGCGTCAGCACGCCCAGCCGTAGCGCTCCGGGTGATCAGGACGAGCCGCGACCCGCCGAACCGCTCGTCGGCCAGCCACGCCCGTACGGTCTCCAACGCCCGTACAGAAGCGGCGCGAGCGCCCTCCGCCAGACCCGTGAGGTCCTCTGCGGCGACCGGCGCGAAGGGCAGGAAAACGATCTCCGGCACGGGCGCGCCCGCATCGACGGCAGCCGCGAGATGGGCGAGGTCCGGATGGACCGCCAACTCTGCCGCGCCGACGCCGGCGCCCTTCAGTACGCCGTGCAGGCCGAACGCGTCGCCTCCCAAGGCTGCCCACTGCCCGCCGGCGGACGCGGTCGGTGCCGTCGGAACACTCGGGGCCTTCACCCAGTCGACGTGGAACAACGACTCGTGCCACGCGCCACCCGCCGAAGACAACTGCCGTGCTGATACGGGACGCGTCGCCAGGCCCGCCACGGAGACGACGGGGGCGCCGGTGGTGTCGGCGGCCGCCAGCGTGATCCGCCGGTCGCTGTCGACACTGAGCCGTACACGCAGGTGGGAGGCGCCCTCGGCGTGGAAGCTGACGCCGGCCCACGAGAACGGGAGCCGCACCTCGGCTTCGTCACCCCCGCCGCCGTTCTGCGCGGCGTGGTTGGCGCCGACGATGACGGCGTGCAACGCGGCGTCGAGGAGCGCGGGATGCACGGCGAACCCATCGGTGCCGGTGCCCGAGGCCAGCTCCACCTCGGCGAAGATCTCCTCTCCGCGCACCCAGACCGAGCGCAGGCACTGGAAGGTGGGCCCGTACTCGTAGCCCTGCTCGATCAGCCCCTCGTACAGGCCGTCGAGCACGACCTCCTCGCCCCCGGCCGGCGGCCAGGACATCAGGTCCGCATCCACGGTCGCCACGCTCGGGGCGAGCGCGCCCACAGCATGTGGCGTCCACGGCTCGTCGACGGCGTTGTCCGGGCGTGAGTAGATACCGACCGTACGGCGTTCCGACGAGTCGGGGGCGCCCACGACGACCTGCAACTGGAGCGCCCCCGCCTCCGGCAGCACGAGCGGAGCCTGAATCGTCAGCTCTTCGACCTGGCCGTAACCGACCTGGTCGCCGGCGTGGATCGCGAGCTCGACCAGCCCGGTGCCGGGAAGGAGAACGGTGCCCATGACGGCGTGGTCGGCCAGCCACGGGTGCGTACGGAGGGAGACCCGGCCGGTGAGCAGCAAGCTGTCGGAGTCGGCAGGGGCGACGGCGGCTCCGAGCAGTGCGTGCTCGCTCTGTACGAGGCCCAGGCCGGCGGCGTCATGGGCGGAGGCGGGGCCTTCGAGCCAGTAGTGGTCGTGTTGGAAGGCGTAGGTGGGGAGGTCGATGCGGTTCGGGTGGCGGCCTGTGAAGACGCCGTCCCAGTTCAGCTCTGTCCCGTGGACGTGTGCGTGGGCGATGGCTTGGGTGAGGCTGTCTGCTTCGGGGCGGTTTTTGCGCAGGAGGGGGGTGAAGAGGGTGTTGTCGGTGTGGGTGAGGGTTTCCTGGGCCATGGCGGAGAGGGTTCCGTCGGGGCCGAGTTCCAGGTAGGTGGTGACACCTTGGGTGGCGAGGTGGGTGATGCCGTCGGCGAAGCGGACTGCTTGGCGGACGTGGCGTACCCAGTAGTCGGCGGTGCCGAGGTCTTCGGGTGTGGCGAGCTGGCCGGTGAGGTTGGAGACGACCGGGATGCTCGGGGTTCCGTACGAGATTCCTGCGGCGATGGTGCGGAACTCGTCCAGCATGGGTTCCATGCGGGGGGAGTGGAAGGCGTGGCTGACGCGGAGCTGGCGGACCTTGCGGCCCTGCTCCCGCCAGTACTCCAGCACCTCCACCACAGCGTTCTCGTCACCGGAAATGACCACGGACGACGGGCCGTTGATCGCGGCGATGGCGATCTCCGTCTCCCGGCCTTCGACCGTCGCCAGGATTTCGGCTTCGGTGGCCTGAATCGCGGCCATCGCTCCACCGGCCGGGAGGGCCTGCATCAAGCGGCCGCGCGCAGCGACCAGCTTGGTGGCGTCTTCGAGGGTGAAGACGCCTGCCGCGTGTGCGGCAGCCAGCTCGCCGACGGAGTGGCCGACGAGGAAGTCGGCAGTGAGGCCCCAGGCCTCGACCAGTCGGAAGAGTGCGACCTCGACCGCGAACAGCGCGGCCTGCGTGAACACCGTCTGGTCCAGCAGGCCGACGCTGTCGTTGTCCGTGCCGAAGACGAGGTCCTTCAGTGGGCGCTCGAGGTGCCCGTCAAAGTGCGCACAGACCTCGTCGAAGGCCGCCGCGAAGACCGGGTAGGTCTCGTACAGTTCCCGGCCCATCCCGGCCCGCTGGCTTCCCTGTCCCGTGAACAGGAACGCGACCCGCCCACGACTCACGCTTCCCGCAGTCACCGCACCCGACGGATCGCCGGTGGCCAACGTTCGTACTCCCGCGAGGAGTTCGTCCCGGTCAGTGCCGGTGACGACGGCCCGGTGCTCGAACCGCGCCCGCGACACCGCCAGCGAGTACCCCACATCCGCCAGACCCAGCTCGGACCGCTCGCCGACGAACGCTGCAAGCCGAGCCGCCTGCGCCCGCAGCGCGTCCTCAGTCTTGCCCGAGAGCACCCACGGGACGACCCCACCGACAACAGGAACCTCAGAAGTCGGCTCGGCCTCGACGGCCGGCGCCTGCTCCAGGATCACATGTGCATTCGTACCGCTGAGGCCGAACGACGAGACGCCTGCCCGGCGCGGACGCCCGGCCTCAGGCCACTCCCGTGCCTCGGTCAGCAGCTGCACATCGCCCGCCGACCAGTCGATCTTTCGCGAAGGCTCGTCGACATGAAGGGTCTTGGGCATGATGCCGTTGCGCAGTGCCATGACCATCTTGATGACGCTGACGACGCCCGCAGCGGCCTGCGTATGGCCGAGGTTGGACTTGATCGAGCCGAGCCACAGTGGCTCCGCCCCCTCGCGCCCCTGCCCATAAGTGGCGATGAGGGCCTGCGCCTCGATGGGATCGCCGAGCGTGGTCCCGGTGCCGTGCGCCTCGACCACGTCGACTTCCGCGGTCGTCAGCCGGGCGTCCGCCAGAGCCTGGCGGATCATGCGCTGCTGGGAAGGGCCGTTGGGGGCGGTGAGGCCGTTGGACGCACCGTCCTGGTTGACGGCAGAACCGCGCATCACGGCAAGGATGTTGTGGCCGTTGCGCTGCGCGTCCGAAAGCCGCTCCAGGAGCAGCATTCCCACGCCCTCGCCCCAGATCGTGCCGTCCGCGGCATCGGCGAACGCCTTGATACGGCCGTCCGTCGCGAGTCCGCGCTGCCGGGCGAAGTCGGTGAAGGAGATGGGGGTCGCCTGGACCTGGGCCCCGCCGGCGAGCGCGAGCGTGCAGTCGCCGCGCCGCAGCGCCTGTGCGGCGAGATGCAGCGAGACCAGGGACGACGAGCACGCCGTGTCCAGCGTGATCGCGGGCCCCTGGAGGCCGAGGCTGTAGGCGATTCGGCCCGAGGCGACGCTGTTGACATTCCCATTGGAAAGGAACGGCTCGATATCGGCCGGTACGGTCGGGAGAATGCAGCCGTATTCGTTGTGGATCATCCCCAGATACACGCCGGTCGAACTGCCCTTGAGCGAGTTGGGGTCGATCCCCGCACGCTCGAAGACCTCCCACGACGTCTCAAGGACGAGCCGCTGCTGGGGGTCCATCGCGACGGCCTCGCGCGGCGAGATTCCGAAGAACGCGGGGTCGAATGCGTCGGCGTCCTCGATGAAACCGCCTTGGTGCACGTACGTCGTGCCGGGGCGGTCGGGGTCCGGGTCGTACAGCGAATCCAGTTCCCAGCCGCGGCCCTTGGGGAAATCGGAGATCGCGTCGACCCCCTCCGCCACCAGCTGCCACAGGTCCTCGGGTGAGGTCACTCCGCCGGGGAAGCGGCAAGCCATACCCACGATCGCGATCGGCTCGTGCTCCGCTTCCTCGACCTCGACCAGGCGATGACGAGTTCGGCGCAGCTCGGCCGTCACGAACTTGAGATTTTCCAGAAGTTTCTCGTCCTGCGCCATCAAATATCACCTATCGAAGTCAAATACTGTGCGAGAGCTGAAGAGGCCGGGACTGAGAATTCAGTGCATGCCGGCGCGGGGTGAATTCTCAGGCCTTGCCGAATTCCCGCTGGATAATGGCCAACATCTCGTCGGCCGTCGCCGATTCAAGATCGTCACTGCTGTCGTCCGCCCCGGTCGCGGCGCTCTGGATTTCGTTCCACTTGGAAAGCAGGCCCTGCAGCCGGTCCGTGATCCTTGCTGCCCGGTCGTCCTCGTTGCCTTCGTCACTGTCAAGTGCGACGCGGGACATCGCGGACTCCAGACGGTCCAGCTCGGACAGCACCGAGCCGACGGGCGCGGCATTGGCCGGGTCTGTGGTGCTGCCGACCACCTCGGCGCACAAGTACTGCGCCAGATCCAGCGGGGTGGGGTAGTCGAAAACCAAAGTGGCCGGAAGACGGAGTCCGCTGCTCGCGCTGATGCGGGAATTCAGGCGGTTGCGCAGCTCGACTGCGGTCAGTGAGTCGAAGCCCAGTTCCTTGAAGCTCCGTTCGGCCTCGATCGAGCCCGCGCCCGCATGCCCGAGCACCGCGGCCACATTCGACACCACCAGTTCCAGGACGCCCCTCATCTGCTCTGCGGGCGAAAGTCCGGCGAGGTGATCAGCCAAAGACGGAGCCTTCGCTTCGGCGTCGGCACCCGCGTTCGCCACTCGCCGCGCCGGGATGCGTACGAGCTTCCGCAGGATCGCGAACTCCGCACTGTCGTCCGCCTGCACCCGGGCAGGCTGCAGACCCATCGGAGAAACCACCGCGTACCCCGATGCGCGTGCTGTGTCGAGGAGTTGGAGGGCGAGTTGGGTGGGGAGGGGGGTCATTCCGGAGCGGTGGATGCGCTCGATGTCTGCGGTGGTGAGGTGTCCGGTGATTCCGCTGCGCTGTTCCCACAGGCCCCATTGGAGGGAGGTTGCGGGCAGGTCGAGTGAGCGGCGGTGGTGGGCGAGTGAGTCGAGGAAGGTGTTGGCTGCGGCGTAGTTGCCCTGTCCCGGGTCGCCGAAGAGGCCGGCTGAGGAGGAGAAGAGGACGAAGGCCGAGAGGTCCAGGTCCTTCGTCAGCTCATGCAGGTTGAGGGCCGCGTCGATTTTGGGTCGCAGGACGGCGTCGGTGCGCTCGGGAGTGAGGGACGCGACCAGGCCGTCGTCGAGGACTCCGGCGGTATGGATGACGGCGGTGAGGGGACGCTCGAGGGGGATGGTGGCGAGGAGGGTCGCGAGGGCTTCGCGGTCGGCTGCGTCGCAGGCGACGAACTCGACGTTGTCCGCGCCGAGTTCGATCAGTTCGGCGGCGAGGTCGTGCGTGCCGTCCGCGTTCTGCCCGCGACGGCTGGTGAGGATGAGGTTGCGTACGCCGTGCTCGGTGACGAGATGGCGGGCAACGAGGCCGCCCAGAGTTCCCGCACCGGTTATCAGCGCGGTGCCGTCCGGGTTGGGCGCGGCGGTGTCGCTGTCGTCGGTGTTCCTGGCGACTCGGGTCAGCCGCGGTACGTGTACGGACCCTTCCCGCAGGGCGGCCTGCGGCTCGCCGGCGCGAAGTACTGGCCACAGGGCCGCGAGCTCTGCGGATTCGTCAGTGTCGAAGAGGACGAAGCGGTCGGGGTTCTCGGCTTGTGCGGAGCGTACGAGGCCCCAGATGGGTGCGGTGGCCAGATCTGTGACGTCTTCACCCGGCCGGGCGGCGACCGCACCGCGCGTGACGAAGACGAGGTGGGACTCGGCGAAGCGGTCTGCTGCCAGCCAGCCCTGGACGAGGGCGAGCGCGTGGTGTGTGGCCTGGTGTGCGGCGACGGCCGTGTCCCCGTCGTCGTATCCCGCGAGGGGAGCGAAGACGATCTCGGGGATCGTGTCGGCGGCGCCGAGTTCGGCCAGGTTCGCGAACACCGGGCCGCCGTCGGTGAAGGTATCCGGCTCGCCCAGTACGGCCCATGTACTCGGGCTCGCCGATGGGAGGGACAGCTCCGGCCATTCCACGCGGAAGAGGGAGTTGTGGAACGGGCTGTGTCCGGTGGTGAGTTCGTCGGTGGTGGGCCGGCGCCAGGTGATGGATTGTGCGCTGAGGACGGGTGTTCCCGTTTCGTCGGCGGCCGCGATCGAGCCGTCGGCGGGGGAGAGCTTCACACGCAGAGTTGAGGCGCCGGAGGCGTGGAGGGATACACCGTTCCAGGAGGAGGTGATGCGTGGCTGGTCGGTCGGGTTCAGGGGGAGTGCGTGCAGGGCTGCGTCGAGGAGTGCGGGGTGGAGGCTGAAGCCGTAGCCGTCGGTGGTGGTGTCTTCGGGGAGTGTGACCTCGGCGTAGATGTCGTTGTCGAGTTGCCAGGCGGCGCGCAGTCCCTGGAAGGCGGGGCCGTATGCCAACTCGGCTTGTGCGAGGCGCTCGTAGATCTCATCCACGTCGATGGAAGCGGCACCTTGCGGCGGCCACACCGACAAGTCGAAGTCCACTCCGGATGTGCCATTCGTGAGCAGGCCCTCGGCGTTCTTCGACCATGGCGCGTCGGCTTCTGCGCTGTCGAGGCGCGAGTGGATTGCCACCGGTCGGTGGCCCTGATCATCGGCGGCGTCGACGGCCAGTCGCAGCACCACTCCGCCCTGCTCGGGCAGGACCAGCGGGGCATGGAGCGTCAGCTCCTGGACGTGGCCGCAACCGATCCGGTCACCGGCGTGGATCGCGAGCTCGACCAGCGCCGAGCTCGGCACCACTGCCGAACCCATGACGGTGTGGTCGGCCAGCCACGGGTGCGACTGGAGGGAAAGCCGGCCCGTCAGCAGCACTCCGCCCGTGTCGGGGAGGATTGCGGCCGCGCCGAGCAGCGGGTGCTCTGTCTCGTCCAGCCCGAGGCTGGTGGCATCACCGGCCGGGGCCGTCGCCCGCAGCCAGTAGTGCTCGTGTTGGAAGGCGTAGGTCGGCAGCTCCACACGTTGCCCACCACGGCCCGCGTACACGCCGTCCCAGTCCAGCTCTGTACCGCGTACGTGTGCGTGGGCGATGGCTTGGGTGAACGTGTCTGCTTCGGGGCGGTTTTTGCGCAGGAGGGGGGTGAAGACCATGTCGTCATGGGCGTCGGGGAGGGTTTCCTGGGCCATGGCGGAGAGGGTTCCGTCGGGGCCCAGCTCGATGAAGGTGGTGACACCTTGGGCGGCGAGGTGGGTGATGCCGTCGGCGAAGCGGACTGCTTGGCGGACGTGGCGTACCCAGTAGTCGGCGGTGCCGAGGTCTTCGGGTGTGGCGAGTTGGCCGGTGAGGTTGGAGACGACCGGGATGCTCGGGGTCGAGTACGTCAGGGTCGCTGCGATGGTGCGGAACTCGTCCAGCATGGGTTCCATGCGGGGGGAGTGGAAGGCGTGGCTGACGCGGAGCTGGCGGACCTTGCGGCCCTGCTCCCGCCAGTGCTCCAGCACCTCCACGACAGCGGCTTCGTCACCGGAAATGACCACCGACGAAGGGCCGTTGATCGCGGCGATCGCGATCTCGTGCTCCCGGCCCTCCAGCAGCGGCAGAATCTCCGCCTCGGTGGCCTGGATCGCGGCCATCGCTCCACCGGCCGGAAGCGCCTGCATCAGCCGGCCGCGTGCAGCCACCAGCTTCGTGGCGTCCTCCAGCGTGAAGACGCCTGCTGCGTGTGCGGCAGCCAGCTCGCCGACGGAGTGGCCGACGAGGAAGTCGGGGGTCAGTCCCCAGGCTTCGACCAGGCGGAAGAGTGCGACCTCGATCGCGAACAGTGCGGCCTGCGTGAATACCGTCTGGTCCAGCAGACCGGAGTCCGCGTTGTCCGTGCCGAAGACGAGGTCCTTCAGCGGGCGCTCGAGGTGCCCGTCAAAGTGCGCACAGACCTCGTCGAAGGCCTCAGCGAAGACCGGATACGCCTCGTACAGCTCCCGACCCATCCCGGCCCGCTGACTGCCCTGTCCCGTGAACAGGAACGCAACCCGCCCACGACTCACGCTCCCCGCGGTCACCTCACCAGCAGCAACAGCCCGCAGCTCGGCCAGCAGTTCCTCACGGCTCACGCCCGAGACGACCGCCCGGTGTTCGAACCGCGCCCGTGACACCGCAAGCGAGTACCCCACATCGGCCAGACTCAGCTCAGGCTTCTCCGCCACGAAGGAGAGCAGCCGCTCCGCCTGCGCCCGCAATGCGCCCTCGGTCTTACCCGAGAGCACCCACGGAACGGCCCCACCGACAACCGGCGTCTCAGTAGCCCCAACGTCCACCACCGGCGCCTGCTCCAGCACTACATGCGCATTCGTGCCGCTCATACCGAACGACGACACCGCTGCCCGCCTCGGCCTGTCGACCTGTGGCCACTTCCGTGCCTCGGTCAGCAGCTGGACATCGCCCGCCGACCAGTCCACCTCCGGTGCCGGCTCGTCGACGTGCAGGGTCTTCGGCAGCAGGCCCTCCCGCATCGCGATGACCATCTTGATGATGCCCGCGATGCCCGAAGCGGCCTGGCTGTGACCGATGTTGGACTTGATCGAGCCGAGCCACAACGGCTCCCCGCCCTCGCGCCCCTGGCCGTACGTGGCGATCAGCGCCTGAGCCTCGATCGGGTCACCCAGCCGCGTACCCGTACCGTGCGCCTCGACCGCATCCACGTCATTTGTCGACAGACCGGCGTTGCTCAGCGCCCGTCGGATGACGCGCTGCTGAGCAGGGCCGTTGGGTGCCGTCAGACCGTTCGACGCGCCGTCCTGGTTCAGGGCCGTACCCCTGATCACGGCCAGCACCTGGTGGCCGTTGCGGCGGGCGTCCGAGAGGCGTTCGACGAGGAGCATGCCCACACCCTCCGCCCAGCCGGTGCCGTCGGCCGCGCCCGCGAAGGGCTTGCATCGGCCGTTGGGTGCGAGGCCGCGCTGCCGCGAGAACTCGACAAAGGTGTCCGGCGTCGACATGACCGTGACGCCGCCGGCCAGCGCCAGCGAGCACTCTCCCCGGCGCAGCGACTGGACTGCCAGATGCAGGGCCACCAGCGAGGACGAGCACGCAGTGTCCACCGAAACGGCGGGACCCTCGAGACCCAGCACGTACGAGACACGCCCGGAGGCGACACTGCCCGAGTTGCCGGTGCTGAGATAGCCCTCCAGGCCTTCGACGGACTTGGTGAACTCGGAGTAGTAGTCCGAGCTCATCACTCCGGCGAACATGCCCGTCTGGCTGCCGCGCATCGCGTCGGGGTCGATACCGGCGCGCTCGAGCGCCTCCCAGGATGCTTCGAGCAACAGCCGCTGCTGCGGGTCCATCGCCAGCGCCTCACGCGGCGAGATCCCGAAGAACGCGGGATCGAAGTCGCCCGCCTCGTAAAGGAATCCGCCCTCACGCGAGACGATCTTGCCGGGCTTGTCCGGGTCCGGGTCGTACAGCCCCTCGGTGTCCCAGCCGCGGTCCGTCGGGAACCCGGAGATCGCGTCGACTCCGTCCGACACCAACTGCCAGAGGTCCTCGGGCGAGGCGACCCCGCCCGGGTAGCGGCAGGCCATACCGACGATCGCGATCGGCTCCGTCGCTGCACCGACGAGCTGCCGGTTCTGCTGCTTGAGGCTCTCGGCTTCCTTGATCGACGCACGCAGCGCCTCGACGAGTTGTGCCTGGGACGTTGTCATCAAGAGCTCCACACATCAGACATCACGAGTCGGCGTTTCCGAGCGCCATACGGATCAGGTGTTCGGTGTCCATCGCGTCGATATCGTCGATCGCGTCGGTTCGGTCGGTTTCCTCGGGCGCGGGGTTCGCACCGCCCATACCGGCCAGGTCCATCAGGAGATCCAGCACGCCGGCCTCGCGGAAGCGAGCCAGCGGAACAGCTGCGAGCGCGGAGCGGATCCGGACTTCCTCGGGATCGGCGCCGGCGTCGGGCCCGTCGCTGTCCGGCACCAGCTGGGCACGCAGATAACCGGTGAGCGCGAGCGGCGTCGGGTAGTCGAAGACGAGAGTGGCCGGAAGCCGGAGCCCGGTCTCGCCGTTGAGGCGGTTGCGCAGTTCGACGGCGGTCAGCGAGTCGAAGCCCAACTCCTTGAAGGCCCGGCCCGGTTCGAGCCCGCCCCCGCCGCTGTGGCCGAGGACCGCGGCGACATGGGTACGCACGGCCTCCAGCAGCAGCGCGTTCTGCTCCTCGCCGGTGAGCCCGGCGAGTCGGTCGGCAAGTGCAGCCTTGCCCGCAGCGGAACCGCCGGCCGCGGCCGCGCGCCGGCCGGGCCCACGCCGCAACCCACGCAGCAGTGCGTCGTCCGAGCCGCCTTCGTGGGCGAGCAGCGTCCCGAGATCCAGGCGCATCGGGGAGACCACGGGACGGCCGGACTCGCGGGCCACGTCGAACAGCGACATGCCCAGCTCCGAGGAGATCGGCAGCATGCCGCCGCGCTCCATGCGCTGTACGTCGGCTGCCGTGAGGTGGCCGGTGATGCCACTGCGTTGCCCCCAGAAACCCCACTGGAGCGAGGTGCCGGCGAGTCCGATGGCCCGCCGGTGCTGCGCCAAGGCGTCGAGGAAGGTATTGCCCGCGACGTAGTTGGCCTGGCCTGCCTCGCCGAAGAGACTGGCGGCGGAGGAGAAGAGGACGAAGGCCGACAGGTGCAGGTCCTTCGTCAGCTCGTGGAGGTTGAGCACGGCGTCGATCTTCGGACGCAGTACCCGGCCGAGCCGCTCCCGCGTGAGCGAGCCGACCGTGGCATCGTCGATCACGCCGGCGGTGTGCACGACTGCGGTGAGCGGATGCTCCGCCGGGACGGACTTCATGAGCGTCTTCAGCGCCGAGAAGTCCGTGACATCGCAGGAGGCGATCTCCACGTGTGCGCCAAGACCCTTGAGCTCGGCGGCCAACTCCGGTGCGCCCTCGGCATCGAGGCCACGGCGGCTGGTGAGGATGAGGTTGCGTACGCCGTGCTCGGTCACCAGGTGGCGCGCCACCAGTGCTCCGAGCGTGCCGGTGCCGCCGGTGATCAGCGCGGTGCCGGCACGGTCCAGCTCGACAGAGGCTGTTGTGGTCACCCCGGCGACGGGGACGCGGGCCAGACGACGTGCGGACACCTGGGCGCCCCGTACGGCCAGCTCGGGCTCGCCGGAGGCGACGGCCGTCGCGAGCAGCTCGGCGGTGAGCTCGTCACTCCGTACGTCCAGGAGTACGAGCCGGTCCGGGTTCTCGGTCTGCGCCGAGCGGATCAGCCCCCAAACGGCGGCGTTCTCCAGGTCCAGCACATCTTCGTCGGGCCCTGTGGCGGCCGCCCCCTGGGTCACGAGTACCAGACGCGAGTCGGCGAACCGCTCGTCGGCCAGCCACTCCTGCGCCAGGTCGAGCGTCCGGTACAGCGCGGCGTGCGCTGCCTGCGCGAGATCCTGTGCGTCGCCCTGCGCCGCGTACCTGCTCGATACGGGCGTGGAGCTCAGGGGCGCGAACACCAGCTGCGGTACGGATCCCTCCCGGGACAGCTCGCTCAAATCCGCGTACCACGCCGCGCCGTCGAAGGGCAGCCCCAGGGTGTCGCCCCCGAGTACGGCCCACCCGGTGGCGACGTCCGGCGCGACGGTGCTGGATGTGCCGAGCGCCAACGGCGTCCACTCGGAATGGAACAGCGCCTCATGGAATCCGGCGCGGGCCGCGGAGAGCTCGTCGCCCGTCACCGGCTGCAGCTCGAGCGCGGCGATCGTCGCCACGGGCGATCCGGTGCGATCCGCGATCTGTACGGCCAGGCTCTCAGTGATGCGTACGCGCAGCAGGGAAGCGCCCGTTGCGTGGAGCGTGACGCCGCTCCACGCGGTCGGCAGGGAGATCCTGCTGCTCTCGTCGCCGAACGCGTCGAGTGCGTCGAGCGCGTCGAGATGCAGCGTGTGCAGGGCGGCGTCGAGGAGAGCGGGGTGGAGACCGTAGCCGTCGGTCGCAGTTCCCTCGGGAAGCGCGATCTCGGCGTACGTGTCGTTGCCGAGTCGCCAGGCATTACGCAGGCCTTGGAAGACCGGGCCGTAGCCGGCACCGATGCTCTCCAGGTCGTCGTAGACGCCGTCGAGTTCGATCTCTGTTGCGCCCTTGGGCGGCCACACCGACAGATCGAAGTCGCCGCCGGACATGGCCTCCGTGAGCAGGCCCTCGGCATGCCGTGTCCACGGTGTTTCCGCGTCGGCCTCGTCGAGCCGCGAGTAGATCGCCACACGTCGGTGACCGCTCTCGTCGGCGGCCTCCACCGTCACTCGGATGGCGCTTCCGCCGCGCTGGGGGAGCACGAGCGGGGTCTGGATCGTCAGTTCTTCGAGGGTGCTGCAGCCGGCCTGGTCGCCGGCGTGGATCGCCAGCTCGACGAGGACGGACCCCGGCAGCAGTGCAGATCCGAGCACCACATGATCGGCCAGCCACGGGTGCGACTGGAGGGACAGTCGGCCGGTGAGGACGGTGGTGTCCGTCTCGGGGATAGCGATGGTGGCGCCGAGCAGGGGGTGGCTGGTGGCACTTTGGCCAAGTCCCGCGGCGTCACCGCTGGGAGAGAGCGACTCGAGCCAGTAGCGGTCGTGTTGGAAGGCGTAGGTCGGCAGCTCCACACGTTGCCCACCACGGCCCGCGTATACGCCGTTCCAGTCGAGTTCTGTCCCGTGGACGTGTGCGTGGGCGATGGCTTGGGTGAGGGTGTCGGCTTCGGGGCGGTTTTTGCGCAGGAGGGGGGTGAAGAGGGTGTTGTCGGTGTGGGGGAGGGTTTCCTGGGCCATGGCGGAGAGGGTTCCGTCGGGGCCGAGTTCCAGGTAGGTGGTGACGCCTTGGGTGGCGAGGTGGGTGATGCCGTCGGCGAAGCGGACTGCTTGGCGGACGTGGCGTACCCAGTAGTCGGCGGTGCCGAGGTCTTCGGGTGTGGCGAGTTGGCCGGTGAGGTTGGAGACGACCGGGATGCGCGGGGTTCCGTATGAGATTCCTGCGGCGATGGTGCGGAACTCGTCCAGCATGGGTTCCATGCGGGGGGAGTGGAAGGCGTGGCTGACGCGGAGCTGGCGGACCTTGCGGCCCTGCTCCCGCCAGTACTCCAGCACCTCCACCACAGCGTTCTCGTCACCGGAAATGACCACGGACGACGGGCCGTTGATCGCGGCGATGGCGATCTCCGTCTCCCGGCCTTCGACCGTCGCCAGGATTTCGGCTTCGGTGGCCTGAATCGCGGCCATCGCTCCGCCGGTCGGGAGGGCCTGCATCAAGCGGCCGCGCGCAGCGACCAGCTTGGTGGCGTCTTCGAGGGTGAAGACGCCTGCTGCGTGTGCGGCAGCGAGCTCGCCGACGGAGTGGCCGACGAGGAAGTCGGCAGTGAGGCCCCAGGCCTCGACCAGTCGGAAGAGTGCGACCTCGACCGCGAACAGCGCGGCCTGCGTGAACACCGTCTGGTCCAGCAGGCCGACGCTGTCGTTGTCCGTGGCGAAGACGAGGTCCTTCAGTGGACGCTCGAGGTGCCCGTCAAAGTGCGCACAGACTTCGTCGAAGGCCGCCGCGAAGACGGGGTAGGTCTCGTACAGTTCGCGGCCCATTCCGGTCCGCTGGCTGCCCTGTCCCGTGAACAGGAACGCGACCCGGCCGCGGTTCACGCTGCCGGTGGTCAGTACGCCGGACGTTTCGCCGGTGGCCAACGCTCGTACTCCCGCGAGGAGTTCGTCCCGGTCAGTGCCGGTGACGACGGCCCGGTGCTCGAACCGTGCCCGCGAGACCGCCAGCGAGTACCCCACATCCGCGAGACCCAGCTCAGCGCTCTCCTCCACGAAGGAGTACAGCCGCTCGGCCTGCGCCCGCAGTGCGTCCTCAGACTTGCCCGACAGCACCCACGGGACGACCCCACCGACAACAGGAACCTCAGAAGTCGGCTCGGCTTCGACGGCCGGCGCCTGCTCCAGGATCACATGTGCATTCGTGCCGCCGATGCCGAAGGACGAGACGCCTGCCCGGCGCGGACGCCCGGCCTCGGGCCACTCCCGTGCCTCGGTCAGCAGCCGGACATCGCCCGCCGACCAGTCCACCTCCGCTGACGGCTCGTCGACGTGCAGGGTCTTCGGCAGCAGGCCCTCCCGCATCGCGATGACCATCTTGATGATGCCCGCCACGCCCGAGGCTGCCTGGCTGTGGCCGATGTTGGACTTGATCGAGCCGAGCCACAACGGCTCCCCGCCCTCACGTCCCTGGCCGTACGTGGCCAGCAGCGCCTGAGCTTCGATCGGGTCACCCAGGCGCGTGCCCGTGCCGTGCGCCTCCACCGCGTCCACATCCCCGGGCGTGAGCTTCGCGTTGGCGAGGGCCTGGCGGATGACGCGCTGCTGGGAAGGGCCGTTGGGAGCGGTCAGACCGTTCGACGCACCGTCCTGGTTCACCGCAGTACCGCGAACCACGGCAAGAACGGTGTGGCCGTTGCGGCGCGCCTCCGACAGTCGCTCGACCAGCAGCATGCCCACGCCCTCCGCCCAGCCGGTGCCGTCCGCGGCTGCTGCGAAGGCCTTGCAGCGGCCGTCGGGTGCGAGACCGCGCTGACGCGAGAAGTCGACGAACGTGTCCGGGCTGGCCATGACCGTGACGCCACCGACCAGCGCCAGCGAGCACTCCCGCTGGCGCAGCGACTGCACGGCCAGGTGCAGCGCGACGAGCGAGGACGAGCACGCCGTGTCGACGGACACCGCGGGGCCTTCAAGACCGAGCACGTACGAGACACGACCCGAGGCGACACTGCCCGAGTTACCGGTGCCGAGGTAGCCCTCGACGCCCTCCGGGGCGGAGTCGCGGCCCGGGTAGTAGTCCGAGCTCATGACACCGGCGAAGACACCGGTCTGGCTGCCGCGTATGGACGCAGGGTCGATCCCGGCCCGCTCGAGCGCCTCCCAGGATGCTTCGAGCAGCAGTCGCTGCTGCGGGTCCATCGCCAGCGCCTCACGCGGCGAGATTCCGAAGAACGCGGGGTCGAAGTCGCCGGCGCTCTCGAGGAAGCCGCCGACCCTGGCGTAGGTGGTGCCGACGCGGTCGGGATCGGGGTCGAAGAGGGTATCGAGGTCCCAGCCGCGGTCCGTCGGGAAGTCCGTCAGGCCCTCCTCGCCCGCGAGCAGCAGTCGCCACAGTGCCTCGGACGAGGTGGCGCCACCCGGGTAGCGGCAGGCAACGCCCACGATCGCGATCGGGTCGTCGTCCGTCGCCACGACGGTCTCGACCTGGGAGGCGACGGCGAGTGCCGTCCCGGCACCCTGTCCGAGAACCTCGCCCCCTATGTACTCGACGAGTGCGGCGGGCGTCGGGTAGTCGAAAATCAGCGTTGCGGGGAGCCGGAGCCCGGTCTCGCCGTTGAGGCGGTTGCGCAGTTCGACGGCAGTCAGCGAGTCGAAGCCCAACTCCTTGAAGGCCCGGCCCGGTTCGACCGCGTCCGCGCCGCCGTGACCGAGGACGGCAGCCACGTGCGTACGTACGAGGTTCAGCAGTGCGTTGTCCTGCTCATTGCGCGAGAGACCGGCCAGGCGCTGCGCCAGACCCGACCCGGCGGCCACGACCTCGGTCCGGACCGTACGCCGCGCGGGCGTGCCGACGAGCCTGTGGAGAAGCGCCGGAACGGTGCTGCCCTGTGTCCGCAGTGCGGCAAGGTCCAGCGGGATCGGGACGAGCGTCGCCTCCGTGCCCTGGACGGCGGCATCGAACATCGCGAGCCCTACCTCGGAGGGAAGCGGGACGGTCCCCGCACGCCTCATGCGCTCGATGTCGGCGGCGGAGAGGTGTCCGGTGATCCCGCTCCGCTGCTCCCAGAAGCCCCAGGCGAGGGAGGTGGCGGGCAGCCCCAGGGCGCGGCGGTGGGTTGCCAGCGCGTCCAGGAAGGTGTTGGCGGCCGAGTAGTTGCCCTGCCCGGCCTCGCCGAACACGCCGGCGGCGGAGGAGAAGAGGACGAACGCGGACAGATCCAGATCCCTCGTGAGCTCGTGCAGATGCACGGCGGCGTCGGCCTTGGGGCGGAGGACCGCGTCGAGTCGGTCGGGAGTGAGGGAGTTGATGACGCCGTCGTCCAGGACACCGGCCGTGTGGATCACTGCGGTGAGGGGACGGTCGGCGGGGACGGCGGCGAAGAGGGCTGCGAGGGCTTCGCGGTCCGCGGCGTCGCAGGCGGCGATGGTGATGCTGGTCGCGCCGAGGTCGCTGAGTTCTGTGGCCAGCTCGTCGGCGCCTTCAGCGTGACGACCACGGCGGCTGGTGAGGATGAGGTGGCGTACGCCGTGTTCGGTGACGAGGTGACGGGCGAACAGCGCGCCGAGCGAGCCGGTGCCACCCGTGATCAGGACCGTGCCCCGGCTGTCGATGCCGGTTCCCGGCTCCCCTCCCTGGGCGGAGAAGCGGGCCAGGCGCGGAACGAAAGCCTTCCCCTGGCGCAGAGCCACCTGCTCCTCGCCTGCGGCGACGACGGCCATGAGGCGCTCGGCCTCGGCATTCGTCGCCGCGCCATCGGTGCTGGCAGGGGTGAGATCGGGGTCGGGAGTGTCCATGTCGAGGAGGACGAACCTCTCCGGGTTCTCCGCCTGCGCTGACCGCACGAGACCCCAAGTGGGGGCGTTCACCAGGTCCTTGACGCCTTCGTCCGTATGAGTCGCAACTGCGCCGCGCGTCACGAATACCAGGCGGGAGTCGGCGAAACGGTCCTCGGCGAGCCAGCCTTGGACGAGGTCCAGCACGTGATGTGCGGTCGAGCGAACGGCAGTCGCGACGTCTGCTTCGGATTGGGTGTCGGTGGCCGTGGCCGTGGCGGTGAGCGGAACGAACACCACGGCAGGCACGGCTTCCGCCTGTGCCAGCTCCGCCAGGTCGGCACACACGGTCGCATCGGCCAGACCGATGGAGTTGGCGCCGACAATGGCCGACGTGATGCTCGCGCCCGGCGTCGGGATCGCCGTCTCCGGCCATTCCACGCGGAAGAGGGAGTTGTGGAACGGGCTGTGTCCGGTGGTGAGTTCGTCCGTGGTGGGCCGGCGCCAGGTGATGGATTGTGCGGTGAGGACGGGTGTTCCTGTTTCGTCGGCGGCTATGACTGAGCCGTCGACGGGGGAGAGCTTGACGCGGAGTGTGCTGGCGCCGGAGGCGTGAAGCGAGACTCCGTTCCAGGAGGAGGTGATGCGTGGCTGATCGGTCGGGTTCAGGGGCAGTGCGTGCAGGGCTGCGTCGAGGAGTGCAGGGTGGAGGCTGAAGCCGTCGGTGGCGGTGTCTTCGGGGAGTGTGACCTCGGCGTAGATGTCGTTGTTGAGTCGCCAGGCGGCGCGCAGTCCCTGGAAGACCGGGCCGTATGCCAAATCGGCTTGTGCGAGGCGCTCGTAGATCTCAACCACGTCGACCGAAGCGGCACCCTGCGGCGGCCACACCGACAGGTCGAAAGACTCTCCTTCGGCCGTGGCGGACAGCGTGCCGTCCGCGTTGAGTACCCACGGCTCGTCCGCTTCCGTCTCCTCGGGCCGGGAGAATATCCGCACCGAGCAGCGACCGTTCTTGTCGACCTCCTGCACGGTCACGCGCAGGGCGATGCCACCGCGCTCGGGGAGGACCAGCGGGGCCTGGAGCGTCAGCTCGTCGACCGTGCCGTGTCCGACCTGGTCGCCGGCGTGGATCGCGAGCTCGACCAGCGCCGCACTCGGCACCACTGCCGTACCCATGACGATGTGGTCGGCCAGCCACGGGTGGGACTGGAGAGACAGCCGACCGGTGAGGACGGTGGTGTCCGTCTCGGGGAGAGCGATGGTAGCGCCGAGCAGCGGGTGCTCGGTCGTGCCGAGTCCGAGGCTGGTGGCGTCACTCGACGAGGCTGTTGCCTGGAGCCAGTAGTGGTCGTGTTGGAAGGCGTAGGTCGGGAGGTCGATGCGGTTCGGGTGGTGGCCCGCGAAGACGCCGTCCCAGTCTAGCTCTGTACCGCGTACGTGTGCGTGGGCGATGGCTTGGGTGAGGGTGTCGGCTTCGGGGCGGTTTTTGCGCAGGAGGGGGGTGAAGAGGGTGTTGTCGGTGTGGGGGAGGGTTTCCTGGGCCATGGCGGAGAGGGGTCCGTCGGGGCCGAGTTCCAGGTAGGTGGTGACGCCCTGCTCGGCCAGGTAGGTGATGCCGTCGGCGAAGCGGACTGCTTGGCGGACGTGGCGTACCCAGTAGTCGGCGGTGCCGAGGTCTTCAGGTGCAGCCAGTTGGCCGGTGAGGTTGGAGACGACCGGGATGCTCGGGGTTCCGTACGAGATTCCTGCGGCGATGGTGCGGAACTCGTCGAGCATGGGTTCCATGCGGGGGGAGTGGAAGGCGTGGCTGACGCGGAGCTGGCGGACCTTGCGGCCCTGGCCGCGCCAGTACTCCAGCACCTCCACGACAGCGTTCTCGTCACCGGAGACTACGACGGACGAAGGGCCGTTGATCGCGGCGATGGCGATCTCGTGCTCCCGGCCTTCGACCGTCGCCAGGATTTCGGCTTCGGTGGCCTGGATCGCAGCCATGGCACCACCGGTCGGGAGGGCCTGCATCAGCCGGCCGCGCGCAGCCACCAGCTTCGTGGCGTCCTCCAGCGTGAAGACGCCTGCTGCGTGCGCGGCAGCCAGCTCACCGACCGAGTGGCCGACCAGGAAGTCCGGGGTCAGTCCCCACGCCTCCACCAGTCGGAACAGGGCGACCTCGACCGCGAACAGCGCAGCCTGCGTAAACGCGGTCTGGTCCAGCAGACCGGAGTCCGCGTTGTCCGTGCCGAAGACGAGCTCCTTCAGCGGACGCTCAAGGTGCCCGTCAAAGTGCGCACAGACCTCGTCGAAGGCCTCAGCGAAGACCGGGTAGGTCTCGTACAGCTCCCGGCCCATCCCGGTCCGCTGACTGCCCTGCCCGGTGAACAGGAACGCAACCCGCCCACGGCCCACGCTGCCCGTGGTCACCGAACCCGACAGATCGTCGGCGACCAACGCCTTCAGTCCGGCGAGGAGTTCAGTCCGGTCAGTGCCGGTGACGACGGCCCGGTGCTCGAACCGCGCCCGCGACACCGCAAGCGAGTAACCCACATCCGCGAGACCCAGCTCGGAGTTCTCCTCCACGAAGGAGTACAGCCGCTGAGCCTGAGCCCGCAGTGCGTCCTCAGACTTGCCCGACAGCACCCACGGAACGACCCCACCAACCACCGGAGCCACTGCCACCGCATCGGAGTGCTCGACCGGTGCCTGCTCGATGATCGTGTGTGCGTTTGTCCCGCTCAGGCCGAACGACGAGATACCGGCCCGCCGCGGGCGCCCGGTCTCCGGCCAGTCCCGCGCCTCGGTCAGCAGCGACACCGCACCCGCCGACCAGTCGACCTCGGGCGACGGCTGATCCACGTGCAGGGTCTGCGGGAGGACACCCTCCCGTATCGCCATGACCATCTTGATGACACCGGCGACACCGGCAGCGGCCTGAGTGTGGCCGATGTTGGACTTCACCGAGCCCAGCCACAGTGGCTGGTCGGCCTCGCGCCCCTGGCCGTACGTGGCCAGCAATGCCTGAGCTTCGATCGGGTCGCCGAGCCGCGTTCCCGTTCCATGCGCCTCGACCACGTCCACGTCGCCCGTGGACAGGCCCGCGCCCGCCAGTGCCTGGCGGATGACGCGTTGCTGCGACGGGCCGTTCGGAGCGGTGAGACCGTTGGAGGCGCCGTCCTGGTTGATGGCGGAGCCGCGAACCACCGCAAGCACCTTGTGGCCATTGCGCTGTGCATCCGACAGCTTCTCGACCAGCAGCATGCCCACACCCTCGGCCCACGCGGTGCCGTCCGCGGCACCGGCGAAGGCTTTGCAGCGACCGTCGGGTGCGAGGCCGCGCTGACGGGAGAAGTCGATGAACGTATCCGGGCCGGCCATCACGGTGACACCGCTGACCAGGGCCAGCGAGCAGTCGCCCTGGCGCAGCGACTGCACGGCCAGGTGCAGTGCGACGAGCGAGGACGAGCACGCCGTGTCGACGGACACCGCGGGGCCTTCAAGGCCAAGTGCGTACGAGATACGGCCCGAGGCGACGCTGCCGGACGTACCGGTGCTGAGGTAGCCCTCCAGGTCCTCGGGAACCGACTGAAGACCGGGGAAGTAGTCGGTGGCCATCACACCGGCGAAGACGCCGGTCTGGCTGCCGCGCATCGAATCGGGGTCTATGCCCGCACGTTCGAATGCCTCCCAGGCCGCCTCGAGCATCAGGCGCTGCTGCGGGTCGGTGGCCAGCGCCTCGCGCGGCGAGATGCCGAAGAAGGCGGGGTCGAAGTCGCCGGCGTTCCCCAGGAAGCCGCCGACCTGGACGTAGGTCGTGCCGGTCTTCGCCGGGTCGGGGTCGTACAGGCTCTCGACGTCCCAGCCGCGGTCCGTCGGGAACGGCGAGAGCCCTTCACGACCGTTGATCAGCAGCTGCCACAGCTCCTCGGGGGAGGACACCCCGCCCGGGAAGCGGCAACTCATGCCCACAATCGCGATTGGGTCGTCGTCCGTGGCCGCCGTGCCGACCGGGATCGGCGGAGTGGCCACGGCGGTCTCTGCGGCACCGAGGAGTTCGGTGCGCAGGAAGTCGACGAGCACGGCGGGCGTCGGGTAGTCGAAGACCAGTGTTGCGGGGAGTCGGAGTCCGGTCTCGCCGTTGAGGCGGTTGCGCAGTTCGACGGCGGTCAGGGAGTCGAAGCCCAACTCCTTGAATGCGCGCTTCGGCGCAACAGCGTCTGCGCTGCCGTGGCCCAGAGCGGCTGCGACGTGTGTACGTACCAGGTCGAGAAGTACGCTGCTCTGCTCGCCCTCCGGACGCCCGGCGAGGCGGCGAGCCAGCGATGACGCCTCGGTACTCGCTGCCTTCCCGCCGGCCACGCGGCGGGCCGGAGATCCGGTCAGACCGCGCAGCAGCGCCGGGAGGGCTGCGCCCTGGCCGCGCAGTGTGGCGAGATCCAGCGGCATGGGTACGAGCAGCGCCTCGTCCGACGACGAGACGACAGCATCGAAGAGCGACATGCCGAGCTCCGAGGAGATCGGCAGCATGCCGGAGCGCTTGATGCGCTCGATGTCGGCGGCGGAGAGGTGTCCGGTGATCCCGCTGCGCTGCTCCCAGAAGCCCCAGGCGAGGGAGGTTGCGGGGAGGCCGAGCCCATGGCGGTGGTGGGCGAGTGCGTCGAGGAAGGTGTTGGCGGCCGAGTAGTTCGCTTGACCTGCGTCGCCGAAGACACCGGCGGCGGAGGAGAAGAGGACGAACGCGGAGAGGTCCAGGTCCTTTGTCAGTTCGTGGAGGTTGAGGGCGGCGTCGGCCTTGGGGCGGAGGACCGCGTCGAGTCGGTCGGGGGTGAGGGAGTTGATGACGCCGTCGTCCAGGACACCGGCCGTGTGGATGACGGCGGTGAGGGGGCGCTCGGCGGGGACGGCGGCGAAGAGGGTTGCGAGGGCCTCGCGGTCCGCAGCGTCGCAGGCGGCGATCTCTACCTTGTCCGCGCCGAGTTCGGCCAGTTCGGTGGCCAGTTCGGGTGCGCCGTTGGCGTCGGGGCCGCGGCGGCTGGTGAGGATGAGGTTGCGTGCGCCGTGTTGGGTGACGAGGTGGCGTGCGACGAGGGAGCCGAGGGCGCCGGTGCCGCCGGTGATGAGGATGGTGCCGGAGGCGTCCAGGGGTGTGGTGGTCTCGGTGATCGTCGGGCGGGCCAGGCGGGGTGCACGTATGGCGCCGTTGCGGAGTACGGCTTCGGGTTCGTCGGAGCCGAGGAGCGGCCACAGCGAGTTGAGTTCGGGTGACTTGTCGTCGGTGTCGAGGAGTACGAAGCGGTCGGGGTTTTCGGACTGGGCCGTTCGTACGAGGCCCCAGATGGGTGCGTTGGCCAGGTCGCTGACGGTGTCGGCCGAGTCGGCAGCGATTGCGCCGTGGGTGACGAACACCAGGCGGGAGTCGGCGAAGCGGTCCTCTGCCAGCCAGCCCTGCACGAGAGCCAGCGCGCGGTGTGTGGCTTGGTGTGCGGCGGTGGCTGTGTCCGTGCTTTCGTACGCCGCGAGGGGAGCGAAGACGACCTCGGGGATCGTGTCGGAGGTAGTGAGCTCGGCCAGGCTCGAGAACAGCGGGCCGTCGGCAAAGACGCCGGGCTCGCCGAGCACCGCCCACGTACTCGGCTCGACCGACGGCACCGACAGTTCTGGCCAGTCCACGCGGAACAGGGAGTTGTGGAACCCGCCACGGCCGGCTGCCAGTTCCTCGGCCGATGTCTCGCGCCAGGTGACGGACTGTGCGGCGAATACGGGTGCGCCCGATTCGTCGGCGGCCACGATCGAGCCGTCGGCGGGGGACAGCTTCACGCGCAGAGCTGAGGCGCCCGACGCGTACAGCGACACACCGTTCCACGAGGAGGCGATACGTGCCCGCTCGTGCGAACCCAGCGGCAGTGCGTGCAGGGCGGCGTCCAGGAGTGCGGGGTGCAGTCCGAAGCCGTCGGTCGCAGTTCCCTCGGGAAGTGCGACCTCGGCGAACACGTCCCCGCCGAGGCGCCAAGCCGCACGCAGGCCCTGGAAGGCCGGTCCGTATGCCAGTTCCGCTTGTGCGAGGCGCTCGTAGATCGCATCCACGTCGATGGACGCGGCACCCTGCGGCGGCCACACCGACAAATCAATGTCGGCATCCGGAGCCTCTCCGGTGACGCGACCCGTGGCGTGGCACTTCCACGGCTCGTCGATCGAGGCCTCTTCGGCACGCGAGTAGATCGCGATCGTCCGGTGCCCGTGTTCGTCGGCGTTGTCCACGGTCACGCGGAGGGCGACGCCACCCTGCGCGGGCAGTACAAGCGGAGCCTGAAGGGTCAACTCCGCCAACGCACCACAGTTGGCTTCGTCGCCGGCTTGAGTCGCCAGCTCCACAAGGACGGATGTGGGCACCACCGGAACGCCCATCACGAAGTGATCCGCAAGCCAGTTGTGCGACTGCAGCGAGAGACGGCCGGCCAGCAGAATTGTTCCTGTTGCAGGAAGCGCGACCGCCGCGCCGAGCAGCGGGTGCGTGACCGAAGCCAGACCGGCAGGGACAAGGCTGCCGGTGGGGGCAGTCTGCTCCAGCCAGTAGTGCTGGTGTTGGAAGGCGTAGGTGGGGAGGTCGATGCGGTTCGGGTGGTGGCCTGTGAAGACGCCGTTCCAGTCGAGTTCTGTCCCGTGGACGTGTGCGTGGGCGATGGCTTGGGTGAG
>NZ_JBIAQG010000033.1:0-16842 GCF_042888805.1 Streptomyces sp. NPDC002730
GTACTGCAGGGGGGACCCTGTGGGAGAGTAGGACGCCGCCGAACAATCATTGTGGGAAAGCCCCGCACCGTCATGGTGCGGGGCTTTTCTGCGTTTAGGGTCAAGGTATGCGCTATGACCTCGTCATCTTTGACAACGACGGTGTGCTCGTCGACAGCGAGCCGATCTCCAACACGATCCTGGCCGGCTATCTCACCGAACTCGGGCATCCCACCTCGTACGAGGACTCCCTCCGTGACTACATGGGCGCCGCTGTGCACCGTGTGCACGACCTTGTGCGGGAGCGGACCGGGCAGGCGTTGCCCGCGGACTTCGACGAGACCTTGCACGCTCGCGTCTTTGCCGCTTTCGAGCGGGAGTTGGTCGCCGTCGACGGTGTGACCGAGGTGCTGGAAAAGCTGGTCGCGGACGGGGTGCCGTACTGCGTCGCCTCCTCCGGGAGTCATGAGCGGATCCGAGTCGGGCATCGGAAGACCGGGCTGGACCGGTGGTTCCAGGACGCCACCGTCTTCAGCGCGCAGGATGTGGGGCGCGGGAAGCCGGCGCCGGATCTGTTCCTCCACGCCGCTGAGCGGATGGGGGTGGCGCCGGAGCGTTGCGTCGTCGTGGAGGACAGTCCCCTCGGGGTGGCGGCGGCCAGGGCGGCCGGGATAGATGTGTACGGGTTCACGGCGATGACGGCTGCCGAGAAGCTCGATGGGGCCAAGGGGTACTTCGACGGGATGGCGGAGTTGCCTGCATTGCTCGCGTGATCGATCTACCCATGGGTAGATCGGCGGCCTACGCTGTGCGGCCATGACAGATGCGCGTTTGCGGCACGGGCGGGCCTCCTTGGCGTTGAGCTTCTTCGCGCAGGGGGTGGCCTTCGCCCTGCTCGTGACGCGTATCCCCGCCATCCAGGACCGATACGGGATATCCGACGGCCTGCTGCCCGCCTTCCTGGCCGCAGTGCCGATCCTCGCCGGTGTGGCGAGCGTGATCACCGAGCGGCTGGTGAAGCGGGTTGCGCCGAGTGCGGTGCTCCGATGGGCTCAGCCCATGGTGCTGCTGGCGCTCCTCGGAGTGGCGGCCGGTAGCGAGATATGGCAAGTGGCCGTCGCGCTGGGCGGGTTCGGGCTGGCGGTGGGCGCGCTGGACGCGTCCATGAACATGCTCGGGGTCAGCCTGCAGCGGGCGTACGGGCGCAGCATCATGCTCGGCTTCCACGCCGCGTACAGCCTCGGCGGGATCGCGGGTGCCTCGCTCGCTTGGGTCGGCGCGCACTGGGACCTGTCGCTGCTCATGTCGTATCTGCCTGTGGTGCTGGTGCTGTTGCCGACGGCGCTGGTCGGAAGTCGGTGGTACGCGGACGGGGAACGGGCCGAGCGGGACTCGGAGAAGGGTGGGGACGCGGAGAAGGGCGCGGGGGAGTGGCAGGCGGGCGCTTTCAAGCTGCTGCTGCCGCTCTGTCTGGTGATGACCTTCGCTTACATCGGGGACTCGACCGTCTCGAATTGGAGCGCGAAGTACCTGCAGGACGTGCTGGGGAGCTCGGAGGAGCTCGCGACCGTTCCGTACAACGCCTATATGGTCACCACGCTGCTGGGCCGGGCCGTCGGGGATCTCGGCGTGCGGCGGTTCGGGACGGTGGCGGTCGTGCGGTGCGGGACGGTGCTGGCCGCGGCCGGGTTCGGAGTGGTGGCCGTGGCACCGGGGGCCTGGGTGGGGATGCTCGGGTTCACCATGCTGGGGCTCGGGCTGTGTGTGATCGTGCCGCAGACATTCGCGGCGGCGGGGCGGTTGTTCCCGGGGGCGAGTGACGCGGCGGTGGCGCGGCTGAATGTCTTCAACTATGTGGGGTTCTTGATCGGGTCACCGTTGGTGGGCGCGCTCGGCGATGCGTGGAGCTATCGGTGGGCGATGGTCGTGCCGATGGTGTTGGTGCTGGTGACGTTGTGGTACGTCAGATCGTTCGGGGCGGATACCGCCCGGTACGGTGGCGTGCATGAGCGGCCGCGGGTTGTTGATGTGGGACGAGGCGGTAACGAAGTATGACTTCGGGGACGGCCATCCGATGGATCCGGTGCGGCTTGCGCTGACCATGGGGTTGGTGCGGGCGTACGGACTGGATCGTGCGGTGGATGTGGTGGCGGCGAAGCCCGCGGGGGACTCGACGCTCAGACTCGTACACCGCGAGGACTATGTGGCGGCGGTTCGGGCCGCGTCTCTCAACCCTCGGGCGGCCGATCAGTCGTACGGGCTGGGGACGATGGATGATCCGGCCTTCGCAGGAATGCATGAGGCGTCGGCGCTGATCGCCGGGCAGTCGGTGGGGGCCGCGGAGGCGGTGTGGCGGGGTGAGGCCGAGCATGCGGTGAACTTCGCGGGCGGGCTGCACCATGCGATGCCGGGGTCGGCTTCCGGGTTCTGTATTTACAACGACGCGGCGCTGGCCATTGCCCGGTTGCTGGAGCTGGGCGCGGAGCGGGTCGCGTACGTGGATGTCGATGTGCATCACGGGGACGGGGTCCAGGCGGCGTTCTGGGAGGACCCGCGGGTGCTGACGGTGTCGCTGCACGAGCATCCGTCCACGCTGTTTCCGCAGACCGGGTGGCCGCAGGAGACCGGGGCAGCCGGGGCGGGCGAGGGCAGTGCGGTGAATGTGGCGCTGCCGGCGGGGACGGGTGACGCGGGCTGGCTGCGGGCCTTTCATGCGGTGGTGCCGGAGCTGCTGGCGGACTTCCGGCCGCAGGTGCTGGTGACGCAGCACGGGGCGGATACGCACTTCGAGGATCCACTGGCGCATCTGGCGGTGTCGCTGGATGCGCAGCGGGCGGTACAGGCGTCATGTCATGCCCTGACGCACCAGTACGTGGAGGGCGGTCGCTGGGTGGCGCTGGGGGGCGGTGGTTACGAGGTGGTGGATGTCGTACCGAGGTCGTGGACGCATCTGGTGGGGATCGCGGCGCATGCTCCGGTGGATCCAGAGTCGGTGATTCCGTCGTCGTGGCGGGATGAGGTGTATGCGCGGACACGGCGGGTGGCGCCCGGGCGGATGACGGACGGGCGGGAGCCGGTGTGGCGGGAGTGGGAGGAGGGGTACGACCCGGCGGATCGGCTGGACCAGGCGGTGCTGGCTACGCGGCGGGCGGCGTTTCCGTTGCGGGGCTTGTTGGCGTAGGGGGCGGCGCGGCGTCTCGGGTACCGGACCGGGGTGTTGGGGCAGGACCGGGGCGCGGGTCATAGCACCGCGCCGTGCGGCCATGCAGCTATTACGCCAACTGTGGGTGGTATCCGGGCTTTTGGTCCGGGATCAGTACCGGTGCGGGAGCATCGACAGAGTGTTGAGCACCGGAGCGCTGCGGGCGCATCTGCTGGCGGCCCGGTTGGCCGGGACCGTGGCCACATCGCGGGAAGCGAGTCTGCGCAGCTATCGGCTCTTCGCCGCCAGAGATCCCCGGGTGACGCTCGGGCTTGATCCCGAATGGGCCTGGAGCGAGCGGGATTTGATCGCGCTGATGGCTGACAAGTGTGGGGTTTCCGGTGATCCCGAGCATGTCACCGGGCCCGATGTCATCGATCCGGAGCGGACGTTGGGCGGGCTCGCCGCGTTTGCCGAACGGCTGAGGGAGGTGGCCGCGCGGCGGGCGCCCGTGATGCTCGGGACCGGGCATCCGCATCGGCTTCTCGGGTTCTACGCCGGGCTGGCAGACGCTTTGTCGGCGGCAGGTTGCCTCGTACTCACCCCCGCGCAGGGGCGATGTGTCGACATAACGACCCGGTTCGGGGTACGCACGTACAACCTTGACTACGTACGAGGAGTCGCGCTGGTGCGGGAACCCGGCGCTCGGGGTGCCGGGAGTGCGACCGGCGCACATACCCATTCACCGCTCCCGGTTCGGGTCGCCCTGGAGGGTGCGATGGAGGGTGGCGGGCCGCTGCCCGAGCTGGTGGTCGGGGACCACGGCTGGGTCTGCGGGGCAGGTCAGCTGGGGATTGAGGCCATCGGCCTGGCGGATACGGACGACCCTGCCCTCTTTGTCGGCGAGGCCGAGGGGCGCGTGTCCGTCGTCGTTCCGCTTGATGACGCAGTGCGGTCTGATTACTACCGACCGCTTACTCGCTATGTACTCAATCGAGCGTGTCTGTCACAGTAGGCGGCCGATGGCTGCTCCTCTTCCCCACTCGCACCACACGCCCCTAGTCTGGGGAGTGAGCGCACAGCGACGAAGAGTCACCGGAGGGGAAGCCGGTGCGCGTCGGGTGCGGAAGGTACAGGTGGGTCATGGCTGCTGGCAGCGAGAGGCCTCTCAATGAGGTCAAGTTTCTCACCGTGGCGGAAGTCGCCTCGGTGATGCGAGTGTCGAAGATGACCGTGTATCGCTTGGTACACAGTGGTCATCTGCCGGCGATCCGGGTGGGCAGGTCCTTCCGGGTGCCGGAGCAAGCGGTTCACGAGTATCTCCGCGAATCATTCGTGGGGGTGGAATCCGCGTAGCCGGAGCCGGGCGAATCCCCTCGGATTACGTCCCTCACTCGGCGGCAGGTAGGCTAGGCCGACGTAGGTCGTGTGGGCCCAGACGCCCCGCACCGAGTGAAGAGAAGTGAGCGAGGGTAGTCGTGGGCTCTGTTATCAAGAAGCGGCGTAAGCGGATGGCCAAGAAGAAGCACCGCAAGCTGCTCAAGCGCACCCGCGTTCAGCGTCGCAACAAGAAGTAAGCGATCGCTGTACGTGTTTCTGCGGCCCTTCCACCTGCACGGTGGGAGGGCCGCGGTGCGTTTCCGGGTGGCCAAAGGAGCGGTCGTGGCAAAAGAGCGCCGTGCGGTCATCACAGCGCAACACGTAACCGCTACGGTGACGCTTAAGAGTGGACCTAGGCGGACCTGCGGACCTAAGGAAGGCGCTGATCTTGGGGAAGGTCGTGCTCGTCACCGGAGTGGCCCGGCAGCTCGGAGGCCGACTCGTTCGGCGTATCCAGCGGGATCCCGAGGTGGACCGGGTGATCGGGGTCGATGCGGTGGGGCCCGAGCATCATCTTGGCGGGGCCGATTTCGTCCGTGCTGATATCCGCCAGCCCGCCATTGCGCGCGTGCTTGCCGAGCATGCCGTCGACACCGTCGTGCACATGGATGTCACCGGTACGCCGCTGGGCACCGGCGGCCGTGCGACGGTGAAGGAAACCAATGTCATCGGCACCATGCAGTTGCTCGGTGCCTGCCAGAAGTCGCCGACCGTGAAGCGGCTGGTCATCAAGTCCAGTACGAGTGTGTACGGCTCCGCGCCCCGCGACCCGGCGGTCTTCAACGAGACCACGCCGCCCAAGTCGCTGCCGAGCGGTGGGTTCGCCAAGGACACGGTCGAGGTCGAGGGGTACGTACGGGGCTTCGCACGGCGGCGGCCGGATGTGGCCGTGTGCGTACTGCGCTTCGCGAACATCCTCGGGCCGTGCGCCGACTCTCCGCTCGCCGAGTTCTTCTCGCTGCCCGTCATGCCGACCGTCTTCGGCTACGACCCGCGGCTGCAGTTCGTCCACGAGGACGATGTGATCGATGTGCTGCGGATCGCCCTGCACGAGCCGCGGCGCGGCACGCTCAACAGCGGCACGTTCAATGTCGCGGGTGATGGCGTACTGCTGCTCTCGCAGTGTTCTCGGCGGCTGGGGCGGCCAACGATGCCGATTCTGCTGCCTGCGGTCACCTGGGTCGGCTCCGCGCTGCGTACGATCGGCATCACGGACTTCTCGCCCGAACAGATCCGGCTGCTCACACACGGCCGGGTGGTGAGCACCACTCAGATGCGCGACACACTCGGGTTCGTGCCGAAGTACACAACAGCGGAGACCTTCGCGGACTTCGCGCGCAGCCGCGGGCCGGGGCTGCTGCCGCCGGACGCGCTCGCCAGGGCTGTGGACCAGGTGGCCGCGGTACTGCCGTTGGCAGGCAGTACGAGCACGACGGCCGCGGGCAGGGCGAGGGACTAAGGCGATCGATCAACTCGATCGAGTAGGACGACCATGAAGACGACTCAGAGCGACGCCGAATAAGGAGCGCAGCCAACGATGGCGGACGCCAAGGTCATTCCGTTCGACGACGACCGTTCGCGCGGCAGCGCGCAGCGCTCGGCGCGGCGGCGCCCCGCAGGGGGCAACCGCCGGAAGGCCGAGCCCGCGGCGGTGCGCGAGGTTCCGGTCAGCCCGCTGCCGGGGCAGCAGAAGGACGGGGAGCGCCGGGGATCGGCGCGGGCCGCCGAGGCGGGCCAGGAGCCTCTCCCGAGCCAAGAGCCGGCGGCCGGAGGCGGCTGGGAGCGGCGGATCGCCGGCGGCCTGGCGTTTCTGCGTCGGCGTGTCACCGGTGACTACGAGGTCGACGAGTTCGGTTACGACAAGGAGCTCACCGACCAGGTCCTGATGTCGATGGTCCGGCCGCTGTACGAGAAGTACTTCCGGGTCGAGGTGAAGGGCATCGAGAACATCCCGTCCGAGGGCGGGGCGCTGGTGGTGGCCAACCACTCCGGAACGCTTCCGCTGGACGGGCTGATGATGCAGGTCGCCGTCCACGACAACCATCCGGCCAACCGGCATCTGCGGCTGCTCGCTGCGGATCTGGTCTTCATGCTGCCGGTGGTCAACGAACTGGCCCGCAAGGCCGGGCACACCCTGGCGTGCGCGGAGGACGCGGAACGGCTGCTGCAGCGCGGCGAGGTCGTCGGCGTGATGCCGGAGGGCTTCAAGGGCATCGGCAAGCCGTTCAGCGACCGTTACAAGCTTCAGCGGTTCGGGCGGGGCGGGTTCGTGTCGACGGCGCTGCGGGCAGGGGCGCCGATCGTGCCGTGCTCGATCGTCGGGGCCGAGGAGATATACCCGATGATCGGCAACGCGAAGACGCTGGCGCGGCTGCTCGGGTTCCCGTACTTCCCGATCACGCCGACGTTTCCGTGGCTGGGGCCGCTGGGCGCGGTGCCGTTGCCGACGAAGTGGACGATCCAGTTCGGCGAGCCGATCCCGACGGACGGGTTTCCGCCGGAGGCGGCGGAGGACCCGATGCTGATGTTCAATCTGACGGATCAGGTACGGGAGCAGATTCAGCACACGCTGTACAAGCTGCTGGTGCAGCGCCGGTCTGTGTTCTTCTGACCCGGTTCTTCTGAAGATACGTATCAGCTGGACGTACGAAGGTGGGCACCCCTGGGAAGGGGTGCCCACCTTCGTACGTGCCGGCCTGCTAATCGTCCTCGCTGTCGAGCCCGAGGCCCGGCAGGATCCCCGGCAGCAGCGGCGGGATCGTGACGTCCGGCGTCGGCTGTGTGGAGTTGTTGCCCGTCGGGGACGGTGTGGTGCCGCTCGACGGGTGCTCGAACAGGCCACCCGTGTTCCCGCCGAGCAGGCCGTCGTCCGCCGTGCTGCCCGAACCGGACGGATGAGGATTGCCGCTGTCTCCCGTACGGCCGTCGCCGGTCGCCGGTGAGGACGGTGTCGTACGGCCCGGGCCCCAGCTGTTGCTGGAGCCCTGGGTGGCGCCGGGGCGCTGGGAGCCGCGGCCGCCCTTTTCCGGGGCGCGTGGCAGCAGCGTCTCCAGCGGGCCGACCTCCTGGTCTATGGCGTCGAAGACAGAGCTCACTTCGTCGCCGACGTCGGTCAGCTGGGCGGGCAGCCGGTCGCGGAGCCCGTTCCAGGCGTCGCGGTGGGACCGGGAGAACGAATCGAGCCTCGCCATCGGGCCGAGGGAGCCGTCTCTCTCGTACGCCTCGTGGAGCAGGCGGTGGCCCTCGGTGGCGTCGTGTCTCATGCCGTTGAGCGCGCGGCGGACCTCGCCCAGCGACTCGTGGTCCATGGCGCCCGCCCGGCCGCGTTCCATCAGTCGGCGAGCCTCGCTGAGACGGGTGGAGGCATGGTCGAGGTAGAGCCCGCCGCGGTCGGAGTCGTCGTCCGCCATGCCGAGCTTGAAATCTTCCATGCCACGCTTCAGCCCGTACAGCGAGTCACCGGGAAGGGCGTCGGAGCTGGCAGCGGCCACTCCGCTGAAGGCTCCCGCGGCCACACCGACGGTGAGACCACCGGCTGCGAGGCCCTTGGACCAGCGGGAACGTGGTCGCATTTTCCGGAGCGGGGAGGCCCGATGGGCGCCGCGGCCGGCTGTCCGCTGCTCGGGCACCGTAGGGCCCGCGGACGCACCCCCCGCGGCGAACATCTCTTCCATGGCGGCCACGAGCTGTGCTCGCTGCACCACTTTGACCTCGGGGTCCATCTCCGGTTTCGGCAGCTCGCCGAGTCCGTTCGCCAGAGCCAACAGCCGTCCGTGCTCGGTCGGTTCGACCGACTCTTCGGGCTGCTCGACCGCCTGATCTTCCAAAGCCTGGGCGAAGGCGTTCGCCCGCCGGCGCGCCGAAACGTTCGCGATCACTGGCGGCACCTCCTCTCGTCATGACGATCGACTCCCCTGGGGGTCCGGATGGTTGCACGCCTTGAACACATCCACACGATCGAGTGAGTGGCTGTGGGCATGGCGTGACCACAGGGAGCCTGCATCCCGAACAACGAGCGTCGCGGCACTTGGGTTACGCACGAAGGATGATGTGACCAGTGCGTCATCGAGGCGTCACCGATGGTGAGTTGGGGGACGGTCAGCGGGCGTCGTCGGGGAGGAGCCGGGCCAGTGTGCGCACCGCCCGGTACTGGAGGGTCTTGATCGCGCCCTCGTTCTTGCCCATCACCCTGGCCGTCTCGGCGACCGAGAGTCCCTGCAGGAAGCGCAGGGTCACGCATTCCTGCTGCTGAGGGTTGAGCTTGCGGACCGCGTCCAGCAGTGCGGCATTCGACAGGGACTCGAGGACCGAGTCCTCCGGGCTGCGCTCGACCTCATTGGCGTCGAGCATCTCTCCGGTGGTGACTTCCAGCCGGAAGCGGCTGGACTTGAAGTGATCGGCCACCAGATTGCGGGCGATCGTGACCAGCCAGGCGCCGAAGTCGCGGCCCTGCCAGGTGAAGGTGGAGATACGGCGCAGGGCGCGCAGGAAGGTCTCGCTGGTGAGGTCCTCCGCCGTCGCCTTTCCGCCCACGCGGTAGTAGATGTAGCGGTAGACGGTGTCGCTGTACTGGTCGTAGAGGCGGCCGAAGGCGTCGGCCTCGCCCGCCTGGGCGCGCTCGACCAGGTCCATCATGCGGGCGCTGTCGCTGTCGGCGCTGGGCCGACGGGCGGTGGTCGAGGAGCCGGTGGCGCCCCGGCTGCCCCGTCTGCCGACCTCGCGCCCGTCGCCCGACCGCCGCCCCTCAACGACGGCGCTGCGCCCCGGCACCTTCTCGATGCCGTCGGCCAGGGCGTAGCAGGGGGCGGCCGGGCCGCTTGCGGCAAGGCGGGGCATGGCGAATGCGGGGACGGCGTACGCGGTGGGGACGAAGCCGCGCAAGTGGTCGAGGACCGCTGCGCGCAGCGTAGCCAGGCCCGAGGCGTCAACCCCGACGTGTGGGTACACGGGACTCCCAGAGGCAGAGCTTCCATCACGTGCAGTGCGGGACCTTTCACCCGTCGTGGGGACTGGTGGGGTCCGTCATGCGTCTGAGGAGAATAACGCTTCGTACAGGCGTTGCTACACCCAGTTGCTCAAATCGTCGTTTCCGTCGCTTCTGTTACGCCTAGACGACGGATCAAGTCGCATATTGTGAGCACTTGTTGATCGAATTGCTTCGTGATCTGTCGTGTCGCGCGGTGGATTGTGCCCGACACGCGGCAACAGGACTGGCGGGAGCGCCCAGGGGTAAGAGGCAGGATTGCCCGCGGAATGCGCTGTCGTCGCCGTACGAGTCGGAGCGGCGGCCTGCGAGCCCTGCGTCAACGGCGGCGGCGGTGCAGGGCGACCGCGGCCGCGGTGCCGCCCGCGATGGCGCCCACACCGGCTGCCGCCGGGATGCCGACCTTGGCGGCCTTGCGGCCCGTCCGGTAGTCGCGCAGCCGCCACTCACGCGCTCGCGCGTACTTGCGGAGCTTGGTGTCCGGGTTGATCGCGTACGGATGCCCCACCAGTGACAGCATCGGGATGTCGTTGTGCGAGTCGCTGTACGCCGCGCAGCGGGTCAGGTCCAGGCCCTCGGCGGCGGCCAGCGCGCGTACGGCCTCGGCCTTTGCGGGGCCGTGCAGCGGCTCGCCCACGAGCTTTCCGGTGTACACGCCGTCGAGGGACTCGGCGACAGTGCCCAGCGCGCCGGTCAGGCCGAGGCGGCGGGCGATGATCGTCGCGGTCTCGACGGGGGCCGCGGTCACCAGCCAGACCTTCTGCCCGGCGTCGAGGTGGGCCTGGGCGAGAGCCCGGGTGCCGGGCCAGATGCGGTCGGCCATGTACTCGTCGTAGATCTCCTCGCCGATCGACATCAGCTCGGAGACGCGGTGGCCCTTCACGATGGACAGGGCGGACTCGCGGACGTCCTGCATATGTTCCGGATCCTCGACTCCGGCGAGCCGGAACCAGGTCTGCTGCCAGGCGAACCGGGCCAGTTCACGGCGCTGGAAGAACTTCCGTTTGTATAGGCCGCGGCCGAAGTGGAAGATCGCGGCGCCCTGCATCACGGTGTTGTCGAGGTCGAAGAAGGCGGCGGCCCGGTCGTCCCCGGCGACGGGGAAATCCGGTTCGGCGGTCGGGGCAGTGTCGTCCTGCGCTTCGAGTGCCTCGAGCGCCTCGAACTGCTGCGACGACTTGCGCGCTGCCTCGGCTGCTGCCTCGCCTGCGAGCACGCTCCGCGCGGTGGCGGAGCGCCTACGGGGGGTGAGCCATCCCAGTGCGGCCATGTCGTGAGCATAGCCAGTCTGTTCGGTACTTCCCGACCCCCCGGGATGCGTTGACGTGAACTCTCCGCGACCAGCCCGTTAAACAGGCGATTCGGGCGTACGGGACGCGTGCCGTATCTCTCCGGCGCGGGCGGAGAATGGGCACATGAGTCCTGTGTTGCGACGAACGAAGAAGAAGGCCGGCGAGCGGGTGGTGACGCTGATCGGGAAGCCCGGGTGTCACCTCTGCGACGACGCGCGGGCCGTGGTCCAGGAGGTGTGTACCGAGACCGGCGCGTCCTGGGAGGAGAAGGACATCACCCAGGACGAGGCGCTGCACCGGGCGTACTGGGAGCAGATTCCGGTCGTCCTGGTCGACGGCGAGCAGCACACCTTCTGGCGCGTGGATGCGGGACGACTGCGCCGCGCACTGGGGGCGTAACTGCGACGCCGGATACCATCGGGTCGTTTTGCTCGTGCTTTCCGACGCGGTCCCGGCTCTATCGGGACGCGATGCGGACAGGGCACAGTAAGCGGTCTCGGGGGCGTATTCGTGAGGAGTGTGTACGGCTTTGCCCCGTTCGGGCGTTCAACGGACCGGTGCGGTCCGCGGTTCCAGGGTCGCGCGATCGGATGGCGTGACCCCGGTCACTTTGCACGGACAAAACGGACACCATCTTTGTGCACGCGTTCACAAAGACATAGCCTGCATTCGACGGGGCGGTCCTGTGTCATACGGCCGCCTGCAGCCTCGCTCATCCCGCAGGAGCACCGTGGCAACTGGCCGAAATCACCGACCGGCGACCCGTAGCCGAGGAATCCCCGAGGCCACCGTCGCCCGACTTCCGCTGTACCTGCGCGCCCTGACCGCGCTGTCCGAGCGGTCCGTCCCCACGGTCTCGTCGGAGGAACTCGCCGCCGCCGCCGGAGTCAACTCCGCGAAGCTGCGCAAGGACTTCTCCTACCTGGGCTCCTACGGGACGCGCGGTGTCGGCTACGACGTCGAGTACCTCGTCTACCAGATCTCGCGCGAGCTCGGTCTGACGCAGGACTGGCCCGTGGTCATCGTCGGTATCGGTAACCTCGGGGCCGCGCTCGCCAACTACGGCGGTTTCGCCTCCCGGGGTTTCCGGGTCGCCGCGCTGATCGACGCCGACCCGGAGATGGCCGGGAAGCCGGTCGCCGGGATGCCCGTCCAGCACACGGACGAGCTCGAGAAGATCATCAGTGACAACGGAGTGTCGATCGGTGTCATCTCGACGCCCGCCGGCGCCGCGCAGCAGGTGTGCGAGCGGCTGATCGCGGCCGGTGTCACCTCGATCCTCAACTTCGCCCCCACCGTCCTCTCGGTGCCCGACGGCGTCGATGTGCGCAAGGTCGATCTCTCGATCGAGCTGCAGATCCTCGCCTTCCACGAGCAGCGGAAGGCCGGCGAGGAAGCCGAGGCCGCAGGCCGGAAGGGACCCGACGGGGACATGCCCGCCGTGATGCCGGCATGAGTCTCCTGGTCGTCGGGCTGAGCCATCGCAGCGCGCCGGTGAGCGTGCTGGAGCGGGCCTCGCTGTCCGCTGATGCGCAGGTCAAGCTGTTGCAGGACACCCTCGCCGCGGAGCCCGCGGCCGAGGCGGCAGTGCTGGCCACCTGTAACCGCATCGAGCTGTACGCGGACGTGGACAAGTTCCACGCCGGTGTCGCCGAGCTCTCGACCCTGCTCGCACAGCACAGCGGGGTGGGGCTCGAGGAGCTCACTCCGTATCTCTATGTGCACTACGAGGACCGGGCCGTACACCACCTCTTCTCGGTGGCCTGCGGTCTGGACTCCATGGTCGTCGGCGAGGGACAGATCCTCGGGCAGATCAAGGACGCTCTCGCGCTCGGGCAGGACCTGCACACCGCGGGCCGGCTGATCAACGACCTGTTCCAGCAGGCGCTTCGCGTCGGCAAGCGCGCGCACAGCGAGACCGGGATCGACCGGGCCGGGCAGTCGCTCGTCACCTTCGGTCTCGAGCAGCTGGCCGCGGGCGCCGCCGTCGAGGCATGGGCGGCGGACAAGCGGGTGCTGGTCATCGGCGCCGGCTCGATGTCCTCGCTCGCCGCGACGACGCTGGCGCGTCTGGGTGTACGTGAACTTGTCATCGCCAACCGGACGCTGGAGCGCGCGGAGCGACTGGCCGCGGTGCTGACGGAGCCGGGCGGGGTGACCGTGCGCGCCGTGTCCATGGCCGATGTTGCCGACGAGCTGACACGTGCCGATGTGGCGGTGTCCTGCACCGGTGCGACGGGTCTGGTCCTGACGGCCGAGTCCGTTGCCGCGGCGCTCGCGGAGCACGTGGTGCCGGTGGCGGTCCCGGTGGCGGGTAACGACCTGCGGGCGCCGGACGGCAGTCTGGTGGCCCGTCTTGCCGCGGCCGCGGCGCGCGACGGCCGCGTGGCCGACAAGTCGGCTGCGGGGGGCTCGGACGCGGCGGACCGCGAACAGTCCGCCCGGATCACGGACCCGGCCGGCCCCGTCGGCGCGGATACGCCGGGCGTGGGTGGTCCGGCCGGCCTCGGCGCCGCGGTGGACCTCGACGAAGCCGCCGGGGCGTGCCCCGTCGGGCTCGGCGACGGGCCCGGGCCCGATGCGCTTGCGCAGCACCAGGCGTGGGTCGACAACGCGCCCCGGGGCACCCGGGTCGCCGGAGCCGTGCACGCGCGCGGCGCCACAGCCACCGCGCCCGTCCGGCTCGCGCTGCTCGACCTCGCCATGCCCCGTGACATCGACGGTGCCGTCCACCGGCTCGCCGGCGTACGGCTCGTCGACATCGAGTCGCTCGCCGAGGCCTCCGCCGACGCCCCGATGGCCGCCGACGTGGACCAGGTGCGCGGCATCGTCTCCGACGAGGTGGCCGCCTTCGGCGCCGCCCAGCGCGCCGCGCACATCACTCCGACCGTCGTCGCTCTGCGCACCATGGCCGCCGATGTCGTCGCCGGCGAGGTCGCTCGGCTCGAGGGCCGCCTCCCCGACCTGGACGACAAGGAGCGCGCCGAGATCACCCAGACCGTGCGCCGCGTCGTCGACAAGCTCCTGCACGCGCCCACCGTGCGGGTGAAGCAGCTGGCCAGCGAGCCCGGCGGTGCCGGGTACGCGGACGCGCTGCGGACACTCTTCGACCTCGACCCGGAGACGGTCGCCTCCGTCAGCCGGGCCGACCTGAATGACGCCGACGTCAAGAACCGAGGGCGAGTATGACCGAGAGGGCACTGAGGCTCGGGACCAGGCGCAGCAAGCTGGCCATGGCCCAGTCCGGGCAAGTGGCTCAGGCGGTGCGCCAGTTGACCGGCCGTGCCGTCGAGCTTGTCGAGATCACCACGTACGGGGACACCTCCCGTGAGCATCTCGCGCAGATCGGCGGTACGGGCGTCTTCGTCACCGCATTGCGGGACGCCCTGCTGCGGGGTGACGTCGACTTCGCCGTTCACTCGCTGAAGGACCTGCCCACCGCGCAGCCCGACGACCTGGCGCTGGCGGCCGTGCCGCTGCGCGAGGACCCGCGGGACGTGCTGGTGGCGCGCGACGGACTGACGTTCGACCGGCTGCCGAACGGCGCCCGGATCGGCACCGGTTCGCCGCGCAGGATGGCGCAGCTCAACGCGTACGCGCGCAGCCATGGCATGGCGATCGAGACTGTGCCGATCCGCGGCAATGTCGATACGCGGATCGGATATGTACGGAGCGGGGAGCTCGACGCGGTGGTTCTTGCCGCGGCCGGGCTCAACCGCATCGGCAGGATCGACGAGGTCACCGACTTCCTGGCGGTCGACTTCGTCCTGCCCGCCCCCGGCCAGGGGGCATTGGCGATCGAGTGTGCCGCGGTCAACGCGGACCTCACCGCCGCACTCGCCGAGCTCGACGACCCGTTCACCCGGGCCGCCGTGACCGCCGAGCGTTCCCTGCTCGCCGCCCTGGAGGCCGGCTGCACCGCACCTGTGGGTGCGCTGGCCGACCTGCTGGCCGACGGACAGGTTGTCACCGAAATGCGCCTGCGCGGCGTCGTCGGCACGACCGACGGCTCGACGCTGGTGCAGTTGTCCACCACCGGTCCTGTACCCACGTCGCACAGCGACGCCGTCGCGCTCGGTCGCGAACTCGCGTCCGAGATGCTCGCCAAGGGTGCGGCCGGTCTTATGGGGGAGCGAGCACGTTGAGCCCCACCAACCTTCCGGCCCTTCCTGCACACGGACACGGGCACGTCACCTTCCTCGGCGCCGGACCCGGCGACCCCGGACTGCTGACACTGCGCGCCGTCGAGGCGCTCGCGGGTGCGGACGTACTGATCGCCGAGCCAGATGTGCTCGACGTGGTACGCAGCCATGCGCGAGCGAGCGTAAGCACGCCTGAACTGACGGTTGTTGACGACGCGTCAACAGCCGCCGGGATCCCCGTCCTCAGGGATGCGGCCAATCTTGTCATGGAGGCCGCAAGGGTCGGCAAGCGGGTCGTCCGCGCAGTCTCCGGCGACCCTGGCCTCGACGGAAACGCAGGTCAGGAGATGCTCGCGTGCGCCGCGGAGGGGATTCCCTTCGAGGTCGTGCCGGGTGTCGCCACGGCGGTGGGCGTGCCCGCCTACGCCGGTGTGCCGCTGCGCGACGCGCAGGGCGCCGACGTCCGTTTCGTCGATGCCCGTAGCGCGAGTGAGCGGTGCTGGACCGAGGTCGGCGCGAGCGACGGCACGGTCGTCGTCTCCGCGACGCTGGAGACGGTCGCCGCGGCAGCGGCCGAGCTGGTGGCCGCGGGCCGCAAGCCGGACACCCCGCTGACCGTGACTGTCGCCGGTACGACGACCCGGCAGCGGACCTGGTCCGCGACGCTGGGGACGATCGCGCAGGTCCTGAAGCAGGCGAAGGTGCTGCCCTCCCCGCAGGGGCACCGGCCGGTCATAGCGGTGGTCGGTGAGCGCAGCTCCGCCGCCCAGCGGGACCAGCTCTCGTGGTTCGAGTCCAAGCCGCTCTTCGGCTGGAAGGTGCTCGTGCCGCGGACCAAGGAGCAGGCGGCTTCGCTCTCCGACCAGCTGCGGAGCTATGGAGCCGTGCCGCACGAGGTGCCGACGATCGCCGTCGAGCCGCCGCGGACGCCCCAGCAGATGGAGCGGGCGGTCAAGGGCCTGGTGACGGGCCGCTATGAGTGGATCGCTTTCACGAGCGTGAATGCCGTGAAGGCGGTGCGGGAGAAGTTCGAGGAGTACGGGCTCGACGCGCGCGCTTTCGCGGGGATCAAGGTCGCCGCGGTGGGCGAGCAGACCGCTGCCGCGCTGGTTGATTTCGGTGTCAAGCCTGATCTGGTGCCGAGCGGGGAGCAGTCGGCCGCCGGTCTGCTGGAGGACTGGCCGCCGTACGACCCGGTCTTCGACCCGATCGACCGGGTCTTCCTGCCGCGTGCGGACATCGCCACCGAGACGCTGGTGGCGGGCCTCATCGAGCTGGGCTGGGAGGTCGACGACGTGACCGCGTACCGGACGGTGCGGGCGTCGCCGCCGCCGGCGGATACGCGCGAGGCCATCAAGGGCGGTGGGTTCGACGCGGTGCTGTTCACGTCGTCGAGCACCGTGCGGAATCTGGTGGGCATAGCCGGCAAGCCGCACAACGTGACCGTGATCGCGTGCATCGGTCCGGCGACCGCCAAGACGGCGGAGGAGCACGGGCTGCGGGTGGACGTGCTGTCGCCGGAGCCGTCGGTGCACAAGCTGGCGGAGGCGCTGGCGGAGTTCGGCGCACGGCGCCGGGCGGCGGCGGTGGAGGCGGGCGAGCATGTGACGCGTCCGAGCGAGCGGCGTCCTGGCGGTCGCAGGCGTCGTACGACGTAGTTCGGTGCGGGGGCGGGGTGCGGGTCGCCTTCGGGGCGTTTCCCCACCCCGCCCCTTCCCGTAACTGGGGGCAAGCCCCCAGACCCCGGTACGGCCTTCGGCCGTGTCCTCAATCGCCGGACGGGCTGGGTTTCCCGGACATGCTTGAGGCGCGGGGGCCGGGGCGGAGCCCCGGCCGGGGGGCCGCCCCGGCCCGTACCCCCGTGGGGAATCGCGGACCCCCCCCCGGGGGTGCCGTGCCCCGAGTGAGTGGTAAGGATTCGTT
>NZ_JBIAQG010000034.1:0-15369 GCF_042888805.1 Streptomyces sp. NPDC002730
TTCGCACATGCGTACGGAGTTGGTCATCGACGCCCTGAAGATGGCGGTGTCGACCCGCGGTGGCCGCGTGGGCGGGGTGATTTTTCACGCGGACCGCGGCTCGCAGTACACGTCGGCCGCGTTCGCCCGGGTCTGCGATGGTTTCGGGATCCGCAGAAGCATGGGCCGGGTCGGCTCGAGTTATGACAATGCCCTCGCCGAGTCGTTCCGGCAGGGACTCAAGAGAGACGATGCACCCGAGGTTGTTCTCCACGATGCGGCAGGCAAGGCTGGAGATCTTCCAGTCGCTCACCTACTACAACGTACGCAGGCGCCACAGCGCTCTCAACTACCTCTCGCCAGCCGAGTTCGAACAACAACAGCAGAGAGCACGTAAACTCACACTCGCAGCATGAACCCCCGTGTCCACACTCCGGGGGACGCCTCACGACCTCGTGTCGCACCTGCACGCAGAAAGTGCACTCCGACTGGACCGACAGAACCCCTCGACAAGGTTCATCGCCCCAGCTCAGAAGGCACTTGCGTATTTCCACCTCAACAGCCGTCGTACCCAAGTGAAACGGCGAGGTTAGGGTCACTACCGGGGCCAAGGATGACTGGCGAATCGTCAGGTATGAGCCAGGTGGCCGATGTTAGCCCTGTGCGGCCTCCTTGAGACTGGGGGCCACACGCACTCCGGGGCGCGAAATCCCCTGGAGTGCTGTTCTATGTCGGGAAACACGAGATAGATCGTGAGCGGCTCAGCCGCCGAGGAGCGGAGTTACATGGTAAACAACTGCACGATGAGGAACGCGGGTTGGCTGCTGGCGCTGCCAGCGACAACGCTCGCGATGATGATGGCGACGAGTCTGCCCGCCGCGGCCGCCGACAAGCCCACCCCGGAGCAGCTCATAGCCGACTGCGACTCCGGCAAAGGCAGGTGCACTTTCGAGGAGCCGGTGCTCGGAGAGGCATATCTCGGTAACTTCCACCAGGTCTCCGACTCGCTTCATAACTGCAGCACTTCGCCCGCCACGCAGTCGATGGATTGGACCGACACCGTAGGTTCAACGGATTCGGTAGGTGTCTCTGTCACCACAGGCGGCAAGATCGCGGGCATCATCGACGTCAGCGTAACCGCAACCTACAGCCACACATGGTCGAGCACGCACGCCGAAAACAGGTCCCTGAACATGACGGTGAAGGCTGGGGAGGTGGGCTGGATCTCCCGTGCACAGGTGATGCAGACCGTATCGGGTATCTGGCATACCAACTACAAAAAGAGGCATTGGGGTCACCGTCACTGGGATGCTACGGACACCATCACAGGCCCGGCCGCGAATGGCACAGACGGTAAGAACAACGCGGTGATCGTCAAGACCCGCAAGATGACCACTGCCGAGAAGTCCTCATGCTCCGCCGACGCTCATGAGGGCACGGCGGTCCAGGTACGTCGTTAATAGTTGGGCTCAATTGCCTCGCGGGACATTCATGACCAAAGTGGCCCCGCGAGGCAGAGGAGTCCTCCGGTTAGGCACCGCCTTGTGCTGGATTCCTCAAAGGCAGTTCACATAGCGGTGGCGTAAGCGCCGGGTGGGCGGGGCGGGTCTGCCCCAAATCCATGAGCTGGCAAGGGCGTTGAGCTGGGCTGTTGCCAGGCGGGTGGCCTGGTCGATCTCGGATCGGCGAAGGACTGGCCGGCCAGGGCTGCCTTGCGGAAGATGCGCCACCAGCCTTCCTGAAGGTTACTGACTTCGGCTCGTTAGGGTGATTCTCTTCGGAGTCCCTGTCGTGGTCTGGGTGTTGGACGTATCTCTGAGTGTGTGAGATGTGGGGATGGGGGCGGGTTGAGTGTCGAGGGGCGCCGATGCCGGGAGTCGCTGCGGTTGCAGGCGGCCGAGTTGTTCGAGCGGAAGTTCAAGCCGCTGGAGGTGGCACGGCGTCTGCGGGTGAGCGGGAAGTCGGCTTATCAGTGGCACGAGCTTGTGGCGGGAGGGCGGTGCTCAGGCGCTCGCCTCCCGCGGTCCGGGCGGAACACGGTGTCGTCTGTCGCCGCATTGTCTGGAGAAACTGGCCGTGTTCCTGGAGGAGGGGCCGGCCGCGCACGGCTGGGTGGAGGACCAGGTGTGGACCGCATCGCGGGTGGCCACGCTGATCGGCCGGACGTTCCACGTCAGCTACAGCGTTTCCGGGGCCACGCGGTTGATGCACCGGATCGGTTTCAGCCCGCAGGTCCCCGCGCGGCGGGTGGCCGAGCGTGACGAGCAGGCTGAGGTTCCGACTTGTATTGGCCGTAGCGGAGCGCGGTCGGGTTGGCCGCTCGTAGCGTTCCGTAAGGACGCTGGGTTGGATGGCTCGTGAGGTTCCTGCCGCCCTTCGGAGCTGGCCCGCTCGGGGTGTGCCGCCGGTCCGGTGTCCGGCCACGGTCTGACTCAACAGAGGCGTGTCCCGGCAGCGGTTCCGGAAGTCGGCGTGTCGGCCGTGGACGTCCTGCCATCCGGCTGTAAGGAACGAACTTCCATGATACTGCTCGGTGTTGACCCGCACAAGTCCACTCACACGGCTACCGCCGTTGATCCCGTCTCGAATCAGCAGGCCGGTTCGCTGAGGATTGAGGCGAACCTCGCGGAGTACCGGCGTCTCTTGACCTGGGGTCGCCGCTGGCCGCAGCGTAGGTGGGTGGTGGAGAACGCCACTGAGCTAATTCCATCCTGAAGTTGTAGGTCACGGCCCTGGTGTGCGGCTGGGTGGGGAGGCTCGGGCTGGTCTGCGGCGTGATCGTCGCGTGGTGATCGTCCGTCAGCGGGAGACCTCCGCGTTCGTCAGCACGAGCAGGGCCCGCAGGAGGGCGGTGGCGTGCTTCGCGTTCATGCGGACCTTGGCCAAGATCCTCCAGTTCTTGAGGTCGGCGAAGCCGTGCTCGTTCGCCGCGCGTTCGCGGCTGACCAGCCGGTTCACCTCCTTCTGTGCTGCGGGAGGGGTTTGCCGCGACTGGCCTTGCGGCCGGTGATGACGACCGGGTCGTCGGGGTCGTCGTCCAGGCCGGTGAAGCCGAGGTCGGTCAGGGCGCCGAGCCCGGCCTCGCGAAGGCGAGCGGTGATCTTGTTATGGCGGCGGTGGTGATCTCGCTGGAGCGGCCCGGCTTCGCCGCCGAGATCCACACCAGGTTCCCGTGCTCGTCGGTGAGCGCGAGGAACAGCAGGCCGTGGACCTTGTGTTTCCCGCTGTAGTTCGGCCGGTTCTCATCCCCGGTTCGTCTGCGTGTGCGGACCAGCGTGCCGTCCAGCAGCACGACGACACCGCCCTTTCGGGCGATTTTCTTCAACGCCCGGTCCAGGCGCGGAGCCCAGGGCCGCCAGCAGTCCGATCACTTCCAGTACCCACCGGCGCACGGTGGAGGCGGACACGTCGTTACCACCGGCCATGTCGTAAAGCCGCTGGTCGTGCCGCAGCACGGCGAGCACGATCACGGCGATCTGCCCCGGTCCCAGCTTGCGCCAGCGCGAGCGGATCTTCTTCAGATGGCCGCGGATCAGGTCGGCGACCAGGTTCACGGTCGCGCTCGACAGGGACAAACGGCATTGGTAGACAAACCCTTCAGGGCCCTCTGCGGGTCGGCTGTTCATTCGCACGAACACCCCAACTCCGCTCAGGGGAACGTTCGTTACGCCGGATTCCGGCCGCGGCCGATCTCAGGCGGACGGTTGCGGCGCGACTGCGAAGCGGCCCGCGGGGGTCCGGTGCAGCCAGCCCCGGTCCGCCAGGCGCCCGAGCTTGTTGCGGACCGGCTCGACCTGCCCCGGACCGGCACCCCTGCCCAGTTCGACGCTGACGCCCTTGGCCGGGACCGCCTCCGACGCCGCGGCCACGATCTTCATGATCGCCTGGTAGTCGGCGGGCAGCGCGCTCATGTCCATGCCTTGCTCTCGGTGCGGAATCAGCAGCATCCCGCCCGCCCCAGGCGCGCAGGTGACCCGCTCCAACTCGGCGGCCATCTCCGGGTCATCGGTGTGCCCGGCGCGCCGGGCGTCGGCGAACTGCCCGAACACCACCTCGGCCGCCTCCAGCCGCGCGACCTCGACGTCGAGATCGGCGAGCTCCTTGCGCAGCCGTTCAGCGCGGTCGGCCAGCACCAGCCGCCGCTGCATCACCCACGTCAACACGTCCACCACCAGCAACTCCTCCCGCCCTGCCCTCCTTCGGAGGGTAGGAGGCCACGGCTTCCCGGAGCCCCGATTCAGACAAACCGGCCACGAGGCGGACGATCTCCTGCTAGCGATCACGCCCTCGACCAGCCCGAGCCTCCCCACCCAGCCGCACATCAGGGCCGTGACCTGCAACTTCAGGATGGAATTAGCTCATTCCGGCAAGCCGCTCTGGAAGCAGGTCCAGGACCCTGGCCTCCAGTGCGTGAGCGAGCAGCCGGTCCCGGAACCCGGTCAGCACGGTGTGGTCGAAGCCGGGGTCGGTCAGCTCCAGTCCCAGCAGGTACTTCATATCGGTCCTGGCCCGCACCGCATGCTCGGCCTGGCGATCGGTCAGGTTCTCGGCGAACTGCAGGATGCCGACCAGGGCCAGTCGGCCGGGTGGGACACCGGGACGTCCCCGAGTCCCGAAGGCGGCCTTGAACTCCTCGTCTGCGAACAGCGGGCCGTGGCCGTCCCGGATCCTCATCGCCAGGCAGCCCTTGGGGAACGCAGCGCGAGCGACGTCCCGCGTCACGGCGGGGACGTCCGCTCCATAGTTCGACCGCATGGACATCGCGCCACCCCCGGTTCCGCAGCCGGATGCCCGGTTCGTGCCCCTGGGCCGCCACGCACCACACTCGCGGCTCACGCGACCGCATCACGCGCGAACAGGGCGGCTTCACCCAATTGGGCAACGGGGTCCGTCGATGTACTCGAACAGGGCCAGGTTCGCCTCGGCCCGGGTGGCGAAGACCGCGGACGCACTCGGTCTTGATCAGCATCCACGAGTTCCCCGCGAGGGCGTTGACGCTCCTCGTCACCGGCGCGGACGGCACGGTCCGCACGGAACCGTTCCGGCTGGTCACCACACTCCTTGACCACTGGTGGCACCGGCCACCGAGCTGGCACAGCTGTATGCCCAGAGGTGGGAATCAGAAGCCAACCTCGTTCGCGCGCTTGAGCCGGGCGTTCTCCTTGCGTGGAGCGGCCAGTTCCGCCCGTTCGCCGGTGGTGTGACGGTGATCGTGCTCGCCGGCATCAGGCTCGGCCTGCCCGATCCAGCCGCGCAGGGCCTCGGGATGCACGCCCAGCTCGATGGCCAGACGCTTGATCTGCGGCTTCGGCTCGGTGGTGCGATACATCCGCACCGCACGCTCACGCAACTCCAGCGGGTATTTCCAATGCCGCGTAGTTAGCCTGCTCACGGCTCTGTCAAGCAGATCTGCGGGATTCGGGCAACTGTCGATCACGAGGACGGACCCCTGGTAGAGCGAGGAAGCCGACCAAGGTCTTCCTGCCCGAAGGGGTCCCGTTGTCCGACCAGTGTGCCATCACTCAGCTGACCCGCACCCTCACCGTCGCCGAGGGCCTTTATGCCCCCGGGCACCTCGGGGAGTTGACTCAGCAGGTCCCCTTCGAGCTTGTCGACGACATCCTGGAGCGGACCGGGACCACGCAGGCGAGGCTTCGGCTGCTGCCCTCGCGGGTCGGCATCTACTTCGTGCTGGCCCTGGCCCTGTTCCCGAACCTTGGGTACATGCGGGTATGGGACAAACTCACGGCCGGCCTACGGCAGTTATGTCCGTGCCGACCCTCGGAGAAGGCCCTGCGGGACATACGCCGCCGACTGGGGCCGGCTCCACTGAAGCTGCTCTTCACTATTCAGGCCGGGCCGGCGGCCCGGCCACAGACTCCCGGAGTGCGTTACCGACGCTGGCGGACGGTCGCCTTCGACGGCTGCAGTTCCGCCAAGGCCCCCGACCGGCCCCGCGTCTGCGGCTGGCTCGGCAAGATCAAGCACCGATACGGTCAAGAGGGCTACCCCATGCTGAAACTCGTGGCCCTGTGCGAAACCGGCACCCGCGCTCTGCTTGGCGCAGCCTTCGGCCCGGTGGCGCCTGCGGAGTCCGTCTACGCCGAGCAACTGCTGCCGTTGCTGGACGACACCATGCTGCTACTCAACGACCGGGGCTTTGACTCCGACGGTTTCCTGGCCAAATGCGCCGGCACCGGCGCCCAGCTGCTCGTGCGCCTCAAAGGCACCCGCACTCCGGCCACATGGGCCGTCCTGCCCGACGGCTCCTACCTCACACGAATCCGCGGAGTGCGTCTGCGCATCATCGACGCCCAGGTCACCGTCACGACCGACGACGGTATCCGAACCACCGGAGACTACCGCCTGGCCACGACCCTGCTGGACCACCGCGACCACCCGGCAGACGAGCTCGTCGCGCTCTACCACGAACGATGGGAGATCGAATCGGCTTTCTACTCCCTGCGCCACACACTGCTCGACGGTCTCGTCCTGCGCTCTCACGACTCCCGCGGCGTCCAGCAGGAGATGTGGGCCCAGCTGACGGTCTACCAGATACTCCGCCGCGCCATGGTCGAGGCTGCGGGGTCCAGGCCAGGGACCGATCCCGACCGCGCCTCCTTCACCGTCGCCCTCGAAGCAGCCCGGGAACAGGTCATCACCGCCCAAGGCGTACTGCCCGACCCGGCACAGCCCGCGCTCATCGGCGTCATCGGCCGCACTGTGCTGGAGAACCTGCTGCCCAGACGCCGCCCACCCATCGCACCCCGCAGGGTCAGATGCCCGATCTCCCGCTACGCGACCCTTCGGGATGAAACACGCGGCCACCTCACGGCCCGCATCACCGCCATCGAGGTCGCCGTGCACCAGGCATCCGAACGCGCCCCCGAGGGACGGCGGGACCGAACGCTCCAGCTCATGCGGACCGCCCCGGAGCGTTCCTGGCGCGCCTGCGAGATCGCAAGGGGCATCGGCCTCGATGACGCCCGAGGACTGCGTGCCGAACTCGGGCGCTGGGTCAACGAGGGCGTCCCTCAACGAACTGCCCGCGGTGTCTACGTCCTGGCCCGCGAATGGACCACGCCCGGCCTCCACCAACAAGCCAACCACCCGGTCTTGACACCTGCGGACCCGCCTTAACTACGCGGCATTGGGGTACTTCGGAGTACTTCCTGGGGGCAGCCATGGTCAAAGGTCCTCTCATGAACCATCTGACCCTCTGTCAACTTCCTTCGCATCTCTGGGGAACCTCAGTCGGGGCACTGACGGCTGGCGGAGGAGCGGCCGACAGGGCACCCGAGCGGAGAATATGGGCTAGGTGGCGGATGTGCGGCTCCTGTTGGGCATCGAAGATCGAAGCTCAGCAGGCTCTGGAGAGCAGGGTCGGCGAACAGTTGCTGCGCTTGCCTCGATCTGCCGGCAGGCATCTGATAACCGCTCGGCAGATCCTCCGATTCCACCGATCACCCATGTTGGAGCCTCCATGCAGCGGTCAAAGTGCCTGGCGCCCACGAAGCAGGTCTGCAGCTGGCGTCGTGGGCCAGGCCTTCCTGATTCGCGCAGCCCTCCGTGTCCCCTGGCGCCCATGTACCCGCGAAGTGGGCTTGGGTGTGAGTCTGCGAGTCTTGCGATATTGGCTCGGCAGCCTGATTCGTTCGCCGCGGCCGCTCGGCCGAGTGTGGATGCCAGTTCCTCTTCCCTCCTACGGCGTGGCCATGCGCTTGTCCGATTCTGCTCCGCCCAAGCGTGCGGCCCAGTGCTCGTTACCCCCCTTGTTCCTTGAACTGCGTCAACCGGACGGTGGGGATGGCACTTCGCTGGCCTAGAGGTGGCGAAGTGCCATCCCCACCGCGTCATTTGTTGCTCAGGCCCGCGACATACTTGTGGCCTACCGTTTCAGTCTGACGGTTACGGTGGCTGCCGGTAGATGTTGACGCTCAACTCGGTCTGTCCCGACTCGGCCGAGGCGCCCCGCCAGCCGACTCGTCCCGAGGGTCTCGCTTGGGGCTGGGCACCGGCTGGGCCGGCTCGTTGCCCCTCGTCAGTCGGCAGCCCGCATCGCGGGTCCGAATTCCCGGAGGATTAATGATCATATCTATTTCTGTACTGTCGGCGTTCCTCACCGTGATATTCGCGACATCCGGAATTGCCAAAGTGACCCGTAACGCAAGGGCTCTTGAGCGCAGTTCAAAGTTTGGTTTCTCGTCACGTGACTACCATGCCATCGGGGTGTTGGAGCTGGCAGGTGCAGCCGGGCTGATGGCGGGGCTGTGGGTGGTGCCGCTCGCAATCGCCGCCTCCCTAGGCCTGATGCTACTCATGGCGGGTGCGGTGGTTAGCCATATCAGGATCAAGGATCCCATCACCATCTCGTTTCCCGCTGTGGGGCTAGGCCTGCTCGCGGCGCTGTCGACAGCGCTGACCACTGCTGTCGCCTAACGACCTCCGGCGTGCGCCGGCGGGAAACCTCCCGCCGACGGGCGGACCCTGCACCACATACGAAGCGAAAATTCACACGGGAGACACGGTGAGGGGACTGCAGTCCTAGGGACCGGGGCCTCTAGCCGAATCGGAGCGGCGACTGTGCAGGAATTGGCAGAGCGAGGTGCAGATTTGGGCTTGATGGCCTGGCCCGCTGAGCGCCTTGAGCTGCTTGCTCAGACGATTCGCGGGGTGGGGCAGGAGCCGGTATTTTCGTAGCTTCAGACATCACGGACGAGTTTCAGGCGGGACACGCCGCAGAACGAACCGTCCCTGAGCTGGAGCGCCTTGATGGCCTGGTGAACAATGCCTGACTCATGATTCTGGGACCGCGGCAGCGGCCGCTGTGGCGGAGTGGTGCCGCATGGTGGAGCTAACCTGCTCGGTCTGATGTACAACACCGATTCGGCCCTCTCGTACCTGCGCAAGACTGCTGGTGGACGGCCCCCGGTGGGTCGACGACGTCGTCAACATCGGCTCAGTGGGCGGCCGGGGCGCAGCCTGTGTGAGTACGGCTGCGCAAAATCTGGAGTAGTGGCCCTCAGCGAGGCACGGCGACAAGAATTCGCAGAACACCAGGTGCGAGTGAGCGTAGTCGAGCTGGGCAGCGTTGACACCGAACTGCGCGATCAGAACAGCCCCGAGACCATCAGCTTCTTGAGTCACTTCTCTTTTTCTCTGCGTGAGGGGCAGGAAATGACGAACGAAGAAGGTGCGGCGGACGGGAGCCGCACGTCAAGTGAACGGCGTGAGAAAGGGCAGGTTGATCGTGGAACGTCTGCTCACCCCTACGCCGCGGGGGAAGGATCTACCGGCGGTATCTATTCGGTGCTTCATCCCGCTTCTGCCGCATGGCTCGACCCTTCGGCAGTGGCGCTCTTCGACGAGCAGAACGCGTCAGCAGAGGGAGATCCCCACTCGCGAGTCGAGAGCATCCCCCCTGCAGATCCGAGTCGGACCGGGCGCCATGCGACACGTCCTATGATCCTGATCATCGGCACGTTCGCGGTTCTCGGCGTTCTTGGCATCGCACTTCTAGTCCAGGTGGCATCCCCCATCACCGAGCCGCCGACAGGTCAGTCGTCAGCCATCGTTGATAGCCCACCTCCGCGAGCGCCGCGTCACACCGTGAGCGTGGGCAGGGGCCGCCCTACCGGAGCCGCGCGAAGGATGCCCAGCCCCACACCGCCCGTCTCCGCTGACGTGACCCCTGCGTCGCCGACACCCGATGCTGCTCGTGAGTACTACGGATGGGCCTTTGGGTTGTGTCTCGAAGTGGCTGATTCGTCTCGGCGCGAGGGTACGCGTCTGCAGATAGCGGGCTGCACGGGCCGGGAGAATCAGCGTTTCACGCGCTCGGGATTCCAGGAAATCAGGGTGTTTGGCGACAGGTGCGTGGCAGCGTCATCGGGTCCTGCGGCCGCGAAGGGCGACGCTGTGGTCACCGCGGAGTGTGACGGGAACCGACACCAGCAATGGTCCCTGGACCAGGACGGCAGCGTCCGTCAGGACGGGCTATGCATGGACGTCCGCAACGGATCCGAAGTTTCTGGTGCCCCAATTCAGCTCTGGGATTGCGGTACCGGCGGTGATCAAGAGTGGTGGATTATGTCACCCCGCAGCGAAACACCGCCCTGAAATGGTTGTTATTAGAAGCCGTTGTCGTAGCGAACATGGCCGCTGCGTTTTAGCTGATCAGGAATGATGTCGGTGTTCCTGCGACAGGGATGACACGTCGTGTTGTTTCGTCGGGGAGGTGTTCAGATGCCGTCGGTGATGGGGCTGTTGGAGGTTCGGGAGACGGCTGGCCGGGTGCGGTTGGAGGAACTGCGTGCCGAGGCGGACCGGATTCTGGCCGAGCTGGCGGAGGCTGAAGGCGTGCTGGAGCGGCGGATGGTCGCACTCGCAGAGCTGACCCTTGCCCTGGCAATGGGGGCTGTGCCGGAGGAGCCGGTCCGGCCGGCACCGGTTCCGGCCGTGGTGAAGGAGCCCGTGGCCGGCTCGGTAGTCCCTGAATGGCGTGAGGGTGTCACAGCTCAGGTGATCGCGCCGGAGTACCGGCGGCTCCTGACGGGGCTGGACGGGGCGTCAGGCAGGGAGGGGCTGCGTGCGAAAGACCTCGCTGTTCGGTTGGGCCTGGATCTGGTGCCCCCGAAGGTCGAGAGTATGCGACTGTCGGCGCCGCCTCGGTCTCCCCAACCGCATCCATGCCGCGTCGCTATCGCACCAGCAGGCACCCCCGCAGGAACCACCGCCTTGATTATTTACAAGCCCTTAACTTCGAAGACCCGGATTCGCGCAAACCGCTACGAGCCCTGCGTTTCCCAGGGGCCGGGCCGTGGGCGAGCCGAAGCAACGCCGACGCACCCTCCAGCCCTTCACCCCCAACACTCTTCGAATCTGCGCCATCACCCAAGCCACCCTCGTTTCAACAGCGCATGGCGATTATGAACGGTGACTAAACATCACCGTGCCTCGCCTAAAATACGTTCCGGCTCACCGGAGCAACACACAGCCCAGTACATACTCACCCGAAGCGGCACCCTCAACAGGCAACAGAGCAAGTCCACTCGGCCTTCCGAGGGAGGCAACGCCAATGCGGCTCCCGCGCAGAAGAGGGCACACGTCCCCTTTCAATCCAACCTCCGGAAATGACGATTGACTAACATCCACTATTTGGCGGAAATAGTCACTTCGCCTCACGGGTCCACCACCCGGACATCCCTCCTCAGAGGCAGCAGAGAGCTGCTGCGGGCACAGTCTCGCAATCGAAGGCCCCACCGGAAACACCACCTCGGGAAAGGTGGGACTTCAGTCGCTCACCGCTCGAGCTCTGACTGTTGTCGACCATCACGAGAATGTGTTTACCTATTGGGCACGCACCCCCTCGGGGCGCAGCCGCGTTGGCGAACCCGTCACGAGTGCGACTGCGCTGCCTCCTAAGCCACGCGGACGCGAAGGCAAGCAGGTCGACCCGGAAAGCGGCCCACACATCTACAAGCCACCGAGTGCCCTCCGTCTCTCTCCCCCCTTATACGCAACGCACCCCTGCGGGTAGCCCGGTCCCATCGAAAAGGACGCCGATGACACGGACAAAATTCAAGCGACGCTCCTGGTCTCTCCGTACATCTCTCATCCTGTTGGCCCTGATCCCCACGATTGCCCTGGCCGGCGTGTGGACAGCCACAACCAGCCAGCTGCTGTCGCAGGGGTTCGACCTTCGATCTCAGGCGGATATCAGCACCGCCATCGGGCAGCCCGCAAATGCGATGCTCTACGACCTCCAACGAGAACGCGTCCTGACTGCCATCTGGCTGGCCGACTCCGCTTCCACCCACGGAGCATTGGACTCCCAACGCCCGAAGACAGACGCATCTCTCACGGCGGTGAGCAGCATGGCGCAGGGCCTCGATGGATCCGCTGAACACGCCAGGGCCACCCTTCAGCCGCTCGTGAACAAGCTTCAGAATCTCCCGCTACAAGACCTGCGTGCGCAGATCGACCGACGGTCCATCGGCAGCGCAGCCCTGGAGTCCTTCACTCAAATCCTCAACGCTGCGATTTTCGCGCTTCGGCAAGTCACCCAGGTGGACGACGGCTTCCTCGTGACCGCATCAGCCTCTCTGGGAACGATGGTCAGCATGGCGGAACAGATCCAACTGGAGGACACTGCACTGGCCCCGGCCGTTGCAACCGGCCGACTCACTACGCAAGCGCGTGCGCAGTTCGCTCAGGCAGTAGGCGCACAACGGTTCTTGCTCGCCATGTTGCCCAGCCAATTGCCCCCCGAGGACCGAGCGGAGCTACAGCAGCTCACCAGCAGCGCCGCCTGGGCATCCGTGATCTCTAGCCAGGATGCCGTGCTAGAGCAGTCCCCGCCGGCCTCTCGCAGTGGCGAAGCCGCCGAGACCACCGCCCTGCCCGAACCCGCCCGGTATTGGCGTGCCGCACTGGACCAAGTGGGCAGCCAGATGAAGCAGTTGATCGCAAGGCGTGGCACCGCACTCCTTGGTCTCCAGGCGACCCGGGCGAACGATCTGATCCGACATGGAGCGACCATCAGTGCCGCAGGGTTCGCCGCCGTGATTATTGTGGCCCTCCTGTCCTGGCGGATCACCGGGTCCCTGCTGCGGCGCATGGCCGGACTACGCAAAGCCACCCTAGAAGTAGCCGAGGTCCGGCTGCCAACACTGGTCGACCGGCTTAACCGCAATGAGACGGTCGACATCGAATCAGAAGCGCCCAAGCTCGACTACGGCCACGACGAGTTGGGGCAGGTGGCAAAGGCATTCGACTCGGCGCAGCGGACCGCCGTCCGCAGCGCCGTGGCACTGGCGGATGCCCGCCGCGGATTCGAGAGGGCGATCCTCGGAGTCGCTCGTCACACCCAGAGTCTTGTGAACCGCCAGCTCAGCCTGCTTGACCGGCTCGAACGGGCACACCAAGAGCCCGAAGTTCTGGAGGCTCTGTACCAACTGGACTCTCAGGCAAGCCAGATGCGCCGTTACGACGAGAACTTGGTAATCATCGCGGGAGGGCGGCCGGGGCGCAGTTGGAGCGAGCCGATTGCTGTGGTCGACGTGCTGCGCAGTGCAGTCGGCGAGGTCGCCGACTACCAGCGCATCAGCGTCCACGCGGACGATCAGCTGCGGCTTGCGGCGCACGCCGTCGCTGACGTCATCCACGTGCTGGCCGAGCTCCTGGACAACGCCACGGCCTTCTCGCCACCAGCCTGCCCCGTCTGGGTCCGGGCCAACCAGGTCAGTAGAGGCCTCGCGATCGAGATCGAGGACCGTGGCATAGGCATGAGCGCGGAGGAGTACACCGATGCCAGCAGGAGACTGCGTCAGCCGCCTCAGTTCGACGTCCTCGCGCTCGCTGACGATGTCCGCCTAGGCATTTTCGTGGTCGGCCGACTCGCTGCCAGACACAACATCAGGATCACTCTGCGGCCATCTCCATACGGCGGTACATCGGCCATCCTCCTCATCCCGCCAGAACTCGTCGTCCACGAACCCACACCGAACGGCCATGTCCGGATAGGGGAGTTTTCGAGCATTGACGCCCGCTTCATGGCCCCCGCACCTGTAGGCTCTGGTGCGCGCTCCACTGACCTGCCCGACTTTGCATCGCCGACGCCAGTCACCACTTGCACCCCCCTGGGGTCGCCCTCCTCCCGGACACTGCCGCTGCGTGTGCCACAGGCGAGCCTCGTGGAGGAACTTCGCAACGTCCCCGTTTCGAGGAGTACCCCAGACCACCGGCAGGAGCCAGTACCTCCCGCTGAGCGCGTCGCCGCGACCATGTCCGCCTTCCAACGCGGAACGCAGTACGCACGCGAATTCGGTTCCGGATCTCCCACACCAGCGAAGGGGCCCCAATGACCACCGACCCTGACCACGCCCCCGCGATCCCCAGCCAGCTCGACCTGCTACTCACTGGTTTGGTCCAGCAAGTGTCCCACGCACGTCATGCCTTGGTGGTGTCCGAGGACGGTTTGGTAGTCAGCAAGTCCACCGCATTTCCCCGCCCCGAATCCGAACGTCTGGCTGCCGCTGTGTCCGGCCTCATCAGTCTCGGCCGCAGCACTTGTGCGGACTTCAACGGCGGCGCTGTACTCCAGACACTGATCGAGATGCGGGACGGCTTCCTCATTGTCACCTCCGCTGGAGTCGGTGCGCACCTGGCCGTGCTCACGACCGCCCAGGTGGACGTAGGCGTGACGGCATTCGAGATGAACATGCTGGTCAAAAAGATTGGCAAGTTCCTCAGCGCTGCCCCGCGCGTCGAGCCCGCCATCCCACACGAGTCCCGTGACGCCAGGACGACATGAGCCGCCGCGGCGGGGGTCACCCGGAACTGACACCGAGCGATGGCGACGGCCAGCTCGTGCGTCTGTTCACCCTTGTCGGCGGCCGCACCCAACCGAGCCACGACGTCTTTACGCTCATCACGCTCATCACCACAGTGCAGTTGCCAGCGCCCAACCGCGCTTTGCCGCCTGAGCACCGCCGCATTCTGCAACTGTGCACCGTGGCTACCGCAGTTGCCGAAATCGCCGCCCATCTGGATTTGCCGGTTTCAGTGACTGCGATCATGCTCTCGGACTTGATGGACCACGGCATGATCACGGCTCGCCCGCCAGCCTGCACAACTGGGCTTCCTGACATCGACTTGCTCCGGAAAGTGAGGGACGGACTTGTCCGGCTCTGATGACGCCCCGACTGCAGTAAAAATCCTCATCTCTGGAGGGTTCGGTGTCGGCAAAACCACCATGGTCGCCTCCATCAGCGAGATCGCCCCGCTACGTACCGAAGAGTTGTTGACCGCCGCCAGCATCGGCGTTGACGATCTAGCCGGCCTCGATCACAAGACCGCCACCACCGTGGCCATGGATTTCGGGCGTATCTCGCTCACGCCGGAGCTGAAGCTCTACCTGTTTGGTACCCCTGGCCAGCAGCGCTTTTGGTTCATGTGGAACGACCTCTCGGTCGGCGCCCTGGGCGGTGTGATACTGGTCGACACCCGGCGTTTGGAGGTCAGTTTCGCCGCGATCGACTTCTTCGAGAGCCGCGAGATCCCCTTCGTCATCGCCGCAAACTCCTTCGACGGCCAGCAACTCTACCCCGTGGAGCAAATCCGCACTGCCCTGGCTCTTGGACCGAACGTGTATCTCACCACGTTCGACGCTCGAAATCGCGCCTCCTGCCGGGATGTCTTGCTGGCCCTAGTAGATCATGTCATCGCTCGAGCGTCCCACTGAGCACACCGTGCACTGCTACCTCAAGCACCAAGCACCGTGGGCCTTGACCCAATGCCGTGACTCTGAGGTGAAAACCTTCCGCAGTTGATCGTCAGGCTGCGGGAGGTTCGGCGGGTGAAGTAGTCGGCGCCCAGGTCGTGGTAGGG
>NZ_JBIAQG010000035.1:0-5713 GCF_042888805.1 Streptomyces sp. NPDC002730
AGGATCTCCCGCTCAAGTTCCCATTCCTTCTCCGCTTTGCGCAGCCGACCGTTCTCCGCGCGCAGCCGGGCCAGTTCCTCGTCCCGGCTCTCCGCACCCTGCTCGCCACAGCCGTGATCGCGGCCCGTGTGCTCGTCGGCCTGGCGCACCCAGCTCCGCAGGGTCTCGCCGGTCACCCCGACATCCGCCGCGACCGCCGCATACGTGCACTTCCCACCCGCCGCGCGGTACAACGCCACCGCATCGTTCCTGAACTCCGCCGGATACGGAGACCTACGTCCCACCAGGACACCTTCCCTCGGATCTGCAAGATCCATTGTCAGAGTGTCCACACCACAGGGGTCGCCTCAGAGGTCGGCGGGCGCGCTGACCACGGCCGAGCGGGAAGAACTCGCCAGGCTGCGCAAGCGGGACCGGGAACAGCAGCAGACCATCGAGATCCTGAAAAAGGTCTCGCCTTCTTCGCGAAGGAGATGAAGTAGGCACGCTGTGCCGCTTCATCGACGCGGGAAGGCGAGTGAGGAAAACCCGGGCGGCTTCAGCATCGCCGCCCTGTGCCGGGTCGTGGAGATCAGCCGGTCCGTCTACTACGGCTGGCTCACGGCCCGGCCCGCCGCGGCAGCCCGGCAGCAGGCCGAAGACGAGCTCGCCGGGGAGATCCGGCATCCACGCCGCCTCGCGGGGCGCCTACGGCGCCCCGCGCGTCCACGCCAAACTGCGGCGCACGGGCCGGCGGGTCAACCGGAAGAAGGTCGAGCGGATCATGCGCGAGCGGGACATCCGCGGGATCACCCGTCGCAAGCGCCGCAACCTGACCAAGGCCGACACCAAGGCCGCTCCGTCTCCTGACCTGGTCGGACGCGACTTCACCGCCGCCGAGCCGGGCCGCAAGCTGGTCGGCGACATCACATATCTGCCGACCCTGGAGGGCTGGTGGTACCTCGCCGCCGTCATCGACCTGGCCACCCGCGAGGTGATCGGGTACGCGATGGCCGACCACCACCGCGCCTCACTCGTCACCGACGCGATCCGCATGGCCGCCGGCCGGGGCGAGCTGAAACCCGGCTGCATCATGCGCACCGATCGCGGATCGGAGTACACCAGCCGCGAATTCCGCACGGAGATAAGGAAGTTGACGACGGACAGACCGCCCTCGGCGCGCTCCTCGAGCGCCTCGCCGCGGTCCCCACCCCCGCCAGCCCCAGCCCTCGTGAGCTGAACCGACCGACCACCTCGCACCTGCTACCGATCATCGAGGTCCGGTAAGGCACCCAAAGATGAAACCGCAGGTCACAGATTCCACAGAACCGCCACGGTGATCGACATCTGCTCGCGGCGCGTGACCGGCTGGTCCATCGCGGACCACCTGCGCACGTCCCTGGTCACCGATGCGATCGAGATGGCCGTGGCCGACCGTGGCGGCCAGGTCCATGGCGTGGCCTTCCACACGGACAGGGGCGCTCAGGGCCGATTCAACTGGTCGCCGCAACACCTTGATGGTGGAGGAGAGTGTTGTGGCGCGAGGAAGGGCGCGTGCGGCGATTCGGGCTGGCCGTCCGCCGTTGCGGGCATGGGATGTCTGACCAGCGAAGACTCACCGGCCACATCCGGAAAGACAACGGCTTCCAAGACCAGCCCCGCCCTACGAGGTCACAGCCTCCTGGAACAAAGCTTGAGGGGTCACCGTCGCCGTAGGGCGACATTGTTGTTGAGAAGCACCGACACGGTGTCAGCGAAGGCGTTGGCGGTGACCAGGTCGAGGTCGCCGTCGCCGTCGAGATCGCTCACCGCCACCGAGTGTGGGCCGCTGCCGGTGGCGAAGTCGATCTTGGCGGCGAACGTGCCGTCCCCGTTACCCGGCAGTACCGACACCGTGTCAGGGTCCTGGTTTGCAGTGACCAGGTCTAGATTGCCGTCACCGTCGAGATCCCCCGCCGCCAACGAGACCGGGCGATTGCCGGTGGCGAAGTCGATAATGGCGGCGAATGTGCCGTCCCCATTGCCGAGCATCACTGCTCCGAGGCCAGAGGGGTAGGCGAGGAAGTTGGCGGCCCCCAGGTCGAGATTGCCGTCGCCGTTGAAGTCGCCCACGGCTACCGAGAACGGGCCGTGGCCCTCTGCACCGGTGATGCTGTTGCTGGTGGAGTAGCGGACCGGAGCGCCGAATGTGCCGCCCGCCGTGCCGAGCAGCACCGAGACCGTGTCGGGCCTGGCGTTGGCGGTGATCAGGTCGAGGTCGCCATCGCCGTTGAAGTCGCCCGTGGCCACTGAGACCGGTTGGTCGCCGCCGTTGACGTAGCTGCTACCGGTGGTGTAGTCAACCTTGGCGGCGAACGTGCCGTCCCCATTGCCCAACAGCACCGACACCGTGTTTCCGAGTTGATTCGCGGTCACCAAGTCCAGGTCACCGTCGCCGTCGAAGTCGCCCGCCGCCACGGAGTACGGTTGATCACCGGTGGTGTAGTCGACCTTGGCGGCGAACGTGCCGTCCCCATTGCCCAACAGCACCGACACTGTGTCCGCATACAGATTGGCAGTGACCAGGTCACGGTCACCGTCGCCGTTGACATCGCCCACCGCTACCGAGAAGGGGCCGTTGCCGGTGGTGTAGTCGACCTTGGCGGCGAACGTGCCGTCCCCATTGCCCAACAGCACCGACACTGTGTCCGCAGCCTGATTAGCAGTGACCAGGTCACGGTCACCGTCGCCGTTTAGGTCACCCGTAGACACCGAAAGGGGAAGGTCTCCGGTAGCGTAGTCGACCTTGGCAGCGTAGTTTGGCGCTGCGGCCCAGGCTGCCTCGGAGCCAGGAAACAGCCCCGCCGCCAGGCCGACCATCACTAGCGCTGCAGTCCGCCGCTTCGTCCTCGTCGCTCGATTCAACGTCATGCTCTTCTCCGTTACCCGATAGGGCGCCCCGGGAGGGTCCGGGGCAACTGAAGTCATGCAGGGGACAGCTGCTGAACTGGTGAGTCCGAGTACCTACTACCGGATCGTGACGCCGCCGGCACCAGGAGTCCCGGAGCCTGCCGCGTGGTCCAGTACCTCGGCAGGAATCGTGGCCGCAGCTGCACCGTGTCACCACCTGGGAAGGCTCCTCAATGAGCCCAATCTGTGGGAGGTTCACCGCACTGGGAGCTTGATCGTGGTCGCCCACGATGGGCACCCAGTGGACTACGCGGGTCTCGCTCCCGCCACCTGCTAGTCGATTCGCAGCGCTCCCCGGACGTGGTGCCAGCATCTGTCTTCCTTTGCAGCCGTGCCTGGTCCGGCCCCCGGTGTCTAAAGGAGCGGCTGCTCGCCTGCTCCAACCGGCAGGTGCACAAGAACTCGATACCCGATCAGGCAGCTCAGTCACCAAACCGCCCTCTCCGCGAAGCGACAGCCCTACGAGTTGCGAGGCATACAGCCTCAACGCCGGCGTCTTGTCGGGCCGGTCACGAAGACAGACTGCGCAACGACGGGCCGTGCCCTGTCTCGACACCCCATAACCAACGTCGAGATCACCCGTTTCGCCGAGAGCGCGAGGGAGGAACGGGCGAAGGCCCTACCTGAAGATCGCAGAGCAGAACTTTGAGGACCGGACACCGGCCAGGAGCGGGGCGTGCAATAACCGATTAGTGTGATTGCCATTCGGCTGCGCGGACCTGGAGCGCGTTGAGTTGGTCCGGCGGCTCAATCCTTTTCAGTTGCGGGGGTATCCCAGGGCGTGTGCGGCAGTTGACGCGCTGGGAGTGGCAGTCATAGCACGGGGCGTGCCGATGGCTCGTGCAGGGCCGCCGAGCTTCTGCGGGGCTTTCTCGATGCAGTGATCGCGTGGCCGATGGAGCGCGGCGAAGCCCAAGTAGCCGTCATCCGGGAGCGTCCCCTTTGCTTCATCCCACCGCTGTTCTGGAGATTGGCAAGAGGCAGAACGTGGTGGCGATGCCGTTTGTCGGTGAGGATGAGGATGAATCGGGTTTCAGCCCAAATGCCGCCGACTGCCCCGGGTTCGGGGCAGTATTGGCGCTCTGATCGGCGAGACAGCGCCCGTGCTGGAGAGCCCAATGCGAGGGGCACGCTGCTGCGGGAGCATGGTTCGGAGCGGTCCGGTTTACTTCGTCCGTCCCCGCGGTTTCGCAGAGCCGAGGGCTTTCCCACATCAGGACCGGACGACATAGCTGCAGGCCGGAGATACGGGCGGATATGTGGTCGAGCACGCTACATCTCGACTGCTGCGCTCGAGTTCACCTTCACGCAATGCCAGAGTAGGTGGATCGGGCGGCCGCCGTACCCGTTCGATCCGAAACAGGGATCAGGAAAGAGGAGATAGCACTGGAATTGGCACTGGTCTGTAGGAGTGGCCGTGTACCCCTGCGCGATTCGGGAGAATATACCAACTGATCGGCATGGTATGAGGGTGCATGGCTTTTCCGTATGTGACCGGTGGCAGGGCCCCAGCTCTACGGTTCCAGCCGCACGTCCGCCCCGACGCCCGGCAATAACGGGCCCATTGCTAGAGAGAGGTGGTCCGGGCATGAGCCCTGGAGCACAGACGACCCAGCCCCGAGGTGCCAGAGCGGGGGCATGTAGCGCGACCATCACCCTTCACCGATGGTTGCATGCGTTGCTGGTTTCGCTCCTCACGGTCCTCGGCCTAGCCGTGGTCCCGCAAGCCCAAGCAGCCGCGCAAACCGTCCAAGCGGGAACCTACGCTTACGTCGCCAACCAGAGCAGCGAATTGAACCTGGAGTATGTGTTCGACGTTGCCAATCCGGCTGCCCCAGTTCCCTTGAGCCCTATCAACCTCACACCGCCGACTGAGAATGCGACCGCTCCGACCGAGGTTGCGATCACTCCCGACGGCACAACTGTCTACACCACCCTCGACACTGGGAATCAGGTGGCTGTAGTCGACACCGCGACCAACGTCGTAACCACCCTCATCAACCTGGGCAATCAAACGCGCCCACACGGTATTGCGATCAGCCCTGACGGTTCCAAGGTCTACGTCGCCCAGTTCGATGACGACACCCTGGCGGTGATCGACACCGCGACCAATACCGTCACCAATACTATCCCCGTCGGGAGCTCTCCCTGGGGTGTGGACGTTACTCCTGACGGTTCCAAGGTCTACGTCACCAATTTGGCATCGAATAGCTTTTCGGTGGTGGACACGGCAACCACCGCAGTATCCGAGGTCATCGGTCTCAGCGGTCCGCGCGGTGTGAAGGTGAGCCCTGACGGCTCCAAAGCCTACGTCACCAATTTCGCCGGCAATACCGTGTCGGTGATTGCTACAGCGTCCGACACGATCAGCAGCACCATCGCGGGTTTGAGCGCGCCCAAAAATGTGGCCTTCGCCCCCGACGGCACGCGGGCCTACGTCACCAACTCCGGCAGCAATACCGTGTCGGTGATCACTACGACGTCCGACACGATCAGCAGCACCATCGCGGGTTTCAGCAGCCCCAACGATGTGGCTTTCACCCCTGACGGCACGCAGGCCTACGTCACCAACTACGTCGATGAAGGCACCGTATCGGTGGTTGACACCGCGAGCCGGACCATCGTCGACACCATCCCAGTCAGAAGATTCCCGATCGGTGTGGCGATCACGGAGACGCCCATTGTGCCGACTCCGGTGTTGGCGATCGACAAGAGTCACACGGGGGACTTCGCTCAGGGGCAGCAGGGAGCTACGTACACGCTCACCGCGGGCAACTCTGCCAGT
>NZ_JBIAQG010000035.1:5811-15334 GCF_042888805.1 Streptomyces sp. NPDC002730
CACTGACGCCCCCGCACAGGTCATCAACACCGCCACAGTCACCGGCGGCGGCGACCCAACCACCCACACCGACACCGACCCCACCACCATCACGTCCGTCACTCCCGACACTCCGGTGTTGGCGATCGACAAGAGTCACACGGGGGACTTCGCTCAGGGGCAGCAGGGAGCTACGTACACGCTCACCGCGGGCAACTCTGCCAGTTCGACTGTCCCGACAGACGGAACCACCGTCACCGTCACCGACACTCTTCCCACGGGACTGACGGTCACCGGCATTTCCGGGACGGGCTGGACCTGCACTCTGGCCACGCTGACCTGCACCCGCAGCGACGCCCTCGCCGCCGGCTCCACCTACCCCCCCATCACCGTCACCGTCGACGTCGCCACTGACGCCCCCGCACAGGTCATCAACACCGCCACAGTCACCGGCGGCGGCGACCCAACCACCCACACCGACACCGACCCCACCACCATCACGTCACAGCAGTGCCCCCCTCACCACCACAAGCCCCTCTTGAACCAGAAGCTGTCACTCGGGACCACCAACCCCTGCCCTCCTCACCACCACAAGCCGCGCAAGCCGCGCAAGCCGCACGGGCAGCATGCAGGCCTCGCATCGTCCCCGGGGCTGCTCCTGTGAAGGGTGGCCTTCAGCTTCGTAAGCAGCCTCCTGAGACTTACCCGCCAGGTTAGACACCTGGAGGCTGGGCCGTGAGCCCAGGAAGAATAGGTCAGGTCGCGATTGGCCGTCAGCTTGGCTGGCGGCCAATTCGCCTTTGCGGGAGGGCCTGCGGGGCAACAGGCGGTCGTGCGGTGACGGCATCCACGGCACAAGGACTTACGACGACTGGACTCGTGTCGAAGTCCGGCCCCGGCATTGCGGGGACCGCCGTCACCACGTTCCGGCAGTGAGTCTTTCTCAGTAAGCGCTCATCGCTCGCTGTGATCGCGACGTCGGCGCTGCGGCCCGTGCGATCCCCAAGTCCGGGCAGGCGTAAGGCCCCTGGTAGGAACGATCTTGCGACAGAAAGATCCGACCGAGGGGCCTCACGTGTCGACCAGTGTCACATACACCGCCGTGCTCGATGTGAAGCGGTCCACCGCCGAGCACCTGGCCCGACTGCTGCGCGATCACCGCATCGCGGCCAAAACCCGCAAGGGCAGGCGCGCGCTGGGCTGCTTCCGCCAGGCGGTGCTCATCTTGCGCTGGTTCATCGACGGCACCCGCATGTCCCAACTCGCCCGCGACAACGGCCTGTTAACCTCCACCGCCTACCGCTACCTCCACGAGGGGCCGACCGTCCTGGCGGCCGGGGCACCGGACCTCGCGACCGCGCTGAAGCGCGCTAAAGCGGCCGGACTGACGCACCTGAACCTCGACGGCACCGTCATCCGCACCGACCGCGTCGCCGCCCCCGGCCCCAACGGCGCAGACCTCTGGTGGTCCGGAAAACACAAGCATCACGGTGGGAACGTGCAGGTCATCGCCACCCCGGACGGCTGGCCGATCTGGGTCTCACCGGTCCGCCCGGGAAGGGAGCACGACACCACCTGCGCCCGCCACCACGGCCTGATCGACGCCCTCAACCGGATCGCCGCCGAGCTGGACATGCCCACCCTGGTCGATCTCGGCTACGAGAACGCCGGCGACGGCTTCCGCCACCCCGTCAAAAAGCCAGCCGGAAGCGAACTGACCGACGCCCAGCAGACCTACAACAAGGTCATCCACGGCATCCACGGCGTCTGCGAGCGCGCCAACTCCCTGCTCAAGACGACCTTCAAGGCCCTGCGCCGGGTCAGCCTCGACCCCAGCCGCATCACGAAGATCGCCGCAGCAGCCCTCGTCCTACTCCAACTCGACTACGACCGCACCATCTGAACGATCACACAACATCATGATCCATTACTGGGAAAGGCTCAATGAGCCTGATGAGTCCTCCGCCGCAGTTCCCGGTGGAGAAGTACATACGGACTGTGCTGTCGGTCCTGGCGGGTGAGATGACCGTGGCCGAGGCGGCCCGTCGGAACAAGACCTCGCAGGCGTCGGTGGCCAAGTGGAAGGCCCAGTTCCTGGAGTCCGGGAAGGTCGGCCTGGCGGCCGGGGCGTCGAAGCAGGCATCCAACGGGGAGGCCATGCTCGAGGAGCAGATCGAGGATCTCAAGACCGCACTGGGTGGGGCACATGTCGAGCTGCGGGTGTGGAAGAAGTCCGCCGACGGCCGTCTGGCCCCTTTGGGGACCACGAGGTGATCCGCGCCCAAGCGGAGATGCCGACTTCGAGGTTCTGCACGCTCGCCGGCATCCCGCGCCGCACCACTTCTCGCCGGCCGGGCCGCGCCCGCCGGGGTGAGCCCGTGGCCAAGGGGCCGTGGTCGGCGCCGTGGTCGACGCGCTGGAGCCGGTCGCCGCGAAGTATGCCGCGAACTGGCCGGCCCGGGGGCCACCGCAAGATCCAATGGATGATGCGGGCCGACGGCCATGACGTCTCCGCGTCCTCTTTGAACGCGCCCTGCGCAGGCGGGACTTGCTCCAGCCCATCGACTACCAAGGCGCGCGCCGGGAACTGGCCCGCCATCGAGGCCGTGAAACTCGCGATCAAGGAGGCCGAAAGCCTCGGCGGCCGCCCGCTGGCCCAGCTGCCGCCCCAGAACCCCGACACCGGCCAGATCCGGCGGATCAAGCTGGTGACCGACAATGGAGGAGCCCTCAAAGGCGCCGCGTTCGCCCGCTTCATCGCCTCCCGGCCGAGCTGCCGCACATCCGCACCCGCGCCAAGAGCCCCGGCCAGAACGGCGTACACGAGCGCGCCTTCGGCTCGCTGAAGCCGCGGCTCGCCCGGTCGTGCCCGGGCCGGGTGACCGTCCCGGAAACCGGTGACCGCCTCCCGGACGCGCTCAGCCCGCAGACGAGCGCGCTGAAGCTGGAGCGGGGTCAAGCCCCCCTCAGGAACTCGCCCCGATCGTGCGACGATGACACGATTGACTTCAATCACCCGGACGGATATTCGACTCAATTCCCCTTCCTCGTGTAACCGATTGGTTGGTCAGCGGCCCAGCCGCAGCGCCAGCATCGGACAGTCGGCGGCAGCCCGCCGGGCCCGCCGGGCTGCCTCGGCGGGCAGTGGTGCGTCGTCCAGCAGCGGGTAGCCCCACTCGTCGAGGGTGATCCGCTCCGGCAGCAGTTCGGCGCACAGGCCATGTGCCGTGCACGCGGTCCGGTCGACGGTGATCCGTGCTTGCATTGTCAGTTCCCCTCCTCGACCGGCATCGGCACCGGCAGCAGCGGCCTGGGGTCGCTCGCCGCGCACCTGCCCCGCACGTGGCGGTCGGCCTCGGCGGCGAAGACGATGAGCGCGCTGCGCACCAGACGGACCGTGCCATCTGGGTGATGGCAGGCGCCCCGGCCCTCGACCAGCCCGGCCCAGCGCTCGATGTCAGCATGTGTGCCCGGCCGGCAACCGGGCCGAGCCAGCTCCGCGAACGCGATGGCGATGCGCGGCAGACCGTTGAGGCAGGGGCCGCACTGGCCCGCCGACTCCAGCGCCAGATACCGCAGGACCCGAGCGGACTCGGCGAGGCCGCAGCGGTTGGCCGGCAGCGTGGCGAGCACACCCGCTCCGAGTGCGGCCCCGTACGGCTGCAGATCCGCAGACGACAGCCGTAGCCGGGCGGCGTCGGCGGCCGGAATCCAGGCCCCGTGATAGCCGCCGACCAGCACCGCCTGCGCCGGGACGGCGCCGTGTTCCATCGGCAGCAACCGTGCCAGAGGGGTGCCTAGCGCGACCTCCGCCACCTGCGGCGGCCGCCCGGCGGTGTGCACCGTGCACAGCATGCTTCCCGGCTCGTCGACCGTGCCGACCGAGCGGAACCACTCCGCGCCGTAGCGTGCCACCAGCGCCAGATGCGCCAGCGTCTCGACGTTCTGGACCAGCGTCGGCGCCCGGCCCACGCCCTGTTCCCGCACCGGCGGTTCAGGGTGCCGGGGCAGCGCCGGCCGGCCGTTCAGGTACGCGACCAGCGCCGAGGACTGCCCCGACAGAAAGCGCGCCGGGATCTCCACCATGCGTACCGGCAGCGGATCGAGACCGCAGCGCTCGCGTTCGCCCAGAGCCACACGCAGTACACGGATCACCTCGCCGCCGCCCACCGCGAGGAACATCCGGTCCGCACCCACCACCCGTGCTGCCAACTGTGCCCCGTCCAGTACGAGATGGGGGGCGCGTAGCAGCAGGGTGAGGTCCTTGGCGCTGGCCGGTTCGCCCTCGGCGCCGTTAGCGACCACGACGGGGGTACGGCGGGTGCGCCGAGCCGCCTCGGCGACCGCGGCTAGCTTGAGGTGGACGGGGAACCCGGCGCCGCCGTGGCCGTTCAGTCCCGCGTCGCGGAGCGCACCGGTCAGGGCGGCCGCGCTTTCGTACGGGGGGACGCCGTGGAGGGCCATGTGCGCCGCCAGGTTGTCGCCGCCGTGCGGCGGCAGGAGACGGCGCGGTGCGTGGACACCGGGCCGGTGGTCGATCGTGGGCATACGTCATTCTCCGATCCGGGAGGCATGGGGGGCGGCGAGGAGGTCGGCGGCCCGCTGCCGCCGTGCGGAGGGGTGTGTCAGATGGAGCACGACCGCCGCCGCGACGAGGAGGGCGCTCGCGACCGTGATCCACAGCGCGACCCCGGAACCGGTGTCTGTGCCGACGCCCAGGCTGTGCGCCATCGCCACCGGCCAGCAGGCGTAGCCGAACCAGTGCACCGCACGCCAGGTCCGCAGTCCGATCCGGGGCCGGAGCAGACTCGTGACGAGCACCGCGAGCAGCAGGTCTGCCGCGACCGTGCCGAGCCCGACCCACAGCGGCTGATAGCCCGCGGTGAAGGGCACCACGACGTCGAGGACGCCGACGGAGACATGGCTGTCCAGGACCACCGTCGCGATGTGCGTGCCGAGGAAGGCCGCTGCCAGCAGCGACACCGAACGGTGCAGCGCCACGGTGCCGAACCGGGGCAGCCCCGGCAGCCGCACCCGAAGCCGCACCCAGACGCCGAGCAGCACGACCACGCTGAAGAGGACGAGGGCGACGATCGCGGTCGCGCGGTCGATGTACCAGAGCGTCATGCCGCTGCCTCCGTGTTCCGCTCAGCGGGCCAGCTGGCCGTCGTCTTCACGGTGCCGTCGACGGCCACCAGCCGGGCCGCCAACCCGATGCTGTTCAGCCACGCGTACGCCGTCTCGTCGCGCACCAGCGCCGCGGTAGTCGCCGTATTGGCGTCGGCGCAGCTCGCCGCGGCGACGGTAACGGTGCGCCAGGGGGTCACCGCGGGCAGCCCGGTCCGCGGGTCCACGACGTGGTGCAACTCCCGGTCTCCGCGTCGCCAGTGCCGCGCGGCTGTACCGGAGGTGGCGAGCCCGCCGTGCCGGATCGCGACCGTCGTGTGCGGCCCCACCGGCGGTTCGTCCGGGTGTCCGGTCACGTCCTGGACGCGGATCCGCCAGCCCCCGGACGGCGCGGGTCCCGCGACCGCCGTGTCCCCGCCCAGGCTCACCAACACCCCGCAGCCCGCCGCCTTCGCCAGCATCTGCGCGGTACGGTCGGCGGCCCACGCTTTGGCCGTCGCCCCCAGGTCGAGTGTGGTCCCCGGCGGCATCATCACCGTGCCCGCTGCCCGATCCAGCCGCACCCGGCGCCATCCCGGCACCGGCCGTACCGTCAGCCGCACCGGCCGCCCGTCCCGCTCGACCAGAGCGAAGTCACGGTCGTAGCCGAGGGTGCGCATCGCTGACCCCACCGTCGGGTCGACATCGCCGTCGGTCATCTCCGCGGCCCGCAGTGCCATCGCCAGAGCCTCCGCCAGCAGCGGCCCGACGGCGGACAGCCGGCCGTTCGCCGAGTTCAGACCGGCCAGTTCGGAATCCGCGCGAAAGCGGCTGCACGCCGCGTCGACGGCGGCCAACTCCCGGGCCAGCAGCCGTCGGCAGTCCTCCAGACGACCTGCGTCGGTGACCACCAGCCGCCCCCGGCACCCCAGGGCCCGGAAGTCGGCGGCCCCGGTTCTCGCGCCGCTCATCATGAGCTCCCCGACGTCGCGTCGGACGAGCCCGAGTCGGAGGACTGTACCCCGCCGCTGGAGGACGTCCACTGGCTGTCCGAGGACGAGGAGTCGGAGGAGACGGATGAGCTGGAACCACTGTCGCTCTCCGTGGTCGCGCTAGCGTCGGACATCGTCCCCATCAGAGCCAAACTGCCGCCCAGCGCCGCGAGCGCAACCGCCGCTGTCACCAACCTCGTTCGGATCGAGCCCTTTCGGACGGCTTCCATGGCCGCTCCCTTCCCCAGGCGATGTTGTGGGATCAGCATGGGCGTCATGCCTGTGAGCTCCATGAGTCGTGCCTGAAGCTCGGCTGTGCGTTTCTGCGCGGCACCTGAGCTTGTCCTCGCCTCGCTGTTTTCGGTTGGGGTGATGAGGCGTCGTTGATCGTCAGCCGTGAGGTGGTTGAGGTGATTCGCTGCTTGGTCGATCCTGGTGGTTAATCCCTGGGATGGCTGGGTGAGGGGCAGGTCTCTTGTGGATCATGGGGCTTGCGGCAGTCTTGTGGTGTCTGTCCGCAGGATGGAGGTGTGGTGTCGGTGCAGCCGCAGCCGCAGCCCTGGCCTGAGTCGGTCCCTGAGATTGCGGCCGCGATCCGGGCGATGTACTCGGGCCGGCGGGAGGTCCCGCTCGCGGTGCGGGTCCGTGACCGGTTCGGCGAGTTGTTCGCCGACGGCGAGTTCGCGGTCGCGTTCGGGCAGCGTGGCAAGCCGGGCTGGTCGCCGGGGCGCCTCGCGCTGGTCACGGTGCTGCAGAAGGCCGAGAACCTCACCGACCGGCAGGCCGCCGAAGCGGTACGCGCGGACCTGACGTGGCAATACGCGCTCGGGCTGGATCTGGAGGATCCGGGGGTCGACCACAGTGTGCTCTCGGAGTTCCGCTCCCGGGTGGTCGCGCACGGCTTGGAGGAGAAGGTGCTGGACCTGCTGCTGGCCAGGCTGGTTGAGCAGGGGCTGCTGGAGAGCGGCGGCAAGCAGCGCACCGACTCCACCCACGTGATCTCGGCGATGCGGCACCTGAGCCGGCTGGACCTGGCCGAGGAGGCCGTCCGCGCCGCGCTGGAGGCACTGGTCTGTGCGGCGCCGCACAGGGTGGAACGGGTGATATACGTGCCCTCCTGGAGCCGGCGTTATGGCGATCGGATCCCCGGATGGCACGCGCCGGTCTCCAAGGCCAAACACACCCGGCTCGCTGTCGACTTCGGCCGGGACGGCTTCGCCCTGCTCACCGCGGTCTATGCACCCCTCTCCCCGGCGTGGCTGCGTGAACTGCCGGCTGTCCAGGTCCTGCGGCGTGTGCTGGTGCAGAGCTACACCCGCACGCTTTCGGGCGGACGGGAGGTGGTCAAGCGGCGGGAGGCACAGGTGGACGGTCTCCCGCCCGGCCAACAGCGCCTGACCTCTCCGTATGACACCGACGCCCGCCGCAGCGTCAAGGGCGACCTGTTGTGGAACGGCTTCAAGATCCATATCAGTGAGACCTGCCAGGCCCCCGCGCAGCCGGCGGTCGGCACCGTCGGTGATGCGGGCCCGGGACGGCGGAACGCAGCGCCGCGGCCGAATCTGGTCACGAGCGTCACCACGACCGACGCCACCGTCCCCGACAACGCCATGCTCGACCCCATCCACCAGGCCCTCCAGCGACGCGGGCTGCTGCCCGGGGAGCACTACCTGGACAGCGGATACGCCTCGGCCGAGCTGATCGTGGGCTCCCTGAAGCAGTTCGGTGTTGCACTCATCACCCCGATGCTGCGCGACCAGTCCCGCCGGGCCAGGGCCAAGGAGGGCTTCGCCACCCACGACCTGCCGTATCGACTGGCAGATACGGCAGGTCGTCTGCTCGGCCGGGCAGACGAGCACCACCTGGAGCCCTTGCCTCCAGGCCGGCGGCGCCAAGACGGTGGTCACCTTCTCCACGAGAGACTGCAGTGTCCCTCCCCTCGTACCGTGGAGCCTGTGATTGCAGGGAGGGTTGGGATTCATGGAGTCCAAGCAGCGTACGTACGAGCCTGAGTTCTGTGAGGGTGCTGTACGCATCGTGATCGAAACGGGGAGGCCGATCCCGGAGGTCGCCGAGGAGCTCGGTGTACATCCGGGCACTCTGCACAGCTGGATCTCGCGGTGGCGACGCAACGGGTCGGCGTCGTCCGACGGGCCTGCGGCTGCGGAGAGCGGTGGGCGGCTGCGGGAGACCGAGCGCGCTGAGCTGGAGCGGCTGCTGCGGGAGATGACGGACAAGAACAAGCGCATCCGGGAGCTGGAGATGGAGATGGAGCGTGATGTCTTCAAGCGATGCATGGCCCTCTGGGTGAAGTGACCGAGTCCGATCCCGCGGCGCTGGCCGCGTTCATCGGTAACCAGAGGGCCGAGCACCATGTCCCGCACCGCCTGGCCTGCCGGGTTCTTGGGGTGTCGGAGTCCTGGTTCTGCAAGTGGCGCGACAAGCCCACGACCGCCCGCGAGGTCCGGCGCGGGAAGCTGACCGACGCCATCAAGGGGATCTTCGAGGGCTCGGGCGGAACCTACGGCTCGCCGAAGATCTGGATCATCCTGGTTCGTGAGGGCTGGCGGGTGTCGGTGAACACCGTCGCGAAGCTGATGGCTGAACTCGGCCTGGCCGGCCGGAAGATCCGCCGGCGCCGCGGGCTGACCAGGCCCGGCAAGCGGGCCGCGGCCCCGGACTTCGTACGCCGGGACTTCACCGCGGACGCGCCGGACCAGGTGTGGGCGGGTGACATGACGGAGATCGTCACCGGGGAGGGGAAGCTCTATCTCGCCACCGTCATTGACCTGTTCTCCCGGCGGCTGCTGGGCTATGCGACGGGCGAGCGGCATGACGCAGAGCTCGTCGTCGCGTCCTTGCAGATGGCCGCTGCCACCCGTGGCGGCGATGTGAGGGGCGTGATCTTCCACTCGGATCGCGGCAGTGAATACGTGTCCCGCCGGTTCAAGCGTGCCTGCCGGCGCCTGGGCGTGACTCAGTCTATGGGGCGGGTGGGCTCGTGTTTCGACAATGCCGTCAGCGAGGCGTTCAACAGTGTCCTCAAGGTCGAGTACGTCCACCGGCACACCTTCGCCACCCGCACCGAGGCCCGGCTGAAGATCGCGACCTGGATCACCGGCTTCTACAACACCCACCGACTACACAGCGTGTGCGGGTACCACAGTCCGATCGACTACGAACACGACCACCGAGCCAACTCCGCCTTGGGGCTGGCCGCATAGAAGACCTCCACAGTCCGACAGAGCTTGGTCATGGTCCTCGATCGGTTCGTCGAAGTAACTGTTTGACCATGTCTGTGGCGAGGACGGTAGGGGGATGGACCGACTGGCAGAACTTGAACTGGACGCGGATCTTGCTGAGTTCACGGACGATGTCTTCGGCTACCTGGCCTATGCAGGCCAGCGCGGTTACGGTCAGCAGTACCTGCGCGGGCTGATGCTGGA
>NZ_JBIAQG010000036.1:0-12990 GCF_042888805.1 Streptomyces sp. NPDC002730
ACTGGCTCGACACCGAACCCAGAACGCGCCGCCGGACCACTCGCTTCCGCACCCTGTGCTCAGCCGCCATATGACCCCGCCAACATCACCAACAGAGTCCCGGCCTTGGCCCTAGCCGTGCTCTACCGCTGGTACTCGTTCTATGAGACGGACGACAAGGACTTCGACCACCAGGGCGAGCTGCTCACCGACGACTTCGTCATGGTCCGCCCGCGCGAGGCCGGAATGCCCGACAGCTCGGGCCGCCACGCCTACTTGGAAAGCCTCCGGGGTGCCTACGCCGGCCAGAGCAACGCCCATCACCTGCGCGGCATCGAGGTGTCCTCCACGGGCGAGAGAACGGCTACGGCGACTGTGAACTATGACTTCCAGACCCACGGACCCCAACTCAACGGAGCCGCGCTGTTGCGCTACGACCTGGAACTCGTCCAGGACCCGGCCGAGCACCTGCCCAGACTGACCCGAGTCGCCGAGCAGATCCTCGCTCGCCAGGAGGCCCCCTTCCAGGCGGCCTACACCAACCGGGCCAGAGCCTTCGTCCATTACTGGCTCTCTCTGCTGGAACAGCCCGCCACCGACGCCGAACCGCTCCGCGAATTGCTGGCCGACGACGTGTCCATGCACCTCAGTGACGGACGTACACTGTCCGCGTTCGGCGAGATCGCCGCCTGGTACACCACCACGGTCAATCAGGTCGACATCAGCACTCATCGCATCAGCGACTTCAAGATCACCGCAGAGCCCGGAGGTGACTACCACCTCACCATGGACTTCGCCTGGCAGGGAGTCACCCGCGCTGGCCAGCCCATGACCGCCCGGACCCACCACCAGTGGACGCTTCAGGAAACCGGAGAGTGGTACCTGCGTCTACTCGACTTCAAGGTCACCACCATCGAGCCCTTCACCGAGACCACCGCCGAGCAAGCTCTCACCCACCACCTCGACACATCACCCTGAAGTCTCCTTGCCTCGGAGCCGCATACTGCGCTGCTCGGCCGCTCGCGGTCCACCGTCCAGGGTGAGGCACCGCGACGACCAGACGCGGCTGCTCGTGGCAGGCGTCGCTTTGCCGGTCGGCATCAGAGGTCAGGTGACTACAGCATTCTCCAGGCCGAGTTTGCGCCGCGCAGACTCGAGGTTGTCGCGGACGCGGGGGTGCTGGTCGGCAGGCAGCTTCTGTTCCTTGAGGAGACGCTCGCAGCAGTTCATCGATTCCTGATACTCGCCGACCCAGTAGGCAGCCACCGCGAGTTCGGCGAGTGCGCGCTACTGATCTTTAATGCGTGGGGTAGCAAGGTCATGTCAGGGTCGTGGTCGTGGTCAGTCCGGTCTCGGCGAGGCAGCCGTCGACGAGGTGTGGGCGGTACTGGATCAGCTTGAGGCCGTGCTTGGCGACCTTGACGAGGTGGTCGACGCTGGTGGCGGCGAGGTTCGCCAGCACTCCTCGTTTGATCAACGACCAGATACCTTCGGCCGGGTTCAGCTCGGGTGCGTAGGAGGGGAGCTGGAAGATCGTGAGCCAGGTGCTGTTCGCGGCGGCCCACTCCTTGATTTTCCTTGCAGACGTGGCGGTTGAGGTTGTCCCAGCAGAGCACGATCGGTGCCCCGAGCTGGGATGAGCCGGATCTGCGGGTGGCGGGCGCAAGGCCCGCGTAGGCGGCCAGGTGCCCAGCGGTGGCGAAACCACTGCCGTCACCGACGTCGACGAGGATCCGGGCCGCGGTCCTGACCCCGATGCCGGGCATCGAGATCAGGACCTGGGAAAGAGGGTGCGCCTCCAGCAGTTCCTCGATCCTGCTGGCCAGGAGTTTGCGCTGGTCGAGTACCGCGGTCAGCGATCCGGCGAGGCTGGGGACGATCAGTGCTGCGGCATCGGTGCCGGGAACGATGACGGTCTGCTCGTTCAGTGCGGTGAAGATGTCCTCGACGAGCCGTTCTGCCATGCGTGGTGCCTTGGGCCGCAGCATCGATACCAGCCTTCGCCTGCCGGCTTTCCTCAACTGAGCGGGTGATCCATAGCGTTCCAGCAGAAACAGGACTGCCGGATGATCCAGGCGGGGACCCACAACCCGCTCGAATGAGGGATGGATCTGGGTGAGGAGGCCGCGCATGCGGTTCTTGACGCGGGTCACCTCACCGGCCAGGTCGTCGTCGAAGCCCACGATCATGTTCAGCTCGGCGACTGTTTCATCATCCGGGGCCAGGTCACGCAGAGTATGCGGCATGGTCCGGGCGGCGTCGGCGATGATCGCCGCGTCACGGGCGTCGGTCTTCGACTCGCCCGGATACAGGTCGGCGATCCGCCGCATCGTCAGCCCTGGCAGATAGGCGACGCGGCAGCCCGCGTCGCGGGCAACGGCCAGCGGCAGGGCCCCGATCGAGGCCGACTGGTCCACCACGACTAACACCACACCGTGCTTGGCCTGCAGTTTCGTGAACAGTTCCCGCAACCGCGGCTCGCTGTTCGGCAGCGGCTTGTCGAACACTTTCTTGCCCGCCGGGGTGAGGGCAGTGCCGTGATGCTCACCCTTGCCGACGTCCAGACCCAGGTAGACATCGATCTCGCCCTCGTGGTTCACATACCCTCCCCAGCAGACCTTCCCGGTCTCACCTGCGGCATCAGCGTGCCGGCATCCACGTTACGAAGGCCTGCTTCACCTCGACGAGCGCGGCGAGCGGTCATGCCCCTGATCAGCGGTCTGCCAATGCCTCCGAGCCGGTGACATCACCTTTTCGACCATGAGCGACAAGGGGACCAAGTCATACCGGACCCGGAGACCGGGAACCCCTCTAATATGCGGGTCTCGATGTCAAGCCATCAGCGGTGTTGAGGTCCGTCAGGAGGCCTCTCCGTCGAGTCGGCTGAGGAGTCCGTCGAAGATCTGCTCTCGTGCGACCTGTCCCTTGGCTGCTGCGTCGTCCCGTTGGCGTTCGAGGGTGGGGCGGAACTCGATCGTGGTCACGAAGAACGTGCACGACTCGCAGATCGACTCGAAGTGGCAGTCCATCTCGACGGGGCGAGCGCAGTAGCCGTTGCCGAGCATCCGACGGTGCATCTCCCGGCGGAGCTTGGCCATCTCCGAGCCCTCCGCCTCGGCCGGCAGTCGGCGCGGTGCGTCGTAGAGGGCCTCGACCTTCTCCGAAACGGCGAAGTATTCGTCCGCGACGGTCCGGTCGGCGATCCGCGCGTAAACACGTGTCATGGACAATGACCGGTGACCGAGCAGTGCTGCGATGGCCTCCAGGGACATGCCCCTGTTGATCGCCTGAGTGGCCAGAGTATGTCTGAGCTGGTGTGGGGTGACCCGGCCGAGACCGGCCCGCTCTGCGGCCCTGCGGACGGCAGTCTCGATTCGGGATGCATTGACTGGACGGCCGTGGTCGGTGAACAGGAGGTTCGAACGCAGGCCCTCGGGCCGGTGCAGCAGCCAGTCGTCCAGCAGCGTCTTCAGCTGTGGATGCAAGGGGACGTAGCGGTCGGTGTGCATCTTGCCGACCGGGACGCGAAGCCAGTAGGCGGAGCCGATCTGCACCACCGCGTCGACGGTGAGGCCGAGCATTTCGCTGCGGCGCATCCCGGTGCGAGCGAGGATCTCGATGGCAAGCCGGGCGAACGGATCAGTGTCCTGGCGGGCGGCGGCCAGCAACTTGGCGGCTGCGGCGTCGTCGAGGAAGCGGGGCAGCGGCTCGTCCGCGATGGGGAAGTCGCTGTCGAATACCAGCTGGCGGGGCGGCCGGTCTGCGGCGTCCCACTCGTCCAGGCGGCGGAAGAAGCCGCGCAGTTTGCTGAGCCGGTCGCGGACGGTGTGCCGGTGCAGCGGGCCGCCGCGAGTGGCCGGCCGCTCCAGCAGCCATTGCCGATAGCGTTCGACGTGCCTGCGCTTGAGCTGTGCGACACATGTCACCGTCGTGTCTTCGGCGGCCACCAGCAGGGCGAACTCCCGCAGCGTCAGCTCGGCGTTCTTCACCGTGCCCGGCCGCAGCGTCCCAGCGATCTGCTCCAGGTAGTGCTGCATCGTGGACGCCATCTCAGGTGCGACGCGTGACCACTCGGCGGTGCGGATGTCGGCTCGGTCCGGGTGCCGTCGGCGCGGGAGCTGGTCGGACAACTCGCAGTGGAAGAGCGTCGCCTCGAGGTTGAACAGGGACGTCGACAGGGCCTTGACCCCGCGATTGGGAATGCGACGGGCTGCCTCCAGGAGCAGATCCCGTCCCTGGTCCCAGTCTGTCTGCTGCAATTCGTCCGGCTGCTTGCCGAAGAGGGCCACGAAGTGGCCCAGCAGATTGAACTGGGACATGGCCAGGTAGTCGCGGAAGCCGAGTGTCCGGGCCGTCTCCATGAACCGCAGGTGCAGTTCCGGCTCCGTCCTGGCCAGCACGATGCCCAGCCGTGGGCGCCGCGCGACCAGGTAGTCCGCGCCGGGCTGCAGACGTCCGGTGACCGAGAGCCAGCTGATGAATCGGTGCGTCTCATGGTTGAAGGCGAGTTGACGCTCGAGCGGAAGGCGGCAGAAATCCTCCAGATCGGGCACTTCGGCGAGCAGGGCGCGAGCACCCCAGCGGACCTTGTGGTCGGTGTTCATGCCCTGTCCGGCCCGGTGGGCGAGGTAGTACTCGACCAGGTCCGGGCGCACGATCGGCAGGGCCGCAGCTCTGGCCCGGCCCATCAGGACTCCGCCCTGTCGGCGTCGATGGCAGCACTGGCCTGGAGGTATTGCTCGACGAGCCAGCTGTTCGCCAGGTGAATGTAGATCCTGGTCGATTCGATGGAGCGGTGTCCGGCCTGGGCCTGTACCGCTTCCAGGGCCATGCCCGCCTCCCGCAGCCGGGTCAGACAGGTGTGACGGAACTGGTGGCAGGTCAGCCGGGGCAGTCCCGTCCGTCTGCGGACACCGTCGAGGATTTCGTCCAGACCGTCGGCGGACAGCGGCCGGCCGCGGGTCGGTCCCCGCAGCACGACGAACAACTGATCGTGATCGACGGCAGGTCGTTCCCGGTCCAGGTAGTCCCCGACGGCGGTGAAGAACGTCGGAGAGATCGGTATCAGGCGTTGATGCCCGCCCTTGCCTTCGCTGATGAATACCCGACGTTCGCCCGGCGAGAGGTCTCCCAGCCGCAGGCCGAGTACTTCGCAGCGGCGCAGGCCGCCCAGCAGCATCGCGAGCACCATGGCCCGGTCCCGCGCGGTGTTCAGCGCGCCGAGCACCGCCTCGACCTCGTCCGGGCCAAGGACGCGCGGCAGGGTGCGGGGCGTGCGCAACAACGGTGCCCCGCGGTTTCCGCCTCGTCGGCGGTTGGCCAGCCCCGTCGGCACCGGGTTGCGCTCGACGGCCAGGTCATCGCGGGTCATCAGGTAGCCGAACAGCCCCGAAATACTGGCGAGTCGACGCTTGATGGTCCGTGCCGACAGGCCCGCTTCACCGTCCTCGAGGCGGACGACCTTCGGCCCTCGCCGCGGCTTCTTCTGCGCGGTGATGAACGCGAAGACGTCGGCGGTGACGACATCTGTCGGCTCCTTGGGCACCGCCGAGAAGAAAACCTTCAGGTCGTAGGCGGTGGCCAGCAGCGTGTTCGGCCGGCAACGTGCCGCCACGAACTCCAGGTAGTCGTCGACCAATGCGTGGCCCAGCGATGCCGCGGGGTTCCCCGCGGCATCGACACGTCGTACCAACTCCGGCTGCCAGGCCATCCGAGCTCCTCGACGGGAGCGACCATCCTGGCCGGGAACACGAGATCGCGGAAGAGTCGTCACCCACATAACCATTGCGGGGCCACGAAGACGGTAACGCGGGGCCACGGCCTCAGCCTGTACAAGATCGTGATCCTGTTCCAGACCGCGTTGATCGCCTCCCTGCACCGCTGCCCTTCATGCCACCGCAAGCCCGATGACCTCACCAGCCTCGATCGCGGACCATGACCAAGCTCTGTGAGAGAGCCTTGACCTGGGGTTCTCGCCCATTGGAACCTTCGGCACCGGAAGCGGGCCTGGACGGGGCGCGCGCCGAACATGTGAGACCAGCTCTTCCCTTCGAGGCGGTCGCCTGTTTAAACTCACTGCATGTGTTTCCATCGGCGTGTGATCGTGGTCCCGATCTTCGGCGACCACTCCTACCGGTGTGACTTCTACGGCTAGCACCTAGGCACCTTGAGCGAGGCCAGTCCCATCTCTGACACTGTGGCCGCACTCGCCTGCGATCACGGAGCGTCAACCTTCGCGTCCTAGCTGTTAACCGAATCGAGGAACTTTGCCATGCCCGGAATAGCTCCGGCGGCAGATATCAGCCTGCCCCACCCCGAAACCAACTGGGCAATGAAGTACATGCCGCTGACGGCACAAGCGGTCAGCGAGCTGACGCCAGCCCTGTCCGGCAAGCGTCTGGCCATGTGCCTGCACATCGAGCCGAAGACGGCTGCTCTGGTGACGCTGCTCGCGCGAGCCGGCACCCAGATCTCCCTGACTGGCTCGCCTGGGACGACCCACGACGATGTGGCGGACGCATTGCGTGACGTCGGCGTGTCCGTCTTCAGCAAGCGCAGTGATGACGAAGACGACCATGCACAGAATATCGCCAGGGTCCTGGAGTGCGACCCGGACATCACCTTGGACAATGGCGGCGACTTGACCCTGTCCCTCGTGGCGTCAGGAGCGCCTGCCGGCTACCTGGGCGGCACAGAGGAGACCACGACCGGCGGGCTGAGGCTGCGGGAAAGCCCCGACCAGTCGGGCAGGCCCATCGTGGTGATCAACGACTCAACTCTGAAACTCCTCGTGGAGAACGAGTTCGGGGTCGGCCAGACCGTAGTGCAAGGGCTGATGAATGCGGCCAATCTGATGATCCCAGGAATGCGCGCCGCCGTGTTCGGCTATGGACCGTGCGGCAAAGGAGTCGCCGACACTCTGGCCCGACTGGGCGCCCAGGTCGCGGTCTGCGAGATCGACTCGATGCGAGCGTTGCACGCGATCATGAGCGGTCATCGCGTTGGCACTTCCGTCGATGTCGTCGCCGACGCCCAGGTAGTGTTCATGGCGACCGGCCACCCCAGTGTCATCGGTGCCGCTGAACTCGCAGCCCTGCCGGATGGCGCCGTACTGGCAGGAGTCGGCCACTTTCCGTGGGAGCTGGACATCGACGCGCTTGTGGCAATGTCGCTTCACACGATCGAGTACGGGGAGCCGTCCCGGCGACGCGGGTACATCCTGCACGATGGCCGCCAGATTGTCCTCCTGGACAACGGCCGGATGCTCAACTTGACCGCAGCGAACGGTAACCCCATCCAAGCCATGGACCTCGGCCTCACCCTGCAAGTGCGCAGCCTAGCGGCCGTGTGTACCGATGGGCTGGCCCCCGAGGTCCAGTCCGTCCCTGCATGCATCGAGCAGCGTATTGCATCCGACCTGGTCGACCTGTTGAACCGCCGTGACCGGAGCGGACAACGCTGACCTCACGCGAACGGGTGCCGTCTCCCCCAGGAAACGGCACCCCCGCTGAGCCAATCAGTGGCAATCACACGCCATGCTCCACAGGGGGATGACACTTCCCACGCTCTCCGGGCAGCACATCGGGTCTTGCCATGCCGTTGCCAGCCGCACGGGCTCACTCCCGGACGTCCCACAGGAGGAGCTCGAACAGAAGGCCTTGTGCCATCCAACAGTGCGAGCAGGAGCAGCACAGATCTAGAGGAGTACTTGGCATCCCTCCTCTGCAAAGCATCCACCGACACCTCAGCAAGCCACGCCCGCTCCGGCGTCCTCTTCGCCAGCGTGATCATCCGCCGGGCCAGCTCACCCGTGGGGATGCGCGACCTGCCCGCCGCATACGTGGCTTTCCTGGCCGCCAGCGCATCGTTGTAGACCACCCGCGCACAGCCGAACGTACGGGCCAGCACGAGACGCTGACCCGACGTCGGCTCGATCCGGAAGGAGTACCGCAAATGCATACGGTCAACCTACCGACCGCTACCGACAACGCTGTTCCGCCCCAGCGGCGAAACAGCCTTACCTGCCCCGCCCCGCAGGAGCTTCGCCTCCTCCCCGGCTAAAGCCGGGCTATCCACGAAAGAGCCCAGATGAAACTCATCGACCTGCACCGTCATCTCGAGGGGTCCATCCGCCCGTCCACAGCCTTGGACTTCGCCCGACGGCATCACCACTGGCTCGCCGACGAGCAGCATCCCCTCGGCAGGGTCGTCATCACCGACAGCTCAAGGACCGCTGGCCTACTGGATTACCTTCGGCACATCGACGTCGCCTGCTCCACCGCACGCGCGCTCGACGACTGGTCACTGATCACCCGCCAAGCCATCGAAGACTGCTTCAACGACGGCCTCGACTACGTCGAATTCCGCTTTAGCCCCTGGTTCATCCATACCCAGACCGGACTCGACCCCATCGACGTCATCGACGTGGTGTCAGAATCGGCAGGCAAAGCTTCCGCCGACTTCCGCCTCCCGGTGGGCCTCATTGGGATCCTCGTGCGAGACCTCGGCCCGGATTCCGCCTCACGCCAAATGGACAGCATCCTCAGCCGGGGAAACCACTTCTGCGGCGTCGACCTGGCCGGCGACGAAGCAGGCTACCCGCCAGAGCTGTTCGCCCCCGCGTTCGCGCGTGCCCGCGAGGCGGGCCTACACGTCACCATCCACGCGGGTGAGGCCGCCGGACCGGAAAGCGTGTGGGCGGCGCTGGCCACACTCCACCCGGACCGCATCGGTCACGGGGTCCGCTCCGCCGAAGACCCTGCGCTGATGCAGAAGCTTGCTGAGGACAACATCACCCTCGAACTCGCTCTCACCAGCAACGTCCAGACCCGGGCAGTCACAAGCCTGCGCGAGCACCCTGTCCTTCTGCTCATGGAATCCGGTGTTCCCGTCACCCTGAACACCGACAACCCCACCCCCAGCGCTACCCGCGTGTCCGCTGAGTACCACAAGGCGGTCGCCGAGGCGGGCCTCAGCCACAGGGACATGCAGCTCATCGCGCGCAACTCCGCGGCAGCGGCGTTCACTTCCCTCGGACGGCAGACCACCGACTAGCCCCGTACTTCCCTTAACTACTGGACTATCGTCGCGTGGAGCGTGATGGCTGTGGTGGGTACCTGGCGCACCGGGACGCGTGGCTGGTCCTTTGGTCGGTAGGAATAGAGCGAGTTGGGCCGTTTGAGGAACCGGTCCGCTTCTCGGAGGGGCCTTGACCCAAGGCCGGGTAGTTAGCGTTTTCGCTGGTCATGCAAGCGGAGCGGCAACATGCGCAGACCTCGCCGCTACCACCGCGGCCTCCTCCGAGCGTTCTACCTCTCCTCCATGGCCAGCTTGAGGTCCTGCCCCGCGTCCCAGGCGTACTACCAACGCAAACGAGGCGAAGGGAAAGGACACAAGCAAGCGGTGCTGGCCCTCGCCCGGCGCAGAGCCAACGTTCTGTGGGCCATGCTCCGCGACGGAGCGAGCTACCGAACCGTCCTACCACTGGGCATCGAAGCGGCTTGACAACCCCTATTGGGAAGTTCTTTATCTACCAAGATCTTCCAGGTCTGCCGATGGCCTTGAGAGTCTCGGGGCGTTTGACGGTCTTGCCTACGTCGTAGCGGGGTGCGGGACGGCGGTTCTTGGTCCCGGGCGGCCGTCCGGGACCAGCGCCGCGAGGTTGGGGAACACGGGCTGGGCAGAGCAGGTGGGCTCGGATGTTCCTGAACCCCCGGAGGACCCGGGCCGGGGTGAGGCGTTCGGGCGTGGTCGGCTTCTCCCAGGGCCGACGGAGGTCGGCGGCCAGCGGCCGGGCGAGCCTGAGCTGGGTGTACGCGACGACCAGGAGCCAGGTCCACCGGTCCGCCGCCTCGGGCGTACGCAGCTTCGGGGTGGTCCAGCCGAGCGTCTGCTTTCCGAACCTGAAGGTGTGCTCAAGATCGAATCTTCGGAGGAAGCCCTGCCAGCAGCGGTCCACGTCCGCCGGGGCGGCTCCGGTTTTCGAGGACCACAGCCAGACCGGCGGCGCCTCCCGCTCCATGGAGAGGTGCTCGACCTTCAGCCGGACTAAAGTCCCCTCGACGACGGGGAGTTCACCGTCGTGCTCAAGCCATGCCGATCGGTGAGTGAGCCTGGGGTGGATCCGGTCCCACGCCTGCGTGGTGGCTTTGCCGTAGTGGGTGGTGTCGGTGGCCGTGGTCACGGTGGGTTCGGGCCAGGTCTCGGGCTTGTTGAAGCGGAACTCCGGCCCGTGCTTGGGCGGGTGCCCACCCTTGGGGTTGTAGACGCGGGGCGGTTTCGGCAGGCGCATCACCCGGTCGCCGCGGATCCGGCCGACCAGTTCGACGGGGCAGGTCCCGCAGCACCCAGGCCAGGCGGGTGAGGTCGTAGCCGGCGTCCATGACGATGGTGATGTCCGGGTCGCCGGGCTGCCACTGGCCGGCCGCGATCAGCCGCTCGACCACGGCCCTCAACTGGGCAGCGGTGATGGCGGTCGCGTCGTCCTCGGGCCCGAGCCGGACCACGTCCAGGACCCCGGTCCACGACGTGGCCCCAGGCTCCAGGACGGCTACGAAGGAGTACGGCCAGCCGGGAATGAACTGCGAGGCGGACTTCGCCCGCCCGTAGACGTGGCAGAACAGCCGCTGGTCCGAGCACGGTGCATCCGAGCGCAGCCACGGCGACACGTCGACCGCGAGCATCAGGCGCCCGCCGTCGAAGCGCGGCAGCGGCAGCCCCGCCAGGACCGTCCGCAATTGGTCGATGTCGATCCGGCCTCGGTTGAGTGCGCCGTACAATGCGCCGTGCCCACGGCGGTGCTCGGGCACCAGCGTCAGATCCACCGGCGATTTCACCGGACCGTCCGCACACAGCACCGCATCCACCAGCTCGAACAATTCGTCGCTCCGGGCGGGTCAGACATGCGTAGAAGGCCCCTCGGAAGCGTGACGCTTCCGCGAACGCTTCCGGGCGGACAGCATCAGGCAGCAGACTCACCATTACGGCCTTCGTCTCGGTCACGTGCGCTCCTTGGTCGGAGCACAGGATCAGACGAAGGCCGCCCTCAAGTCCGGCGAACTCCCTGGTGAGTGACCACGTTCGGGACGTTGTTCGACGCCGGAAGATAAAGAAGCTTAGCTCGGCTGGGCCGTCACCATGGCGACCGCGTTGAGCCGATAACGCCACGTCAGTACGATAGCCAATGCGATGAAGGCCGCAGGCATGAGTGTGCCACCGAACAGTACGGCTTGGACCGCGGACTCAGGCTGCGCCACGTGCCTCCGGGCGTCAGACTCCACAAAACCTGCCGCGCCAAGTACCCAGCTCAGCACCAGCGCCCCGAACGCGAAGACCACGGTCTCGCACGCCGCCCATAGACCGGTGAACACGCCAGCTCTGCGCTTGGCCGTGACCAGGGCGTCGTGCGCGATGACGTCGGCCAACATTGAGAACTGGAGGAGCTGGATTCCGGAGTAGCCGACGCCCACAAGCAGCGCGCACAGGTGCGTGTAAATGGGCCCCAGTGGGCTAAGGGCCATGCCCGCCGCCCCGGCCAAGAGCAGCGCCGAGGCCAGGATCATCGCGCCACGCTTATCCAGCCTCCTGGCCAGCCAGACCCACGATGGCATCGTTACCAGCATCGGGCCGACCAAGCACACGAAGAGTGTGCTCGTGGCATTGGGATTGCCGAGTACGTAGGTGGCGAAGTATGGCACGTCCGCCAGCATCGTGCCTGCCGCGAACATCTGCGCGCAGCTCAGGCATAGCAAAGTGAGAAAATGGCGGTTCATGCGGGCGACTGACAGCTGTACTGTGAGCCGAGGCTCTGCCTCCGTGTGGCCCACGACCGGAGCGTTTGCGGTACCGAAGAATGTGCCCAGCATCGCGCCCAGAAGTACGAACCCTACGACGACACCCATGAGTCGGTAGCCGTTCACGCTACCTCCGGCTCGCTCGTAGTCGGTGATCAGCGGGGCCCCTGCGCCCGACAAGAGGATCGCTAGACCGAGAAAGATCATTCGCCACTGGAGGAGAGAGGACCGTTCGTGGTAGTTGCCGGTCATCTCGGCGGGCATCGTCCTGTATGGCACCTCGAAGAACGCGTAGGCGGTGGTGGTGAGGAAAAAGAAGCCCCCAACGTAGATCGCCGCGGGCCCACCGGTCAGCGGTGGCCCCGCGAACGTTAGAGCGAACGTCGCGGGCATCGTGAGCGCACCGAGTAGCAGCCAAGGCCGCCGGGCGCCAAAGCGGGAGATCGTCAGGTCGGAGCGATGACCGACGTATGGGTTGATAAAAATGTCCCCCAGGGCGGGCAGGAAGATGACGAGACCGGCCTGTCCGGCATGTACGGCGAGCACGTTGGTCATGTAATAGAGCAGCAGTAGTCCGGGGACCGCGGAAAAAGTGCCGGTACAGAATGAGCCCATCCCGTAGCCGACGCGCACGCCACGCGCCACAACGACTGCAGTAGGCGCGAGCGGTGAAGTCACCATTGCCACGTTACATCCGACCAGCAGCGACCAGTGGCCGGTGTTGAAGTCTGCCGACGTCACGCGAATTGTTCATCCATTTTGCCTACAGGTATTCTCTGCGCAGTCGCTGTATCCCACGGACGGCAGGCCGGACCTGTCGCCGGGGCAGGGCGGTTTCAAAGTCTGAGTGGTGCTGGTCGGGGCAGGCCGATCAGCTCCAGGGGGCGGTTGAACGGGTCGTAGGACATCTCCCGGAGGCCGGCGGCGGTGTTGGTGTGTCCGGCGGCGCGGAGCTGGTTGATCGCGAAGCTTCGCAGGGTGGCCATGTTCTCCGGGCCGTGCCCGGTGCGGATCTTCGAGGCGTCTTCGGCGAAGGTGGTGTCACGGACGAAGTGGAGCCGGTTCTCGATGACCCACTGCGAGCGGACGATCCCTGCGAGCCGTTGCGGTGAGGCTTGCCGGCTGGTCAGATCGGTGATGACGTAGACCGTCTCGCGGCTGCGTCTGCCGGTCTTCAAGCTGGTGCGGTATCGGGTGATCTTCGCTACCTGGGTGGCGT
>NZ_JBIAQG010000037.1:0-11425 GCF_042888805.1 Streptomyces sp. NPDC002730
TTGGCAAGGTCACCTCCACAACGGAGCTTCGTTGCCTGTGGTCTCGCGCCCTCCTGGCATCGTCACACCGCCGTGACCTGCACACTCACGAGATCACCAGGACTTTGCAATCGCCCTGGCCTGTCTGGGGTCCAACGCTCAACATCAGCGGATTCGATCGAGTAGCGCAGCCTCAACCAGCCGAACTTGCGGGGCGAGAGCGGCAGCTCGCTGTACTTCTTGATCACATATCACCGTGGCGCACTCAACCGCAGGGCCGGGAAATCTGCTGGGTGGCTTCTGAGACAAAGCGCGGCGATTCGATCGCGCCCCTGCTGCTTCTGCCGCCAGGAAGAAACGAACCATCCGCGCAAGCACAATTGGATTTCTGTGCAAAGTGGGCTCGAACCGCCACCGGCCCGGAGAAAGGTCAAAGAGCCAGGCTTTTGCCGACTCAAGAAATTCCGGCGAATCGGGTTGAGACACAGAACTCGGCCAATTCCGCCGGAATGTTCCCACCGGAGCCCTAGCCATGGCGTCCTCCTTGCGCGTGAGGCGAAGCCAGCAATCGAGCCACCCGAAGCGGCTTAATAGCAAGCATTTGGGACAATCTATCGATGCAGGACGCTGCCTCCATCCGCCATCTGGCTGGTATGCATGACGTCAGCCACCTTCGCTGTTTCTCTTGGTGTGGGGCTGGCTTCTGTGGGGTAATGCGAAAGTGCCTTCCGACGCGTAAATAGAACCTGGTCGGACTGGTCGGAGGGGGTGTGGGCAGGTCGGGAGCCCGACGGTCGGGGGCGACCGCCGGGTGGGGGCGCGTTTGGTGTTCTTGGTGCGGCCGGCGGACTCGTGGTGGCCGGGGCAGACCCCGGCCCAGGACGCGAGATGTTTGGCGGAGGCGAACCGGGTCATGTCGCCGGTCTCGGCGATGACCACTTCGGCGGTGGCCCGATTGATCCCGGGGGTGGTGTCGAGCAGGTCGAGGGCGGGACGAAAGGGAGCCATCGCCTCCTCGATCCGTATGGTGAGCTGGTCGATCACCGCAGTGAGCTGGTCGTACTGGTCCAGATACAGACGGGCCAGGAACGCGTGGTGCGCACGGAATCGTCCGCTCAGCGCCTCGGTGAGTTCGGGAATCTTGTTCCGGAGCTTGCGTTTGGCTATCTCCGCGAGGACCTGCGGGTCGCGTTCACCGCGGATGAGGGCTTCGAGCATGGCCCGGCCGCAGACGCCCATGATGTCGGAGGCGACCGCGGAGAGCTTGATGCCTGTGTCCTCCAGGAGTTTCTCCAGCCGCTTCACCACCCGGGAGCGTTCCCGGGTGGTGACCGTGCGGGCGCGGATCAGGTCCCGCACCGGCTGCGACGGCACGAAGGAGGGCCGCACCGTGGGCGCCCAGCTGGGCCGGTCAGGCCGCGTCCGAGACGTCGGTCTTGCGACCGGGCAGGCTCTTGACCTGCCGCGCGTTGACCAGGATGACATTCAACTCGTCGGCCAGCACGTAATAATACGGCTTCCAGTACTCCGACGTCGCCTCGATCACTACCAGCGTCACCTGCGCGGCGATCAGGTGATCGCGCAGGGCGAGGACCGCGCTCGTGGTGGCGCCCCAGGTCGTGGTCTCAGTCGTGAAGGACCCGCGCCGCCGGGTACTTGGGGTGCGGACGCACACCTTCGCGTCCATCTTGCTGATGTCCATCCCCTCGCAACGTTGGCGCATGACATCCACCGCCCGCTCCTTCCATCACGAAGGCCAGGAAGTACGCCGTTCCGGGAGGGCCAGGGTGAAACAGGAATTCTGACGCACGTGCTCATAGCAACGCTCCACGGTTCCCGTGGACGGCCCTCAGCACCATGCTGAGCTACGAGCTGCACAGCATCACAGAGGCAACGGCTTCGGCCGGAACGACCACACTATGATCCCGAGCCCCCCCGCCCCTCGTGAGGACCTACAGGAGCACCTCCCACGCACGCCCGGATATACCGTGCCCCCGGCGCGCACCGAAGGCGCGCTGGGTTGCTGAGCTGCAATGCCGGTGAGTGAACCTCTTTCATCCTGAATAGTCGCAGGTCAGTCCCCCTGTCCCCTTCGGGTGCGCCTTGCCGGCGTGAAAACATGGCTGCGGCGCCTGCCCGCCGACGCCGGTAGCTCGTTGGGACGTTGAGCCCGTAGGTCAGTCTGGTGCCGGGGCCGCAGAGGGGCCACGCACTGTTGTCATCGAGCACGCCGGTCAGATTCTCGCTCCCCCGCGGCCCCCTGGGCGGGCGTCGGCCCGTACGGATCGATACCAGGGAGTTGTGCATGGCGGACACCGACGACCGCGGTGGCGTCGAGGAGATCGAGCAGGCCGAGGAGCTCGTGGCCCGTGTCGCGGCGATCGATATCGCCAAGGCGTCGGGCATGGTCTGTGTGCGGGTTCCGCATGAGGACAAGCCCGGTAAGCGCGTGCAGCGGGTCTTCAACACCGTCGCGACCAGCGGCGCGATTCTGGACCTGGCCGACCACCTGATCTGCCAGGGCGTCACCCTGGTGGTGATGGAGGCGACGTCGACCTATTGGAAGCCGTACTTCTTTCTGCTGGAGTCGCGTGGTCTGGAGTGCTGGCTGGTCAACGCCCGTGACGTCAAGAACGTCCCGGGCCGGCCCAAGACCGATCGCCTGGATGCGGTCTGGCTGGCCAAGCTCACCGAACGCGGCATGCTCCGGCCCTCGTTCGTGCCTCCGAAGCCGGTCCGTGAACTGCGCGATCTGACCCGGGCCCGGGCGGTCATGACCCATGAGCGCACCCGCCACAAGCAGCGCACCGAGAAACTCCTCGAGGACGCCCAGATCAAGCTGTCCACCGTGATCGCCGACATCTTCGGCGTCTCCGGACGCGCGATGCTGGAGGCACTGATCACGGGCGAACGCAGCCCTAAGGCGTTGGCGGACCTGGCCCACGGCACCATCAACCATCAAGGCCAGCCACGCCACCCTGGCCGAATCGCTGACCGGCCGGTTCGAAGAACACCACGCGTTCATGTGCCGGATACTGCTGGACACCGTCGACTACCTCACCGTGCAGATCGACAAGCTCACCGCCCGGATCACCCTGCGGCTGAGCGAGCTGGCCACCACCGAGGACGACGAAGGCCCCGGACAGGGCACCCTGATGCCGATCACCGACACCGAGCGCCTCGACGAGATCCCCGGCGTCGGCCCCAGCACCGCCCAGGTCATCCTCGCCGAGATCGGCCTGGACATGTCGGTCTTCCCCACCGGCGGCCATCTCGTGTCCTGGGCGAAACTCTCCCCACGCACCCTCCAGTCCGGAAACAAGAACACCTCCGGCCCCACCGGCAAGGGCAACCCCTGGCTCCGCAGTGCCCTGGGCGAAGCAGCAATCTCAGCCGCGCGGACCGACACCTTCGTCGGCGCCCGCTACCGCAGGATCGTCAAACGCCGTGGCCACATGAAAGCCCTGGTCGCCGTCGCCCGCTCCATCCTGGTGTCCGTCTGGCACCTCATGAACGACCCGACCGCCCGTTACCGAGACCTCGGCCCCGACTTCCACACCCGCAACCTCGACCCGGGCCGCAAGAGCCGCGACCTCGTCCGCCAGCTCAAGGCCCTCGGCCACGACGTCACTCTCACCCCGGCAGCCGCCTGACATCCCACGACCCCACCGCCCCGCACGAGCCCCCGACCGTCACCGTCGAGGGGCTATCTCACCATCCCCATCTGACCGTTGAGTTTTCCGGTCAACAGCGTGTGGACGGCTTGGACGGTGCGGCTGATGCGGCGGGTGGAGCAGCGTCAGGTCTTGAGTTGAGCGAAGGCGCGTTCGCCCGGGGCTCGTAGCCGGGCGTGGTTGCTCTGTAGTGACCTCGCGGCGGGCGATGTCCAGCGTGGTGGCGTCGGCGGCGGCCCGGGCGGCGACGGCCAGCCGGGCGAGTTGCACCGTGACGGTGAAGGAGATCCGGTCGGATCGGTCCCACCGTGTTCTGCCGCGCGCGTCTGCAGTGCGCACAGTGCCTGGTAGACGGTGAGGAGGGCGTTGATCCCCTGGCAGATCGGCTCGGGCGCCTTGGAGCGCAGGATGAATCCGGCGCCGCGCAGGCGGTTCTTCAGCTCCGCGAACCCGTTTTCGATCTCCCACCGCTGGTGATATGCCGTCGCCAGTTGGTGGGCCGGGGCGAGGCGGTGGCCCAGCAGGCTGGTGACCAGTCGGAACGTCTCGGTGCGGGGCGGGCAGGCCTGCGGGCGGATGGCGGTGTACTCGATGATCCGCACCAGGTGTCCCCTGGGCGGCTCGGCCAGGGTGCGTCCGGCCGCGCGGGCCTGACCGTGGCGGATGTTCTCCGCGGGCGTGCCCATGATGGACAGGTAGGACCCGTCGGACAGTACTCGCAGCGGCACGAAGACCAGGTTCTTCTTGATCCGCCAGACCAGGTGGGCGCCGGTGGCGCGGGCCAGGCCCCACACTGGAATCCGGCGAAGTGGCGGTCGGCTGTCCGGTCGCAGGGAGGCCAGCAGCCGACGGGCGAGCTTGTGCTCGCTGAACTTCGCGACGGCGTCGAAGGCCGCATCGACCAGGGCGTGGGTGCCGCATTCGGTCAGGGCCATCAGGCGGATCTGCGGGTGTCCGCTCTGGTCGACCCCGCCCTTGCCGGTGAAGCCGAACTCAGCGGCGTTTGCCGGGGTGTCGGGGACGTCCAGCGCGGTGCCGTCCCAGGCGACCAGCCGCAGCGCGAAGGCGAACGCACCCGGCGTGAGGGTTGTGGCCAGCGTGACGCACCATCGCCCGACCAGCGCCTGCAGTGGTTTGTCGCCCAGCCGCTGCCGGGCCCGTGTCAGGGCCGAACTGGGGGACGAGCGTTGCACGCACAGGCCCGGCAGATGCCGCAGCTTCTCCGTCAACGTGCGCAGGACCGACCGGTATCCCGGCGGCCCGGCACTGTCGGAGCTACTGAACAGGCACAACGCCAGGACGAAGTAGACCACCGACCGGGCGGGCAATAACCGGCGGCGACGCTCGCCGCAGCCGGTCAACTCCTCGCCCTCGTCCACCAGTTCAGGACGGATCCCCTCGGTCAACACGCCGAGACGGACGTGCTCGCCGAAGCGCCGGCCCGAGGGCGCCACCAGCCTGTTCAACGGGGCCTGGGCTGCCCTCGGTGATGGCAGACGGCATGCGGCCGATGGCACACTGAACACCCAGCGGAGCTCCCTCGCGGACAGTCGGATCTTGGTCGATCTTCTGTCCTACGGAGCCCCGTTGCCGCGTCCCAGCCTCCGGCGACACATCACCAGAAGTGACGGATCACGCCGGATCGCCACCGATCTCGCGATGACGCTCGCCGACGGGGCGAGACGATCACGGATCTGGCCGTGCTGCGGACCAGCGCGAGGTGTTCGGCCCGGTCGCCTCGACACCGACGGCCTGGCGACTACTGGCTGCCGTCGACAATCGGGTACTGGACCGGCTGCGGTCGGCCCGTGCTCACGCACGAGAAGTGGCCTGGCTGCAGGCCTGCAAGTCCCGCTCGGGCATACCAGCGGTGAAAGCCGGCGGACGGGAACCACCCTGCCTGAGCCGCACCCACTTACCATGGCGGCTTCGGGTTCCACCCGCTGCTGGGCTTCCTCGCCAAACGCCGCCGCCGAGCACACCGCGGTGCTGGACGACGCCCTCGCATAGATCCCCGACGCCCACCGACACGGCGCCGACCTCCTCCTCCGCACCGACAGCGCCGGATCCGCGAAGGCGTTCTTCGCTCTCCTCCGCAGCAGCCTGCATGAGTACGGCCTGGACCTGCGCTTCTCGGCCGGATAGGCGGTCACCGAGCCGGTCCGCCGCGCAATTCGGACCCTGCCCGCAGACCTCTGACACCCCACCCTGGACCAGAACGGAACACTGCGAGATGGCGCCCAGGTCGCCGAGCCGACCGGCATGGTCGACCTTCACGGCCATCCGGACCGCACCCGCATCATCGTCCGCCGCGAGCGCCCGCACCCCGGCGCCCATCTGCCCCTGTTCGACCATGACGAGGGCCTGCGGCGCTAGGTCTTCCTCACCGACACACCGTTCGCCTACGCAGGCTCCGCCCAGTTCCTGGAGGTCCGCCACTGCGGACACGCCACCGTCGAAGACCACATACAGTGCAGCGAGACCACCGGTTTCCGCCGCTTCGACGTCCACGCCGCCTGGCTCGAGCTCAGCCTCGCAGCCATCAACCTCCTCACCTGGACCCGCGTCCTCCTCCTGGACGACGAACTCACCGCCGACGAACCCAAAAAACTCCGCTACCGGCTCCTGCACGTCGCTGCCCGGATCACCCATGGCGGCCGCCGCCTCCATGCCCGACTGGCACCACCCCAAACGACCCTGCTCAACCACCCAGCAGCCTCAACTGAAACAGCGAGGCCGATACAGTGACATTCAGACCGCGATCACTGGACGGACGACCCAGCTCCGGCCAACCCAGCGCGCATGCGGTCCGGCACAGGGGTGGATTCCCTCGGGGCCCGCTCGACCGCCTCCACACAGCGAGCGGGAGTCGCGGCGTCCGAGCGTCAAGGAATCACGCGTACCGCGCGATCCCATCGCGAGCAGGATCCCGCGTCGACGGATCGACACGCGACCTGCCGACTCATGGTTGATCTTGGGAGACCGCGATCTGGCACAGGCGGCCCACTGACGCCCCCATCGCGCCAGCCCCCATGACCAACCCTCCGCACCCCTATCGAATCACCTAGAAAGAGACAAGATCTGTTTACGCATTGCCCTCGCTACATGTAGCTTTATCTGTAGCGAGCGCTATGCCATGAGAGCGGGTTCCGCTCCCCTGATGAGCACTACCACCGCGGGTGTTCGTGCGCCTGCTGGCAGTAGCGGGCGGCCTTTCCGGCACCGACTATGCGAGCAGGTGGAGAGATGGGAAACAAATGAGCGCCGTGGCAGCCAAGTTGATAGGTCGATCGGCAGAACTCGACCGACTTGGAACGCTGATGGAAGTAGCTGCCTCCGGACGCGGCCAGGCGGCCCTGATCGAAGGAGAGGCAGGGGTAGGGAAAACGGCCCTACTGAATGCCGCTGCTGCCTACGCGCGGAATATGGGCATGCGAGTTCGCCGGTGCTCCGCTCACGAATTGGAACGCAGTCCGTCCGCGAGGGCGATTCGTTCCTGCCTACTGCCGACAGATACGACTCACACCCACCTCAAGGATCTACTCCCCCCGGGGCGGGTTCCCACCGGCGAGCAAACACTGACCGGACCCACCGGATTGCTGACCGAGGTCGACGAATTGGCCTCCCAAGGACCGCTCGCCCTACTGATCGATGATCTACAATGGGCGGACGACGCAGCTCTCTTCGCACTGAGTGACCTTGTTCAGTCGCTGACCGACCTACCACTGCTCCTGGTGGCCGCCGGACGGGTCTTGCCTGGGGCCGCTCCGGCGCAGCGCCTGAGGAAGATGCTGCTAACTCGGGCAGGCCTGCTGCACCTGAAACCCCTGCCACAGGCAGCCGTGCGCAGGTTGGCGGACAACATGCTGGAAGCGACTCCCGGCCCGCATCTCTTGCGCTTGCTTGATGAGGCCGCCGGAAACCCACGATACATCGCTGACGTTATAGGCGCCCTTGTTCGCGAAGGCGCCGTCACGGTCGCCGATGGGGTGGCAGAGGTAACAACGAGCGCAATCCCTATGTCATTGAACACGGTAATAGCGCACCGTCTTAACGACCTGTCCCCCCGAGCTCTCCGTGTGCTAAGGGTGGCCGCCGTTCTACATTCAGAGTTCACCTTGCAGGACCTGGCGGTCACCACCGCGCTGCCCATGAGCGGAGTCAGCCCGCTGGTCCAAAACCTAGTAGAGGCTGGGCTGTTCAGCGAGACTCAGGAACGGCTTGCTTTTCGCCATTCGATAGTCCGCCGGAGTCTGTACCTCAGCCTTCCGACGCCGCTGCGCGGCGCCCTCCACCTAGAGGCGGGCCTGGCCCTCGCTGCACGCTCCGCGCCCCCGAAGCGAATCGCAGAGCATTTTATCCTGGCGCCATCGCCGGGCGATCCACGTGTGGTGGCGTGGCTGGCAGCTCAGGGGGGCTTCCTTATCGGCAAGGATCCCCAAACAGCGCTGGCCATTTTGGAGCGCGCTGTGGTGTGCATCGACACGGCCGATCCCCGCCGTGCCAAGTTGCGCTTCCATATGGCCACCGCACTCTCGCGTCTGGGACGATCGGCTGAGGCATGCGAGCAGGCAAAAGTAGCGCTGGCTGACAACTGTGAACCTGCGCTCGAGGGCGAGCTGTGGTGGGAGCTTATCTATGCGCTGTACCTGGCTGGTCACCCTGACCGCTGCGTCGCCGAGGCTGATCTCGCGCTCCACTCAGGAGCTCTGTCGCCTGAGATGTCGGTCCGCATCCAGGCATACGGATCGATCGCTCTCCTCCCGGTCGAACCAGAACGCGCTGAGAGGGAAGCACGACAGGCGGCCCGCACAGCAGAACTCCTCGATATCAAAAGCGCGCTGGCTGACGCGTTGGGCACGTTGGCCCTGGTCCACTATCAGCGGTGGCAGCCTTCGAAGGCGCTCACATTGGTCGACCGCGCACTTCAGGTAGCTCCCCAGGAAGTGGCCTACGATGAGCGCCGGATTCGGCTGCACGTTATCCGCAGCTACTGCCTTCTGCTGCTTGGGCGTCACCAGGAGGCAGAAGCAGCGATCGGGGACTGCCGGGCGATCGCCGTACATCTTGGCGCCACTGAGCATCCTCACTTCGATTTTTGCCGCGCGCTGGTCAAGTTCACCATCGGCCAGTGGGACGAGGCCATGGTAGACATTTACAGCGGGTTGCAGGCAGAAGCCCACAGCACCGGGTGGCTGGCCACCGCTCTCCACAGTCTGGCAGCCATCATTGCGACCCGGCGCGGTGATCTTTCGGCCTCCCGTGCCCACCTCGGCAGGGCACTCAAGGGGGATGCGGTCGCCTCCCCCTTCTATGCATTCCTAACGCTGTGGGCGCAATGTCTCATGGATCAGGCGCGGGGCGCCCCGGAGCAAGCCCTCGACCGGTTCCTCACTGCTCGCTGCTCTCTGGCCCCCGCCCCCGCGATGCTGCTTGCGCCACGACTGGTGGGAGTGGCTATCCAACTTGACAAGCGAGGCCTGGCGGAAGAACTAACAGCCGAGGTCGAGGCGCAGGCTTCCGTGGGCTCGTCCGCAATAGCGACCGGCATCGCTCGGCATTGCCGTGGTCTGGTGGCGGGGGATCCTGGCCCTCTTCTGGAGGCTGCAGCCTCGTACGACGATCTTCCGTGGCCGCTGTTCCGGGCTTATCACTCGGAAGACCTCGCTGCGGCCCATGCCCAATCGGGCCACGTCCCACAGGCACGCGAGGCCCTCTACAGAGCAGTCGACATCTATACGGCACTGGACGCATCTTGGGACCTCACCCGCTCCATGTCGCGTCTGCGCAGTCTCGGAGTCCGGTGCGGGCACCGCGGCCCTCGGCGGCGCCCGTCAACCGGGTGGGAGAGCCTCACAGATACAGAGCTTGCTGTTGTTGATCTCGTCGCTCAGGGGCGGTCCAACCCCGAAGCCGCAGCGGAGCTGTTGGTATCTCGCCGCACCATTCAGACTCATGTCTCCCATATCTTGGCCAAGCTCACGCTCAAATCTCGAGTCGAGATTGCCACCGAGGCCGCCCGACACGGCAGATGCATGCAGCAGGGGCACGGAGTGAGGCATGCCACGGAACTAGAGACCTGAGTCAGAGTTCGCCATTTGTCTGGTGAAGGTGTTCGATACCGGTTTAGGCTATCGTCGGCCGTTTCGGGCGGAGGTACTGCCCGATTTAGTTTCGGGCTTGCGGTCACCCGACTGGTCATGGAATTGACCATGCCCCAGTGGATCATTGATCGGGAGCGTGTAGGCGGCAGGGGCATTACATGAAGGGGATTCGTCCGGTTCGCCGGTATCGGGTGCGACATCGCGTCATGTTCGTTATGAGGCGACGTCGCACCCGGACAGCAGAACAGGCACGGTGTCGGTGATCATGTGGTTGTCGAGACCCATGAGAACCGAGCGAGACTGTGTCTGCCCGAACGTCATCGCCCTTCCCTGCCACGCTGGAGCAACTGTGCTGCTTCCTTCGACCCTGCTGAACAACGGATCGACGGTGACGCGCTGGACGCGGCGATCAGCGCGCATCTGCAGGCCCAAACGCTCCCGGCGCCCCAGCCGGAGACGAAACGGCCCCCGCTGCGGGCGATCGCAGTCGACGGCAAGGTGCTACGCGGCTCGCGCACCAAGACCGCCACAGCGATCCAACTGCTGGCCGCAAGGGACCACCAGGGCGTAGTCCTGGCCCAGCGGCAGGTCGCCTCCAAGAGCAACGAAGTCCCTTCCCTCCCGACTGCCCGCCACAGTCCGTGATGGTTGGAGCGGTTGTCGGTCCTGGATGCAGGAGGCCCGTGGTCCTGGGTGATCATTTCTGTTCTTGACGCAGAACGATCATCTGGGAGCCACGGGCGTGGTCAACGATACGACGTTGTTACTGGACCTGGAGGGGGTGTCCGTCATACGGGTCGAGCGGCTTCAGGACGGTACGCGCCGGGTGCACCTGGCCACGGCGGACGAGACGGCCCGGGCCTGCCCGGAGTGCGGCGTCTTCGCCTCCCGTGTGAAGGGGCCGGCGACCACCCGGCCGCGCGACCTGCCCTACGGCGAGCGGGGATTGGTGTTCTTCTGGCACAAGCGCCGCTGGTGGTGCGGGGAGCCGGCGTGTCTGCGCAAGTCGTTCACCGAGCAGATCCCCCGGATACCGGCGGGGGCGCGGCTGACCGCCCGGTTACGGGCTGCGGCCGGATGCCGGGTACGGGACGCCGGCTCCACGATCGTGCAGGCTGCCCGTGACCCGGGCCTGTCCTGGCCGGTGGTGATGGACGCCTTCCGTACCGCCGCGGCGGCAGTGACCGAGGCGCCGCTGCCAGACGTTCAGGTGCTCGGCATCGACGGGACGAGGCTCGGCCGCACCCGCTGGGAACAGGACCCCGACACCGGGAAATGGGTGCTGACACGGAATCGCCGGCACACCGGGTTCGTCGACGCACTCGGCACCGGTGGACTGCTCGGCCGGGTCGAGGGCCGCGGTGCCGCGGACGTCCTGGCCCGGCTGTCCACCACGCCCCTGGCCTGGCGAAAGAACATCCGCTACGTCGCCATCGACATGTCGGCCACCTACCGCGCTGCGATCCGCACCGGACTCCCGGACGCTGTGATCGTGGTCGATCACTTCCACGTCGTCCAGCTCGCCAACAAGATGCTCTCCACCGTGCGGCGCCGCACCACCGCCGAACTCCGTGGCCGGCGCGGACGCGCCACCGACCCCGAGTGGAAGGCCCGACGCCGCCTGCTCCGCAACCGCGAGGACCTCACCCCCGAACAGTTCACGACGAT
>NZ_JBIAQG010000038.1:0-10680 GCF_042888805.1 Streptomyces sp. NPDC002730
CTCGTCAACGACAACGCTTCTGGTGACCAGGGCGGGGGCATCAACGCTCTGGGGCAGGTCACCATCACCAACACGACAGTGTCCGGAAACAGGGCTGGCGTATCCGGCGGGGGTATCAACACCGACTTCGGCGCCGACACCCTCACCGTCAGCGGGAGCACCATCAAGAACAACACCGCCATCAACAATGGAGGTGGTCTGGACCTGGACGGCGGCACCGCCGCCATCACCGGCAGCTCCATCACCGACAACAGAGTCACCGCCGGATTCGCCGGAGGCATCTACAGCACTGGGGACCTCACCGTTACGAACTCCACGGTCGCGGGCAACACCGCCACCGACGCGAGCGGCCCCGACGGAGGCGGTATGGAAGTCCTTGGTACCACGGTGCTGGACAACACCAAAGTCACCGGAAATACAGTCATCGGTGAAGAAGGGTTCGGCGGAGGCATCTCGGTCTCCGAGGGCTCCCTCACCCTGCGAAATGGCAGCATCGTCAGCGGGAACCTGGCCTCCGGCCCCTACTCCACCGGCGGCGGCATCCGCTCAGGCAGCGGAAGCACCGTGGCCCTGGAGAATTCCTCCGTCACCGGGAACAAGGTCAGCGGTACGGGATCCTTCGCCGCCGGCATCTACAACACGGAGTCATTGTCCTTCTCGCTGACCAACACCCCCGTCACCAACAACACCGCACCCAACACCCCGGCACCGGGAGGCATCTGGACCAACCAAGAGTTCACCATCGACACCCTCTCACCGATCACCGGCAACACCCCCACCAACTGCCTCCGCAGCCCCATCATCGTCACCGGCTGCAGCGGCTAGGCTTGTTCTTCAGCGCCCGCGCGAGGGCTGCGTCCACCTCCGGTACGAACGGAGCAACGACGCCCAGATCGGTGGCTCGGGCGAAAGCCGGATGGCAGATGTACCGGCCGAGCTCGCTCAGTGCGCGCAGTCCGTAGTAGCCGTGCTCGGCTGCGCTGTCGGCGGCCGCACCTGGCGTGACGCTCCGTAGACACTCCCCGCCGGCCACAGTTTGGAGATTGCTCTCGAAGATCCGGTGGCAGTTCTGCACCCCGCGTAGCAAGACTTCGTGGTACCGGGCGTCGGGGCCGATGGGGAAGCGACGCTCTGCCAGTACCCGGCCTGTGTCGATCCCTCGGTCGACCTTGTGCAGCGTGACGCCGTACTCGGTGTGGCCATGAAGCAGGGCGAACAGCACTGCGACGGAGGACAGGCCACGGTGCTGCGGAAGCAGGCCGTTGTGGACGTTGTACACGCGCAGACCTGAGTCGAGGACCGGAGCCCGGAAGATCATCCGGTTGTTGATGGACCAGACAATCCCGTCCGTACACTGCGCAGCCAGCCGGTCCGCATGCACATTGACGTCAGTGGTGTACAGGTACGGGGCCACGGGCACCGTCGCTGCTCCGTCAGCAGGATCGTCGGAGATAACCAGGTCCACGCGGTGTCCTGCGGCGAGTGCGAAGTCGACGGCCCGCCGTAACAGGGAGCCGTTGCCAACGAAGATCATGTTCGGTCCTTGGGACGGTGCGGCTCGGTGGTGTCCTCCACGGCGGTGTCCGGGTCTGTGGCTTCGCGGACCGCCAAGCAGACGCGCTCCAGGGTAGGGGCGCGGATTATGTCGCGCAGCGCTCTCTGGAAGACCTCCCCGCCCGTCTGGCCGACCAGTTTGTCGGCGACTTGGCTCAGCATGATCAGCAGCGTGAGGGAGTCGCCGCCGAGGTGGTGGAAGTTGTCCGAGGGCCTGATGGGGAGATCGGCGGTGCCCAGGACCTGTGACCAGATCTCCGCAACGGCTAGCTCCAGGAAGGCGCGTTGCGGTCTATCATCCCGTACGGCGACTTGGGCGTCATCGAAGGGCTCCGGGAGCGCCTGCACGTCGATCTTGCCGTTCACCGTCTGCGGGAACGCCTCGACGAGGCGCACGGACGCCGGGACGAGGTAGGACGGGAGCAGCCTGGCGGCGTGCTCCCGCACTGCGTCGGGTTCGGCCGTACCAGAAACGTAGGCGCACAGCACCGGCTCGCCGTCCGGCCTGCCGGGCCTGCCGAGGACAATGGCTCTGGCTACCTCGGGATGCTGTTCCAGTACGGCCTCGACCTCGCCCGGCTCGATCCGGTGCCCCCGGATCGACAACTGGTCATCGACACGGCCCAGGAACTCGAGCACACCCCGTTCGCTGAGCCGGGCCAGATCGCCCGTGCGATACACCCGGGTGCCGTCGGCAAGGAGGAAGAACCGCTCGCGATCCAGCTCTGGCCGATGGAGGTAGCCGCGCGCGAGTTGCGCCCCAGCCAGGTGGACTTCGCCGGCCTCGCCTGGGGCGGCGGGGCGGCCGCTTGCGTCCAGCAAGTAGACCTGAGTGTTGTCCACGGGAACACCTATCGGCACTGCAGGCGAGTCTGCGTCACACTGCGGATCGAAGGTGTGGATCACGCAGCCGATGGTCGCTTCGGTTGGCCCGTATTCGTTGACGACCCGGCAGCCGGGCCCGAACACCAGCTGCGCCTGTGCGGCCACCGGACCCCGTAACTGTTCCCCACCAACAACAAGCACCCGGAAATTCTGTGGTCCGACATCGAGCGCACAGATCAATTCGAGATGTGCCGGGGTGAGCTTGAGGGCGTTGACGCCCAGCTGGGTCAGCAGTTCCGTGAGGTTGTGGCGACCAGCCTCTCCAGGTACCAAGGCAATGCTGCCACCCGCGAGCAGTGGGGGGAAGATTGCCGTTCCTGTGAGATCGAAGGCCAGGGACGTGAAGAGCCCGAAGCGGGTCGAAGCATCGACGCCGTAGCGGTCCGTCGCCCAGTGCGTGTACTCTACCAGGGCGCGATGCTCAACCAATACGCCCTTGGGCCGGCCCGTCGAGCCGGAGGTGTAAATGACGTAGGCGACGTCGTCGGGAAGCGTGGTCTCAGGAGCCGGCTCCGCGCCGTCCGTCGGCAGGCGGTCCAGGACGAGAACCGGGACGTCGTGGCCCGGCAGCGCCTTGTGCTCCTCGCCGACCAGGCACAGGGCCGCCCCGGCGTCGGCCAGCACGGCGGCGATCCGCGCCGGCGGGTGGTTCGGATCCAGCGGCAGGTACGCGGCGCCGGCCTTCAAGGCTCCCCACAGCCCGGCCAGGGCAGCGACGGATCGGTCGGCGAGCAGTCCCACGACCGCGCCGCGCCCCGCCCCCCGGGCGCGCAGCGCGGCGGCCACGACGTCGGAGCGCCGGTCCAGTTCGGCGTAACTGATCGGCCCCTCGCGTCCGATGAGTGCCACCGCGTCTGGAGTGCGTTCTATCTGACGCCGCAGCATCGCGGTGAGGGTCGCTGGCTCCTCGGTTCGTTGCGGGCCTGCGGTCAGGGGGCCGCGCCTGGCTGCGGGCGAGAGCACCTCGCACACGGTGGCCAGAAGGGCGTCCGCCCCCCGCGTGTCACCTCGGAGGCGGCCTGGGTGGGACATCACCAGCTGGGTGTGGCTGCCGAACTCGAGCGCCGTGAAGGACACCGGGGTGAACGGCACCTGGACCGGGAGCGAGTAGGCGGTCTCGGCCTCGAAGCCCGGCGCCCGCAGGTCCTTCGGCTCGATCCGGCCAAGGTGGCTGACCAGGGCCGAACAGGGGTAACGGCCGAGGGCTGAGGTCGCTCTGTCGGTGGCCCGAAGTAGCGGGCCGAGCACTCCCAGCGGCAGCCGCGCCAGCGCTGTCTCCTCCCCGGCTGCCAATTCGCGGCCGTCGACGAGCGCCTGCAACAACCGCTCGTGCCACGCTTCCCAGGGTTCTCCCGGTCGGCCTTCCACGAAGACCGGCAAGCTAAGATTGGCTGTGGACCGCAGGTCGGGGCGGTGCCGACGTAGATCCACCGGCACCATCACCCGGGTGGCTGCGCCGCTGAAGTCCGCGATCGCGGCCGCGGTCTTCGCGACGAGACCCGGGTAGGCGCCGTCCACCGTGCGCCGCACCCAGTGCGCGGCACACCGGTCGGCGCCACGGCCCGTGCCGCTCCCCCACCTGGCCAGCGGAGAGCGCCAGTTCGCCATTTGCCGTTCGCGTCGGGCCACTCCCGAACTGTCGGTCAACTCCCCCAGCAGCGCGAGGTCGTACAGCGGCGAGGGAGCTCCGACGGGTTCCTCTCCCCGAAGCGCCCGGAACACGTCGGAGGCCCAGCTGAGCAGGCCACGCCCGTCCATCACCGCGTGGTGGGCCCGGAACACTACGGTGGGTCGCGGGCCGGCGACCAGGGCGACCTCGCAGCCGCGACCCGCAGTGGGGTCCAGGTGCGCGTCCAGGTCGGTACGAAGGCTGTCCACCGGCCGGACGGCGGGCGACCGGCCGCTGTCCACCCATATCCGGTCACGGCGTATCAGTCGGGCCCCGGGACAGGCATCGGATGCCTGATCGACAGCCCGGCGCAGAGCGCCGTAGGCAATCGTGCCGGTGCCTTCGACGATGAACTGAATGACAAACGGTGACGCACTGCGCGCCGCGAGATACAGCCACTCGTTCGCGGATACCGGACGCTGGAACCGGTCTCGGAGACCGACGGCGCTTACCGTGCCTGCTAGCCGCCCGCTGGGGCGACCTGCTGCGTAGTGGTCGTTCACTCTTCCTCATCGCTCCTCACATGGTTTGGCAATCTGCGGGCCAGCCCTGCCTGAGGCCGTGGCCCGACGGTTCATGAGCGGCTCAGCGCACGGTGCGCAGGAACTCCTGTGTGCCACCGATCGACTCGACCCACGCCAGGAGCTGGTGCAGCCCGCTGTCCTGGTCGATCACCGGCGCATAGCCAAAGTCGCGGGTGGCCGCGCTCGTGTCGTAGGTAGCCGAGCGAGTGAGCAACGCCACCGTGTAGCGGCTCAGCGGCGGTTCCTTGCCCGCCGCGAGCGCCGGCACCCTCCAGATCAACTCGATGGCTCCGGCCAGGGCGTCGCTCAGGCGCGGTGAGATTGTGCGTGTCGGCGGCTGCCCACCGAACAGGGCGGCCAGTCGGAGCAGGAAGGCACGGACGTCGGTGGTCTCGCGATCCGCGATGAAGTACGCCTTGCCGGCGATCTGCTCGGCCGGCGCGTTGGCCGCCAGCAGACACGCCGCTACCGCGTTGTAGCAGTGGCACAGGGAGACCTGTACCCGCCTGCCGCCTGACATGTCCGGCAGCTTGCCGGCCACCATTTTGGCGACCAGTCGCGGCAGGAATCCGGAGTGGTCGCGAGGGCCCCAGATGCCGCGGGGGCGCAGTGAGACGGTGGTGAAGCCCGGCGCGTTTCCGGTCAGCACCAGTTGCTCGGCCAGGGCCTTGGTCTGTGAATAGAGGTTGTAGTAACGCTGCGGGTAGGGGGTGGTCTCGTTGATGCCGAGCCGGTCCCCCTGGCCCACCTCCATCAGTGCGCTGGGACTGCTGATGAAGACGAAACGGCTCACTCCACCGGCGCGGGCAGCCGCCATCAGCCGCTCGGTGCCCGCCACGTTGGCTTCCCAGAACTGGGCTCGGGTGCCGAATTCGACGACCCGGGCGGCGCTGTGGTGGACGACATCCACGCCCTGGACGGCGCGTCGCAGTGACTCCTCGTCCGCCAGGTCGCCGTACACCAGCTCCAGGCCAGGGACGCGCAGCCGGGTGATGTCGCTGCTGCGCCGAACCAGGACGCGGACATCGTGACCCGCCCGCACAGCACCGTCTGCCAGGTGGCCGCCGAGAAATCCGGACGCGCCGGTCACCAAGACCTTCACTGAAACTCCTTCTCGATGAAGCCCGGACGTTTCACGACCGGAAGGAATCGGTTCTTTGGGGCTGCAGCCCGCGAAGAGAGCCGATCTGCTCCGCGGGCCGGTTACTTGCCCGGGACATTGGGATCTTCTGGCAGGGACGGGTGTCACCGGGACCCTGGGCGTGACGTGGGCAGGTGTCACCCTGCCCGTGCACAGCTGCCCTTCGGCAGCTGCAACCGGCACCACGCCCAGGGCCCGACGCGAGCTGGAACTCAGCATGAAGGACCAGCTCAATATCCTGTGTCCTGCCGATTCAGCGCCGTGAAGCCGACGCCGTCGCCTTTCGGCCTGGTGCGGCATAGGTGCCGGCCTCAGGGAGCAGTCGCCACCAGGCAGCCCCGTAGAGCATGGTCAGGCCCGCCGTTGCCGCCGCGCCGTACCCCGCTGCCCGGCCGCGCGGCATGGCCCAGGGGATCTGGGCGCCATGCACGAGCACGCTCAGGAGCACGTTGATCCACCACACGGCCACCAGCACCGGCTGGTCGAACGGGTGAACCAGACCGGTCAGCAAGTATGCCCACCCGGCCAGCGGGAAGGCGCGCAGCGCCCACTGGCCACGTGACCTGCCCGCGCCCGCTCCCAGTTTCCGTGAAGCCCAGCGGGCGAGCTGCTCGCGGCCGATCTTGGCGTTGTGGCGGACGTCGACCGGGAACGCCGGATGGCGCAGGAACTCCGTCAGCCCCTTGGACACCCGCTGTCCGGCGGCCAGTTGCCGCAATTCCGGCAGCATGTCCTGCCACTGCTCGTCACTGACACCAGGTTCGGTCTCCACGCACACCACGGGCCGTTGAGCACCTGGTGCCCCCACTCCCACCAGTGCGGTGCGCCGCACCAAAGGGTGTGCGTGAAACACACCTTCACAGCGGACGGTGTGCAGCTCTCCCTCAGCCGTGCGTACCCGCTGGGTACGGCGACCGCAGAACCACAGTCGGCCCGTATGGTCCAGGTAGCCGAGGTCACCGGTACGGTGCCACAGGCGGGGAGGCCCGCCTTCTGACTCCTCACGGATCTTGTGCTGCGCGTCCGCGGCGGGCGCGGCATGGTAACGGGGACTGACCGCCGGTCCCGCGACGGCGATCTCGCCGACCTCACCGGCAGCCACAGCCAGGCCGTGATCCCACAGCGGCAGCGGCTCATCGGTGACACGGACGATCCGTACCTCGGCGTCCACCGTCGGACGGCCCACACACGTGCCTGCGCCCAGCGCGCTTAACGCGGCGGTCTCACCCAGAACTTCGCCGGCCTCAATGGACGAGATCGGCAGCACCTCGCTCGCGCCATAGGTGATATGGATCTCGGCGTGCTCATCCAGCGCCGCACGGAGCACGGCGACCACATCCGGGGGAACCGGGGCGCCGCCCGCAACCACGCACCGCAGCGCCGGCAACCTTGTTGCGTGCCGGGCCAGATACTCCCCCACCACCCGCAGCAGAGCCGGGGAAGCGGCCATGCTGGTCACCTCGAACCGGGCCAGGGCCGCCGCCACAAGGTCGGGGCGGGCCCCGGCGACCTTGGCTGGAGCAAGCGGCGCGAGCACCAGAGTGGAGCCGAAGAGGAGGTCGAATATCCCGTACAAGGGCATGGTGACCAGCGAAACCTCATCAGGGCCACGCCCGTGCACCGCGTTGATCTGACGCGCCATGGCGGCAGCCATCCGGTGGGTGTACTCGACCCCCTTGGCCGGTCCCGTGCTGCCCGTGGTGAAGCCGATCATGAGCAGGTCGTCGCCGCCCGGCAGGTCACTGCCGCCAGCCACCGCGCCGCAACGGAGCCGGTCGAGGGGCTCACCGCCCCAGAACCAGCGGCGCCCCACCGTCACGTGGATCCGGACACCCGCGAAGGAGCGGTAGCTGAACATGCGCACCGCGTGCGCTACCGGCGGTCCGATGAACGCCTCGGCGCCGACCGCCCGGTAGCAGTGCAGCATCCGCTTCACGCCCATCCCCGGGTCCACCACGACCGGTACCGCGCCGATCCGGAAGAGCGCAAAGACAACCGCAAACAGGTCAGGACCGGGGGCCATCATCAGCACAGTCTTCATACCCTTGGTGATGCCGATGCGGGCAAAGCCAGCACCCAACTGCTCCACCTGCGACTGAAGTTGGCCATAGGACAGCTCGCCGTAACGCACACTGCCGTCCCACTCGCGGCCGTCCGGGTAAACAATCGCGATCTTGCCGGGTAACGCTCGGGCGTTGCACTCCAGGTAATCGGCAAGCCCTGCCCGGGGATCGAGCCCGAGTTCCGTCAGGAACGTCATGCCCTCACCGCTCCCGCAGGACGGTACCTCGAACAAGCAGCGCTGAGACCAGCACCCGCACAGACGAACAGAATCTCCTCATACCCCTCCGGCAGCCCCGACTGAAGCACCTGCAAGTACCCGAGCACGAGCGCGGCGGTGTGCGGCTCGCCACGCCCCTCCGCCCCCACCGCTACAACGGCTGCCGAGTCAACCCCCAGCCGCTCGGCCAACTCGGCCCCGAAGCCGACCGCCGGCTCATTGCACACCACAAACGTACGATCCAGCGCCACGCCTTCCTCCCGGACGTAGTCGCCGACCACGCCAGCAGCGAGTTCCAGCAGCCGCTCCGTCCAGTCCGGGTCCCTGCGCACGGTGATCTCCCTGCGCCCGTCGGTCCCCATCACAGCGGCGTCAAGGTAGCCGGCAGCGCCCACCGGCCCGTCAGCTCCCCGCACCCGGACCGGACCGAAACCCGAACCCGGCTCTACGGAGCGCTCCAGCAGCAACGCCGCACCCAAGTCCGCGTACGGGTAGTTCCGGTCCTGGTCGGCCCGCCCCCCGGGATGGACATCCGCAGCGGTCACCAGAATCCGGCTAGTGCCACCAGTGCCCAGAATCCCCTGGGCCACCTGCACGGCATTGAGCACCCCGCAGGCGCCGTTCATCAGATCGAAGGAGAATCCGGCTCCGGGAACGGGGCGAGCAAGGTAGTCCAGATTGATACCTACCTCCTTCTGCACCAATGCCGCCATCGCGGGCTCCATCATGTTGGACTCACGATAGACACCCACATTGATCAGCACACCGACCTCGTCCGGCGTCAGCCCCGCATCCGTCAGACACTGCCGCGCCGCCTGCGCAGCGAGCTGCACGGAACTGGCAGCGGCATACCCTGTCTGCGGTGCTGCCTGCGCAGCGGCCGTGATGACAGTACCCATGGTCACACCCCCATGTTCGAGATCGTCGCGGACAGCGCACCGGCAACCACGCCGGAGGCGGCAGGCACCAGCAGGAACTTGGCACCCTGGCTGGCGGTCCCGGCCCTCAGGTGATGGCTCAGCGCCAAGAAGTGGGAGGTCGTCGACGTGTTTCCGAGCTGCTCCACTACTGACAGCGACTGCGGCATGGGGGCGCCGAACATCGCTTCACCGGTCCGGTTGACGAACTCGATGAAGCGGGTGCCCACCTGGTGCTGGACGATGTAGTCGAACTTCTCGCTGACGAAGTCGCTCCCCCTCTGGGCCAACACATCCCCGTGGAAGCGCGGCCACAGCATCAGGCGATCTTGCGTGTGCATCTGCTTGTTGTCCGTATAGAGGGCTATGCCCGGGGTCCGAGTACTCGGCATGCCCAGGCACAGATGCGAATACTCGGAGCACGTCATCAGTTCGACATAGTGGATCCGATCGGCGTCGTCCACTGCAACGTCAAGGATCACCGCAGCCGCCGAATCGCCCACCGACAGAGAAGCGAACTGCGGATCGTAGGAGTCAGTCATCTCAGCCGCGGCCGTTTCCGCGATGGCGGTGATCTGCTCCCCGCTCACCACCAAACCATTGCGGACCACGCCCTCCCTGATCATCCTGTCCAGCACGTACACGCCAGTCATCATCCCGGCACAGGCGTTGGACATGTCGAAGTGGATCGCCGAGCGGGCGCCTAACTCCCTGGCGAGCATTCCTGCGAAGGAGGGCTCGAAATAGTAGTGGCTGCCGTCCTTGCAACGGCTGATGGACGTCGAGATCACCACGTCCAGCTCTGCCGCCTCATAGCGGGAAGTGCGCAGCGCGTCACGCGCCGCCCGAAGGGCCAGACCAAAGGAGTCCTCCCCCGCCTCCGGACGCCGATCGGACACCCGGCGCTCCGCAATCCCCGTGATCCGCTCAAGTTCCAGCTCCGGCACGCCGGTCACCTGGGCAACCAGATCGGATGTCGGCTGAATGGTTGGAGGCAGATACGCCCCCAACGCTTCGAAGCGGCTACTTCGCGTGCTTGTCGGCATGGTTACCTCTTCGCGGGTCCCGCAGGGCCCGCAGTTCATGTTAGGGCAGCCCGGCCTTGGGCCGGTGCTACCACCAAATGGATGACTGATATCGCAGGGGAGGACGGCAGGAATTTCCGCAACGCTGGCCTGGAACTAGCTAAGCCGCTCACGATCTACCTCGTGCTTCCCGACATAGAACAGCACTCCAGGGGATTTCGCGCCCCGGAGTGCGTGTGGTCCAAAGTCTCGAGGAGGCGGAACGGGGCTAACATCCGCCACCTGGCGCATCTTTGACGACTCGCCAGTCACCGTGCCGTGAACCTCGACATGACCTTCTTGACCGGGCGATGTCGGTGCCGTTCGCCTGCAGTTGCTGGGCTGCACGGGCAGCCCTGACTGTGAGTTACACGCAAGGCGGCGGGGTTGACCGACACCGAGAGGGCCGCGCCGGAGCGGATCCAACCGCAGATCCTGATGGCTAATTCGATCTTGGTCTGGGATTGTGGCTGTAGTCGTTGCGGCCGGTCGTGATCGTGCCTGGCTGCGGGTGGGAGGGTGCGGTGTCGGTGCAGCCGCAGGCATGGCCCAGGGCGGTTTCAAAGTCCGGGTGATCATGGATGTGTGCTGGTCACGGCTGCGTGACGCTGTGCTGGTTGGCCGACACCTACGCAACGAAGCTCC
>NZ_JBIAQG010000039.1:0-9920 GCF_042888805.1 Streptomyces sp. NPDC002730
ATCAGACGAAGGCCGCCCCCACGTCCGGCAAACTCCCTGGTGAGTGACCCCGTTCGGGACGTTGTTCGAGACCGGAAGATAAAGAACAAGCTGAGACGGAGTCGCAGATCCATGTTTGATGACCACCCCGGTGACGCGCCGGAATACGGAGCCCGCAGTCAGCTTCCGCGTCGCGAACCGCAGCAGGCATGGGACGAGACAAAGGCCTCGCTCGACGTGCCCCATCTTGACTCCCCGCCGTCGGCCGTGAACCTGTTCCTCGTCCCGGCCGGGGAGACGCCCCCTCGACGCCTCGACCTGAACCGCTTCCGCGGGCGCCAGGCGCACGCGGACGACGATCAGGAGGCCGCGTCGTGACGCCCGTCGGCTTAGCCATCGTCGTCTCCCTCGTGAGCGCGATGGGTCTGCTCATCCGCTTCGGGCCCAAGGGGAGGCGACCGTGAACACCGCGTCACGGCAGCCGCGGCACGCCGCCGCCTCGAGGGCGCCCCAGCCCCGGGAAAAGCGATTCCCTCGGCTGCGCTGGGCAATGAAGCACCCGCTCAGGACGCTGCGGCGCAACCACGGAAAGTCGATCCACCACAACGGCTTCGGGCTGGCCGGGATCGTCGTGGTCGGTGGATTCACCGCGGTGGTGGTGGGTTGGGTGGTGGCGATGCTCGTCTCTATGGATCCCTGACCCACAGCCCCTTTGAGCCGGTTATCTCCGTGGCGCCGCTGGGCCCCCGCCCCGCGCCATGGAGATGGCCTCCAACCGGGTCCCTCCGGTTCTGCCGAGACGACACGAGCGCACATGTGTCGGTCGGCGGGACGACCCCCGAGGAGGGAGCGGCGCCGCTGGCCCCGATCGCCTGCTGTAGCGGACCTGCAGCAGGCGCAGCGCGCGCCCCGGCCGCCCTCGTTCAGGAGAGCGGCGGCCGGCCCCACCCCGTACGTCATCACCGCGTGGAGCGAGGAGCACTGATGAAGACACTCGGACCCGTCTCGCCGACGGCCTGGGATGCCTGGGCGGCTGAAGGCCGCGTCTCCCACATGGTCAGCGACAGTGAGGTGGACCAGTTCATCCGGCACGTCCCCGACCGCCGGGGCCGCGTCGCGGTCGACGCCGGTTGTGGAATGGGCAAGTTCAGCCGCCGGCTCCGCGCTTTCGGATATGACGTGACCGGCGTCGATTTCTCCCCCGTTTCCTTGGACATAGCCCGCCGCGGCGGCCACGGCTTCGGCCTGCGTTACGTCCATCACGACCTGGACGCCGGTGACCCGCCCGCTCTGCCCGTCCGAGGTGTCGACTTGGTGGTGTGCCGCGAAGTCCTGCCGTTCCTCACGGACCCCGAGGGGTGGCTGGAGCGGGTGCGCACGCAGTGGCTGCGGCCCGCAGGTCAGGCGTACCTCGTCGTCCCGCCGGGTGAGGAGCAGCGCCTTCAGCGCGGCCAGATGACCAAACCGGCTGTCGCCCGGCTCTGCGAGGGCTGGTCGTCCGCCGTGCGCTACGACCTCGGCCCCCTGACCTGTCTCGTTCTGCGCAGCCCCGCCAGCTAATCCGCCGGCCACGCGCTCCGACGCGCCGCCCTTTCAAGTCCCCGCCCGGCGAGACCCTGTGCCCGCCGTGCAGACCGGGGCTCATACCGACCTGCCATGACATCCACGTACGTACTGCAGAAGAAGGGGAAACCCATGCACATCGAGCCGCTCAGCCCTGACGAGTTCACGGCGCCCATCACCGTCATCACCGGCGGCTGGTCACACGAGCGAGACCGCTCGCTGCTGTCCGGCCATACCGTGGTGAACGCTCTGACGGGGCTGGGGATCAGAACGCGCACGATCGACCTTCACAGTGACCGGGACACGCTCGTCACCAGCCTTCAAGGCAGTGAACTGGCGTTCCTCGCCATCGCCGGCCGCGGAGGAGAGGACGGCGCTCTCCAGGGCCTGCTGGAAACACTCGGCGCCCCCTACACGGGCAGCGGCGTCCTCTCCTCGGCTGTCGGCATGAACAAGGCCGTCGCGAAGAGGCTGGTTTCCGCCGCAGGGGTCCGCGTCGCCGGCAGCACCCGTGTCGGTCTCACCGCGGATGCCCCAACGGAGGCGGACCGCATCGCGGAACTGTGCGGGTACCCGGTGATCATCAAACCGGTCAGCGAGGGCGGATCCATCGGGCTCACCCTGGCCCGCAGTCCGGAAGAACTCACCGCCGCGCTTCTCGCAGCCGGGGACACCGACCTCATGGCGGAGGAGTACGTCAGCGGACGGTCCATCAGCGTAGGCATCCTCGAAGAGCGCGACGGCACGGTGCACGTCCTGCCGCCACTGGAGACGGAAACGGCCGAGGGGATCTACTCCTACGCGGCCAAGCGCACCGCGGGCGGCACGACCTACCACTGCCCGGCACGCGTGTCCGCGCAGCACCACGAGGCGCTCCATCGGCAGGCGGGTACCGCCCATCGCGCTCTGGGCTGCCGTTCGTACTCGCGTCACGACTTCGTGGTGTCCGGGACCTCCGGTGCGGTGTGGCTGGAGGTCAACACCCTTCCGGGCCTGTCCCGCCACGGGAATCTGGCCCGCATGGCCACGGTGGCCGGTTTGTCCTACGAGCAGCTCCTCGCCCACATCGTGCGGGGCGCCGGCACCGACCGTGAATCCGGCCCGGAGGGGGCATGACCATGTTGTCGCTGACCTCCCACGACGTGCAGAGCGCCGCCCAGAGGCTGCGCCGCGTCGCCGTCCGCACCCCTCTGCTGTCGTCCTCGACGGTCGACGAACTCCTGGGCCGGTCTGTCGTGATCAAAGCCGAGAACGTGCAGCGCACCGGATCCTTCAAGATGCGCGGCGCCTACAACGCGGTGGCCTCCTTACCGCCGCAGGCGCGTGCCGCGGGCGTGATCGGAGCATCCTCCGGCAACCACGCGCAGGCCCTGGCCCTGGCGGCCCATCTGTTCGAGGTGCCCGCCACCGTCGTCATCCCCGTCGATGCCCCCGCTGTGAAGGTTCAGGCGATCAAGGCGCTGGGGGCGGCCATTACCACCTACGACCGGCGCACAGGTTGTCGGGAGGCGATAGTCCACCAGCTCGCCGCCGAGCGTGGATTGACGATCGTGCCGTCCGCGAACAGCCCGGCTGTGATCGCGGGGGCCGGCACTGCGGCGTGGGAGATGCTGCAGGACGCACCCGACCTGGTGGCGATCCTCGTGCCGGTCGGCGGTGGCGGCCTTGCCGCCGGCTCGGCTCTGGCCGCGGCCGGTCGCCATCCTCGCCTACAGGTGATCGGTGTCGAGCCGGCCGTCGCCGACGACACCCGTCAGTCCCTTCACTTCGGTGAGCCTGTCACGATCCCGACGCCGGTGACGATCGCCGACGGACTCGGCCACACCACACCGCCGCGCCTGACCTTCGAGATCAACCGGGCTCTGCTGGCCGACGTCGTCACCGTGGAAGAGACCGCCATCGCGGACGCCATGGCGTACTTGTGGCGTCACTACCGCGCGGCCGCCGAACCGTCCGGCGCCGTCGCATTCGCCGGGCTTCTCCGGGTCGTCGAGCGGCTGCCTGACGGCCCGGTCGGTGTGATCCTGTCCGGTGGAAACGTCGACTGGACCTCGTACAAGAATCTGCTGGACCTCGCCATGGAACGAACGGAATCCCATGCTGCCCCCCTGCTGCGCTGAAACCTCCGGACCCCTCACCACCCGCCCCGTCCATCAGCCGGTGCCCACGATCACCCAGTACGCCAGCCCGGAGCTGATCGCCGGTATCGCGTACGGGAACGGCGACCCGCAGGACGATCCGCGGTGGAGGGAGACCGGTGCCCCCTCGCAGTCCGAGTACGGCAGGTGGTGCCCTCACATGTGCGGCATGGCGTGCCTGCAGATGGCGCTGCTGCACCGCGACGGCCAGGCCCCCGACCTCTTCCTGCTCCTTGCCGGAGCACGCTCCTTCGGCGCGTACGTGGAGCACGAAGACACGATCAAGGGGCTGATCTACTGGCCGTTCGCCAGGTATGTCCGGGAGCACCACAGCATGCCCGCCACGGTTCACGGTGAGCTCACCATGGCAGAACTCACCGCCGAGCTCGACGCCGGCCGCATGGTCATGGCCTCGGTGTCCAAGGGCATCCGCACCCCCGAGCAGGACCCGCCGAAGCGAGGTGGTCACCTCGTTCTCGTGCGCGGACGAACGCCTGCCGGTGAGATCGCTTTCACCAACCCCTCCGGCCACACCCCCGACGCTCTCGCGCCCACGCTCCCCGCGGCCCGCTTCGCTGACTTCTTCGGCGGCCGCGGCGTTTCTCTCGATCTCCGCTCCCCCAGCCGCCTCGCGCCTGACCAGACTGCCGCTGCCAGCCCGGTAGCGTCCCCTTTGGCCAGCTGACCCGGAAGATGATCCGCCCTGCGTCTTGGCAGTGCGGCAGGCACCTGGGGTTCGCCTACGGCGCCGGACCCGAGGAGGAGCCCCCGCTGTGCACCGTCCGGCCTGCCCGGACGGTGCACAGAAGTCCGCACAGCACGAGGAGACCAGTGATCCCCCTGACGCTCGCCGACATCGCCGCAGCGACCGGTGGCACCCTGCACAACGTGACCGACCCGGCCACGGTCGTCGACGGGCCGCTGTCGTTCGACTCACGCGATGTCGTCGCCCGGGGCCTGTTCGCCTGCCTCAGGGGCCGCACCCTCGACGGGCATGTCTTCGCCGAACAGGCCGTCCGAGACGGAGCGGCCGCCGTCCTGGCCACCCACCCCGTCGAGGCGCCCGCGGTCATCGTCCCCAGCGTGCTCGACGCCATGGGACACATCGCCCACGCCGTCGCCGACAAGTACACCGGCACCGTCATCGCGCTGACCGGTTCGGCGGGCAAGACCAGCACCAAGGACATCCTCGAATCGGTCCTCAGCCTCGACGGACCCACCGTCGCCACCGCCAAGAGCTTCAACAACGAGATCGGCCTCCCTGTCACCGTGCGCAGGGTGATGCCGGACAGCCGCTACCTGGTACTGGAGATGGGCGCCCGCGGCAAAGGCCACATCAAGTCCCTGTGCACCATGGTCCGCCCCGCCATCGCCACCGTGCTGGGCATCGGTTCCGCACACGTCGGCGAGTTCGGCAGCCGCCAAGCCGTCGCCGAGGCGAAAGCCGAGATCGTCCGCGCGCTGCCCGAACACGGTGTCGCCGTCCTGTACGGCGACGACCCACTCGTACGCACCATGGCCACGGCCACGCCCGCCCGCGTCCTCACCTTCGGCACCGGCGACGACTGCGATGTACGCGCCGAGACAATCAGCGTCAACCAGGGGCGCCCGCACGTCACCCTCCTCTACGGGCAGCACCGCGAATACGTGGAACTCCAATGCGTCTACGGGCGGCACAACGTCACCAACGCACTCGCCGCAGCCGCCACCGCCATCGCCGCCCGAGTCCCCTTTCAGCGCATTGTCCGCGGCCTCAGCACAGCCACGCTGTCCTCCGGCGGCCGCATGGAAATTCTGAACCGCGCCGACGGAGTCACGATCATCAACGACGCCTTCAACGCATCCCCCGAGTCCGTCATCGCCGCCCTTGACGCGCTCGCCGACATCGCCGGCCCCGAACGCCGCAGGATCGCCGTCCTCGGCGAGATGGCCGAACTGGGTCAGGACGCCGAGGAATGGCACGACACCGTCGCGAAGAAGGTTCTGGACACCGGCGTCCACCTCATGGTTGGCGTAGGAGGACCACACGCCCAGAGCATGATCACCACCATTCGGGACGGCGGCGTCCATGCCGCCGAAGCCGACACCGCACTGCCCCTCGCCCAACACATCAACGACCAGCTTCAGCCCTGCGACGTGGTCCTCGTCAAGGGAGCCAACGCCCTCGGCCTCGAAACAGCGGCCCGCGAACTCGCCGAACTGCGCACCCCGTAGACGGCCGCGGGCCGGCGCTGAGCAGCCCGCCGAGCGCGTCGCCGTGGTCACAACAAGCACCATCTGATCACCCATGCATGCCACGGGCATTCAGCTCGTCGCCTTGACCGGTGCGCCCGCAACGACATCCCCTGATCCCATTGCTGGAATGGGTCTGTGGCGAGTGGCCGCAGTTCTCCCACGTTGATCCGCAACCACCTCGCCGCCCGCACCGCGACCCCGAGGGTCCCAGCGAGGCTGAGCATGGGGCTCGATCGTGCGGTGCGAGCTGATGGACTCCGTCAGATCGAGGGCGTCCCCTGCTGTCGCACATGCCCGTTCGATCTCTCCCTGCGCGAAGTAAGCGTCTGCCTGGCGGGTGCCTGTCAAGTCCTGCGTGTTGAAGTTAGCTCGTACTGGGAGAGGGGATTGAGAGTCTCGGCAGTCACGTGACGTGTTGCCGAGGGCTCCGTCGGCCCATGCGTGGTGTCCGGCTAACGGCGGATGTGGCGAAGGCGAGAGAGGCCCGGCGGCGGGTGCATCGGCCGGACGCGGCCGCCGGGCCGGACTCCAGTGTCCCCTACGCGTCGGCGTCCGTCCGGCTCGGCGGACCGGCGAGCCGGTTGCGCGCTTCGTACGACGAGCCAGGCTGCCCTACGACTATGTACGTCATGGCCAGTTCGCCTCCTCGCACAGCACGGGCCAGGCCAGGTACAGGGCATGGGCGTTGGTCGTGGCCTCCAGCTCGTCACGCATGAACAAGGAGATGCGGGAGGTATCCCAGTCACGGAGGCCCACGTGGTCGCTGGTGAACTGCCCGAGGGTCTTGTTGCCGGCCAGCGCCCATAACAGGGCCATCACTTCGTCGCTCAACGGACCAGGGTGATCAGGTAAGGGAAGGTCGAGCAGTTGGTGCCTCAGCGCCAGGGCGATCAGTCCGGTCCGTGTCGTCGAGGGACCGGCTTTGTCGATTGTCCGGCTGACGAAGGACGACACGGTCCCCGGGCGAGCTGCAAGCCGCTGGGCGATGTCCTTGTCCCGGCTTCCGGTGGCAACGAGGGAGAGGACTCTCCGCTCCGTCGCATCCAACCGCTGAAGCCGTTCAGGGCATGCCCCTTCGAGCAGTTCCTGCGGCTTGGTCCGAGCCAGTTGAGCGGCCTTGGCGAAGACAATCATTGGGCGTCAGACATGTAGGGGCGTACGGACGGCGGCACGGTGGCGATACGCATCCGCTGCCGGTCGCGTGCGACCGGGACCAGGCGCCGGTGCTCGCGCAGGATGAGTTCACGGGCCTTGGATAGTTCCGTCACAGCGGGCTGGCGCTCCAGCACATCGCATTGCGCCACTGCAACCGCGCGCGCGACGGTGAGACTGCCTAGCTTGTCGGCGATCTGCCGGAGCCGGTAGCCGAAGTTGCTCGGCGTCAGCTTCAGTTCGCTGACCACTGTGTCCGTAGAAGCCCCCTGCGCAATGAGCCGAAGCTCGCGCTCGAGCGGGCTGAGTGGCTGCACTCGCGGGGTGCTGGCCCGGGCGGGGGCGAGTGTGGTGCTCATTCAGTTCCTCTCCACTCGATCGCTGCCCAGACCCGCAGCCCGCTCCCCGGGGTCGGTGATGCGCCCCATCGCGTGGCGAGTCGGCGCACAATGTCGAGTCCTCGGCCGTGCTCGGACAGGCAGTGGTCCTTGGCTGGGATCTCGTCGAACGGGGTGTCTGGTCGGGGACCGCTGTCCCGTACGGCGACCTGGACCTCGTCGGGGAACCGCTCGATTTCGACACGGATGCGTTCAGAATCGGTGTGTTCCACCGCATTCGTCGTCAGCTCCGAGACGATGGCCACCGCGTTGTCTATGCACTCTGCGGGCATCCGCCAGGACGTCAGGTCGTCGCGGACGTGGCGGCGGGCGCGGCTCGGCGCGGTGGCGTCGCCGTCGAGTACGTACGCATGGCGGGGCGGAGTCGTCGCCATCTGCGCGGGCAGCCAGCGAGGCGTCACAGAATGCCTCCAGAGCTCGTGAGCCACTGAGGCGACCCGATACGGCGGCGGTAGGCGGGATACACCAGACGCAGGGCCATCCGCAGATCCGAGACGGCCAGTGGGCCGTGGTTCTGGTGCGGCCGCCGCCGCCAGACCGTCGGGCAGTCGTACGGGCCGTTCAGCGGGTGGGGGGCTGTGAGCCACGTTCCGGTGCTGAGTGTCCAGACGTCCTGCCCAACCCAGATTCCTCCCTGGCCCGGGTCGGTGAAGAAGTACACGCGGCGGTTTCGCAGATCGGCGAGGATCGGCGTGTGCTGGTCGACGAGCAACGAACCGAGTACTTCGACCACGTCGTCAGCGAGAGCCTGCGGCATGGCGATGGCGTCCCGCATCCGTCCGGCGGGAAACTGCGCGGTCCAACGGGGGTGCTGCTGCCACTCGATCGCGAGTTGAGAAGGATCGGGGTGAGCGGCTGTGAACCAGCACTCGGCTCGGTCTGCAGTCGGCGCGGTCATCGCGCCGCCCGGAGGCACTTGGCGTGAGCGCGGACATCCCACCAAAGCGGGTCATCACCGCTCGGCCCGACCGAGCAGGCGTGTCCAGCAGGGTGAAGTTGTCCGCCAGGGGCGCCGCACTCCACGCACAACACGCCCTGGAGCTTGCGTAAGACGTCGGTGCTCACCGGAATCTCGAACCGGCGGCCTTCCGGGACGCGGATCGGGTCAGCCGCCGCATGGCTCGCTCCGCTCTGCAGGACCACTTCGCTGGGCATCCGGGTTCCCTCCCGGTCGGTACGTCGCGGTACGCGCCACACAAGATCACTTGGAGTTGTTGAGCGAGCGCGCTGTGTGCTGACTCAACCCAGGATGCCAGCAGATTCGCTACCATGGGAACAGCTCTCGCAGAATTCTGCGAGAAGAGTTCTGTCTCGAACTCTCGTACGCAGGGGCCTGACTGACGGATGTTCACGGACTGGCAGAATTTCTCGCACTGCCGCAGAAGATTCCTTGCCCTGGCAGAACGGCCACCGACACACTGGGCCTGGCACGAAGAAGGGACACCAGATGATCGAGGACGTCGGGGCGGCCGCACCTGCCCTATGCCGTCTTCAGCTCGCTGTGGAGCTCCGGGCCCTGCGCGATACGTCCGGACTGACCGCCTCCGAGGTGGCCAAACGGCTCGTCGTCAGCCCGTCGAAGGTCAACCGGCTGGAGGCCGGCGAGAACGGTGTCGTTGAGCCCGCCGACGTGATGGCGCTGTGCGGAATCTACGGGGCCGACCCTGAACAACGGGCGACGCTGGTCGGATACGCGACCGTCACAAAGACCAAGAAGGACTGGTGGCAGGAGCGCGAGTACGCGCCGGTGATCCCGCCGGGCTTCAAGGCATACCTCGGCCAGGAAGCCACCGCCTCCGCACTTCACAACTACGAATCCGAGTACGTGCCCGGGCTGCTGCAGACCGAGGCGTACGTCCGGGCTCTGCACCGCCGGGCGCACGAAGGCCTGAGCCGGGAGGAGATCGACCGGCTCGTCGCCGTGCGCATGACGCGGCAAGAGGTGCTGCACCGGAACGAATCACCACTGCGGCTCATTGCCATCATCAACGAAGCTGTGCTTCGCCGCCGCGTCGGCAGTGCGGAGGTGATGCGTGAACAGCTTGAGCATGTCGCGGAGCTCGCATCGACTCTGCCGAACGTTCGCGTGCAGGTCGTACCGTTCGAGGCTGGAGAACATCCCGGCATGAACGGAGCGTTCACCATCTTGCAGTTCCGGGAGCGGGACCCGTTCAACCCGATCGTCTACCTGGAGAACCTTGCTGACGCGTGGGTCGTCCGCAAGCAGGCCGATGTCGACCGGCACGAAGAAGCCTTCACGGACCTGCAAGCGTTCGCTCCAGGGCACCCAGAGTCCTTGAGCATGATCAAGAATGCAATCGAGGAGTTCTGATTCTCATGACCAACCAGGACGACGCCCGGCAGAGCGCTGAGTGGTTCACGTCCAGCTACAGCAACGATCAGGGCGGTCAGTGTGTCCAGGCAGCGCGCCTGGCCAGGGGCAAAGTCCGGAAGA
>NZ_JBIAQG010000040.1:0-9022 GCF_042888805.1 Streptomyces sp. NPDC002730
CTATCTCCCACAGGCCCTCCGGAACGATCCATCCCCACCGTCCACTCCCCATGCCCAGAACAACTGCCAACTCGCCATGTAGGACACGGTCTTAGCCACGACAGGAGAAGCACCCGGATTTATCCGCGGGGAGGAGTCACCTCGATCAGAGAACGCTTGGTCGCGCCGATCGCCGCGTCGGCGGCCTTCTTGGGCATGGTGGACCTGGCGGAGGAGGGCGGGCGGAGGTCCTCCACCGCCAGCGGGTCGTGATCATGGGCAACCCGCTCGGCCCACTTTCGGCCGGTGTCCTCGCGCTGCCGGGCGACCCACTTGTGCAGCTTCGCGGTCTGCCGCTGGGCATTTCTTGCTTGCTGACTTGACCACAGGTCGCGGTGACCGCCGAACCGTCGGCCCACGCATTCGGGCCTCGCAACAGGCCTTTCCAGCGGCGCCGCCGGGCCGAGAGCTATGCTCACCACCAGCCGAACGCGAGCCAGGTGAGGAAGGGCGCGACGACGATCGAGATGATGCCGTAGGTGAGGAGCTGGCGGAACAGGCGAGGTCGCGCCGACGGTTCTGCGGCTCCGAGGATCAGGCCTCCGGTGATGCCGAGCGGGTTGATGTCGACCAGTACCGAGGCCAGCGCCAGGGCGAGCACGCCGCCGACTGGGGAGATGCCGTCGGCCACCAGTGGAGGCAGCAGCGGTATGACTGTCACGAACACTGCGATGGAGCTGGCGGCGAACGATGTGACGCCCGCTATGTAGCAGAGAACCAGCAGGCTGAGCAGCGGCGATCCCTCGACTTGAAGCAGGTTGCTGATCTGTTTGAATGCGCCGAGATCCTGCATCAGGCCCACGTATGTCAGCAGGCCTCCGATCAACAGCACCACGCCCCACGGGATCTGCGAAGCGATCGCGCCGGGCTCCAGCCGGAGCACCAGTTGCAGAATGATCGCAGCGGTCAGGCCGAGGTAGCCCACGTTCATCTCGAAGCCGACCGACAGTACGACGACGGTGAGCAGACAGAGCACCGTGAGGGCGCGGGCTCCGCGGCTTCCTGGCGACGCCCGGGACGGCGAGGAGACGGCTGTCGCCGGCTGGGTGCCTCCGGTCGCGCCGGACGCGCGGGGCCTTTCGTGCGGATCGGGTGAGGTGCCCTGCAGGCCGGTGACGGTGACCGGCGCAGCGACGCCGGCCGGGTCGGTGCCGCCAATCGGGGCGGTGGCCCGGCCGGGCGGCACGGCACCGGTCCGCGAAGCGACAATCAGGCATCCCGCACATACGAGTAACCCTGTGAGTAGTCCGCCGAGCAGGAAGGTCACCGGGGCCGAGCCGGGCAGGCCGATGCCGAACTTGGCGCTCAACTGGCGGGCGGTGACGCCGTAGACCGCAAGCGGCGAGAGAAGTCCGCAAATGATTCCGTTGATGCCGACGACGGCCGCCACCAGTGGTGAGAACCCGTACCGCGAGGCGAGACCCAGGGCGATGGGGGCGACGATGGCGGTTGCGGCCGCCGGCAGGGTGCCGAACGCGGTCAGCACGGCGCCTATGACGAACGGGACCAGCGCAACCAGCAACAGCCGCCCGCCGACCAGCCGGAGCAACAGATCGAGCAGCCAGTCGAGGGTTCCGTTGAGCTGGACGGCGGCGAACAGGGCCGTCACCCCGACTATGAGAACGAAGAAGTCGGCAGGGAAGAACTTCGTCACGTCGTCCGCCGGCACGCCGGCGGCGAGACCGAGGAGAAACGCCGCGGACAGGGCGGCCAGCCCCAGGTCGAATCCGGGTATCAGCGTCGCCGCGAAGAGGGCGACCAGGACGATGATGGACAGGACCGCGACAGTCATGGGCAAGCTCTCCTCAGACTACTCCTCGGTGGCGCAGATCATCGATGTCCTGCTCGGTGAGCCCGACGAGGTCCCGCAGCACTTCGGTGGTGTGCTGACCTAGAACCGGGGCGTCGCGCCCGATCGTGCCCTCGAAGCCCGAGAAACGGCCGGCCGGAGCCTGCATGAGACGGGGACGTCCCCCGTCTTCGTCCGGTATCTCCACTACCGATCCGCGGGCACGAACGTGCGGGTCGGCGCAGATGTCCGCCGCCGAGTTCACCGGCCCTGCGGCCACACCGGCCTCAAGGAGCAGGGACATCAGCGGCTCCAGGTCATGCGATGCGACGAAGGCGGCGACGCGCGCCTCGATCTCTTCGCGGTGTTTCAGCCGCGCAGTCATGGAGTTGTGGACGGCGAGGTCCCCGGCGTCCATGACGGTGACCAGCCGTCGCCACATCTGCTCGGTCGACGCGGGCAGGGCCAGCCAACGGCCATCGCGGGTACGGTAAAGGCTGTTGGGGCTGATGTGCGGATTCTCATTACCCTGACGCTCGCGGTTCTCGCCGGTCGCGCCGTACTCGACGACGAAGTCCTCCATCATCCGCAGCAACGGCTCGTAGAGGGGGATGTCGGCAAGCTGGGCCTCGCCGGTGAGATCCCGCTGACGCAGTGCGAGCAGAGCCGCGAACGCGGCGTAGATGCCGGTGACGCCGTCGGCGATCGGGTAGCCGGCGAAGAACGGCGGCTGATCCGGTGCGCCCGTGCGGTAGGTCAGGCCGGCGAAGGCCTCCGCCACGCGGGCGAAGCCCGGGCGGTCTGCGTAGGGACCGGTGCGGCCGAACGCGCTCACGTGAACCATCACGAGGTCCGGCCGGTGCGCCCGGAGGTCGTCGAAGTCGATCCGGAACCGGCGCAGCGTTGCCGGGCGGAAGTTGGTCACCACGATGTCAGCGGATCCGGCCAGCCGACCGACCAGTTCGGCCGCGTCGGGGTGGTGCAGATCGACGGTGACGCTTCGCTTGTTGCGGCCGAGCATCGTCCAGGCTGCCGACCCGCCGTCCTCCAGCGGCGGGTAGAGCCGTGCCGGATCACCCTCATCCGGATGCTCGATCTTGATCACCTCGGCGCCGAACTCGCCGAGCAGCGAGGACGCCAGCGGGCCGGCCAGGATCGTCGACACGTCCAGGACACGAACTCCGCTCAGCGGGCCATCGGACACGATGTATTCCTTTCACGTCGAGACCTCGTACCTGCCCTGCAACCAGGGCATTCGTCACAATGCCCTGCCGTGGGAGGGTCGGGAAGGCGGGATGCGAGTTCGCCAGTGAAAGGTTCTGCCTTTATGATGAACCGATGCGGGTGGAGAGAGCGCGGTACTTCCTAGCGGCCGTCGAGACAGGGTCGCTGCGCTCAGCGGCCGTCCGGTGCAGAGTCAGCCAGCCCACCGTCGGTCAGCAGATCGCGCTGCTCGAAGAGGAACTCGACGTCGTCCTGCTCACACGCAGCCGGCGCGGCGTGCGTCCCACACCGGCAGGTCAGGCCTTGCTCAAACCGCTGGGCCGGCTGGTCGCGGCCGAGGAGGCGGTGCGGGAATCGGCCATGGAATCAAGCGCCGCATACCGCGGCCTGGTCCAGATCGGCAGCGTCTCGGTGACCGCGGAGACGATCATTGCTCCCGTCGTGGGGCACCTGCGCGAGCACCATCGCGGACTGCGGTTCACCGTCCGCGAGGGAGCCTCCGCCGACATCGAGGCCGCCGTACTCGACGGCGGGCTGGACTTCGGGGTGATCACCATGCCGATGAGCCCGGCTGCGACGGGACTGCACCGGGTACCCCTCGTATCGGCTCCTGTCGGGATCTACACGCTCACCGACCACCCCCTCGCCGGGCGCAGCCACGTCCACTGGCACGACCTCGAGGCCTGGCCCATCGTCACCATGCGGACGGGCACCGTGATGTGGGAGATGCTGCACCGGCATGTGGCTGGTCCCGACGTCGTCATCCAGGCCATGTCGGCACGCACCGTCAAGGTGATGGTCGGGCAGGGTGCCGGGCTCGGCCTCCTCCCCCGCTTCGAGACCTCGGCCGACATCCCCGACCTGGTCTGGCTTCCCCTGCACGACACAAGCCCCGTACACCTGTGCCTGACCCACCGTCAGGACAGCCAACCCTCACGATCCGCCCTCCTCGTCCGACAACTGATACGGGCCAGAGCCGACAAGCTGACGGAGCAAGGAATTTAGGCCGCGCCCTGTCTGCGATGCGCGCAGGAGCAGGCAGAAAGACGCACATCCATGCCGACTCCCGATCACGGTTCTCCACTCGATCGCGGCGGGCGGAGGAGAAGCACGCAACGGAAGCGACCCGGACGGTGGACTTCGGGGCGGTGGAGTCCGAGCGGCCCGCCGGTCCCGGGAGGCAGCCGCAGGGGAGCGATGTGGGGTACATGCTGATGGCGGACTACCGGGCGGGCCGGTACCACCACGACGAAGACTGATCCGGCTGAGGACCTGTGTGCCCCGGCTGTTTTCGGGCCAGCGCTGGGCTGCTCGCTGTGGCGACAGGCCGGCGAAAACGCCGCCTCCCTCACCTGCGCGAAGGTGGCCGTCACGAAGGTCACCCGCAGCGCGGGCGGCGCCCGCCCTGCCAGGGACCAGCCTCTGTCGCGGAGTCCCGTCCCGCCGGGCAGGCGCAGGCTCCCACCGGTGGCGAGCCGCACCCGTTCTGAGACCAGCGACAGCTGGAACGGGCCGCGGCCGTTGACCAGCGAGGCTCTGGCAGCACAGATGTGCACCGGCTCGTGGCAGCAGGCGCCCGGCGCGTTCGCCGCCGTACCTCAGCGAACCGCGGCGGCCTGAGCGGAGCGTCGTGGATCTTTCGGCCGAACTGGGCGGTCAGCCCGCCCCGTTGATGTCCGGCTGGATAGCGTGGCCCGGTTGGGGAAGAGGCTCAAGAAGCGGGGCCGAGCCCCGCATACGGCGTATCGGCGCGCAGCGCGTCATCGACCGTTCGGGAAGATGGCCGAGGCGGCTGAGATGGCACTTGGGCAGCGTCGGGCGGTGCGGCCTCGTGCAGGTCGTGTTGCCGATACCGTGCGGTGTTTACGGCGTCAAATAGCTGGAGGCCTTACCTCATGCTGATTGCTCAGCGTCCCTCGCTGACCGAAGAGGTCGTCGACGAGTTCCGCTCCCGGTTCGTCATCGAGCCGCTGGAGCCGGGCTTTGGCTACACGCTCGGTAACTCCCTTCGCCGTACGCTCCTCTCCTCGATCCCGGGTGCGGCTGTCACGTCCGTCCGGATCGACGGTGTCGTGCACGAGTTCACCACCGTGCCGGGCGTCAAGGAGGACGTCACCGACCTCATCCTGAACATCAAGCAGCTGGACCTCTCCTCGGAGCACGACGAGCCGGCCGTGATGTACCTGCGTATGCAGGGTCCCGGCCTGGTCACCGCTGCTGACATCGCCCCGCCGGCCGGTGTCGAGGTGCACAACCCGCACCTGGTGCTCGCCACGCTGAACGGCAAGGGCAGACTGGAGATGGAGCTGACCGTCGAGCGCAGTCGCGGCTATGTCTCCGCCGTGCAGAACAAGCAGGTGGGCCAGCCGATCGGCCGTATCCCGGTCGACTCCATCTACAGCCCGGTGCTGAAGGTCACGTACAAGGTCGAGGCGACCCGTGTCGAGCAGCGCACCGACTTCGACAAGCTGATCGTCGAGGTTGAGACCAAGCAGGCCATGCGTCCGCGTGACGCCATGGCTTCGGCCGGTAAGACCCTGGGCGAGCTGTTCGGTCTGGCGCGCGAGCTCAACATCGACGCCGAGGGCATCGACATGGGTCCGTCCCCGACGGACGCCATGCTCGCTGCCGATCTGGCGCTGCCGATCGAGGAGCTCGAGCTCACCGTCCGCTCCTACAACTGCCTCAAGCGCGAGGGCGTCCATACGGTCGGTGAGCTTGTCGCCCGTTCCGAGGCGGACCTGCTCGACATCCGCAACTTCGGTGCGAAGTCGATCGACGAGGTCAAGGCGAAGCTGGCCGGCATGGGCATGGGCCTCAAGGACAGCCCGCCCGCATTCGACCCGACCGCCGCCGCCTTCGGCGACACGGACGCGAGCTTCGTCGAGACCGAACAGTACTGAACGCTGCGCCGGGTCGCGCGGAGCCGGGAGTCGACCTTCCGGCCCGCACGGCCGGTCAGGCAAACGGCCACACGCCGCCGAGGATCTCCCCGCGGTCCGCTGGTCCTTGCATCACACCCGATCGGCCAAGGAGCCTGCGCCGGTGTATGTCCGGGCCTGCCCGTCGGCGCAGCCGGGTGCCGGGTTCAGCCGGCCCCGCCCGCACGGAAACGGGAGCGAGCACACGGTGTCTGGTTGACATGATGATGGTGTCATGGTGGCATGGGGTCATGTTGTATGAGACGCCGTCGCTGGATGCCGAGGATCTACGCGTCCTCGAGGAGATCGAGGAGATGCGGATACGGCTGCGGCATCAGCTGCGCGCGCAACCCCGGTGGTCCGGGCAGTTGCGGCGGAATCTGACGGCGCGGGCGATCGCCGGGTCGAACACGATTGAGGGCTACGCCGCGACCGTGGACGATGTCGAGGCGCTGATGGCCGGTGAGGAACCGCTGGAGACCGAGGACCGCACCCGGGTGGAGCTGGAGGGCTATCAGCGCACGATGACGTACATCCAGGCCCTCGCGGACGCGGACGACGGCTTCCGGTACGACGCGGGCCTGCTCAATGGTCTGCACTTCATGCTGCAGGGTCATCACCTGGACAAGCGGCCGGGCCGTTGGCGGGACGGGCCGGTCTTCGTCACCAGCCCCGACGACCCGCTCGTGCCGGCCTACACCGCCCCTGACTTCGAGCAGGTAGCCGACCTGACGAGGGAGTTGATCGACTGGCTCAACGATGGCGACCTGGACGCTCCTGTGCACGTGCGCGCGTCGATGGCGCATCTGAACCTGGTCAACATCCACCCCTGGAAGGACGGCAACGGGCGCATGTCCCGCGCCCTGTCGACGCTGGTGTTCGCTCGCGAGGCGCTGATGCCGCCGGAGTTCTCCTCCATCGAGGAGTGGCTCGGCCGCGGCCAGAACACCTACGGCTACTACCGCGTGCTTGAGCAGGTCGGTGGCCCGAACTGGAGCCCGGGGCGGGACACGCACCCGTGGATCCGCTTCTGCCTGGAGGCCCACCACCGGCAGGCTCAGCAGGCCCAGCGCCGTACTGACCTACTCTCGCGGGCCTGGATCCACCTGGGCGAAGCCGCCGCCGAGATGAGCCTGGACGAGCGGGTCGTCTACGCGCTGCTGCCGGCGTTCTGGGGATCGAAGGTGCGACGCACCGTCTATCAGCAGGACGCCGACCTCTCCGATCAGCAGGCCATCCGCGACATGCGCGAGCTCGTCCGCCTGGGCTGGCTCATCCCGCACGGAAAGGCCAGGGCGCGCTTCTACGGCCCCGGACCGCGGATGGACTCTGTACAGGAGGCGGTCCGCCAGTCCCTCGAACCGTACGCCGACCCGTACCGAAGCTGATCAGCCCAGCCCTCCCGTCGGTGTGCGCAAGACATGGCGAACGGCCCCGGACCGCAACCGCAACCAGCGGTCCGGGGCCGTTCCGGTATCCGTCGCCGCTACGCGATGCGGGCTGGCCCATCCGCGGGAGCTGATACGACGGCGGGCTCGGCAAACAAGGGCAGCCAGGTGGCGCCCGGCTACCGACGCGTGACCAAAGAGCTCAAGCCAGCAGCATTACCGGCCAGACCCCGTGAGGAAGCCTTGGCGGGTGAGGCGTCCGAGACGGCTGCGGGTGATGTTGACGGATGCCTCGTCGGTGGGCATGCCGAGGAGTTCGTGCAGCTCACGGGCTCGGAACTCTTGGTCGGGGTGCTGGGTGAAGGTGTTCACGATGGCCTGGTAGGAGGTGTTCGTCTCGGGCGGTGCGGATTGGCCTTCAGTCGGTGCGAGTTCGGCTATGACCTTCCGGGTGGTGGCCAGGTCCGCAAGTCGCGCCTCGGTCTCGGCCAGGGCGGCGGTCAAGTGCTGGATCTGGTCGCGCAGTTCACCGGCCCGGGCTGTGGTCTCGTCGTGCTGGGCCTGAAGGTCGGCCAGGAGCTCGATGACGTTCACGCGGCCAGCCCGAGGGAGTCGCGCCAGGACGGACTCGGTGTGGCGAGGCGGCGGGCCATGTTCGCGATCGAGGCCCAGTAGACGCGCGAGGTGGAGGTGTCGGGCCGGTGGTCGTACTCGCGGGCCAGGCGGCGGTGCAGCATCAACGTGCCGTTGACCTGCTCCACGATCCACCGCTTGGGCTGCGGGACAAAGCCTTTGCCCTGGTCGCCCGGGTTGCGGCGGACGACCTCGATGTCGATGTCGATGTCGATGTCGATGTCGATGTCGATGTCGAGCAGGGCACCGTGGATGAGAACCTCGTCCTTGAAGCCTTGGTCCACCAGGGCCTTCTCCAGCCGCATCCCGCACCGCTCGGCTGCCTGGTCGAGCAGGGCGGTGCCGGCGGCGTTGTCGTGGGCGGACGCGGCCAGCACGACGACGCCGATGATCAGCCCCAGAACGTCGACGGCCAGTCCCCGCTTGCGGCCCGACACCCTCTTGTTGGCGTCCAGCCCCGTCGTGGTCTTCGGGACACCGGCGGCCGCGCGGACGGACTGGGTGTCGATGATCACGAGGGACGGGTCCTCTAATCGCCGGGCTCTCTCTCGCACCTGGCAGCGCAGGAGTTCCTGGATCCGCTGGTCAAGACCGTCTCCGCGCCACAGGCCGAAGTAGTAGAACACCGCCGACCAGGCCGGGAAGTCGTGGGGCAGGTAGCGCCACTGACATCCCGTCCGGTTCTGGTAGAAGCTCGCGTTCACGACCTCCCTCAGATCGCAGGCCCCGGGATCACGGTCGCCGACCGTGCCACCCTGTCCTGCTTCCAGGCCGTGATCAATGGCTCGATCAATGCCCAATGCTCATCCGATAAGTCGCTCGGATACGGTCTTCGGTCCATGCCCGCATCCCAGCATGCGCATGACGAACGGCTGGCTCGTACGGCGATCAGTACCACGATCGAGCGATCACAAACCAGGTGAGTTCGGACTTAACGCCCTCTGAAGGCTCTGCCGCCCCGGCAACGGCAGGTCCTGCTCCTGCCCCTTCAACTCTTCACTCCCGCAGAGATTGCAGAGCAGTTGGAG
>NZ_JBIAQG010000041.1:0-8859 GCF_042888805.1 Streptomyces sp. NPDC002730
CCGCTATGACGTGGGCAAGACCGTCAAACGCCCCGAGACCCTCAAGGCCATCGGCAGACCCGGTAGGTCCTGGTAGATAAAGAACAAGCTCAGCTTGTCTTTTAACCTCTGTGCGCTTTTGTCTGCGGGTACCTCTCCTTAGGGCGCGGTTTCTGATCACGCGGAAGGGGAGAGCTGTTCGCGCACCCATTCGGGATCGGGGTTGGTGTGTAGCTGGCCCGCCACGACGACGGTCGGCACGGTCTCGTTGCCGTCGTTGGCTGCTCTCACCGCTGCGGCTCCTGCCGGGTCGCGCCAGATGTTGACCCAATGCAACTGGCGGGCGCTGCGGCCCAGCCGGATGCGCAGTCGTATGCAGTACTTGCAGCCCGGCCGCCAGAAGACGACCGGTCGGCCGTCGACCGTGCTGCGGCGTTGTGCCTCCTGCGCACCGATCGACCTCGGGAAGATCAGGGGTGAGTTCACGCTGGCGAGCGCCAGGAACGCCAGCAGGAGTGCTGCGGCCGTGCCGGGGCTCCCCTTGAAGATCTGCCCAGTCGCGACGGCTGAGCCGCTGAGCACAAGCAGCATCGGCAGGATCCAAGCGCGCATCATAGTGATGCAGGCTATCGATGAGTCGAAATGCTCCTCGAACTAGGCCGCTCACCTGGGTGTTCGCCGGACGCTGAGGCGGCCTTCGTCTGATCATGTGCTCCGACCAAGGATGCACGTGACCACGACGAAGGCCGTGAAGGTGAGTCTGCTACCTGATCATGTTCCGGGGGAAGCGTTCGCGAAAGCGTCACGCTTCCGGGAGGACTTATTCGACTGTCTGACCGCTCGCGGGGACGAACTGTTCGACCTCACGGATGCGCTGCTGTGTGCGGACGGACCGGTGAGAGCGCCGGTGGACCTGACGTTGGTGGCTGAGCACCGGCGCGGGCACGGCGCCATGTACGACGCCCTGAACAGCGGGAACATCGACGTGCCCCGTCTGCGGCAGGTGCTGGCCGGCCTGCCCATGCCGCACGCCGCCGACGGCCGCCTGGTCTTCGCGGTCGACGTCAGCAACTGGCTCCGCCCCGACGCTCCCACCAGCGCCGACCGCCTGTTCTGCCACGTCTACGGCCGCAGCGGACGGTCCTCGGACCAGTTCGTGCCCGGCTGGCCGTACTCTTTCGTCGCCGCCCTGGAATCGGGCCGGACGTCCTGGTGCCAACTGCTGGACGCCGTCCGTCTCGGCCCGGCCGACGACGTAGCCGAGGTCACCGCCGCCCAGGTCCGCCGGGTGGTCATCGATCTCATCGAGATGGGCCGCTGGCACCTCGGCGACCGGGACATCCTGATCGTGTTCGACGCCGGCTACGACGCCCCGCGCATGGCCCACCTCCTGGCCGGGCTGCCGGTGGAGGTCCTGGGCCGGATGCGCACGGACCGGGTGATGCGCAAGCCCGTCCCGGTTCCGTGGATCTCCCCGCCGCAGGGCAGGCGGCCGCCGAAGCACGGGAAGGAGTTCCGCTTCGTCAAACCGGACACCTGGGGCGATCCGGACGCGGCCACGGTGCAGGTCACCGACCGGTACGGAACTGCCCGCGCGATGGCCTGGGACCGCATCCACCCCCGCCTGACCACCCGATCCGCGTGGATCGACCACACCGGCGAACTCCCGGTCATCGAAGGCACGTTGATCCGCCTCCAGGTCGACCGCCTTCCCGGCGGCGGAGACCCGCTGCCGCTCTGGCTGTGGTCGTCGGCCACCGGCCTGAGCGGCGAGGACACGTCGACGTGCGCTGGCTGGCGTTCCTGCGGCGCTTCGACCTGGAACACACCTTCCGGCTGATGAAGCAGACTCTGGGGTGGACCCGCCCGAAGATCCGCACCCCGTACGCCGGAGCCCGCTGGACGTGGCTCGTGATCGCCGCCCACACCCAGCTCCGGCTCACCCGCGAATCCGTGGCGGATCTCCGCCGCCCCTGGGAGAGGCCGGCCGAGCCCGCACGGCTCACCCCGGCCCGTGTCCGCCGGGGGTTTCGGAACCTCCGCCCGCACCTGCACTGTCCGGCCCGTGCACCGAAACCCTCAACACCCGGACCAGGAAGGCCACTTGGCTCCAAAAATCGCCGCCCCGCGACCCGCTATGACGTCGGGAAAATGACCAGGCGACCCGAGAGCATCATCGAGCGCGACAGCCGCAGAGGTTAAAAGGCAAGCTCAGCACGGCGTCCGGTGCCCCGGCCCGGCACGCGGCGCTGAGATGGGCAGACAACTCACCGGCGCGGCCGCGCGGTACGGGAGGTTCCCCGACGGGGCGGCACCCCGGACGAGCGGCGCTCGCGGTGACGCAGCAACCAGTACAGCCACCAGGGAGATCCACTCATGACCACGCCGCCCCCATATCCGAGTCATCCGGCACACTTTTCCGGCGCCCCCTACGGATCGCCGGGCGAGTATCCCGCAGCTGCGGCACCGGGAGGTCCTGCACCCGGGCCGACTGACTTCACGTATGGTCAGACGCTGCCTTCCGCACCGCCGCTCGGGTGCCAGGTCTGCGGTGCACTGCCTGTGACGACGTTCCCCATCCGCGCGCACCAGGCATTCGTCTTCTACATGCGCTTCCAGAAAGTCGACGGCCCGTACTGCCGTCCCTGCGGGCGGGCAATCAACCGCGCGCTGACCACCAAGACATTGGCTCAGGGCTGGTGGAGCCCGCTCTCATTAATCATTTTCGCGCCCTTCGCGCTGATCTCAAACCTGATCGCCCACTTGATAATCAACCGACTGCCCCGGCCGGCAACCGGACCGCACGGGGGCCGGCTCGACGAAGGCAACCCCGTCGTTCTGCGTCCGCTCGCCTATGTCGCGCTTTCTCTGAACTAAGACCGCGTCCTACATGGTGAAGCGGACGAGTCGCTTGTAGCAGCACAGGGCTGCGGCGCGCTTACATGGGCGCGTCTGGGTCAGGCGTGCTGCCATCTGCATCAGATTCGTGCCGAATGCGCCAGCGCCGTCGTCGGTTCATCGCGTTCCGGGCGTCGCTGTCGGTGGGACACGTGAGACTGTCGATGTGTTGACGAACGGTCTTCTCATCGTGGGTAGCGAGCTGGTGCTCGGGGTCGCGATCGCTCTGCTCCTCATTCCTGGACCGGTTCAGCGCCGGTGGTTGCGGTCTTTGGAGCGCTTCGAGCGACTGCGCGCCGCCTCGGGGGTGCGTCGAGCTGCTCCGCTTCTGACGCAGATACTGCTGCTGCCGCCTCGAATACAAGATCGGGTCGACGGCCACGGATTGGCCCCTCGGTATGTCGTGCGGTGGTGGCGCGCTCTGCCCCTGGCCATGCCAATCAAGACACTCCGGTTTGTCTTGCTGCTACTAGTCTTGGTGAACGTCGACGACATGGCTGACTGGGAGCATCTGCGGTTGAGCGCGGATCCGGGACCGAAGCCTGGCGTGGTGCAAGAAATGCTCAGCAGCATCGTGGCAGTGCCGATGTCGGTGCGTGACATCGGCACAGCAGCGAACCTCCTGGCCTTCGCCCTGTTCTTGGTCGCCGAAGTGCTACTCATCAAGCGCACAAACATGACCAGCACCGGCAGCGCCGCGACGCACGCCGCCTATGACCTGGAGGCTCTCGCTGGGTACCCGGACAAGGAGGGTCCGCGAATGGAGTGCCGGCGCTGTTGGCCGACCGTTGCACTGCTGACGGTCGCAGCCCAGTGCGCCACAGTTCTCCGCCGCTGGGAGGAAACCCAGCCGGACTGCCAGATCCCGCGAGTTTCCATGCAACCGGTCGAGCAAGCAATCTGGAGGGCACATCGCACCCGCCGCGCCAGAGCCAGACAGCACAACGAGCGGCAGTTTAAGGCGCATGCCGCACTGGTGGTAGGCGCGCTACGAAGGGCCGAAGCGCGGCAGGACTCCGAGCCGGGCCGCGCCCTTGAAGACCTCATCGTGATGCTGCTGACAATCGCCGAACGCTACGCCGAGGGCCGCATCGACGACCTTCTCGACGCAGATCAAATCGCCGGTGTGACTCCGGCCGCGCCGAGGGAGCGATTGCGGATGGTCGTGGTGGGGCTCGTGGTCGTGCTGGTCATGGCTGGTGCGGCCGTCCTCGGGTTGCCCGAGGCTGCACTCGTCCCCTTGTTGCCGGTGGTGGTGCTGTTCGTCGCGGTCGTCTTCAACCGCGGTCGGATGCCAACTGCGGCGCAGCTCACCGATTTGATCATCCCTCGGTGAGGCTGAAGAGCCCACGCAGACCTGTCTGTCAGTGTCCTGATGCCACGTCACGAAATGGCGCCAACCAAGTCGCTGCGGCCCAGGGGCCGTTTCGATCGTCCAAGCCATCCGTGATCGCAAGGGTGGTGAGCGGTCCCAGCGACACGACCTCGGCTGATCGAGCCTTCGAGTTTTCAATCTCGAGGAGGAGCGTGGCATCGAAGCTGAACTCGATCCCTGAGTCGAGCATCCGGTAGGGCGCCCAAGGGCTCCCCGTCTCGACGAGCTGCCCCACTTCCGGCAGCAAAAAGCTCGCTAAGTCCCTTTCTGAACTACCACCTTCAAGCATGCCGGGAAGCTAGCAGAACCTCAGCTGACCAGCGAAAACCCCGCTGTTAGTTCAGTCAACGAGCCCATACCAGCAATGTGGGCCGTGTTGGTCCTGGCCAATCTGCTCGCACATTCCGCCTGAAGGCCCTGCGATGCCGGGCTCCGGGGGAGCAGAGCCGACCGTCCACGGCGCAAAAGAAGTCGCTCTGCCGTGGTGCCCTGCAGCAGGTAGCGTGGGCCGACGATCAAAGGGGAGGGGCATCAACATGCAGGTCAACGGTACAAGACACAGACGTATCGCCGTCGTCATGGCGGCCGCGGTGGGGCTGGCACTCATGGGGCGGGGTGCGGCGTCAGGGCAGCACAGGCGGACCGGTCCGACACCGATCGCCCGGTAGCAAAACAGACCTCCTTCGCCGAGCTGCCGGAGCGGCTTGAAGCCGACGGAACGACGATCACCGTCGGAAACCCTGACGCCCGCGTCGTCATCGGGCTGTACGAGGATCCGCGCTGCCCCTACTGCAAGGAGTTCGAGCTCACAGGCGGGGCCCCGGAAGTCGACGCCCGGGCCAAGCAGGGAAAGCTGAAAATCCAATACACGCTGGCATCGTTACTGGACGACCGCCTGGGAGGCCACGGCTCCCGCAAGGCCGTCAACGCGCTGCGCGCCGCCCTCGAAGAGGGAAAGTTCGAGGAGTACCACGCTGTTCTCTACGCGAATCAGTCGGCCGAGGAGGTCGACGGATACACCGATGCCTACCTTCTGCAGCTCGCCTCCAAAGTGCCGGGCCTGCGTGGCAAGCGATTCGAATCGGCCGTGAAAGGCATGCGCTACACGGACTTCGTGACCGCTTCGCAGGCCGCCTACGAGCGGTGCGGCGGCCCGGGAACGCCGACGATGTTGATCAATGGGGAACCGCTGCCCGAGAAGGTCGCCGGCGCCATCTACGAGGAACCTATGACCAAGACCCTCCTCGACATCGCGGAGGGGCTCGCGGGCCACTACACACAGAATGGCGGCTGACGCCGCCGCCAGCCGCAGGAGCATCGGCCCTTGCCGAATAGGTGTTCCCCAGGTGGTGGTTGCCGGGTTACTGTCCAGCTCTGCATGATCCCGAACGGGGAGTACCACATGTACGCAGCTGAAGCAGCAGGTCGCCCTGGGCGGCCGCCAGGAATTCGCGTCAACCCCGAAGGGCTCACCGACCGCCAGGCGGCCATCGTCCAGTTCATCGAAACGGAGGTTCACCGGCAGGGCTACCCTCCGTCGATGCGGGAGATCGGCAAAGCGGTCAAGCTCGCCAGCACCTCGTCTGTCGCGCACCAGCTCATGGCCCTGGAACGCAAAGGCGTGATCTACCGCGACCCCCACCGGCCGCGTGCCTACCGTGTCCGCACCCCATGGACCGCAGGCTTCCCATCAGGCGACGCCGGGCCAGCGATGGCTCAGGTTCCGCTCGTGGGTCGGATCGCTGCCGGGGCCCCGATCCTGGCGGAGGAAGCCGTCGAGGACACTTACGCACTCCCGCGCCAGCTGGTCGGAGAGGGTGAGCTGTTCGCGCTGAGGGTAGTTGGGGACAGCATGATCGACGCGGCCATCTGTGACGGCGACATTGTCACCGTGAGGCGCCAGCCCGATGCCGAGAACGGCGACATCGTCGCCGCCCTGCTGGACGGCGAAGCCACCGTCAAGCGGCTGCGACGCGACGCTCGCCGGGTGTGGCTGATGCCGCACAACCCAGCGTACGAACCCATCCCCGGCGATGACGCGGCCATTCTCGGCAAAGTGGTCGCCGTACTGCGCACTGTCTGAACCCGGGGCTCCGTCCGACATGCTGCCCCGGACACGGGAACCAACGGAACCAACGGAACCAACGGGCCGAGCTTGAGCTGAACGAGGTGGCGAGGGACGGCCACTGCCAGAACCTGTTGGTGAACACGATGGCGACAGCGTCGACGGTCGTGCGAGAGTTCGTTGCCCCCGCTACCGACGAAGAAGCCCGAGATGCCCCAGGACGACGCCCTCAACCGACTCAGCCACCTTGCGCGCGAGAGGGCATCCGGCAGACACATCGGTTCTGACAGACTCATCCAGGCGGGGCTGGACGCACTGGTCGCCGGCGTCCTCAGTCCCTCACTCGCCACGCTCGCCGGTCTCCTGCGGAGTGAGGAGCCCGAAGCGCCTAAGGCCGACCGGCAATAGGCGCCCGGGAGGTGGCGGGGGCATCAGAATGGTCACGGGTCCACGTGATCATGGAGTTCTCTACGCTCAGTAATCACAAAGGACGGCCTGGCCGCGCTGCCATTTTGCCTGCTTGAACCCTCCCAGAGGGCGGTGCAGGGTGGATGCATGACATGGACAGCACCACCGGTCGAGCGCACCAAGCAGCTAGGCGGCCTGGGTACCGTAACTGAGCGTCAGATGTTGGAGGGTTGGCTGAGCTGGCACCGGGAAACGTTGCTGGCCAAGTGCGCCGGGCTTGAGCCAGCCCAATTGGCGCGGACGACCGTAGAGCCGTCGAACCTCACCCTCCTTGGCTTGGTCCGGCACATGCGGAGGTAGAGCGATGGTGGTTCCGGCGAAGCTTCGCAGGTGAGGCTATCGGTGATGTCTTCACCGGCCCGTCAGATGGCAATGAGGGATTCGACGGAGTTCACGCAGCCGATGCGAAGAGGGACTTCGGAATGTTCCAGACCGAGGTCAAAGCGTGCGACGCGGCGGCGGCCGGGCACGACCTCGACGAGACCTTCATGTCCTCTCGCGGAGTTTCCCTCAGCCTGCGCTGGGTCTACGTGTTGATGATCCAGGAGTACGCCCGCCACAACGGCCACGCCGACTTCCTACGGGAGCGGACCGACGGGGCAACGGGTGACTGAACTTCTTTCTCAGACCGGTCCGGCAGCAGGTGCCCGGGAGATGGGATGAGCTTCAGAACGGGCACGGGTCCACGTGATCATGGAGCTCTCTACGCTCAGTGATCACGAAGGACAGCCGTGCGCCGTGTCCCCGACCGGACGGTGTTCGAGTACGTGGTGCTCGCCTTGGTCCACGGCTCGGGCTACGAACGGGTCTCCAGCCCCGGATGCTCTGACCGGACCATCCGTCGACGTGTCAAAGAGTGGGCCGAGCAGGGGATATCCGAAGTGGTGCATGTTCTCGCGCTGGAAGCGTACGACCGGATGATCGGCCTGGAACTGTCCGAGATATCCGTGGATGGTTGCATCACCAAGGCCCCGTGCGGCGGCCAGGGTGCGGGCCGGTTGTCCGCGTACACCCTCATCTCCATAGCGGCGTACACCCTCACGTCCAGAGCTCTCGGCGCGTCGTAGAGACGTTCGAGGCAGGGGGCGATCACCCTTCGGTTCGTCAGCGGCCAAGCAGACGAGTCCGAAGGGTGACCGCTTCTTATGATCCTGGATCCGGAGGAATGGATGGACCTGCGAAGGCTCCGCGTCCTGCATGAGGCAGTCGTGAGTATCAGTGCGATAGCCCGGGAGACCGGGCACGACTGGCGGACGGTGAAGAAGTACCTGGCCGCCGAGGGGGCGGTGGTGCCGAGCGCGCCGCCGCGCAAGGGCACCCAGCCCCGCAAGATAGCCAAGTTGGCGCCGGTGGTGGACGCGTGGCTGCGCTCGGACATCGAGTTGAAGGCCGCGGTGATCCACGAGCGACTCGACGACCAGTACGGCTTCGAGGGCCACTACCAGCGCGTGAAGATGTATGTCGCCGAGGTAAGACCCCGTATCCGGGCCGACCTCGGCCTGGACGACGGCAAGTTGTTCGGACTGCACCGCCGGTTCGAGGTGGTGCCCGGCGGGCAGGCCCAGGTCGACTGGGGAGATGAGGGCGGCATCCTCGCGCACGCGGGCATCGCCAAGGTGTACTCGTTCCACATGGTCCTGCCCTATGTGCGGGACCCGTTCTGCTGCTTCACCACGTCGCAGGACCTGGCGACGTTCTTCGACTGCCACCGCCGGGCGTTCGAGCACTTCGGCGGTACTCCGGCCACGGTGGTCTACGACCGGACGAAGACCGTGGTCAAGCGGCATGTCGGACCGGGCAAGGCGGTGCCGTTGCATCCCGAGGCGGTCGCGTTCGCCTCGTCCTACGGCTTCGACATCGACGTCCTGGCGGCCTACCGGCCTCAGGGGAAGGGGCGCGTCGAAAGGCAGTGCATAGAGGCTGCGCAGATAGGCGCGGTGGTGGGACCCCGGCAGCAAGACAGGCACAGGTCTTGGCGATCATGGAGTTGCGACGCTCTGTGATCACCGGGGAGACCTGTGCCTGTACTGCCATCATGGCTGACCGAACCACTCTGGGGCCAATTCGCCGCCCT
>NZ_JBIAQG010000042.1:0-7878 GCF_042888805.1 Streptomyces sp. NPDC002730
CTCTCGCCAGCCGAGTTCGAACAACAACAGCAGAGAGCACGTAAACTCACACTCGCAGCATGAACCCCCGTGTCCACACTCCGGGGGACGCCTCAGCACGCCGGTCTGTGACGCGACGCGTGATCCAGCTCATGGAGTGCCGCGCCATCGTCCACAAGGAACGACACGAACCGCTGCCCCGACTTCTTCGACACGGTGACAGACCGGATCTCTCACCACCCACGTGCCGGGACCAGCGGAAACAAACCCATCCCAGCTTCGGAAGTTTGACGCGGCCTCACTTGCGGCCCAAACGCTCCACCTGGATCTGCTGGGAGTCGGGAAACCGGAACAACGGCGACCAACGCGCCTTCGACCGCCAGCGCACCCTGAACGTCCCATGTTCCCGGCATGCCCGGTCCAGATACACGGTCGTTCGGATGTCGATAGTCGAGCCCTTGACGAACTCCTCCGGCGCCATATAGCGCCGGGATCCTGGCAGCCGGTCAGCCTCCAAGATGAATTCCGGGGCAGTACTCGTCGAGGTCGCACAGGAGCATGCGGCGGTCATCGAAGGAGTAGAGGAAGCACCCGTCATACAGATCGACAGCGACAAGTGGCACGCTACCGGTCCACCGCCATCAGCCCAGCTCAGCCATCCGAAGCGAAACGGGGAGGCTAGGAGGTACCGCGCTCTCTCCACCCGCATCGGTTGATCATAAAGGCAGAACCTTTCACTGGTGAACTCGCATCCTGCCTTCCCGATCCTCCCACGGCAGGGCATTGTGGCGAACGCCCTGGTTCCAGGCCAGGTACGAGGTCCGACGTGAAAGGAATACATCATGTCCGATGGCCCGCTGGGCGGGGTTCGTGTCCTGGACGTGTCGACGATCCTGGCCGGACCAGCTCAGCTCGACCATTCGTGCCCGCATCACCAGATCCCGCGGCGTCGACTCCAACTCCCCAGCTCAGTATTCGGCTTCAGCAATCCCCACCGTGACCGGTCAACGGGAAGAACCGGGTCAGGACACGAATTCTCACTGGAGTGCTAGCCAGGTGGCGGATGTCGGTTCGTGGGCGGGCAGGGCTGACATTGCGGGTGAGGCCCCCTTGCGGTTCTCGGGTCCTCCTCACGAAACGATGTAACTCAGACTGTGCAACTTGGTTGCAGATTTTGGATTGGGTGACCCCCTGGACGACAACGAGCTGGCCGAAGAGCTCCGCCTGGTCGTGGGACGCCTGGTCCGCGTGGTGCGCGCCGGGGACATTATGGCCCCTGGCGAGGCCGCGGTGCTGGGATACCTGGACCGCAGCGGCCCGCAGATCGCCACCGACATCGCGCAGCAGCGTGGAGTCAGCCATCAGGCGGTGGCCAAAGCGGTCAAGAGACTGCTCAATAGCGGCTTCGTGCGCGCCGAAGCTCACCCCAGTGACGGGCGCAAGCTGCTGCTGCACCTCACGTCAACGGGGCGTAGCCGCCTGGCGGAAGAACGCCAACGCCGCGAGGACTGGCTCGGCGCCGCCATCCATCAAGTTCTCACCTCCAGCGAACGGGAAGCACTCGCAGCGGCCATTCCCCTGTTCTCACGACTGACCGCTCACCTGCTAGCCAAATAGGAGGCTCCCCTAAAGTTTCGCGGACGCCTTTCGGGACAAAAGGGTGCCAGCGGCCGCACCGGTGGTCGGTGAAAGCTGTCAATAACTCGGCAACCACTGCAGCCGCGTGCACTGCAGTCGCCCGGTGTGCGTCGTAGCCTGACTCCGGTTCCGAAAAGTGTCACGGTGTACTGGGCAACAGCTCTTGGACAGGAGAAGGCGCAGAATGGGCATCTGTGTTTGTCGGAGCGATGCCCGTCCGTACATGGCTCTCTTGATGGTTTTCACGTCTGTTGACGTGGCCTTCGACGATGCCGGAGGACCAGGGAAGGGTGAGGTCGGCGGTGACAGCGGCAAGGTCCTGACGGAGAAGGCCGGCGAAGCCACTGATGGGCTGAGGCTGGTCCTTCTCTGCCTGGCGAATCCACTCCGGCAGGAGCATGCCGCACTGATGGCGGGCCATCTCAAGAAAGGCCCAGGGATCGAGGAGCGCGGCCCTATGTAATGGGCAAAGAATGCCAGTTCAGCACAACTGAAGGCGTCCGCGGCGGGGAGCGCGTGGGCGGTTTCGAAAAGCGCGGAGTGGTAGATAGATCAACCGATCGGATTTCTTATCCGCGTACTGCAGGCTTTCTCCTCAGGGGAGGGTAGCTGCACATCCCGTTTTGGAGTCCCGGTGAACCCGACACGCACGAACGGCCACCAGCAGGAGACAGTTCAGGTAGGGGGCGCGACACGTACGTTCACTCTCGTGAGGCCGGGATCGCCAACCGAGCAGGCGCCGGTAGTGCTGGTCTTTCATGGGTCGAAGCAGGATGCGGCCAAGTTCCGTGTCTTCACAGCGGGCACCTTCGACCGCTGGGCGCAGGAAGCGGGCGCGATCGTGGCCTACCTCGACGGCTACAAGGGGCACTGGAACGACGCCAGGGTCTCTACCTCCTTCGCGGCGCGTACTGATGGCGTGGACGACGTCGCCTTTGCCAGGGCAACTCTTGATCTCCTGGTGCGTCGCTACAACGGCGATGGCTCAGCTGTCTATGTTGTCGGGTTCTCGAACGGCGGCCAGATGGTCATCCGGCTGGTTCACGAGATGCCCGCAGTCCTGGCGGGCGCGGCAATCCTTTCCGCCACCCAGCCGGTCCCGGAGAACTTCGCTCCGAACGCGGCCCAGAACCAGCCCCTGCCCGTGCTGCTCATTCATGGCACCAAGGACCCCCTCGTCCCCTATGCCGGAGGAATGGCCAGCATGTGGGGATTCCGGCCGCGAGGTCTTGGCCTGTCGGCGCAGGAGACGGCCGCCTACTACGCATCCCGCAACGGCATCACCACCGCCCCCACCACCACGCCCGTGGAGGCGGCAGAGGCGGGGCGTACCAAGGTGGAACGCACCGACTACCGTGAGCAGGGCCACCAGCCGGTGACGCTCTACACCGTGCACGGCGGTGGACACACGATCCCCGGACCGAAGAGGGCCCCCCGCATCTTGGGCCGCACCGCTCAGAACTTCCGGGCGGCGGACTTGATCAGCGACTTCTTTGGCCTGACCTCCCGCGTCTCCGGCTGAACCGGAAGCCATTCAGTCGAATGCCCGCGAACGCCAGGGGTGTTGTGGCTGAAGGTCAGAATCGAATCAGGTGCCGGCTTTGCTGACGATCGCATCGAGCCGGCCGTCGAGCTTGCAGGGATCGGCGGGCGCCGCTGCGGTCCCGGGCTTCCTCGCGGGGAGCGGTATGTCAGTTGTCGACGCGGTGCATCAGCTGTTCAGGGTAGCGGAGCCCGGCGGCGGCGCCGGGCGGCACAGCGGCCTCGAGGGCGGCGAGCTGGCGGGCGTCCAGATGGATTCCGGCGGCCGCAGTGTTCTCCTCAAGGTAGGCGATGCGCTTGGTGCCGGGGATGGGGACAATGTCCTCGCCCTGGTGAAGCAGCCAGGCCAGGGCGAGCTGGGTGGGGGTGACGCCGGCCTCGGCGGCCAGCGCGCGCACCTGGTCGGCCAGGCGCAGGTTCGCGCGCAGGTTCTCGCCCTGGAAGCGGGGGTCGTGGCGGCGGTAGTCGTCCTGGGCCAGCGAGGCGGTGTCCGTGATGGCGCCGGAGAGGAAGCCGCGGCCGACGGGAGAGTAAGGGACCAGGGCGACGCCGAGTTCACGAGCCGTCGGCAGGGTCTCCGCCTCCAGCCCGCGCTCCCACAGGGAGTATTCGCTCTGCAGGGCTGCAACGGGGTGGACTGCGTGGGCGCGGCGCAGGGTGTCCGCGTTCACCTCGGACAGCCCGATGTGCCGGATCTTGCCTGCGGCGACGAGTTCGGCGAGGGCGCCCATGGTGTCCTCGATGGGGACCTCGGGATTGCGGCGGTGCAGGTAGTACAGGTCGATGTGGTCCAGGCCGAGGCGGGTCAGCGAGGCGTCGACGGCTTTCCTGGCGTACTCGGGGCTGGAGTCGACCCCGAAGCCGCCCTCGTTGAGCAGGGAGCCGAACTTGGTGGCGACCACCACGTCGTCGCGGCGGCGGCCGGCCAGGGCGCGGCCGAGCAGCCGCTCGTTGTGGCCGGCCCCGTACACGTCGGCGGTGTCCAGGAGGCCAACCCCGAGGTCGAGGGCGCGGTGGATGGTGGCGAGGGACTGCGTGTCGTCGGTGGCTCCGTAGAACGCGGACATGCCCATGAGCCCGAGGCCGACGGGGTGGACCTGGGGTCCGTGGGTGCCCAGGGTGCGCTGCTTCATGGCGGGTCTCCTTGGTGTGAGAGTGGGAGTGCCGGACTGCCCCTGATCGGGGTGTGCGGGGCACTGGTAGTGGCAGGTTCGGGCGATGGCTTGGTGGTGTCGTCGCCGGTTGGAGCATGGGAGTCTGTGCTCGGGGGTAGGGGTCGCGGCGTTCGTGCCGTCGGGGAGTGGGCAAGGTCCGGGAGTCGTCGGATTTCTGCGACGGTGAGGGTGGTCGAACCGATTCTTCGGCCCTCTTTTGAAGTTCCGGGCGGCCATGGCGGCAAGGAAGGCATGGGCGAGCATGGCCGGTGTGATGTGCCGGTCTCAACCGACGTAGCGAGGGCCTTCGTTCTGGTCCAAGGCCGCATTCATTCTTCGCGGCATCGCCCAGCGGGATCCAGCCACGCGCGCCGCTCGGCCACGGTCGTCTCGCAGCGTGCGTAGGCGACGTCGGCGGGCGGCTCAGGGTGCGGCGAGCAACCCACCCATCGCTGATGGGTGGGTTGCTCACTGCCAGGCCCTAGGTCCCGGGCAGCTCTGCGGCCGCCCAGTCGTGGACACGTGGGCCTTTGGCCCCTTCCCGCCCGGTGGCTGGTCCGCGCCATGGTCAGGTCTGCGGGCTGTCGCCATCCACGTAGGAGTAGTCCGTCTGTACGAACGGGTTGACCAGCCATTGCGCCACTCGGGCGAGTCCCTCCTGGCTGTGGGGCGCGGCCATGTGCTGGCTGACAGCCTGTGGGGAGGCGTATCGTTGCACAAGGTTGAAGCGGTTATCGGCTGCTCGATCGCGTAGTAGGTCGTACTGCAGGACACCGTCTTCAGTGCGACTGGCAGCCACGATCGCCTTCATGGTGACGAGGAACTCTTCCAGATGCTCGGGGCGCACCTCGAGTTCAAGGGTGTACCAGCGTTCTTCAGTAACGGTCACGAGTCCTCCTGGGGTTGATGCGTCTGGGGGTGGATCGGATGCCGAATCGGGGCCATTCTTTGTGACGGAATCTGTGCCCGGGTCTACCGCCTCAGCGGAACAGCGGTCTGCTCGCCTCCAGTCCCACGACCTCGTGCACGAGCTTGTTAGCCGACGTCCCACAGGAATCGGTGGGTGTGGATGCCGAAGTAGGGGAAACTCTCCACCCGGACCACGCCTTCGGCGGGGCGGACTACGTCGTTGATGAAGTCCAGCAGGTCGGGCGGGTGTTGGCAGACCACTTCGGCGAACAGGTCGAAGGTGCCCGCGGTGAGGACGGCGTAGATGACCTCGTCACGGCGGGAGAGCTCGTCCGCTACTGCACGGGGATCGCCGTCGACAGTGATCGCCAGTAGCGCCATCGCCTGGCCGCCCATGGCCATCGGATCGGTGACTCCGACGACCTGCACCACCTTGGTGTCGATCAGCCGTTGCAGGCGCTGGCGGGCGGCGGAGGGGGACAGCCCCACCTTGGGCCCGAGGTCGGCGTACGGGATGCGGCCGTCGGCCTGCAGCTCCCGCAGGATGGCCCGGTCGATGTCGTCCACAGCCGGGCCCCTCAGCCGGCCAGTTCGGCGAGGGCGTCGGTGAACAGGGCGGTATGGGTGTCCACGTCTGCGTGGGTCGTGTCCGGGCACATCAGCGCCATGTTGTGGAACGGGGTCATCAGCACGCCCCGGTTGGCCATCCACAGGTGCATAAAGTCCTCCAGGTCTGTGTCGCCGGCGGCTGCCGACTCGGTGCCGGTGCGCGGGGCGGGCGACGCGAAGCGGTACTCCGTGCGCGCGCCGAGGCGGCTCACCGACCACGGCAGGGCGTAGGAATCGATGCCCTTGCGAACGCCTTCCTCGAACCGCTCGGAGAGGGCAGACATATGGGCGAACGCGTCATCGGTGAGCACATGCTCCAAGGTGGCCCGCATCGCCGCGACGGACAGCGCGTTGCCGGCCAGTGTGCCTCCGACGCCTCCCATGTCGACCAGGTCGAGGTCATCGCGCCCGTGGAGGCGGTCGGCCAGCTCTGCCGACAGTCCGTATCCGCCGGCGGGAATGCCACCGCCGATGGCCTTGCCGATGGTGAGCATGTCGGGTTCCAGGTCCCAGGCGCTGGTGCAGCCGCCGGGCCCGGTGGAGAACGTGTGTGTCTCGTCGTTGATCAGCAGCACGCCGTGACGCCGGGTCAGCTCCCGGACTCCCTCGAGGTAGCCCGGCTCGGGCAGGACGATGCCGATGTTGGTCAGCGCCGGTTCCATCAGAACGGCCGCGACATCTCCTTCGGCCAGCTCGCGTTCCAGGCCCGCGAGGTCGTTGAACTCGGCGACCCTGCTGGTCAGTGATACATCGCAGGGCGCGCCCACATTGCCTGGGCGGCCGGCCCCCCGCCCGTCCTCACCGACCACGATAAGTGACTCGTCCACACTTCCGTGATAGCAGTAGCTGTTGAACAAGATCTTCTGCCGCCCGGTGACCGCCCGCGCCAGGCGGACTGCCCAGCGGTTGGCGTCCGTCGCGGTGAGCGAGAACGACCAGCGCGGCAGCCCGAAGCGGCGGGCGAGCTCCGCCCCCACCCACTCGGCGTCCTCGGTCGGGAGCATCGCGGTGGCCCCGCCCTGGTCCCGGTACCGGCGCTCGACAGCCCCGACGACGGGAGCCGGAGAGTGCCCGGCCATCGCGCCCGTGTCACCCAGGCAGAAGTCGATGTACTCGTGCCCGTCGATGTCGGACACCCTCGCCCCGCAAGCCCCGTCGAGGTAGAGGGGAAAGGCGCCCGCCGTCTTGTTCATCCAGGTCATCGGAACCCTGCCGAACAGGTGCCCGGCGCGCTCGTAGGCGGCCTGGGACCGGGGATTGCGCCGGGCGCTCTCCTCGACCTCCGAGTCGAGCAGGCGCCGCAGACGGGCACGGTCCATGGGTCACACCTCCAGTACGAGCCGAACAGCGACGACTATACACATGAATCGCGTACATGCGAAGCGATTGACACTTGATTCGAGCGTCACCGCAATCGAAACCAGCGGGCCAGTGGGTGACCGCCCCCATCACGACTCGCGCGGCTTCATGCCGCGCGGCCCGTCCACAGAGGAGTTGCGCATGCCCGACACCGCAGCAATCGACCGGCTCCGCGCCACGCTGCACCACTCTGCTCTGGAACACCGCGTACTATAGGGCCTGTTGCGAAAGTTGATCATGATCGTGAATGATCACGTGTCGTGGGGCGTGGTGATCTGACCGACATCCAGTGGGCTCGGCTTGAGCCTTTGCTGCCGCAGGGCAAGAAGCCGGGCCGGCCGCCCCGTTGGGCACGGAGGCAGTTGATCGACGGCATACGGTGGCGGACCCGCACGGGTGCGCCGTGGCGTGATGTACCCGAGCGGTACGGTCCGTGGGACCGGGTCTACGACCTTTTCCGGCGCTGGCAGCGCAACGGCACCTGGAAGCAGATGTTCGTGCGCTTGCAAGCCGAGGCCGACGCCAGAGGCATGATCACATGGGATGTCAGTGTGGATTCCACCGTTGTGCGGGCCCACCAGCACGCCGCTGGGGCGCTGAAAAAGTGCCCCTATGGCTTTCGTCAAGCGGTAGCGATCTTGGGCGGTTCGTAGAAGGTGCCGTCCCGGAGCATGGCGAAGAGGACATC
>NZ_JBIAQG010000043.1:0-7491 GCF_042888805.1 Streptomyces sp. NPDC002730
AGCTTCGTTGCCTGTGGTCTCGCGCCCTCCTGGCATCGTCACACCGCCGTGACCTGCACACTCACGAGATCACCAGGACTTTGCAATCGCCCTGGGGGACCGCAGCATGCCAGGAAATCGATGACCGGGCTCAGGTATCAGAGACGGGGTATCGAGGGACCCGCGTGACATGGCGAAAGCTGGATTGCCTGAACCCAAATCCCCAGAAGACTGAAGGTCGAGTCCGCCGGAAAGATATCTGAAACCGGCGCCGTGCCCTGCGATGGCTTTGTGCCATGGCCAACGCAACCTCTGGAGCACGGAGCGATGCCCAACGAGGGCATTCAAGGGGATGAGTTGGGCGCCTACATCACGCTATGAAGTACGACAAGGACGAACATGGGATCGCCTAAGGGAGGAGACCTTCCTATGGCGACGGAGGCCCCGTAGTAGTCGCCGGAGTCACGACCGGCCAAGGAGGACGGGAAAGCCGTCCACATCGGGCGAAGGGGGCCAGGTGATCGGACACTCACGACTCGGGAGGTATGCGAAATGCAGAGCGCCGAAACGGTGTTGAGTGTCCTCCGTGAACGCGGCAGGCGTGGTCTGCCGTGCAATGAACTGTATCGACAGCTCTTCAATCCGCAGTTGTATCTACTGGCTTACGGACGTCTGTACTCCAACAAGGGAGCGATGACACCTGGAGTCAATGGGGAGACCGTGGACGGCATGTCGCTGGGCAAGATCGAGCACGTCATCGACGCGCTGCGCCACGAACGCTACCGATGGAGCCCGGCCCGAAGGGTCTACATCCCGAAGGGGCGGGGCAGCACGAAGCTGCGGCCGCTCGGCCTGCCTCCGTGGAGTGACAAGCTCGTCGGCGAGGTGATCCGCCTGCTGCTTGAGGCGTATTACGAACCGACGTTCTCCAACTCATCTCACGGTTTCCGTCCCCACCGGGGCTGCCACACCGCACTGCGCCATGTGGCCAACACCTGGACGGGGACAGCCTGGTTTGTTGAAGGAGATATCGCTCAGTGTTTTGACCGGCTTGACCACTCGGTCATGCTCCGGATTCTGGGTGAGAAAATCCATGACAACAGGTTCCTTCGGCTGATGCGTAACATGCTCACAGCCGGATACATGGAGGACTGGGTCTGGAACGCCACGCACAGCGGGAGTCCGCAAGGCGGAGTTGTTTCACCGATCTTGTCGAATATCTATCTGCACAAGATGGATGAGTACGTCGAAAAGGTTCTGATCCCGGAATACACCCGGGGAGGGATCAGGAGGCGGAACCGCGCCTTTCACCGGGCGTGGACAGCTATGCAACGCGCGCGCAAGCGCGGCGACCGCGCCGAGGTGCGGGAGCTGCGCAAGCAATTTCGCAGCATGCCCAGCATGGATACTCATGATCCCGGCTACCGGCGGCTGCGATACGTGCGTTATGCCGATGACACCCTGCTCGGGTTCGCCGGACCAAAGGTAGAAGCTGAGGAAATTAAGAGACGTCTGGCGCAATTCCTGCGTGAGGAACTCAGGTTGGAACTGTCGCCGGAGAAGACCCTCATCACGCACGCCCGCACCCGGGCGGCGAGGTTCCTCGGCTACGAGATCACCGTGCACCATAACGACCGCAAGATCTCTGGCGGACGGCGCTCCGTCAATGGGGTCATCAGATTGCGCGTCCCTCGTTCGGTGGTATCTGCCAAGCAAGCCCAGTACATGAAGCGCGGCAAACCCGCGCGTCGGCCCGAACTGCTGAACCAGGACGACCACGTCATCCTCAGCACCTACGGGTCCGAGTACCGCGGCATCGTCCAGTACTACCTGCTGGCCGGCGATGTCTTCCGACTCGCCCGGCTGCAATGGGTCATGGAGACCTCGATGCTGATGACGCTCGCCAACAAGCATCGCTCGTCGGTGTCGAAGATGGCTCGCAAGCACGCGGCCACCATCGAGACAGCGCACGGGCAGCGCAAGTGCTTCGAGGCCCGCGTCGAACGCATCGGCAGGAAACCGCTGGTCGGACGGTTCGGCGGGATCCCGCTACGACGGAACAAGAAGACGGTCATCAACGACCGTCGGCTGGCCCCGGTCAACACCAAACGCAAGGAGTTGGTCACCCGGCTCCTCGCCGGACGGTGCGAGGCATGCGGACGGATCGACGAGGTGGAAGTCCACCACGTCGCCAAGCTCGCGGACCTCGGACGACCAGGCAATCGGCCGCCGTGGGCAGATCTCATGACCACGCGACACCGCAAGACCCTTGTGGTCTGCGGGACTTGTCACGCGGACATCCACGGCAAGAGACCCGTCGCAGCACTCACGGAGTAGTCACTGGAGAGCGATGTGCGGTGAAAGTCGCATGCGTCGTTCGGGCTGGGGGCCGTTGGAAAAGGACCTGCTCAGCAGGCACCTCGCCAACGGCCCACCAGTACCCCTCTGGCGAAATCTCTGCGAGAAAGTCCAGCTCGAGGTCCGCGCGCACGCCGGATGCTGGGCCACCATCAACCCGCCACGCCCCGGCGGAGTACGCGAGCAGACCACCCGCGAACGCTGGAGCAGGGTCCACAGTCTCCTCGGCCAAGGCGTCGGCCTGCTCGACTGCTCCCGCCGCCTGGGCGTGGCCCTGAACACCGTCAAACGCTACGCCCGCATGCCCGAACCCCAGACCCTGCGCATCGCCCCCTCCTACCGCCCCACCCTCGTCGATCCCTACCGCAACCACCTGCGCGAACGGCGCCAGGCCAACCCTGCCGTGCCCGTCACCCACCTGCTGCGGGAGATCCGCGAGTTGGGCTACACCGGCAGCGCCAACCTGCTGGTCCGTTACCTCAACCAGGGCCGTGCTGAAGGCGACCGCCCCGTCACCACCCCACGTCACGCCAGCCGCCTCCTGCTTACCGACCCCGAAAACCTGCGCCCGAAGGAAACGACCCTGCTGGAGAAGATCACCGCGGCCTGCCCGGAGATGACCGCACTCGCCCATCTCATACGAGGCTTCGCCGCCCTGCTGAAACCGGCCGAGGGCAACGACGTGAAACTCACCGAGTGGATCGCAGCGGCCCGCACTGTCGGTCTGCCCCACCTGCGCAGCCTCACCAACGGTCTCGAAATCGACCGACCCGCCGTCAACGCTGGCCTCACCTTGCCGTACCACAACGGCCGAACCGAAGGCGTCAACACCCGCACCAAGAGGATCATGAGACAGATGCACGGACGCGCCGGATTCGACCTCCTCCGCCACCGCATCCTCCTGCCCTGACGCACCCGGCGTCACCACCGACTACGGGACAGAGCCATGAATCAGGCTCTTACAAGATTTTCGTAGCTGGTGATCGTGAACCGGGATGGATCAGTTGAGCAGGATGCGGTGACGCAGGAGGGGGAAGCCGGCGCGTCCGCACATCTGACGTTTGATCAGTTTCGTCTTGGTGTTGACGCCTTCGGTCCCGCCGTTGTGGAACGGGAGGGTGAGTGCGTTGTTCACGGCTTGCTGGTCCCGTTCCAGGCCGCGGGTGTAGGCGTGCAGGTGGGGCAGGTCGTCGTCGCGGACCTGGGAGATCCACTCCTCGAGGTGTCGGGTGTTGTCGGCGGCGGGAGTGAGCAGGGCGGCGAAGGAGCGGATGTGCCCGGCCAGGGCGGTCGTCTCGGGGCAGGCCCCGGTCAGCGCTGCGAGGAGCTCGCGGTCCTTGTCCTTCAGCTGGTCGGGGGCGGTGCAGAGCAGGCTCTTGAAGCGGCGGGGCGAGACGGCTGGGCGGTCGGACTCGGCCGAGCTCGCGGCCGGCAAGGTCCGTGACGGCGGGCTGAGGCTGATGGGCGAGGGCGGGCTGCTGGTCGAGCTCACGAGGCATCTGATGCAGGCCGCCGTCGAGGCGGAGATGGATCTGCACCTGGCCGAGGAGGCCGGCCGCACCGGCGGCCGCGGCACCCGGTCCGGAGGCAACGGCCGCAACGGATACCGGCCGCGGAAGGTGATGACAGAGGTCGGCGCGGTGACGGTGCAGGTGCCACGGGACCGGCTTGGCCGGCTGGGGGATGAGATGAGGCTATCGAGGCCCAGGACCAGGCCGCCAAGGAGCTGCCGGCGACGTTGCCGAGGTTCGCCACGCACTTTGAGATGCACTGCGGGCTGACGCTTGCCCGATCGGGCGACCCTCGAGGTGGGACGGCTTATGCTCGCGCAGCTCTGGAAGCTCTGCCTCCCGACAAGCACTCGCTCACCCTGCGGTTGCTGATGGCGGAGATCGAACAGTCCTAAGCCGCGTCATAGGATCAGCGGCCGGACCCCCGGCGCCCCGCATACAGGCACCCTCGCGCCGCTCACGGCGTCCGGACTCACAGCGCGCTTCCCAGTGTGGCGCGAGTTCCTCGATCGACACGCCCAGATGTTGGCGTGCGATTGCACAGAAGGAAGAAAAGGAAGAATGAGACATCGCCGCGCGGGCTTGCGAGGGCTCCACACCTCAAGAACCCGCGTGGCCACCCTCATGTCGCGGCTCGCCCACGATCAATCGCGGGGGCAGCCCGTTATCGCGACCGCGCGCTTGACCTCGTCAAGCGCTTGGCCGCGGAGATCGTTCACGAGCTTCGTCATGAGATTCGGGAATCAGCACCGAGCGGGGCACTGGCTGTTCGGCAACCGGCCCCTCTGGAAAACCTGTGCATCCATTTGACATATAGACAGAAGAAAATGGACACGAAACGGACTACCCGAACTAATGCGAGTGTCACGGCATATGCCTTCATATAGTGATCTTCGAGTCATCGCGGATGATCTCGGCGCCAGCGCATGCGGGCGTCATCATCGTGAACGTGGAGGTCCTCGTGTTCGGACAACGGGCTCATCAGCCAGAAATGGCTGATCGCCTCGCAGGGCGGCCTGGGAAACGGCACCGACCCAGCTTGCGGTGGACCCGCCAGCGGGCGGCCGCCTTGGGCTTGGTGGCGGCGGCTTCGGTGATCTTGCCCATGATCACCGCGCCTCCTGCAGCCGCGACGCCCTCGGACTTCCTCTATGTGGCCAACTCCGCCAGCGATACGGTCTCGGTGATCAACACCACCACTGACACCGTGAGCGGCGCGCCCATCACCGTCGGCGACAGTCCCCAAATCGTGGCCATTGTCCCGAACGGCACCAAGGCCTACGTCACAAACGTCGACAGCGACGACGTGTCGGTGATCGACACCTCCGACAACAGCGTCAGTTCCACCATTACTGTCGGCGACCGGCCAGTAGGGGTAGCCGTCACTCCCGACGGCGCCAAGGCCTATGTCGTCAACCAAAGCGACGGCACCGTCTCGGTGATCGACACCACCAACGACACCGTGGTCGGCGCGCCGATCACCGTCGGCACAGGCCCGTCGGAGGTGGCCGTCACTCCCGACGGCGCCTTCGCCTACGTCACCAACAGCGGCTCGGACAATGTGTCCGTGATCAACACCACCACTAACACCGTCTCCGCCACCGTCGGCGTAGGGGACGCTCCCCAAGGGGTGACCATCACCCCCAACGGCGCCAAGGCCTACGTCACAAACGTGAACGCCGGCACCGTCTCGGTGATCGACACCTCCGACAACAGCGTCGGTACCCCCATCACTGTCGGCTCAGACCCACAAGAGGTGGCCGTCACACCCAACGGAGCCAAGGCCTATGTCGTCAACTACAACTCGGACAGCGTGTCCGTGATCAACACCACCACCGACGCCGTCGCCTCCACCATCACCACCAACATCGGTGACGGTCCCCGTGGGGTAGCCGTCACCGCAAAGGGCGCCAAGGCCTACGTCACAAACGCCACCAGCAACAACGTGTCGGTGATCGACACCGATACCGACACGGCCAGCGCCACCCTCCTCACCGTCGGCGGTAGTCCGGTAGGAGCGGCGGCCTCCGCGACCCGGGAGGACACGGTGGTCACGTTCGAGGTCACCCCCACCGACGGCCTGACCATCACCGTTCCCGCCACAGCCGCATTGAGCGCGGCCGCTCCGGGCGGGACGGCCACCGGCCAGCTCGGCAACGTCACGGTGGACGACCAGCGTTCGCTGGCCGATGCCAGCTGGGTGGCCATCGCCTCCCTGACCACTGACTTCACCACCCCTGGCGGCAGCCCCATCTCCGGCGAGGCCGTCACCTACACACCCGGAGATCCCGTTGCTGAGGTTAACGGGCCGTTCACCGCAGGCACGCCCGGAACCCTCGCCGCCCCCCGGACCGCCCACAGCAAAGTGGGCGGTTCCGGTAACAACACCGTCACATGGAACCCGACCCTGGACGTCGCCGTGCCCGACGACGCAGTCGCTGGCACCTACACCGGGACGGTGACCCATTCTGTGGCTTGACAAGCCATCTCGCCGGATCTCCAGCCTGATCGCCGCTGCGGCCCTCGCCGCAGCGGCGCTCGGCATGAGTGGGCTCGCGCCGGTCGGCGTCACCTCAGCGGCAGCCGCGGACACGGAGCCGGAATTCTTCGGAATCCGGCTCCTCGAAGCCCCCGTGACCCGGCGCGCCGACCCGCGCGCACGTACCTACATCGTCGACCACCTCAATCCGGGCGCCACCATCCAACGACGGATCGAAATCTCCAACAAGTCGTCAGTCCCACGTCGCATCGACCTGTATGCGGCCGCCGCCTCGATCACGAACAACGGATTCACTTTCGCCCCGAAGCGCACGGCCAACGAACTGACTCAGTGGACAAGAGCCAAACCCGGCATGGTGAACCTGCGCCCGCACTCAGTAGCCGAGGCGGAGATCACGATCAATGTGCCAAGGACCGCGCAAGCCGGAGAGCGCTACGCCGTCGTGTGGGCCGAAAACAGCGCGGCAGCGGATGCCACCCACAACGTCGCCAGCATCCACCGCGTGGGGGTGCGGATCTACTTGGACGTCGGGCCCGGCGGAGAGCCCGTCTCCGACTTCAAGATCGAGAAGATGAGGGGCACGCGTGACAAAAAGGGCCGCCCCAGCGTCACCGCCGTCGTACGAAACCTCGGCAGACGAGCAGTGGACCTGAGCGGGACACTCGACCTACGCGATGGCCCCGGCGGAATCAGCGCAGGCCCGTTCCGGGTACCCCCCAGCACCACACTCCCCCCGCACGGAACGGGCACCGTCACGGTTCCCCTTCAGCCACGATTGCCCGACGGCCCCTGGAAAGCCAAGATGAGACTCCGCAGCGGCACAGTGGAACGAAACGCCACAGCAACCGTGACGCTTTCCAAGGAGGCCAAATCCCGCACACTCCTCTACGCCGGACTCGGAGCCGCTGCCCTGGCCGTCATCGGACTCACCCTGGCGGGCCTGCGACGCCGTCGGCGAACCGGCTAGTAGTGCTTCGTGAGGTCTGCCTGAGCCGCACCGCGTTTTCCGGACACCGTTTTTGGGTGTGTTCTATGCCGCGAGCTGCATGCAGGGCGATTGCAAAGTCCTGGTGATCTCGTGAGTGTGCAGGTCACGGCGGTGTGACGATGCCAGGAGGGCGCGAGACCACAGGCAACGAAGCT
>NZ_JBIAQG010000044.1:0-6079 GCF_042888805.1 Streptomyces sp. NPDC002730
TCTCGCCAGCCGAGTTCGAACAACAACAGCAGAGAGCACGTAAACTCACACTCGCAGCATGAACCCCCGTGTCCACACTCCGGGGGACGCCTCAGACCGAGTGCCGCGAAGGTGAGTCCGGTCCGCAGGTGCACGAGGGTGACCAGAACCCGGTCGGTGAAAACGAACTCGTACCTCGGGCCCGCCCCGGCCGCCCGCTTCCGGGCACCCTCACGCCGCACGCGGCGTCCCGACTCACACCGAGCCTCCCAGCGCGGCGCGAGCTCGGCGACCAACTCGCCGAGATGTTGGTCCGAGACGCCGCAGAAGGCAGGATGAGACATGGCCGCGCGGGCCTGACTGAGCAACACACCCCAGACAACTCGCGCGGCCTTCGCCATGTCCCCACCCGTGACCAAGATCATCAATCGCGGGACAACCCGTAATGAAGTGACCCGCAAAGGAAAGGTTCAGCTGCGGTCGCGTCGCCTTCGCCCATGCGGCCATCGCGTTCGGGTCACTTCCGCGCGCGTTGGGCCAGCACCTGCTTCCACCAGCCTCGTCATCGCTGCAAGGCCAGCGTGCTGCTGCACACCGGTGTTTCCGTGCCTCCGCCTTGACGGCAAGCGCCTGGACGGCCGCGTCGAACTGCGCGATCGACGTGGGCTCGTCAGGCCCGAGCAGGTATGTCTTCAGCTCGTCTCGCGCGTCGGCCAGCATGTCGGCCGCCGGATCGGCCACAGCGGCCAGTAGTTGGTCGAGCTCCGCAGCACTGTTGGAGAGGATAACCGCAGCCCGGACGGCCGTGTTCTGCCGCGTGAACTCCTCCACACCGAGCTCAGCCGAGTCGGTCACGGCGTACGGTTTGCCGCTTGCGATGAAGTCCGACACGACGCTGGAGATGTCGGAGACCATGCCGTCGGACTCGTTGAAGCAGTCGTACAGCTTGGGCTCGCTGCCCATGACGACCTTGTACTCCCACCAGCCGACGCAGCGCCAGTAGGCGTCGTTCCACTCGGCCTGCAGCATCCTGATCTCGGTGAGCCGCTGGGGGGCGGAGAGGGAGCCCCGTGACTCCTCCGCCTCGTCGCCGCCCGCGTAACCGGGCTTGCCGAGCTCGGCGAGCCGGGCCGCGATACGGATCAGATCGGCGCGAGCGGCGGACTGCGCGGCATCGGTGGCTGCGGCCTCGCCCGTCCAGCGGAGATCGCCGACGCGGTCGGCGGCGGCCTTCCGTACCATCGCGACGATCCGCTCGTGGACGGCCCGAGCCTGCTTATTGCGGATGCCGGTGAAGGGGTGCGGCTTGTAGATGACACGCACCGGCTTCTCGGCCTCCAACAGTCGCCGGACGATGTTCTCGCCCGCGAGCAGCAGAGAGGTGTTGCCCGGGCTGTTGTCCCAGCCCTCCCACGTGGGCGCGTACAGGATGGTCGGGATAGGGTTCCTGTGCGGCGCGCTTCAGCGCGGTCGCGAGGTCCGGTGCCCCGGCCGCCAGGACGGTCGGCCCCTCGTGGAGGTAGCGGTAGGCGGTGGAGGTTAACAGGCCGTTGTCGCGGGCGAGTTGGGACATGCGGGTGCCGTCGATGAACCAGCGCAAGATGAGCACCGCCTGGCGGAAGCAGCCCAGCGCGCGCCTGCCCTTGCGGGTTTTGGCCGCGATGCGGTGATCGCGCAGCAGTCGGGCCAGGTGCTCGGCGGTGGACCGCTTCACATCGAGCACGGCGGTGTATGTGACACTGGTCGACACGTGAGGCCCCTCGGTCGGATCTTTCTGTGGCAAGATCGTTCCTACCAGGGGCCTTACGCCTGCCCGGACTTGGGGATCGCACGGGCCGCAGCGCCGACGTCGCGATCACAGCGAGCGATGGGCGCTTACTGAGAAAGACTCAGTGTGTTGTAGGTCTGGTTGTCCGGGGCGAGGTCCTGGGGCAGGTCGGGGTGTTTGCGGACGGGCAGGAAGATGCCCGGGGCGCCGATGTATCCGATGTCGGCCAGAACCCGCAGGCCGTCACGGATTGCTGTGCGCAGTGCCGGTAACACAAGCCGGCGGGTCGCGGTCAGGTCGTGTACCGAAGCGGGCGACACGCCGGACACCCACAACGGGGTGCCGTCCGGTGTGGCGATGACCTGCAGGTTTCCTGCGAAACGGCAGCCCTTTCCGGAGTACCACGGGTCGTTTCCGCGCTCGGTGGTCCCGGTGAGACGGTCGCAGTCGATCAGGGTCCCGTCCAGGATGACGTGAGTCATTCCCGCGAGACGGCAGCGCTCCGGTGCGGCGCGGAGATCAGGGCACCGCTCTGCCAGGACGTCGATGCCCTCGTGGAAGTAGCGGTAGCCGGTGGCCTGCGAGATGCCGGCATCATGGGCCAGGCAGTGTACACAGGTGCGGTCGCGGATCCAGCGCAACACCAACGCGGACTGCCGGAACGGCCCCAGAGCACGTGAACCCTTCGGAGTGCCGATGTGCCGACGGTGGGCGGCCGGTGGCCGGTGGCCGGGCGAGTAACTCGACCACGGGACGCGGGACGTTGAGCATGGCAGAATATGAAACCACGTGAAGCCCCTTGCGGGGAACGGACGTTCGATGACGGAACCCGTCCTACCAGGGGCTTCACGCCGCGTTCAGGGGCGCAGGCCGGGCGCTCGGCAGCGCATTCCGCCGTCATTGCGTTGAGAAAACCTCCAGTGAACCTCTTTCATCCTGTCTCTGCGGGGTGAAAGGGCTGGTCAGCGGGGGTTCGGGTGACATGGCGAAGCCCCCGTCGTTGGTGTGGTGATTCCACTCAGCACATCGACGCCGGGGGCTTCGTTGGTTCCGTATCCTGCCATGCTCGACGTCCCGCACGGGCTGGTCGAGCATGTTTCCTGGCTGCTTTGCGCTCGAAGGCGTGAACTCGGTTCGCGGTGGCGGCGGTTGGCGTGCTTCAGGCAGGCGCTTCTCGCTCTGGCGCATCTGCGGAGGAACGAGACGTTCGCCCAGCTCGGAGCGGGATCGGCGTCTCGCAGGCAACGGCCTGGCGATACGTCGAGGAGACCTCGGAGGTCCTGGCCGGCTAGGCACCGGGGCTGCGCGAGGCCCTGACAGGTCTGGGCGAGGGCGACTTCGTGGTCGTCGACGGGACCCTGATCCCGACGGACCGGATCGCCGCCGACGAGCCGTACTACTCGGTGAAACACCGCCGACACGGCGTGAACGTGCAGGTCATCGCCCGTCCGGACGGTACATCGCTGTGGTTCTCCAGGGCTCTGCCGGGCCGGACCCACGATCTGACCGCGGCCCGTGTTCACGGCATCGTGCAGGCCTGTCTGACCGGAGAGATTCTGGTCCTCGCCGACCGTGCATACCAGGGCATCGGCTCAACCGTCCGCACTCCGTACTACCGGCACCACGAGCTGCCCGCCCAGTACAAGTGTTACAACCGCGACCACGCCAGACTGCGAGCACCCGGCGAACGCGCCTTCGCACAGCTCAAATCCTGGCGCATCCTCCGACGAGCACGATGCTCAACCAACCGAATCGGACGCACCGTCGCAGCCATCCACACCCCCCTCACCTGCGAAAATTGAGGATGAAAGAGGTTCAGTGATCGTGAGTACGCTTTTCGGTCGGCGGCGGTGGGCGGTGGCGAAGGTGCCGCTGGCGCCGAGATATCCCAGGAGGGTTATTCACGGGGTTCACCAGCCCTTCTTGTAGAAGGTGAGGGCGGTGATGGTTTTGACGATGTGGGGGAATGCGGTGAGGGGGCCACGGTATCGGGCGGCGGGGATTTTCCGGTTCTTGAGGTGGGCGATCGCCCAGACGACTGCGGCACGGAGCTTGCTGATGCTCTGGTTGAAGACCTTGTCGGCCTCGGGACGGTCCCGGCCGGGTGGCTTGCGCCGGGCGGTGAGCATGCCCGTCCCGACGTAGCCCAGGTCACCCATCGAGTCCCGGTCGGCGAAGGCGTCCGGAAAGCTGGACTGACGCCAGGCGTAGGTGTCGTGCCGGCTCCCGGGTACCGGAGCGGAGACCGCGAGGAGGTCTCCGGCGAGAGTGGCGGCGATCTGGAGGTTGAAGCCGGTGTCGCGGTGCTTGCCGGAGAACATCGTGGTGCCCTCGCTCGCCCAGTCCCAGGTAGGCGCCAGGGTTCCGTCGACAAGGACAACACGGCCGGCAGAGGCCGAGGCAGGGTCGGGTACATGCTCGGCCAGGGCTCTTTCGACCACCGGCCGCAGCGTTGTCCAACGACGCGAGACTGTCGACTGACTCACCCCGAACAGTTCCGCAGCCGCCTCCTGTACCGGATTCTGCCGCAGCAGGTACAACACGAGGACCACCGACCGGTACAGGCCCAGCGCCCACATCCGCTCCGGCAGCAGGGCACCGGGATCATCGCGGAGTACCTGGTGGACCCGCGCCACCAGACCGCTCAGTTGCTCGTCGTCCAGCCCTGTCGTAACGTTCCAGCTCAACGGCCCTGCCCCGGTGGATTTCTGACGTCTTCGCAAACATCAGACTACCGAGCAGGGCCGTCTTGACGATCAAGAAACCTGGCCCACAGCACCTCCATGAATAGGCCTCCTTGCATCGCGACTGGCGGCTGGACTAAACATGGCCTATGTGGCGGATATTAGTCGCTGATGACGGAGAGATCATGAGGCCATGGGGCGCCGTCTCTGAAGTCAACTCGGATGGGTGGCTGCTGGTGAAATCTACAAGCGCAAAGGGCCTGCCATGATCGGAACCATCTTTTTGAGTATTGCTATCAGCGCCCTGGGCATCTTCGGCGTCGTGTGGACGCTGTGGATGGAGGAAGGTCGTCGTCCCAATCCGCGCCGACGCAATTGACCGTGGCGGCTAGCTGTGACTCACAGTCGGGGATCTTGTAGCTGGCGAGGTCAGTCGCTGACGGCCCGCCAAGATTTCAGTCGAGGGATCCCACGCTTGTCGAGGAAGTTCTGGAAGGCGGTCGGTGGCCGGGGCGGGAGTGCTTCACCGGTCGGCGGCAGATTGCTGAGGCGCTCGATGTTCACGGCGATGGCCGTGAGTACGTGCTGCAGGTGGGCCTTCGACTACCCCGGTAGCGGCAGCGGCGCATGCCGTGTCCGTGGGCGAACTCGTTGACGGTGCCCTCTACTCCCGAGCGGACCGCGTACCGAGCCTGCCAGTCGGGAGTCTGCTGATCAGTGCGGGCGCGGACTTGCAGGTCGCGGAGTTCTCGCGGGGGAAAGCCCACGTTCCGGGCGCTTTCGTGTGAGGTGGTGCACCGGGTGCGGACCGGACACGGCTGGCACTGACCCTTGGTGAACCGGGCCACGATCAGCGGGGCGGTGGTGGGCGAGGAGGTCGGGTAGGGGCCGTGCCAGCCCCTGCTGACTTGCCCTTGGGGGGCAGGTCACCTGCCGGCGGTCGAAGTCGATGCGGAAGTCGTCGCGGCCGAAGCCTTCGTTCCTTCGGTGCTGGCGGGTGGGGTTGCCCGGCAGTGGCCCGGTGACCGTAATCTGGTGTTCTTGGGCAGCCTGTGGCAGGTGGACCAGGGAGGTGTAGCCGTCGTCGACGAGGTGCTCGGCGGGCAGCAGGCCGCGGTGCTTGAGACGGGTGTGGATGCCGGGCAGGGCCTGGGCATCGTTCGTGGTGGCTGCGGTGGTGGCCACGTCCGTGATCACGTGGGCGCCCTCGGGAGTGCAGGTTTCGGTGAGATGGGCGACGAACCCCTTCCAGCGGGTGGTCTGCCCACGGCGCGCGTAGCGGGCGGAGATGTCGTAGGGGGACGATCGCGCAGGACGAAGGCGGCAGCCTGCCGTCGTCGGCGGTGCGCCGCGTCGCGGTAGTGGTTCTGCACGACGATCTGCCGCAGCGCTTGGGCCCGGGGACCGAACGCGCGGCCTGCCCCGTGCTCGGGGAGATGCTCCGGCAGCCGTATGGCGGGTCTTCGAAGTTAAGCGGTGCGTGTCGGTGTAGTCGCTGACTGTCCGTCACGGTCCGTGATGGTTGGAGCGGTTGTCGGTCCTGGATGCAGGACGCCCGTGGTCCTGGGTGATCATTTCTGTTCTTGACGCAGAACGATCATCTGGGAGCCACGGGCGTGGTCAACGATACGACGTTGTTACTGGACCT
>NZ_JBIAQG010000045.1:0-5361 GCF_042888805.1 Streptomyces sp. NPDC002730
GCACGCAGTCGATGAACACCACCGGATAGACCGCATCCAGCGGACGAGTACGCCACTCCGCCATCGACTCCAGCGCTTTGTCGGTGATCGTGGAAAAAACCGGTGTTGCGACGACCGGTTGAGTCTGGGAAGTTCGGGTCCTGGGCGTTCACCGAGCGGGCGCGAGCTTCCGGCCTGCTGCCCCCGATGGGCCCATCGGGGGCTGTGTGGACAACGCGATGATGGAGTCTTTCCGGGCCCGGGTCCAGGTCGAACTCCTCAACCGCAGACGGTGGCGGACCCGTCTTCAGCTGTCCACCGCGCTCTTCGAGTACCTGGAAATCTTCCAAAACCGGGCATGCTCAGCCCGGTGGAGTGCGAACTTCGCACCCCACCGGTAGCGTGAAACCAAGTGACTCGGCTCCACCCAACTCGGGACAGTCCGGAGCCTCCATCGATCCCGGAGCGGTTCACCGGGCGCAATCGGCATGGTTCTACCGGCAGCGCTCAGCTGCTGCGATGCGGAACCTGGCCTGCCTTGTCGACAATCATGCGAGTTAGCATGGCTGTGGCGACGGTTACCTGTCCGGCCTTACCCCATGGGGTGTTCCTGGTCATGACGTTACGCACACCAAGGAACTCCAGCTTGTCCTTGTCGAATATCCACTCAATGCGCTCGCCGCCTGCCTGTAGGTAGGTTACGGCGACTCCACGGCGGCCGATGGCATCGACTGCATCGGTCTTCACCGTCACGCCGACGATCTTGGCAGCGGCCCTGTAAAGAGCGGCACAGGCTTTCGGGGGAACAAGCGTCTGCAAGACGTTCCCGATGGCGACAAAGGCCCCCTCATCGGCGCTGGGGCTGATGCCTTTGGTTTCGGCGTGGATCTTCTTCAGCAACGTATCGGGATCTGTGGGCAGCGAAGCGAGGTACCGGTAAGTCGGCTGGTTCATGCTCGGGCTGAGGTTAGGGCCCAGTGGCTCTGAATCAGCTAGAACCTCCGGCTCACGCATCAGTCCTGGACGAGATCCGTCGACCGACAGCCACATCTGTCGCAACCGGGGCTTGCCGAGCTGTATGGAGGATTTACCCTCGACCTGTGAGGCGACGGCGGCCTTGATGACACGGTACTCGTACTGGTCGCCATGGACGGTCGGGGTGGGCTTGCTCGCCGCCACAGTGGCGATCCGCTCCAGTAGCCTTACCGCGTCGGCCGTGACGCCACCGGAGCCTCCACTGGCGGTTGCGAAATGCCGGCGGGCGTCGTCGTTCGGGGTAGCGTGGGTGTCCGGTTGGCCGGGCAGGATGCGCAGGACCGTCACTGCGACGAGTGCTCCAGCGGCCAGGACTACAACAAACAATGGCCAAGGCAGACTTCGGCCGCGGGATGTAGTGACCGCTGATGCGGACTTCTGCGCTTTTTTCATCAGCATATTCCTCGATGGGTCGGCATCAGCCCCCGGTCGGCCCTGGCGAGAAATCAGACCACATCTGGATCTCTGGTCGACATTCGGACTAACGAATTACTTTTTGCGCCATCAGGCAGAGGCCCGCTAGCGGTCCGGCAGAGAGAAAACCCCGAGTTTTTTGGCTATTTGACTACCGGCCACCCATAGAAGAGGGATCTCCGAAGAAATGTCTGGAGTTTCTAATGATCTATTGGCGGCCGGTCTGTTCACTATGAGTCAACAGGTCAACCGGAGCGGAGGGATGTGATGGCGCCATACCGGAAAATGGAGACGGGTCCACCCCTCCGCGCCAGATCAACAACCAAGGTTGACATAAACCCACTGAAAATCAGGCATTGCGATGGTGTGGCGTTCTTGAGTTGTTTTGGTCGGCAACCACCTGTCGCGGTGGCTTTGTTCGAGGGTCCAGTACTTCATTTCAGTATTCCCCCAAATATCGCCGAAATGCCGCTGCCGCTTGTAAAAGCCTCGCGTATTTGCAGGGAAATTAAATGTCTGCGTGGTGCCTTTGTAGTTCGTGGTTGCCCACGTCCAGGTCAGCGTGGTGTTACTCAGTTTGTTGACACCAATCTTAAAGACATCCGCTATACTCCCTTCTTGTGACGAGGAAATTTCGAACCCCTGCGCCACCGCAAAGGATTTAGTCGTCGCGACGCTAGTGGTCCGGCTCTCGGAGGTGCCTCCCCCCCCTGCGCAGTTACTGTATGCGTCGGTTGTGACCCCTGTGTCCTTATAATACCCGCTGGAGGTGTAGGTTTGCCCTGGGGCGGGGAAGGTGCAGGTGGCATACTTCAGGTCAAACGGATAGCCCCCCTGACCTTTATTGATCAGCCCTATCAAATAGCTATCGGATTCTTTTCCGTAACAGTCCGCAAGAGAGGGGGATGTACTCCCGGCGTGTGCCGAAGTTGGCAGAAGGGCGCAAGAGAGAGCCGCCGCGACGGCGCAACTCAGGATTACGCTCGCCCGTGGGGATCTGGACGGGAGGGGGGCACCGGTGTCGTCCGCGAGTACCGGAGGTCTGTAGCGGCGGAGTGTGTATCGCATGGTGGATCCCTTCAGGAAGGGCTAATAACAGGGCAGGTAAGGAAATAGGCTTGTGTACACAGCCGTTGGACGTCGGTGTCACAGACCCAGACGTGAGATAGGTCAATCCAGCGGCACGCCATGACCCTCTGGACTTTACTCGGGGCTTACCTGCCCCTAAGTGTCACGTAGGGGGTCGCAGTCAACATCCGCCAAATTGCCGAGAATTCGGTGTGCCGGGCCGCCTGCAGGGCGGTTGCAAGTTCCGGGGTTGTGCGGCTGGTCGGGTTGTGGCCGGTTGGGGCGCATAACAGGGCAGGCACGGGCTTCGTGGTCATTGTGGTGTCTCAGCCCGATGATCATGAGGTGGCCCGTGCCTGCTGCTGCATCCTCTCCCATCCCTGCCGTGCTGGTGAAGCTGGGGCCGCTGGACACCGGCCGGATCGCCGACCTGCGCCCCTGCTTCGACTTGGTGCCCGACCCGCGCGCACGGCGGGGCCGGTGGTACTCGCTGACAGCGATCCTGCTGGTGTGTGCCTGCGCGGTCGTCTCGGGAGCGAGGAGCATCGACGAACTCGCCGAGTGGGGTCAGCGTGCCTCGAACGCACTCCTGGCAGTGATCGGGATCCGGCGCCACCTGCTCGGATGGCGGCGCACTCCGTCGCCGGCCACGATCGGCCGTGTGCTGGGGGCTGTTGACGGTGACGCCCTGGACCGGGCGGTGGGCGCCTACCTGGCCGACCGGCACCGCGCCGCCGAGCCCGCCCCGGCGCCCTCCGCGTCCGGGCGGCCGCGCGTGTCGACGGCAAAGCACTCAAGGGATCAGCTCGTCTCACCGCGGCGCGCCGGCATCTGCTCTCCGCGGTCACTCACGGCACCGTCGTGACCCTCGCCCAGGTGGAGGTCGGCGCGAAGACGAACGAAACCACACACTTCGGTCCGCTGCTGGCACCGCTGGACCTGACCGGCACCGTCGTCACCTTCGACGCCCTGCACTCGGTCAAGGCGAACATCTCCTGGCTGGTCGAGACCAAGAAGGCCCACTACATCGCCGTGATCAAGACCATCCAGCCTACCGCCCACCGTCAGCTCGCGGCCCTGCCATGGCAGGGCATCCCCGTCCAGCACACCGCCTCCGGGGCCGGACACGGACGCCGCGAGTCCCGCTCGATCAAAACCTGCGGGATCGCCGACGAACTCGGCGGAATCGCCTTTCCCCACGCCCGCCTGGCCATCCGCGTCCACCGCCGCCGCAAGCAGACCGGCACACGCGAGACCCGCGAGAGCGTCTACGCCGTCACCAGCCTCGACGCCCACCAAGCCGGCCCCGCCGACCTGGCCGCCGCGATTCGCGGGCACTGGGGAGTGGAGAACTCCTCGCACCACATCAGGGATGTCACCTTCGCCGAGGACGCCTCCACCGTCCACGCCGGGACCGCACCACGGGCCATGGCGACCCTCCGCAACCTCGCCATAGGCGTCCTGAAAACCCTCGGAGCCGACAACATCACCAAGACCACCCGGGCGATCCGCGACGAGCCCCAACGAGCACTCCCCATCCTGGGCATCACCAACGATCCGGACACCTACGGAACTTGATCAAGCCCTGCACCGAGCGCCCGCTGTGGGTTCGTCGTAGCCGGTGGGTGCGCTCTGCCTCCTCGGCGCCTTGCTGGCATGGCTGCTTGCCCGGTCCAGGCTCCGGGGTGTTCCCGCTCTGCTGGCAAGGTGGCTGGGGTGGGGCGTCAGTGCCCTCCTACTGGTCCGGGGCATCGGTATCGAGGTGCTGCTGCTGACCAACACGACGCACCTGGACACCTCCGTGAGCGTGGGGCAGCGGGCCTGGACGCTGGCCCTCTGGAACCCCTACCCACCTGGCAGCAGGACTGAAACGGTACGAAGCCGAGCACGACTGGCTCACCACCGTCCGCCTCCCGCCGTACGCACCCGACCTCAACCCCGTCGAAGGGGTCTGGTCACTCCTGCGGAGAACGATGGCCAACACCGCGTTCAAATCGCCTGACGACCTCGACCGCACACTCCGCCGAGAGTTACGCAGAATCCAGAACAGGCCCCACCTCGTCGACGGCTGCCTCACCGCTACCAGACTGCCCCTGAGTACACCGACACCAGCCTGAAAACCTGGGTCTGTACGGTCAACGGTGGATCTTCGAGCAGGAAGTAACACCTGATGACAGACGTGACCGTGTCGGCTGAGGCCGTGGAGGAAGTGAAGCCCGCGGGGCTGCAGCCGGACGCTCTGGATGACCAGTTGATCAGTCAGCTGGTCGACCGGGCCCAAGCCGGCGGGATCAAGCTCACCGGCGAAGGCGGACTGCTGCAGCAGCTGACGAAGAGGCTTCTCGAGTCCGCCCTGGAAGGCGAGATCACCGACCATCTCGGGCACGAGAAGCACGAGAAGACCACCTCGGGCAACACGCGCAACGGCACCCGCTCGAAGACCGTGACGACTGAGGTCGGGCCCGTCGAGATCGAGGTCCCCAGGGACCGCGAGGGCTCATTCGAGCCGCAGATCGTCAAGAAGCGCCAGCGCCGGCTGACCGGCGTCGACGAAATGGTGCTGTCGCTCTCCGCCCGCGGCCTGACCCACGGCGAGATCTCCGCCCACCTGGCCGAGGTCTACGGCGCCGAGGTCTCCAAGACCACCATCTCCACGATCACCGACAAGGTGCTCGAGGGCATGCACGAATGGCAGAACAGGCCGCTCGACTCGGTCTATCCGGTCCTGTTCATCGACTGCGTGCACGTGAAGCTGCGGGTTCTGTCGACAATCTTGTGATCCGGACGGGCTGGACTCATCGCGCGAGCAGGACGCGTTTGCGAAGGAGATCGAGGCTGGCCCGGCCGAACATCTGCCGTTTCAGC
>NZ_JBIAQG010000046.1:0-4629 GCF_042888805.1 Streptomyces sp. NPDC002730
GCTGCCTGAGCGATCGGCCTACGTGCCGACCCATCCGCTGGGCTGCCACCGCCCACGCATCAGCGACCGAATCGTCTTCGACAAGACGCTGCAGCTCCTGCGATTCGGCTGTTCCTACGGGGCGATCGCCGACACGACCTGCTCGGCCACCACGATCCGCAACCGTCGTGACGAGTGGATCCGGCTGGGCATCTTCGCCAAACTCAAGCAAATCGCGCTGGAGTCCTACGACCGCATCGTCGGCCTCGTCCTGGAGCAGATCGCCATCGACGGCTCCATCACCAAAGCCCCCGGCGGCGGTGAGGTCGCAGGGCGATCACCGGTCGATCGCAGCAAACAGGGCCTGAAGCGTTCCGGCATGACGGATGGTTACGGGATCCCACTGGGCCGCGTGCTGGCTGGAGCGAACCGCCACGACTCCCCGCTGCTCGCCCCCGACCCTGGACCGCCTGGACGAGCTGGGACCGCTGCCCGACGACATCACCGTGCACCTGGACGCCGGCTACGACTCTGACAAGACCCGCGCCCTGCTCGACGAACGTGGCCTGCACGGCCGCATCGCGCACAAGGGTGAGAAGGCGCCGATCCAGGCAAGTCAGAGGTGGCATGTCGAAAGGACCCACGCCTGGCAGAACGCCTTCCACCGCCTCGCCCGCTGCTACGAGCGCCGGGCCACCGTCATCGACGCCTTCTTCGATCTGGCCGACACCATCATCACCGTGCGCAGCCTGATCCGTCGGGCATGGACGACCCACCGCTGGGACGAACGCCCGAACCGCCGCCCATGACCCCACACCTATCCGCGCGACTCTCTAAATGGTTGCTCAGTCACTTGGGGGAGCTCATCCATTTCAGACTCTCCGGGGCCGCTCGAACCGCCGACATCGCCCTGCATCCGCCACTGGCTGCCGGGGCTTCAATCTGCCACAGTCAGTAGCGAACCGGCTCTTGGGCCAGACCGACGAGGTCGGGATCCGGGGGTTCGCGGCTTACGCGACCGTCTGCGCGAGAGTGGGCGAGGCGCTCTCGTCGGGAACGCGAATGCGGGCGAGATCGTCGAGGAGGCCCGTGAGCCAGACCAGAACGTCGACGAGCTGCAGCTGCTGACGGCTCGATCCGACATTTGCGACGGGGATGCCCGCAGAGTCGAGCACCTTCGGCACACCATCGACCCGGCTCGGGGGAGAACTGCGGCCCTTGCACATGTCCTCGGCCAGATCCGCGCACTCCGCCTCCACCCGGCAGGCCACCGCTTCCAGGGAGGCGACGGCCTGGTGCCCAGGCACGGGCCATCCGGAACGACACCGTTCAACTAGAGTCTCTGCGCCTTCCACCATCTGTTGGGCTGTCATGAGCGCCGCCTGCCAGTCGATGCCCGCCATGCGAGGATCGTGACGTTCCGTCTGGAACTGCGCGTATGACGCCTCCGCCAGGAACAGGACGTGACGGGCCCGCGGCAGCGTCTCCTGCGAGGAGGCTGCGCCGATCAGCACCGGAACGGCTTCTCGGGCCGCGGCTGACGAGGCGAGCAGAGAGGTGGCGACAGCGCGGCGCATCTCACCGCCACCCCCACGCGGCCAGGCGAGCAGACCCATCACAGTTCCCGTGAGCCCCCCGATGAGGACGTCGAAGAAACGAGTCTCGGCCAGCTGCCAGCCTGCCGAGGCGACCTGGCTGAAGAGGATGGCGATCACGATGGTGAACAGGCCCTGCATCCAGGCCAGCCCCAGGATCGGGCCCACGACGAAGCTCACAAGCATGGCGAGGGGAAGCAGGGCGGCGTAGACGTCCGGCCGCGGGCCGACGAGTGCCAGCAGGAAAGCGGCCACCAGAGCCCCGCAGAGCGTCCCGATGAGGGCAGGGCGCAGCGCCGTACGCGTGTCGGCAGCGGACGTCCGCATGAGCGTGAGGGTGGCCAGGAGTGTCCAGAAACCGTGCGACAGGTCCAGGCCCCCGGCGATCAACCGGGCGACAGCGAGCGCCGCAGCGATCCGCAGTGCGCTCTGGAAGTATACGGAACGGGGTGTGAGGCTCCTGGTGAACCGCACCCACCACAGCCGCCACGCGGGCTCGTAGGCGTACCAGAACGGGCCTGGACGCTCCCCTGCAGGAGTGAGGTCCGGCGGAACGGAGGCACGTACGGCGATCCGTACCGCTGTCACCAGAGAGTGCGTGCCGCGGGCGATGCCGAGGGCCACCGCGCTGCTGTGCAGCGCCTCCGTGCCCATGCCTTGTGACAGCAGCCGGTCACAGGCTTGTGTACGCGCGGCCTCGAAAGCGGTGATCGCGTCGTCCAGAGCGTCCAGCGACGGCGGCCGGGCTTCACTCACCGTCAGGGAACGTGCGGCGTGATCCAGAGCGTCCGCCTGCTGACACAGCAGCCGCGCAGCGTCGGGATTGTGCGGCGGCGAAGTTCCGGGGCGTGGCAGCAGCCGGGTGGAGAGCCCCCATACGAAGCGGAGCGCGGAGGCCGCGCGCGTCACGGCCTGGTCGTGCCTTCCCGCCGAGGCAGGCCGCTCCGCCGCCGGGATATGCAAGGGCCGCAGCGCCTCCGCCTTCTCGGCCGCGGCTTGTCGGAGGTGGTTCACCCGCTCTGGCAGTGACGGTCGGCCGTCGAGGACGTCCGCGGCGCTCTTGAGGTACCGGGCCACGTGCTCCATGGTGTCCGCGAGCCGCTGCTCGTAGCGCATGGGGGACGGATCGGGCCACACCAGCACCTCCCCTGCTGCCATCAGCGCCACACCCAGGGTGAGACCGATCAGCCGCGAGACCAAGGTCTCCGGCAAGTAGGGAGGAAAACAGGACAACATGTAGAAGAGGTGCAGACCGGTGGCAAGCCCGACCAGGCGAGGCCCGCCCACGGCGGCGTAGGCCACGGCGAAACCCAGCACCAACATCCCGCCTGCAGCCAACCAGGTGTCAACCGCCAGCAGGGTGCCGGCCGTGACCAGCACGCAACCGGCGGGCACTGCCGCGAGCAACGTCCGTGCCCGACGGGAGGGCGGCCCCGGTACGTGCGCCAGCACACCCATGGCGACGGCCCCGAAGATTGCGTACGTCGCCATGACGGTATCGCCCACGCCGTAGCGACAGCTGTAGAAGACAAGACACCCCACGAGGGTCACCCGCACCGAGCGCCGAGTCACCAAGAGACCCGGGTCCCGAGCCCGAAGCAGATGAAGAGGTCTCAGCATGCCAAATCCTCCTCGCGCGCCACATGGCTCAGCCGCTCACTGAGAGGGGCGGACGACTCCGCCGCCCGGACGCTACTGCCTGGCCGGCACGCTCCTCGGCTTCCACGCGGTCGTCGTCTGGATTTCGGCGCCCCGCCGGGGCGCAACCACCCCAATGCGTCGTCGGTGCGGGCGGGGTCGCCTGGCGCGGGTTGCGCCCTGCATCCCGGTCGACTGTCAGAAAGCACCATTGTGGTTCAGCGGCTCTGACGGGATCGCGGCGTGGACTCCCCAGTGCTCGGCGATCCGCCCGTCGTTGACCCGGAACAAGTCGTAAAGGGCGTACGGAGCGTCGTCGTACGCCCCCTCGCACTGAGCGAAGGCGAACTCTCCCTCGGCCAGAACCCGGTGAACGGTCCCGTAGCGCACACGGGATGCCGAGGGGCCGACAGGTTCCGGATCAGCGTGTACGCCGGGCAGATGCGGGCCGTGTTCCACATAGCCGCGCAGGTCGACGAATTCGTCCCTTCTTCCGTATTCGCGGGCGACGAGGACGCTTTGAGTGAACGCATCCACAACCCGGCGACTGCCCTCTGTCATCTCCGGCCGTCCGATGTCGGCGGGACCGTCGGTCTGGGACGGGCGGCCGTGACTGTTCGACTGCGGGTAGGGAGCCAGAGCGTCCCAGTGTTCCACGAGGCGTCCGTCCCTCACACGGAAGAGATCGAACGCCACGCTGGGCTCGGATCCGATGCCGCGCAGAACGCCGTGCAGGAGTACGAGGTCCTCATCCGCCAGCAGTCGGACCAGCTCGTAGTCGAAGCCGTCCGGCAGGGACAGCACCAGCTGTCGGAGAGCATCGCGCCCGTCCCTGGCGAGCGGACTGTGTTGCAGATACTCGGGGGCGACATACCGGTCCACCGCTTCAGCATCGCGGCCGATGAACATGTCGTTCACCACGTCGACCATGAGCTTTTTCGTGTCCATCGTCTTTCCCTCCGCGTACTGAGCGAGGCCGACCGATTAAGGGCCATCGGGTCACACCGGACGAATGACTGGCGGAGACAGCCCTTCTCCAGAGCGGAAGACCGCGGTGCCTGACGAGCGCCGTCGGCCAAGGCAAGGTGCCCGCGCGCGTCCCTCCTCCGACACAGTAGGTCAGGCCGACTTCTGCATCACGTCACGAACCGCCGAACCTCGCTTGCGGGTGACGTCCACCCAGGGCAACGTCCGACATTCATCCGAACGGGGTGACGCGCTGCCCTCGCTTGCATAGATGGCCATCACCCCCAATGCCTTGCCGAGTACGGCGCATCACACTGAGCGGTCTTGCGTAAGAGGTCGCGCGGATAGGTGCGGGGTCATGGGCGGCGGTCCGGGCGTTCGTCCCAGCGGTGGGTCGTCCGTGCCCGACGGATCAGGCTGCGCACGGTGATGATGATGTCGGCCAGATCGA
>NZ_JBIAQG010000047.1:0-4195 GCF_042888805.1 Streptomyces sp. NPDC002730
GACCGCGTTGATCGCCTCCCTGCACCGCTGCCCTTCATGCCACCGCAAGCCCGATGACCTCACCAGCCTCGATCGCGGACCATGACCAAGCTCTGAGCTTGCGGCACCGCACAAACTTGTCCTCGACCAGCTTGCCCAGCAGCGCGGCATTGAGCTGTTCCACGGTCCGCGCGCCGCCGCGGCCCATCAGCTTGATCAACGTGGTCGGGTGCGGCACCGGGGAAGTCAACGGGATTCGGCAGAACCTTCGCCAACTCAAGGAATCCGCGACCTCACGGCACAGCGTCTCGTAACCGAGCTGGTACCGGTGCTTGAGATACAGCAGTCGCAGCAACGTCTCGACCGGCACCGACGGCCGCCCCAGCCGCTCGGCGAATACCGCCCGCCACGGGGCGATGAACCTCTCGTCGTCCAAGAACGCATCGATCCTGGCCAGCTCAGCCGGCAGCAGCCGCGCTTGCTCCGGCAGCACCTCCCACCACGTGTCCTGCACTCCCGCGACACGCAACATCGCCACCACCCCCGGCCGCCGATGACCCACCTCCACTGTCGCGGCCACCGACAACCGGCACCAGCTCTCCCCACAGGTCAACCCAACGGCAACCCCGACTTCTTCAGGGGCAAGTAGCTAGCGGGCCCCGTAGTCCGCTGTGCAGGGCCGCCATGTCCAGTGCTACGGCGCGCTCAACCGGATGGGCCGCGCGCAACACGCCGGGACAGTCCATGAGGATCGACGCCTGCCCGTGAGTCTCCGGGGTTCGGTCGCCCAGTGCAGCGGCCGCCGTACGACAGGCACCGTCTCGTAGCCATCCTCACCTCATGATCCACACGGGGAAGGGCTCCGGTCGGCGTCTCGGGCCCCGTGTCCAGTTGTCTTCGGCTCCCGACCCGCCCCTCCGGAGGACCGCACGGACAACAGCCATGACGTACGGTAATGGTTACGTCACTATTGGCTATCATGGCGGCCTGCCCGGCGGTGTACGAGGCCGCCAGTCTGCAGCAGGAGGCTTTCAGGTGATCGGACGTCGAAGGCCGGACAGGCAGCCACCGGACAGGAGGGGCGGCTGGCGCCGGTGGTGGAGCAGGGTACGGGCCATCGCGGTGGGACTGGTCGTGCTGGCCGTGCCGGCTCTGCCGGTGGTCACAGCACCGCAGGCCGCCGCCGTTCCCGCCGGCACCTACGCCTACGTCGCCAACCGATCCTCGGACACCGTATCGGTGATCAACACGGCCACGAACGCCGTCACCACCACCATCACCGTGGGAGACGGGCCTGCCGATGTGGCGGTCAACCCCGCCGGCACCTACGCCTACGTCACCAACCGAAACTCGGAGACCGTGTCGGTCATCAACACCTCCACCAACACCGTCACCGCCACCATCCTGTTCGGCAACACCCCCACGGCGGTGGCGGTCAACCCCACCGGCACCTACGTCTACGTCACCAACGCGGACACCGTGTCGGTCATCCAAACCTCCGACAACACCGTCACCGCCACCATCCCCGTCGGCAACACCCCCAGGGCGGTGGCGGTCAACCCCGCCGGCACTTACGTCTACGTCGCCGACGCCAACGGGGACACCGTGTCGGTCATCCAAACCTCCGACAACACCGTCGCCGCCACCGTCACCCTCCCTGTCGGCAGCAGCCCTCGGTCGGTGGCGGTCAACCCCGCCGGCACTTACGTCTACGTCGCCAACGCCAACGCGGACACCGTGTCGGTCATCCAAACCTCCGACAACACCGTCGCCGCCACCGTCACCCTCCCTGTCGGCAGCAGCCCTCGGTCGGTGGCGGTCAACCCCGCCGGCACTTACGTCTACGTCGCCAACGCCAACGCGGACACCGTGTCGGTCATCCAAACCTCCGACAACACCGTCACCGCCACCGTCCCCGTCGGCACCTTCCCGGCTGGCGTCGCGGTCACTCCGAGCGGGGCCTTCGCCTACGTCACCACCAACGACGATGACTCCGTCTCGGTGATCGACACCTCCGACAACACCGTCACCGCGACCGTCCCCGTCGGCGCCGGCCCGTACGGAGTGACGGTCGCCGCAGTCCCCGCGCCTGCCGTGACGGCGGTGGGCTGTACCACGGCAGAGCTGATCGCCGCGATCAACGCCGCCAACGCCAGCAACGGCACCCTCAGCCTCGCCTCGTACTGCGTCTACGACCTGGACGCGGTCTACAGCGGTGTCGACGGCCTGCCGCCGATCACCGGTTCGGTCACCATCGTGGGCAACAACGCCACCATCCAACGCGCCACCACCGCAGCCACCGAGTTCCGCATCCTCGACGTCGCCTCCGGCGGAGCACTGACCGTGAACGACCTCACCGTCATGAACGGCTCCCTCACTGGCAGCAACAGCGGCGGCGGCATCCGGGTGCAGAACAGCGGCACCCTCACCGCGGACACGCTCACCCTCCAGGGCAACCACACCGACAACGACGGCGGAGGCATCAGCGTCGCAAGCGGCGGTACCGCCACCCTCACCGACAGCCTCATCAACGACAACACGGCCGATGACCAGGGCGGCGGCGTCGACGCCGAAGGACAGACCACCGTCACCGGCACCACCGTCTCCGGCAACCGAGCGAAGACAAACGGCGGCGGCATCAACACCGACAACGGGGCCCAGGCCCTCACCATCACCAATAGCACCATCAACAACAACACGGGCATTCTGTACAGCGGTGGCCTGGACCTGGGGAACGGCACCGCCACTATCACCGGCAGTTCGATCAGCGACAACCGAGTCACCAACGGCAAAGCCGGAGGCCTCTCCAACAACTCCGGGAGCCTCACCGTCACGAACTCCACCATCGCCAGCAACACCGTCACCAGATCTGCCACTGGCTCCTTCGACGGAGGCGGTATCGAAAGCGACGGCACCACCGTGCTGGACAACACCCAGGTCACCGGAAACAAGCTCATCGGTGCCAACGGGGAGGGAGCCGGCATCGCGGTCCTCGACGGTTCTCTCACCCTGCAAAATGGCAGCGTCGTCAGCGGCAACCTGGCCTCCGGCCAGTACTCCAACGGCGGCGGCATCTACACCGAGGACAATGCCACCACCCCCACCGTGACCACTGTGGCCGTGACGAGTTCGTCCGTCACCGGGAACACGGTCACCGGAACCGGATCCCGCGGCGCCGGCATCTACAACACCGACGCCAGCATCTCCCTCACCAACAGCAGCGTCACCGACAACACCGCCCCCGCCGCGCCCGCACCCGGCGGCATCTACACCGAAACCCAGTTCATCGTGACCAACTCCACCATCACCGGAAACAGCCCCACCAACTGCGTGCTCAGCCCCGTCATCCCCACCGACTGCGACAACTGACCGCAAGGACGCGAACAACGCCCACCTGAGCCCTGAGTCGGGGACTGTAAATCGAACGGCCCTGTCTCGCAAGGTCTGTAAAGCTAGCGGTGTAACTGGGGTTGGTGTGGCTAGAGTTGACCTGCGGTGAGGCGGCCGTCGAAGGCGATGTCGAAGGCGTTCATCGCGCCCTTCCAGCGCATGGTCCAGCGTTTGCGGCCGGCGCCGGTCGGGTCGAGGCTCATGACGGCCATGTAGACGCACTTGAGGGCGGCCTGTTCCGTGGGGAAGTGCCCGCGGGAACGGACCTTGGAATCCAGTGGTCGTTGCAACACGTGGTTGGTTGGTCAGGCTGCGATCAGTTTATGCAGGCGCTGGGCCGGGGTTTCCCATGCGAGGGTCTTCCGCGGGCGGCCGTTGAGTTCGGCAGCGACCGTGTCCAGGTACTCGCGGGTATGGGCCGAGAGGTCGGTTCCCTTCGGGAAGTACTGCCGCAGCAGCCCGTTGGTGTTTTCGTTCGAGCCGCGCTGCCAGGGGCTGGCGGGATCGCAGAAGTACACCGGAATGTTGGTGGCTATGGTGAAGGAGCCGTGAGCGGCCATCTCGCTGCCCTGGTCCCAGGTCAGCGAGCGCGTCAGGTGAGCGGGTAGGGCCTGGACGGTGTCCACGAGAGCGTCGCGGACCAGTTCTGAGGCGTCCCCCGGAGTGTGGACACGGGGGTTCATGCTGCGAGTGTGAGTTTACGTGCTCTCTGCTGTTGTTGTTCGAACTCTGCTGGCGAGAGGTAGTTGAGAGCGCTGTGGCGCCTGCGTACGTTGTAGTAGGTGAGCGACTGGAAGATCTCCAGCCTTGCCTGCCGCATCGTGGA
>NZ_JBIAQG010000048.1:0-4158 GCF_042888805.1 Streptomyces sp. NPDC002730
GGAGCTTCGTTGCGTAGGTGTCGGCCAACCAGCACAGCGTCACGCAGCCGTGACCAGCACACATCCATGATCACCCGGACTTTGAAACCGCCCTGCTGGCGGGCCTGGCCCGGGTGAAGGAAGGGCGCAAACCCGAGCCGACCGCCTCCGTGATCGACACCCAGAGCGTGAAGACCTCCAGCAACGTGCCCCTGACCAGCCAGGGAACGGACGCAGCCAAGAAGATCGTCGGGAGGAAGCGCGGCATCCTCACGGACACAATCGGCCTCATCCTCGCTGTGACCGTCACAGCAGCCGGCCTCTCGGAGAACGCTCTGGGAATTCGCCTCCTCAACCAGGCGAAGGCGACGTACCCGACCATCTCCAAGAGCTGGGTCGACACCGGCTTCAAGAACGCCGTCGTCGAGCACGGTGCCCGCCTCGGAATCGATGTCGAAGTCGTCAACAGAAACCCGGATACCCGTGGGTTTCACGTCGTGAAAAGGCGCTGGGTGGTAGAGCGGAGCATCGGTTGGATCATGATGCACCGCCGTCTCGCCCGCGACTACGAGACCCTCACCGCCAGCTCCGAAGCCATGATCCACATCGCCTCGGTCGACAACCTCGCCAGGCGTATAACGGACGAGACCACCCCCACCTGGCGAGGAACTTACTAGGGCATCAAGGGCAATCTGCCTACCCCAAACGCCCTCTGAAGGCTCTGCCGCCCCGGCAACGGCAGGTCCTGCTCCTGCCCCTTCAACTCTTCACTCCCGCAGAGATTGCAGAGCAGTTGGAGCTGGAACCCGGAACGGTCCGAGCCCGCCTGATTGACCGCCTCGATCCGCTGGCGATCTTCCTGTGTCGGACCGGTGCGCACGATGAGTACCGATTTCGAACAGGGCTGGGTAAACGGGTGAGCACGACTACGGCGGCATCAGCGAGCGTGGCGGAGTCACCCCTTCGTGTTGCTCCGTCTCAGTTTCCGTCTCATTCACGCCGTCTCTGTGGACTTGGTGGACGCTCTCTCGCCGCCACGGGGCCGTTGGAGCGAGATGGCCGCTCTACAGCCGTGAGAGGTGGTACACGCATCCTGGACTCGGACGTATGCGAGGAGCCGGTGAAGCTGCTCCATGGGGTTTGAGCAGGGCGCAGGCGCGCGGAAGTTCCCGTTCAGCGGAATGTGAGTATGTCGTTCCGTCGGAATGTACCTCAAGTCGTGAATGATTCACGACAGGTTCCCCTCCCCGTATCCCGTATCGAAACGAATCGAGAGCCGAATCGAATCGGTGCTGGGCGGCTCCCGGGGCCTGCTTCTCGACGCGAAGGATTTACCATGCCCGGATGGCAGAAGAAGTGGAAGAGGGGGCGGCGAAAGACCGAGGACCGGCGGGAGGGCGTCCGGGGATGGCGGCGGATGCGGGCCGGGTTGACCGGTCTCGCCGTGGTGGTCGCGACCCTCACTCCGCTGGCGACGGCATCCACCGCGTTGGCCGCGTCGCCTATCTCCTCCGGCCCTTTCGCCTACGTCACCAACAGGGATGCGGACACCGTCTCGGTGATCAGAACCTCCGACAACACCGTCACGGACACCGTATCGGTGGGAGACGGCCCCTCGTCGGTAGCGGTCACCCCTGACGGGAAAGAGATTTATGTCGCCAACTTTAGGGCTCACACCCTTTCAGTGATCAGGGCGTCCGACGACGTCGTCATCAACACCATCTCCTTGGGTTTCGCTCCATCAGCGCTGACATTCACGCCAAGCGGCGATTATCTCTACATGGTGGTGAGTGCATCAAATATCGCAGTGGCCCTCAGGACATCCGACAGCACGGTCACAGCCACCATCCCGGTGGGCCTGACTCCGACCGGAACGGCGATCACTCCGGATGGACAGTTCCTCTACGTCAGCTGCGACAACAGCACGAACCTCTATGTCATCAGGACGTCGGACAACACAGTCACCACCATTCCGGTGGGTGGTGGGGGAAACGGCCTCAAGGTGACCCCTGACGGGAACTACGTGTACCTCGCGAGTGGAACGCTGAGCGCCTTGGTCGTCATCCGGACATTCGACAACACGGTAGCCGCCACCATCCCCGTCGGCAGCGTTCCCCGGGGGGTGGCGATCACACCGGACGGGCAGTACGTCTACACCGCCGTCATCAACACGGACACCGTCGCGGTGATCAGGACGTCCGACAACTCCGTCATCACCAACGTCACCGTGGCCGACGCCCCCAGAGGGATCGCGGTCACCCCGGACGGCACCAAGGTCTACACCGCCAACAATAATTCGGACAACTCAACCGTGATCAGGACGTCCGACAACTCCGTCATCACCAACGTCGCCACGGGCGACTTCCCCAATGGTGTAGCGGTCGGCACGGACCTCGGGGCCTGTCCGGTCGCAGGCCTGAAAGCAGCGATCGAGGACGCCAACAGCGGGACGGTGCCGACCATCGACCTCGACCCCTACTGCGTGTACGTGCTCACCGAGGCGGACAGCGGCGTCAACGGACTCCCACCCCTCACCAACACCACCACCATCAACGGCAACCACGCCACCATCAAACGGGACACCTCGGCCAGCGCCCAGTTCCGCATCCTGGACATCGCCTCCGGCGGCAACCTGACCGTCAACCAGCTCACCGTCATGAACGGATCCCTCCCCGCGGGCAACGACGGCGCCGGAATCCTGGTACGCAGCGGCGGCACCCTCACCGCCGGCAGCGGCCTCAACATCCAGGGCAGCACGACAGCCGCCGACGGCGGAGGGCTCGCTGTGGCATCCGGCGGCACCGCCACCCTCACCGACAGCTCCGTCACCGACAACACCGGCGGCACCGGGGGCGGCATCGATAACGAGGGCACCCTCACCCTCGACGGCACCACCGTCTCCACCAACCGCGCCACCCAGGGCGGCGGCATCCACACCGGCGGCGCCTCCCTCATCATCCAGAACGGCAGTACCCTCACCCACAACACCGCCGGCTCCTCCACCGCCACGGGCGACAACGGCGGAGGACTGCACATCACCGCCGGCACCGCCACCATGACCGGCAGCTCCGTCACCGACAACACCGACAACAACGGAAGCGGCGGAGGCGTCGCGGTCGAAAGCCCCGCCACCTTCCAGGCGACCGGCTCCACCATCAGCGGCAATACCGTCACCGGCAACGGACCCACCGCCACCCCCGCCGGTGCCGGCCTGCACATCACCGGTTCCGGCGCCTCCGCCACCCTGGACAGCACCACCTTCACCGCCAACAAGACTGTCGGCCGCGGCGGGCAAGGAGCTGGCCTGCACGCCGAAGCGGGCGCCGCCGTGACCCTGCAGAACACCACCACGATCAGCCGCAACGTCGCCTCCGGCCAATACTCCATGGGCGGCGGCATCCATGCCGTCGGGGCCGGCACCACCGTGACCCTGATCGGCGCCACCGTCACCGGCAACAATGCCACCGGCACCGGCTCCACCGGCGCAGGCCTCTACAACACCGGCGCCGCGATCTCCCTGGCCGGCAGCGACGTCACCGACAACAGTTCCGCTACTGCCCCCGGCGGCGTCTACACCACCAACACCTTCACCGCCTTCACCACCTCAAGCATCACCGGCAACACCCCCACCAACTGCCAGGGAAGCCCCACCGCCCCCGACCTCGCCTGCCCCAACTGAGGACGGCCAACGTGAGCTCGCCCTTGAGCCGGTGGTGGCGCTCGGTGCGGGTGGCCGGGGCCCTCATCCCACACAGCAACTGCGCGAGGTCACCGAGCCTGTCCTCCACCCATGGCGGGAGCGCCGGCAGGCGATCGACCGGATCCTGCACCGAGTCCGTACTGGGGTGCAGCGGCGTGGACTCGACTCACCGCCGGTAGACGAGGATCTCGCCCTGATCGGCCATGAACGCGCGGCCGCCGAGCTTCCACGTCTGGGCGGGCCGCCTCCTGCACCACCAGCTCACGGGCTAGTCGAGGCTCGCGTCACCGCGGGCGACCAGCTGCGCTCGCTCCGGGGAGTTGAGGCGTCCCCCGGAGTGTGGACACGGGGGTTCATGCTGCGAGGGGCCTTGGGTCAGGGCCCGATCTTGCTGAGTTCACGGACGATGTCTTCGGCTACCTGGCCTATGCAGGCCAGCGCGGTTACGGTCAGCAGTACCTGCGCGGGCTGATGCTGGA
>NZ_JBIAQG010000049.1:0-4003 GCF_042888805.1 Streptomyces sp. NPDC002730
CCGCCGGATACGGAGACCTACGTCCCACCAGGACACCTTCCCTCGGATCTGCAAGATCCATTGTCAGAGTGTCCACACCACAGGGGTCGCCTCAGTCTGATCTACGAGGTGGGCTCGTCCACCATCGGCCGTGCGATCGGCGAGATCCGTCCGCCGCTCGCGAGCCGCGGGTTCGCCGTCCCGGACCGGCCCGGGATACGGCTGCGCACCCCGGAGGACATGTTCGCCTACGCCGCGGCCGAGGACGTGACCTTGCGGATCGACGGGATGGAGACCCAGGTCCGCCGCCCGCGGGCGAACCATCCCAGCCGTCGCGCGTTCGTGTCGGGCAAGCGGAAACAGAACACCATCAAGACCACCACGATCAGCGACGGCCAGGGCCGGACCCTGTTCTCCGGCGCCGAACGCCCCGGCAGAATGCACGACCAGACCGCGGTCCGCACCGAGGGCATCGCCGAGCAGTTCCGCCAGCACCCCGAAGTGAAAGCCGAGGTCGACGACGGCTACCGCGGCCTGGCCAACGAATTCCCCGACCAGGTCTCCGCTCCGCCGAAGAAGCCCAAGAGCCTCGACACCGACGACGCACAGCTGACCGAGCGGTACGGCTGGCTCGAGGCCAAGCGCCGCCAGTCCTCCCGCCGGATCTGCGTCGAGCACGCCAACGCCGAACACCGCCAGTGGCGGCCGCTCCAGCGATACACCAGCCGACGGGAAAGCTACGGCGAAACCCACCGCGCCATCGCCGGCCTGGTCTCCGACCGCGCCGCCAGACGTGCCACCCGCCGCCGGACCAGCACCGAACTCGTCCTCGTCCGCACGACGGCCTGCTGAATCACCCACCAGCCGAACCCCCAGGCCAACACGTCCCACGATCAAACGCGGGACAGCCCGTTAGCCTCGCCGTTTCGGTTGAGATGAGGCGGCGTCGCGGGTCACCAACTGTTGGGTGGACGACGCGATTTCGGTACTTGGGCATGGTGGTGTCCCGGCGCGGTGGTCGGGTTCTCCGGGTTCCTCGGTCGTGGGCGGTTGGGACGGGGACCTGTCCGCCGGCGGGGCGGGGCAGTGCGGGGAGGCGGTGGAAGGCCGTGGCCAGTTCGTCTTTCCAGGGCCAGGTCGCGGATATCCGCGGGCGCAGGCGCCGGCCGCCGTAGGCGGAGGCGGAGGCGGAGGCGGAGGCGGAGGCGGAGGCGGAGGCGGAGGCGGAGGCGGAGGCGGAGGCGGAGGCGGAGGCGGGCGGCGACGTGCAGTATGCGGTGGCGGAGCTTCTTCGGTTCGGCAGTGGCGAGTTCGCTGTCCAGTAGCAGGACGCGGGTCCATGCCAGCAGGTCGATCGCGGCGGGGCTGAGTTCGAGCCAGACGGCATTGACGCCGAAGTGGCGGGAGGGGAAGCGGCCGAAGCCGGTGGTCTTGCGCCCCACCGGATGTGGTCCTCGACGGTGGCGTGTCCGCGGTGACAGGCCTTCAGGAACTGGGCGGAGCCGCCGTCTGTGAATGGGGTGTCGGTGAGGAATGCCTGGTGCCTCAGGCCCTCGTCCTGGTCGAGCAGGGACAGTTGGGCGCCGGGGTGCGGTCGTTCGCGCCGCACGATGATGCGGGTGCCGGCCGGATAGCCGTCGAGGTCGACCATGCCGGTCGGCTCGGCGACCTCGGCGCCGTCTCGCAGGGGCCCGTTCTGGTCCAGGGCGGGATGCCAGAGCCGGTCGGGCATGGCCCGGACAGCGCGGCGGACCGGCTCGGTGATGGCGTATCCGGTCGAGAAGAAGGTGCGGATTCCTTGTTTCCGCTCCGTACGTCGCGGACGTGGGCGAGGAAGGCTTTCGCGGATCCGGCGCTGTCGGTGCGGACGAGGATGTCGGTGCCGTGCCGGTGGGCGTCGGGGATCTGAGCGAGTGCCCGGTCGAGCACCGTGATGTGGTCGGCGGCGGTGTTTGGCACCGGTGTTCCCGGGCCGCGGCCGGCCGGACAGCGCCTCGCCCGTGTTGGCCAGGAAGCACAGCGGCGGGTGGACGCCGAAGCCGCCCTTATAGGTGGGTGCGGCCCGCTCCTTCTCGGTCTGGCAGGTGACCAGCGTGGCGTCGAGGTCCAGGACCAGCCCAGGCAGATTGCGTCCCGCGGCCCGGGCCGCGGGATTGCCCTCGCCTTGCTCGGTGGCCTGCGGCCAGGCGACTTCCCGGGCTTGGGCACGGGCCGAGAGAAGACAGTGCCCTCTCATCGGTGTCGGCGAGCAGTCGCCGGGCCGTCGGTGTCGAGGCGACCGAACCGAACGCCCCTGCCTGGTCCCGCAGTACGGCGAGATCCGCAATGGCCTCGCCGCCATCGGCGAGCATCACCGCCAGGTCGGTGGCGATCCGGCCCGGATCATGCCCGGTCCCGCGCGGCCGAAGCGGCCTGAGCGCGGTGGAGTACGCGGCGGTGAGCCCGGTGGCATCAGCGAGATCGGCCGGCAACCGTGCCCCGGCATGTCTGACCACCCCCGAACCATCGGCACTGACCTGGACCTTGGGACGCAACCCGCTAGCCTGCACGTAGAAAGTGCCCTCCGCCTGGACCGACAGTACCCCTCAGCAAGGTTCATCGCCCCAGGTCAGGAAGGCACTTTCGCGTTTCCGCCCCCAAGCCAGCCATCCCCAAGTGAAACGGCGAGACTAGCGGGCCCCGTAGTCCGCTGTGCAGGGCCGCCATGTCCAGTGCTACGGCGCGCTCAACCGGATGGGCCGCGCGCAACACGCCGGGACAGTCCATGAGGATCGACGCCTGCCCGTGAGTCTCCGGGGTTCGGTCGCCCAGTGCAGCGGCCGCCGTACGACAGGCACCGTCTCGTAGCCATCCTCACCTCATGATCCACACGGGGAAGGGCTCCGGTCGGCGTCTCGGGCCCCGTGTCCAGTTGTCTTCGGTTCCCGACCCGCCCCTCCGGAGGACCGCACGGACAACAGCCATGACGTACGGTAATGGTTACGTCACTATTGGCTATCATGGCGGCCTGCCCGGCGGTGTACGAGGCCGCCAGTCTGCAGCAGGAGGCTTTCAGGTGATCGGACGTCGAAGGCCGGACAGGCAGCCACCGGACAGGAGGGGCGGCTGGCGCCGGTGGTGGAGCAGGGTACGGGCCATCGCGGTGGGACTGGTCGTGCTGGCCGTGCCGGCTCTGCCGGTGGTCACAGCACCGCAGGCCGCCGCCGTTCCCGCCGGCACCTACGCCTACGTCGCCAACCTAAACTCGGACACCGTATCGGTGATCAACACGGCCACGAACGCCGTCACCACCACCATCACCGTGGGAGACGGGCCTTTCGATGTGGCGGTCAACCCCGCCGGCACCTACGCCTACGTCGCCAACCGAAACTCGGACAGCGTGTCGGTCATCAACACCTCCACCAACACCGTCACCGCCACCATCCTCGTCGGCAGCGGCCCCCGGTCGGTAGCGGTCAACCCCGCCGGCACCTTCGTCTACGTCGCCAACTCCGGTTCGGGCAACGTGTCGGTCATCCAAACCTCCGACAACACCGTCACTACCGCCGTCACCGTCGGCACCTTCCCGGCTGGCGTCGCGGTCACTCCGAGCGGGGCCTTCGCCTACGTCACCAACGCCGACGACAACTCCGTCTCGGTGATCGACACCTCCGACAACACCGTCGCCGCCACCGTCACCCTCCCTGTCGGCAGCAGCCCCCGGTCGGTGGCGGTCAACCCCACCGGCACTTACGTCTACGTCGCCAACCGAAACTCGAACACCGTGTCGGTCATCAACACCTCCACCAACACCGTCACCACCGCCGTCCCCGTCGGCACCCTCCCGGCTGGCGTCGCGGTCACTCCGAGCGGGGCCTTCGCCTACGTCACCAACGCCGACGACAACTCCGTCTCGGTGATCGACACCTCCGACAACACCGTCACCGCGACCGTCCCCGTCGGCACCCTCCCGGCTGGCGTCGCGGTCACTCCGAGCGGGGCCTTCGCCTACGTCACCAACTCCGACGACAACTCCGTCTCGGTG
>NZ_JBIAQG010000050.1:0-3890 GCF_042888805.1 Streptomyces sp. NPDC002730
CGCGGGAACGGATCTTGGACACTGATCCGGGGACCAGCTCTCTTCTCCTTCCTCCGTGGCTGTTCCCACTTGTCGTGAGCGACTTCGTGTCGCACCTTGAGCTGTTTGTTACCTCGCCGGGAGGGATGCTCGCTGCGGATCGAGGAGCCGGACCGGCGGGTGGCTGGAGCAAGTCCGGCGTAGGCGGCCAAGTGGCCTGCAGTGGCGAAGCTGCTGCCGTCGCCGACGTCGATGAGGATGCGGGCCGCGGTCCTGACCCCGATGCCGGGCATCGAGATCAGGACCTGTGAAAGAGGGTGCGCCTCCAGCAGTTCCTCGATCCTTGCGGCAAGGAGTCTGCGCTGGTCGAACACGGCGGTGAGCGAGGCGGCCAGGCTGGGGACGATCAGCGCCGCAGCATCGGTGCCGGGCACGACGACGGTCTGTTCGTCGAGCGCGTCGAAGATGTCCTCGACGAGTCGCTCGGCCATGCGTGGCGCCTTGGGCTTCAGCATGGTTATCAGCCGTCGCCTGCCGGCTTTCCGTAACTGGGCTGGTGAGCCATAGCGTTCAAGAAGGAACAGGACTGCCGGATGATCCAGGCGAGGACCCAGGACCCGCTCGAGCGAGGGGTGGATCTGGGTCAGTAGCCCGCGCAACCTGTTCTTGGTGCGGGTGACCTCGCCGGCCAGGTCGTCGTCGAAGCCCACGAGCATGTTCAGCTCGGCGACGGTCTCGTCGTCCGGTGCCAGGTCCCGGAGGGTGTGCGGCATGGTGCGGGCGGCATCGGCGATGATCGCAGCGTCCCGGGCGTCGGTCTTCGACTCACCGGGGTAGAGGTCGGCGATCCTCCGCATCGTCAGCCCTGGCAGATAGGCGACACGACAGCCGGCGTCGCGGGCGACGGCCAGCGGCAAAGCGCCGATCGAGGCCGGCTGGTCCACTATGACCAGCACCGTTCCGTACCTGCGCTGCAGTTTCTGGAACAGCTCACGCAGCCGCGATTCCCTGTTGGGCAGCGGCTTGTCGAACACTTTCTTGCCCGTCTGTGTCAGTGCGGTGCCGTGATGCTCGCCCTTGCCGACGTCCAGACCGAGGTAGACATCGATCTCGCCTTCGTCGCTCACTTGCCCCTCCCCAGCAGACTCTTCCCGGCCTCGTCTGCGGCATCAGCGTGCCGGCATCCACGTTACGAAGGCCTGCTTCACCCCGACGAGCAAGGCGAGCGGTCATGCCCCTGATCAGCGGTCTGCCAATGCCTCCCGGCCCGGTGACACCACTTTTTCGACCATGATCGACAAGGGGCTCAAGTCATGCCGGACCCGGAGACCGGGAGCCCCATTTTCGGGACCACGAAAACGGTAACGGGGCTGCGCAGAAAGAGTCTCCCGGCGGCGTCGTCATCGAGCCAGATGACCACGGTCTCGGACGTTCACGCGGCGGGCTGACCACCAAGCTGCACCTGGTGGTCGAGCAGGGGCAAAAGCCGATCGTGCTCATCATCACCGCTGGTCATTGGCACGACAGTCCGCAATTTCAGCCAGTCCTCGAAGCCATCCGGGTGCCTCGCACGGGTATGGGCCAGCCACGCACCCGGCCCGACAGGGTACGAGCCGACAAGGCGTACGGCTCCCGCTCGAACCGGGCCTATCTACGCAGACGCGGGATCCGCTGCACCATCCCGGAGAAGGCGGACCAAGTCCGTAACCGCAAGAAGCTCGGTACCTGCGGAGGGCGGCCACCGAAGTTCGACAAGGAAGACTACAAGGAGCGCCACGCGGTGGAGTGCGGCATCAATCGGCTCAAGCGCCATCGGGCTGTGGCCACGAGGTACGACAAGCTCGCTGCCCGTTACGAAGCGACCGTCCTGATCGCCGTGATCAACGAGTGGCTGTGACCGCGCCCCGAATTCGAGATCGCTCGGCAGGCCTGGGCGATAGGGTCACCACGTGCGTTGATCATCTGGGCGGCGGCCAAGTGCCCCGCGGACGGTGCGGGCGGCCTCGACAGACAGGACCGCCTCGACAAGCATACCCGTCGGCCTCCCACGGAGATCACACCATGACTGCTCAACATCCCCTCACCTACGAAGCGTTCGTCGGACGCGCCACCGCCGATCCGGACGTCCTCGGCCTCGTCCTCAAGGGATCGCAAGCCCACGAGGGCATGGTCACCGAACACTCCGACCACGATCTGTATGTCGTTCTCGCTGACAGCGCAACGACGGAGCTCACTCGGTTCACGGGCCACCGCACTCCCGAACTCGACCTCGTCTTCATCTCCCTCACCGAGTTCCGCACAGCTGGGATGCCCGGATTCGAGCGATACGCCCTTGCCCGCGCCAAGATCGTGCTGGACCGGCTAGACGGAGGCATCGCCCAAATCCTGGCCGCCAAGGCCCGGCTCGAGACCGATGAAGCATTCCAGGACGCCAGTCGCTGGCTCGACGCCTATGCCAACTCCCTCTACCGCTCGCTCAAGAACGACCGAGACGGGCACTCACTCGTCGCCCGCCTCGACGCCGCCGACAGCATCCGATTCCTGCTGGAACTACTCTTCGCGCTGGACCGTCGCGCCCGCCCCTACAACAAGTACCTGGAGTGGGAACTCACGCGATTTCCGCTGCCCGGCTGGGACGCCGACAAACTGCTGGCCTCCGCGGACCGCATCGCACGCACAGGCGATGTACGCCTGCAACGTGACCTGTTCGCTCGCGTCGAGGCGGAGGCCCGACGCGCTGGGCACAACGCCGTGCTGGACGCATGGGGCGAGACCTCGACCTGATGCGCCCGCAATAGCGGACCGGACAGTACGAGGGCTCCCACGCGACGGGGACCCTGGCCCAGGGCTTTCGCAACAGGCCCTAAAGCGTGTTGCAAAAGGCTGCGATCTTGCAGGTCAGGGCCCGGTTCCGACGGTTCTGATCATGCTGCCAGGGCGAGGTTGTGCATGTGGGCGACGGCCCGGACGGCGTGGTGGAGACCGTCGCCGCGCTGCCGGCAGTCACGGAGGATCTTGTAGTTCTTCATGCGGGCGAAGGCATGTTCCACGCGGGCGCGGACTTTGCGATGGGCGGCGTTGTCCGCCTCCTCGCCCGGCAGTAGCGGCCGGCCGGGGCGTTTGCGGTGCGGGACGACGAGGCCGGTGTTGATGTAGGCGCCGTCACCGATCACGGTGACGCCCTGGCACTGGGCGGGCAGGCCGGAGTTCCGCCAGACGTGAGCGTCGGCCTTGTTGCCCGGCGCCGGCCGGGCGGTAGCCACGACCAGCTTCGTGTCGGCATCGATGATGACCTGCACGTTTGCTGAGAAGCGGTAGTTGCGGCTCGAGGCGCCGACCGTACGGTCGCGCACCGGGATCAAGGTTCCGTCCACGATCCACAACCGATCCGCGGCGTCGGCGGGACGGGCGGCCGGCTCGAGGGCGAGCAGGGGCCGCAGTCGCTGGATGATCCGGCACACGGTCGCCGGGGAGACCCCGAACAGCGGCGCGAGCTGCCGCATTGTGAGGTTCGTGCGGTAGTAGACGGCCACCAGCAGCACCCGATCGGCCAGCGGCAGACACCACGGCCGACCCCCACCGGGGCCGTTTCCGCCCCGCTCCCGCACCACCCGCAACAGCCCCTCGAACTGCCTCATCCGCAGCCCGGTGAACGTCTCCACCCACAACGGCTCAGCCCTCAACACCCCACGCATACAAGGGAAATGCCCAGATCGCAGCCTTCTGCAACACGCTTTAGCTCGATCACCATCCGGACGGTGTCAATCCCCTCGGACAGAGCTTGGTCATGGTCCGCGATCGAGGCTGGTGAGGTCTTCGGGCTTGCGGTGGCATGAAGGGCAGCGGTGCAGGGAGGCGATCAACGCGGTCTGGAACAGGATCACGATCTGTACAGGCTGAGGCCGTGGCCC
>NZ_JBIAQG010000051.1:0-3890 GCF_042888805.1 Streptomyces sp. NPDC002730
CCGCCGGATACGGAGACCTACGTCCCACCAGGACACCTTCCCTCGGATCTGCAAGATCCATTGTCAGAGTGTCCACACCACAGGGGTCGCCTCAGGTGACGGCCCTCGACGAGGAGATCGCTGAGACCGATCGGCTCATCGAGGGCCGGTTTAGCGAGCACCGGCACGCCGAAGCCATCCTGAGCATGCCCGGCATCGGCACCCTGCTCGGGGCCGAGTTCATCGCCTTGACCGGCGGGGACATGGACGTTTTCGGCAGCCCCGACCGGCTCGCCGGCGTCGCGGGACTTGCTCCCGTTCCCAGAGATTCCGGGAAGGTCAGCGGCAAAATGCGCAGACCGCACCGTTACAACCGCCGACTCCTGCGGCTCTTCTACCTCTCCGCCCAGGTCGCAGCCCGCTGCTGCCCAGTCTCAAAGAACTTCTACGACCGCAAGAGAAGCGAGGGGAAGAACCACAAACAGGCCGTCCTTGCCCTCGCCCACCGACGCCTGAACGTGCTCTGGGCCCTGATACGAGACCACCGGACGTTCGAGGTCGCCCCACCTCCACCGTCACAGCGACACCACGACGCGACCACGAATTGTCACCCACCCGGCTTGACAACCTGATTGGGAATCACAGTCGTAGCTCGGGCCGACGTGGCCCATGCTGCGGCGGATGCCGTGCTGGCGGCAGACATCGGCGACGCCGCGCTCGTCAGCCGGGTAACGCGCTTACGGTTGATCTTCCGTCCCCGGGACCTGGGCTCGGCATGCACCCGCGGGGCACCATAGGCGCCCTGGTGAGCGGCGTGGATCTCGCGGATCCCGGCCACCGTCCGTGCGCCCTCGGCGGCTCGCCCGGCACGGCACCGGCACTGGCCCGGTGCCGGTGGTAACCGGAGCGGGAGACGCCCAGGACCCCGCATATCCACTTGATGCCGAAGTCGGCGCCGTTGGCGGAGATGAAGTCCCGGCGGCGGGGGCTCACTTCACCTCCCGGGCGAAACAGCTCGCTGCCCGGCGCAGGATCTCGCGCTCCAGCTGCCATTCCTCCTCCGCCGCGTCCAGCAGGCGGGCATTCTCCGCCCGCAACCGGGCCAACTCCCCCGCCTCACCCACACCGGCATCACAGTGCCCGGGCACGGCAGCAGCCGAGTCCTTGCGGACCCACGTCCGTAGGGACTCGGCTGTGACACCGAGCTCCGCAGCCACAACCGCGTACGTTCGCGTGCCGGCCGCAGAGCGCGACGGCATCCTTCCCGAACTCCTCCGGTACGGAGACTTACGCCCCACCCGGACATCCTTCCCCGGACCATCAACATCCACTGTCAGGGTGTCCACTCCACAGGATCAGGGATGCGCGGCATGCTGCCCCCGGAAAGCATGCACAATCCTAGCCACATGGCGGATGCACCATATGTACCGAAGGCGCACGTTGGAAGGAGATACATCCCCCGGCACATGAGAGAGGATCTCGCCATGACAACCGACACACGCGCTGGACACTTCGTGAAGAGTCAATCAACAGGCTGCTCCTCACGAGGAGATCCCCGTCATATTTTCGCCACAGCAGCCTGGAGTCAACCGACATCCCTCACCGCGCCCCGCGAGATGCGCACGAACGTCGTCAGGCTGCTCACCGCTTGGCGGCTGCGAGCCGAAGGCGGCGACCTCGAACTCCTCCTCAGTGAGTTGGTCACCAACGCCTGCAGGCATGCTCCGGGCATCGTGCACGTGGAGGTGTGGCTGGACCGGCACCGCCTGACCGTTTATGTGCGGGACGGAGGGTGCGGGAAACCGCAACTGGAGCTTACTCCGACGGAGAGCGAGGACGTGGATGATCTACGGACTGGCGGATACGGCCTTCTGCTGATGCGGGAGTTGGCCGTCGCTTATGGCATGACCACCGACCGGAACGGCACCATCGTGTGGTTTCAGATCCCGCGCCCCAAGGCCGATGGCGCCCAGGATGAATGAAGAGCTCGCAAGACAGCTCCAAGTCCATGTCGGCCACTACATGGCAGCCGTCGCTGAGCAACTGCTGGACGAAGGAATTCCAATAGTCTCGCTGCACGCCTATGCCCCAAAAGCGAGCTCGGCGTACTTCGACGATGCCGAGGGCGCCCTCGGGTTTGGCATATCTTTCCAGCGGAACACCTATGCATCCGAGGGCCATGCCCTGTACTGGACGGCCGACTCCGGATGGTGCTTTCATCTGGCACCGGTCACCGGCCCGCCCCTCATCTGCGATCCCACGCGCTGGCTCAGCGATGGCTTGGTGCCCACACCATGGCGAGTCGCCACATTTGTTTTCGCGGTCCAACTCGACTTCCCCAGTACAGGAAGCGAGGAACGGCCGTTCTATCGGGTCCGGAGCAGCGACATCCCCGCACTCATCGACCGGCTCGCACAATACGTACCAAGTCCTCAGGACAGCCGACCTCATCCCAGCTACCATCACCGCTTCGGCAGGCTACACGCCCAGGCCTACCACAACCGCGTGCTCAGAGCTCTCCTATCCCAAGTCGAAGACCGAGTTCTCGACTTGCCGCTACGAGCGTCGGAACTGAAGGCCGTACTGGAACTCCTGGAGTTCGCCGAAGCCACCTCTAGACCCCACGGACCCAACAACTTGGCGGCACGCGCTGGCGGCGACTATCGCAGCCTCCAGCAATACCGCACCGCGCTCGACCACGCGATGATAGTTCAGGAGAATATCGACGACGCAACGGGTGATGCAGCGACCCCGCCTCAACCGGCCCTCAGCCAACGGCAGAGCGGCGAACCGCGACGCGGCTGCCGGACTCTCTCGGTTCTCATGGGTCTCATACCGGTGAACCGGACGAATCCCGTTCATGCAATGCCCCTGGGGCATCGTCGTGGCGGCGGGGGGTGCGGTGCGGCGGAATGATCTCGCCACCAGGCAGCAGCTCGCCGGTGTCGTCAAAGAGAACGGTTCCGTTGCACAGGAGGCTCCAACCCTGCTCGGGGTGGGCGGCGACGATGCGCGCGGCGTCACGGTTGGGGTGGTCGGCGGTGGGGCACGTGGGCCAGTGACAACACATCTTATGTCTCCGCTCTTGACTCTCGGTACATGCTGGTCTCAGCTGTTGGCCAAGCGGTCACTTCATGGCCCAAGGGGAGCAAGTCCCATCAATATTGATTTCGCGACTAAGGAGACCATTTTCAAATGACTTGGTCGTCATGTACCCGGTATAGCTCTTTAGCACCCTTCTAGCAGAGTGATACCTGAGTGCCGATTTGGTATCCGCCACTTGGCTGAACTTGAAGAGCTACTGATTCCCAATGGAGTTGTCAACCGGGGTCGGTGACGCGCCGTGAGCGTGTCAGCCGAGCGCGACCGGGGGCGGCGGCGCGGTGATCTCGAAGGTGCGGCCGTCGCGTATCAGGGCCCACAGACACCTCACGGAGCTAAGACCGTGTCCTACATGGCGAGTTGGCAGTTGTTCTGGGCATGGGGAGTGGACGGTGGGGATGGATCGTTCCGGAGGGCCTGTGGGAGTGAGCCGCCTCGCGTTTTTCGGACACCGTTTCATGGGTGTTTTCTATGCCGCGAGCTGCATGGCTTCGTATTCGGCTTGGACCTCTGCCGGAGTCCTGTAGCCAAGTCCCGAGTGGAGTCGTCTGCGATTGTAGAAGACTTCGATGTAGCGGACGATCGCCCGTCGCGCATGCTCACGGCTCGGGAACGCGGTGCGGTAGACCAGTTCATTTTTCAGCGCGCCGAAGAACGATTCGGCCATCGCGTTGTCCCAACATACACCGGTGCGGCCGACCGACGGCCTGATGCCGCAGGGCGATTGCAAAGTCCTGGTGATCTCGTGAGTGTGCAGGTCACGGCGGTGTGACGATGCCAGGAGGGCGCGAGACCACAGGCAACGAAGC
>NZ_JBIAQG010000052.1:0-3649 GCF_042888805.1 Streptomyces sp. NPDC002730
GGGCCAGTCGCACCCGTGACACCATCCGTACCGGTCGGGCCAGTCGCGCCGGGGATGCCCTGCAGGCCGGCAGCACCCGTCGCACCCGTGACACCGTCCGTACCCGCCGCACCCGTGACGCCATCCGTACCGGTCGGGCCAGTCGCACCCGCCGCACCCGTGACGCCATCCGTACCGGTCGGGCCAGTCGCGCCGGGGATGCCCTGCAGGCCGGCAGCACCCGTCGCACCCGTGACACCGTCCGTACCCGCCGCACCCGTGACGCCATCCGTACCGGTCGGGCCAGTCGCACCCGCCGCACCCGTGACGCCATCCGTACCGGTCGGGCCAGTCGCGCCGGGGATGCCCTGCAGGCCGGCAGCACCCGTCGCACCCGTGACACCGTCCGTACCCGCCGCACCCGTGACGCCATCCGTACCGTCCGTACCGGTCGGGCCGGTCGGGCCGGTCGCGCCGGGGATGCCCTGCGGGCCAGTGTCGCCCTTCGGACCGGTTGCTCCGGTGCCGCCCCGGGGCCCGGTCGGGCCGGTCCTGCCGTGGTTGCAGTCGTCGCCGTTGGGGTCGGCGAGTTGTCCGTGGTCAGGTTTCGTGGGGTGGCACCCGTCGCCGCTTGCGTGGGCCGCGTGCACGGCGGAAGGTCTGTGGGCGCCTTGCGCTGCCGTGATGGTGGGGCTCGCGATGCCTGCCAGCATCAGCGTCAGCGAGGCGATTGTGCCGCCGGTCAGCCACGTGTCTCGCCGCGGCAGCGGTCCCAGCCGGGACGCCCTGAACTCAGGCTTCATGCGCATGCTCCTTGTTTCGGTGGTTCGTGATCTCGGGCTGATTGCGAGGGGAGTTTGACGCATTTGCGATCAAGTGACCGGCAAGCGCGATGGGACGCGCTAGTTCGTCATCGAGTCGGCTCAACCGATATATACGTATGAGGGCCCGCGCTACTGATTGCACTGCTGACCGGCCATGGCCGGCGGCTGCTCTACCTTCCGGGCCGCACCGTTCACCACGCCTCCCGTCGTTACCGAGGCGACGGCAAGACCGACGCGAAGGACGCCTACGTCATCGCCGACCAGGCACGGATGCGTCGGGACCTGCAGCCCTTGCAGGAATGGGTCGAGATCGCAGTGGACATGAAGATCCTCACAGCCCGCCGCTGCGACCTCGCAGCAGACCGAACCCGCGCCATCAACCGGCTGCCCGCACAGCTGCTTGAGTACTTCCCTGCGCTGGAACGGGCTTTCGACTCCGCCGCCTCCCGGGCCGCGTTCGTTCTATTGACCGGCTACAGACCCCGTCAGCCCTGCGCCGGATCGGCACGAGCCGGCTGATGACCTGGTTGAAGAACCGCAAAGTCCGTGGCGCCCAGGCCATGGCCGACACTGCGGTCGCCGCGGCACAGGCCCAGCACACCGCCGTCGCCGGAGAGAACATGGCTGCGGCCGTCGTGCATACCCTGGCAAAGTCAGTGCTGGACCTGGACAAAGACATCGCCAGCCTCGACGCACAGATCTCAGCCGGATTCCGTGACCATCGCGCCGCAGAGGTCATCCTCAGCATGCCGGGAATGGGCTCGACACTCGGCGCGGGGTTCGTCGCCTGCACAGGCGGCGACATGGACGCCTTCGGCAGTGCTGGCCGCCTCGCCGGGGTCGCCGGACTCGCGCCGGTTCCACGCGACTCCGGCCGGATCAGCGGCAACATGCGCCGCCCCCACCACTGCTCGTGGTGTTCGGGGGTCTACAGGTTGTTGAGCGACGCTGAGGATGTGCATGAAGGCGACGTTCTGGTTGTCGACGGGGCGAGGTGAAACGACCCCGGCGGCCGTCAGGCCGCCGGGGTCGTCGTGAACGTTGTGTCGCTTTCGTCGTCACTCTGTCGCGTGTGTCTCGGTGATGGCGACGCGAGTGGAGGACTCGTCGACGATGCTCTTTTCCCTCGGTGAAGGCGGCGATGAGGGACTGCCAGGCGATGTTGTTGACCGAGCGGGGCAGACCGCGGCTGGTGAGGTGGATCAGTTCGACGGCGTCGTCGGAGAACAGGGTGTCCTGACGTCCGGCGATGGTCAGGTGGTGCTTGATGTAGCTGCGGTCTCCTCCTTCGTCATCGTGGGCATCTCGTAGCTGATCGCGATCCGCTGGTCCAGTGCCGCCAGGACGCCGTGCTTCATCCTCTTCCGCAGTGCGGGCTGGCCGATCAGCAACACCGCGAACGGCGTGGTGGAGTCCATGTCGTAGTTGGTGAGCATGCGGATCGCGTCCAGCTCGTGGTGGTCGAGCAGGTGCGACTCGTCGATCACGACGGCCGGTGTCCGGCCCCGCTCGTCGACCTCCGCGGCCAGCGCCGCGGATGCCTGAGCAGCGAGAGCGGCCAGGTGGAACTTCGGAGTCCCGCCCAGGGCGGTGACGATGCGGTCATAGAGGCCGCGCATGCCGACTTCTGGGTTGGGCTGGTAGATCACCGTGAACCGGGCAAGATCCAGCGAGGCGACGGCGCCCTTGAGTGCGACCGTCTTGCCGGATCCGACCTCGCCGGTGACCACGCCGATCGCCCGGTTGTTGATGCACCACGCGATGCGGGCTGCGGCCTCCCGGTGGGAGTGGTGCTGGTGCAGGATCGAGGGGGCCAGGTTGCGGCCGAAGGGGATGCGGGTGAACCCGTAGTACCCCTGAACGCGGTCGATCATCCCTGCCCCCTGGAGTCGTCCAGCAGGGACGAGTAGTTGATGCCCTTGGCGGAGTTCGCCGTGTGCGTCTTGTCCAGGATCTTCAGGTAGTCGATCCCGGTCGACGGTGCCGGCTCCGCCGGCGTCTCCGGACTCGCCTTCGGATGCGTGTGACGGCCACGCGGGCCGAGCGGGAAGACGAGGAACAGCTGCCAGGCGGCCAGGTCGACGTTGGGCATGGTCTCGCGGATCACCATGCGCCCGAGCTGCCGAAGGGCCTGCCGGTGGCAAAGTCGGCAGTGGCCGTGCTTGAGCGGGACCGCGCGGTGGCATCCGCCGCACTTCTGGCAGTCCCAGACCCGCCAGCCGACGCACTCGTGGCACATCCCGCTGAACGCGATCACGCCCCAGGCCAGGCAGTAGCGGCAACTGCCCACGGAGCCGGGAGGGGTGGTCATGTGGGCGGTAGGGACCGGCCCCGTGGCGCCCGCGGTGTGACACGGTGGCTCTGCCCGGCGGCCTGCTGTGGGGCTTCCTTCGGTGCCGGCGCCGTGACGGCGTCCGGCTCGGGGATCAGCAGCTCGTCGATGCCGCAGCCGAGCACCGCGCAGATCACGTCCAGGTCTGCGAGTTTGACGCTGATCGGCTGGCCGGACCAGAGCCCGGACATCTTGCCGGCCGAGATCACCAGGCCCCGTTCAGCGAGCATCCGCTGCAGCTCACTGGCCTTCCAGATGCCGCGGTTCGCGGCGGCCAGCCGGAGATTCCACCTCATCGCGCGAGTCCCTTCAGACGGGCCGCGGCTCGCTCCTGCCCGGCGATCCACGCGTCCTCGACATGGGTGTGCAGCACGTGTAATGGTGGAGTCGGGTATTGGAACTGGCCGAATGCCCCTGTCTGAGGTTCCCCCGAGATGCGGGGTGAGTTGACAGAGGGTCAGATGGGACTCATGAGAGGAACATCGGCCGTGGCCGCTCCCCGAAAGTACCCCAA
>NZ_JBIAQG010000053.1:0-3517 GCF_042888805.1 Streptomyces sp. NPDC002730
CGCCGGATACGGAGACCTACGTCCCACCAGGACACCTTCCCTCGGATCTGCAAGATCCATTGTCAGAGTGTCCACACCACAGGGGTCGCCTCAGTGCAGACTTCTGCGCCCGCACCGTCGCACACCTCACGCAGAAGAACGCCCTGGTCGTCCTCGAAGACCTCAAGACGCGGAACATGTCCGCGTCGGCGTCCGGGACGATCGCAGAGCCCGGCGTGAATGTCGCCCAGGAACGAGGTCTGAACCGGGCCATCCTTGACAAGGGATGGCACCGCCTCGAACTCGCCCTCACCAACGCGCCCCGGTACACGGGCACGCGCGTGGTGAAGGTCAACCCCGCGTTCAACTGCAGCGCTGCCACGCCTGCGGGTTCGTTACCGAAGGAAGCCGCGAGAGCCAAGCGGTCCTCCGGTGCAAGAACCCCGGATGCGGCAACACCGATCATGCGGACGTGAACGCTGCCAAGAACCTCAAGGCCGCAGGACATGCGGTCTCAGCCTGTGGAGACCTCGGCGTCAGCCGGTCCACCCGTAAGCGGGGCGACCGGCCGAATCCCCTCGTAGGGAATCCACCCCCTTCAGAGGGGAGGAAGCCGAAGCATGACACCTCCAACGTTGCGACGATCGTTCGAATCCACCGTCACCCATTGGGGTCGAACGGGATACCCGCCGGCTTGGCTTCGGCGAGGTGGCTGATGAAATCGCCTTCCTTGAGCCCGAAGTGGGCGCTGCCGAAGTCGGCCTGACTAAGCTTGTCGCGGAGGCCCGCCGGGTAGCCGTTCCAGCCGACGAGCTTCGGGAACTGCCACGTGTGCTGGTGGTTCTCCGGCGGTTCGTCGTTGGAGTTGGCGGGGCGGAAGCAGTGGGTTCTCACACCGTCCTTGTGGTACACGACCTTCGGGTGCGTGTTGTCCCAGCGGATTTGGTTGCGCGGGTAGACGTTGAAGTCTCCGTGGGCCGAGGTGGCGACGTACTTGGCCTGGTTGTGCTGCACCCAGACCACGACATGCTCCCAGTCGTGACGGTGCCCGCCGAGGCTGATGCCGGGGACGGCCTGGTCCTTCTCGAAGTAGAGCGCGTAGATGATGGCGCACCAGCCGTTGTTGCACTTGGCGCGTGAGTACCCGTTGGTATTGATGAGGTCCGACGCGTCCCGGCAGTTCCCGTTGAGGGCTCCGGTGGGCTTCAGGCCGGGACTGACGGTGCCGTCGGGACCGATGGCCGGTGTCGAGTAACAGCCGTCGGTGGCATAGTCGTAGGCTGGCTGAAACATCCGTTCGAGCGTGTCCGCGTTGGCCGGCAGAGCGGGCGGCGGCACGGCGAAGGCAGTATTTGGAACGGCGAGCAGTAGCGCGAACGCGCTGGTGAGGGTGAGCGAAGCCCTGCGGACCCTGGAGTTCTGCTGCACCAATTCCTCCCGGAGGCCATGGAATGGGACATACTGCTATTTGGCATGTCCGCCACATCTTTCAGGTATTTCGGCAGAATACCAAGAGAGGTGAGGTGACCAATTCGAGGCGGGCGAGGCGCTGCTGGGTCGGCTGCGTTGTCCGGGCGGCGTGCCGCAATCGGGTCACGGATGTCAACTTGACCCGGTCCTGAAGGACTTTATTGGCGGATTCGGTGTTCAGGCGGCCAGTTGAAGGCCAAGACGCGCGAAGCGGCTGATGTCGGCTGATCCGCTGTATGTCTGACTGATCGACAGCCAAGGCAGCTCCGTGCACATCACCACCGGCTCGGACTGGCGCTTGATCGTGGAATCCTCGAGCCCGTACGAGGGGCACGACAGGGACAGCGGGGGGGTGCCCCTATCTGTTTCGTCAACCCTGACGTGGGTGGTTTAGAGGGGTTCCTGCTGTTTTTCGGGGACGTTCCGCTTCGCGGGACGTCCCCGCGGTTTGGGTGCGGTGCGGGCAGCCCGATGGCCGATGCGGCGGGGCTGGCCGTGCTGGTGGATGAGTGCGGCGGGCCGGAAGAGGAAGGGGTGGTGTGGATGTCAGGAAGCGAGGTCGAGGGCGCGGGGTTCGTAGAGGACGCCGTTGCGGATCATCGCGTGGATGACGTTCACACGTTGCCGGGCCAGGCGGAGGATCGCCTGAGTGTGGGTCTTGCCGCGTGCCCGCTGACGGTCGTAGTGGATCCGGGAGGACGGGTCGGCTTTGCAGCCGATCGCGGCGAACGCAGCCTGGAACAGGGCTCGTTTGAGGAGCCGGTTGCCGCGATGGGGTGCGTGCTCGCCGCGAATCGAGGTGCCCGAGGACTTGGTGGCCGGGGCGAGTCCGGCGTAGGAGGCGAGGTGTCCGGCGGTAGGGAAGCCGGTGCCGTCACCGATCGCGACGATCACGGCGGCCGTGGTCCTGACGCCCATGCCGGGCAGAGACGTCAGGAGGTGGAAAAGAGGGAGGGCCTCCAGCAGGGCAGCGATCTCCTGCTCAGTGGCCCGGCGCTGGGTGTGGGCGGCGGCGAGCTGGGCGGCCAGGCCGGGCACGATCAGCGCGGATGCCTCGGTGCCGGGAACGACGAGGGTCTGCTCGGCGAGCGCGTCGAAGATCTCGGTGGTGAGGTGGTGGGCCTTGCGCGAGCCGTGTGCCTTGAGCAGGGCCTCGCAGCGGGCCCGGCCCAGTTTCCTCAGTCTCGCCGGGGAGCCGTGCCGTTGGAGGAGGGCCTGGATATAGGGGTAGGCCAGGCGCGGGCCGAGCACGCGCTCGAGAGAGGGGTGGATCTGGGAGAGCAGGCCGCGCAGCCGGTTGGTGGCGCGGTTTACCTCGCCGGCCAGGTCGTTGTCGTAGCCGGTGAGCATGGTCAGCTCGGCCAGCACCTCGTCGTCGCGGTCCACCGCGCGCAGGGTGTGCGGCATGGTGCGGGCGGTCTCGGCGATCACGAACGCGTCGCGGGCATCGGTCTTGGCCTCGCCCGGGTGCAGGTCGGCGGCCCGCCGCATCGACAGCCCGGGCAGGTAGGCCACCCGGCAGCCCGCCGCGCGGGCCACCGTCAGCGGCAGCGCGCCGATGTTGGCGACCTGGTCCACGATCACCAGAACGGCGCCGAACTTCGCCACCAGCCTGGTGAACAGCTCCAGCAGTTTCGGCTCGGTGTTGGGCAGCCGCTTGCCGTGCACGGTTCTGCCGTCCTCGGTCCGGCCGTGGGCGTGGTGGAACTCCTTGCCCAGGTCCAGGCCGAGGAAGAGATCTATCGCGGTCGTGTCGACCATGTGCGCGTGCCCCTCGCCACTCGTCTCCTCAACTCCCGGCCGTCCCTGCGGCACCACACGCCGGCAACCACGTTACGCAGACATGCCGCCCGTGAAGCGGCCCGGCATTGCGCCGGACCAGGCGGTCGTCAGGCCCCTCATCAGCGGCCAAGCGGTGCCCCGAAGCCCGGCGGCAACACCCCCCAGGTCATCCGTACCAATGCCGTGACTCTGTGCGGACAGCGCGGGCGGCGTGTCCGAAGGGCACACCGGCGATGCTGATCAGGGACAGGTTGGACGTGCTGTTCGAGGATGAGGAGTTCGCCGG
>NZ_JBIAQG010000054.1:0-3514 GCF_042888805.1 Streptomyces sp. NPDC002730
ACTCCGGCAGAGGTCCAAGCCGAATACGAAGCCATGCAGCTCGCGGCATAGAAAACACCCATGAAACGGTGTCCGAAAAACGCGAGGCGGCTCACACTCGCAGCATGAACCCCCGTGTCCACACTCCGGGGGACGCCTCACCTTCGGCCGCATCGACATCCACACCACCCCCACGGCCGCACGACAGGACAACGACCGCACGAACGATCATCCCGCGCCCACCCTCACCCCCGCACGGAATTGCGCAGCAGAGTCGCCTGATCTGCCAAAACACAGGATGAAAGAGGTTCAGTGACAAACCGCCGTTAGTTGTATGAACTGCAGGCTCGGCCGCGCGGTGCGACGTCTCCGCCAGGTGGCGGATGCCAAGGATGCAAACGTGCGAGATGATAGGCGAACCAGGCAGCAGGCCAGGCCGCTGGGCGAGAAGAAGGTGGGAACATGGGTGTGGGCCGGAAGGCCCCCCTGGCAGGTCGTGATGAGGAGATGGCTGGGCTGAAGTCGGCCATCGCCACCGTAGCCTCGGGCAACGGGCGGGCGATCTTTGTGGAGGGCGAGCCCGGGATTGGTAAGAGCGCGCTCCTGCATGCCGCTGCCGAGCACGCAGGAAGGACAGGTTTTCGTCTTCTGGTGGGCGCCTCGGAGGAGCTGGAGCAGCGTTTGCCCTTTGCTGCAGTGGGTCACTGCCTCGGCCTCGGCGAGGTATCGGCTGAACCACCGCTGCGAGCTGTGGCCAGACTCATTCGTGGCGATAGCGAGATTCAAGCAACCCGGGCCCCAGATGCCCAGTTTGCCACAATCGAAGCAATCCTCGGCCTGGTAGACGACTGGTGTGCCAAGGGGCCGGTGGCGTTGATGCTGGACGATCTGCAGTGGGCAGACGTCGGCACGCTGGTCCTTTTGGAGCAACTGGGCAAGTCACTTTCAACGCTTCCTCTGTTGATCGTGACCGCCGGTCGTTCCGCGCCTCACTCGGAGAATCTGGACCAACTGAGACGTAGATTCGTCGAACGTGACGCCTGGATGCTCGACCTCGGTCCACTGCCCGAGAAGGCGGTGTCTAGTATCGTTCGCGACAGCCTCGGCGCTGATGCGGGCCCCAGGCTAAAGCGCTTGCTGCAGGGTGCATCGGGAAACCCGCTATTCCTGACCGAAATTCTTGACTCACTTGCGCGTGACACCTGTATCCAGGTGGACGGGGGCGTGGCAGAGTCCACCACATCTGAGATACCCGCCTCGTTGCCTGCCGCCCTTGAGTACCGGCTAAGTTGGATCTCCCAGGACTGCTTGGACCTCTTGCGCCTCGCCTCGCTTCTTGGTCCGGGCTTTGCGGTAATGGAGCTATCGACGGTTAGTGGACTATCAGTCGGGGATCTGATCGAACCAATTTTGGAGACGATCGACTGTGGTTTGCTGCGCGAAGATAACGCGAATTTTGCATTCCGTCACGATCTGGTACGACGTGCACTCTACGAAAGTATTCCCGATAAGACGTCCGCGCACGCTACTGTCAGCCGGACGTTGGCTCAGAGCGGCGCCCCCGTGGAGCGGGTCGGCGAGCATCTGATTCTGGGTGCGCGAGGCTACGGTGATGACGCCGCCATGGAATGGACGCTGGATCACGCGAGAGTGCTGACTCGACGGGCACCTGACGTGGCAGTGGACCTGCTGCAGGAGGTACTTCGCCTTACGTCTCTCGGCGACCCGCGGAGACCGCGCATTGAGGTGCTGCTTGCATCCAGTTTGCTTTGGGCAGGGCGTGAGTCGGAAGTCCGTCGCACGGAGCCTGCACTCCAGGACTTGCGTGATGCCGGCCTCCGTGAAGAACTGATCTTGGCTCTTGGACAGGCAGATGCTGCCTGCGGACGGCCAGACCTCGGTGTCCATCGTGTTCGGGATGCTCTCCAACTGGAAAGCTGTTCGCCGGCCAGCACCGTGCGGTACCAAGGCTTCCTCGCTAGATGCCTGTTCTACCTCGGAGAGCTTGAACAAGCTGAATCTGTTGCTGCGGTGGTAGTCAGTCGCGCCGAAGGACTGGGGGAGCATGCCGCCCTCGTCGACGCCCTGTGTGCACTCTCCGTTGTGCGGCACATAGCGGGCCAGCCTTCCGCCGCCCTGGACTATGCCGATGAGGCCCTGCGAATGACCCGGTCCCATCCGGTCCCCGTCGACCAACTCGTTGCGCTGCAAATTATGCGGACTCACGGCTTGTTGGCGCTGGACCGCACTCAGGAGGCTGAGGAAGTGGAACGGGAGGGCTGGGAAATCACCCACCGCAGCGGTGGCACGGTTCCGTCTGCGGCACATCTCGCCATGGCCCGGGCGATTACGCGTTTCCACTCCGGCCGCTGGGACGACGCCCTCGCTGAGGTCGAAGCGGGACTGGAGTTCCAGGACTACCTCAATCTCTCGCGCCCGCTCAACGGTCTGGCCGCGTTGATCGCCGCGTGCCGGGGTGATTTCACCACAGCCGAGAAGCAACTGGGGGTAGCGAACCAGGTGACCGGCACAGCGACCGTCGGCGCCTACTACGAGTACATTCCGCGGTGGGCGCACCAGTTGTTGTTGGAGCACAACGGTCGGCCACGGGAAGCATACGCGGACCTCCTCGAGGGGTGGCGGCAAGGATTTGGACCTTTGGCCGGTTCAGGGCTGTCCTTCCGCGCCGCCGACCTCGTACGTGTCGCCCTCAGTTGCGGTGACAGAACCACGGTGCAAGCGGTATCGGAAACCTTGGACCGGCTCAAGCAGGTCGAGGGCCACGCACCCGGCGTCCACTTCATCGCCGCCCACTGCCAAGGGCTGGCAACCAACGACCCTGACATTATTCTCCGGGCATACAACCACTACGACAACGGCCCCCGTGAACTCGCATGCGCCCAGTATCACGAAGACACCGCCTTCGTGCTTGCTTCTGCTGGGCGAACGGACCAGGCACAGACCGAACTCGGCAATGCGCTGCGTCTCTACGCTGCTCTGAACGCGGACTGGTACGCCGGGAAGGCCGAAGCACGCCTCAAGGCGCAGGGGATCGTGAGCCGTCGGCAACGACGCCGAGGTCCGACCACAGGCTGGGAGGCCCTCACCGAGACCGAAAGGAAAGTCACGGATCTGGTTACTGAGGGCCTGTCGAATCCCGCCATCGCCGCGGCCCTGTTCATCTCCAGGAGAACAGTGCAGTCGCATGTGTCCAGCGCTTTGAAGAAGCTCGGGGTCACCTCAAGGGTAGAACTCGCGGCTGAGAACACCCGCCGCCGCTACGGGGGGAAATGGACCTCGGGTGGTGTGTGATCACAGCGTCGGAAACGTCCCGGTGACGAAGTTCCTGGGGAAAGCGGCGGCCTTCTTCGCCCAGGAGTATCGGTGAACGAGAAGTACGAGTTCATCGACGGCGAAAAGGGGGCCTCCTTCGAAGTTGAGCGGTGCGGAGGTGTCCGCGGGCTCGGCGGGTGGTGACGCAGCGTGTGTGTAGGCGTTGGCTGGCGGCGTTGCGGAAGCCGAAGGCGGCGCGGGC
>NZ_JBIAQG010000055.1:0-3481 GCF_042888805.1 Streptomyces sp. NPDC002730
AAACAGGCCGGGGTATCAACATATCTGGCGTTGACTTTTGGCACGCTGTTGAGTTCTCAAGGAACGGACGCTTCCTTCAGACCCTTTTCATGGGGCCCTCCGGGCGCTTCCCTTCGGTGTTTCCAACCTTACCAGATTCTTTTCCCGTTCCGTTTCCGGTTCGGAATTCGTTTCCAGTGGCCGTTGGGGGCCTTTTGCCTTTCGGCTGATCCGACTTTATCAGAAGCATTCTGGCCGAGCTAATCGGCCTTCTTGATCCGGATAAGAATCGAGAGGCTCTGCGGAAATTCAATTTCCGGCGAGAGCGAGAGAGACATTAACGGTCGCACTCGCACTTGTCCAGTCCGAGACAACCGTTTAAATCTACCTCCCCACGCCGACCGTGTCAACGGTTTTTGTGGGCGAAGAGGAGACTAGCAGCTCAGAGGCGCCGGACGCACATCAGGCAGCGGCCGGGAGTTCGGCGCTGCGGTCCGCCGCCTCCACGTCGCCGATGTCGCCGGCGCGGACTGCTCGGCCGCCCAGGATGTAGACGTAAGCCAGAAACGCCAGCTCAGCCGCGATGCCGATGGCGATACGCGCCCAGGTCGGCAGTCCTGAGGGGGTGACGAAGCCTTCGATCACGCCCGACACGAAGAGGACAAGGGCGAGGCCAATGGCCATACCGATGGCGGCGCGGCCCTGCTGGGCGAGGGCCGTGCGGCGGGATTGGGGGCCCGGGTCGATGACAGTCCAGCCGAGGCGGAGGCCCGTACCCGCGGCGACGAAGACAGCGGTCAGTTCGAGCATGCCGTGCGGGAGGACCAGGCCCAGGAAGGTGTCGAGGCGGCCGGCCGACGACATCAGGCCTATGCCGACGCCGAGGTTGAGCACATTGAGGAAGAGGATCCAGATCACCGGGATACAGAGGAACGCGCCCAGCGTCAGGCACATGGCGGCGGCCTGGGCGTTGTTCGTCCAGACCTGGGCTGCGAAGGAGGCCGCCGGGTGGCTCGAGTAGTACGTCTCGTACTCACCGCCGGGGCGGGTGAGCCGGCGCAGTTCGTCCGGGGCGGCGATCGCTGACTGGACCTCCGGGTGAGCGCCTATCCACCAGCCGATGATCGCGGCGAGGACAGTGGAGAGGACCGCCGTGGGGATCCACCAGTGGCGGGAGCGGTAGACGGCCGCCGGGAAGCCCGCGGTGAGGAAGCGGACCGCGTCGCGCCAGGTGGCACGGCGGGTTCCGGTGACAGTGGCGCGCGCTCGGGCGACGAGCTGGGTGAGCCTGCCCGTCAGCATCGGGTCCGGGGCGCTGGACTGGATGAGAGAGAGATGTGTGGCCGTGCGCTGGTAGAGAGCGACAAGTTCGTCGGCCTCGGCACCGGTGAGGTGACGTCCCCTGTGCAGGAGGTGGTCCAGGCGGTCCCACTCGGCGCGGTGGGCGGTCACGAAGACATCGAGGTCCATGGTCGGCTGCTGCTCCAGGCACTGGGTGCGTACGGTCCGTACTACTGCGGCGCGCTGCGGGCCAGCTTGGCAGACTGAGGAAACAAGGGGCAGGGAGTTCGACGGCGAAGGGCGGGCAGCAGTGAGTGCGCTTGTGACGGGGGATGCGGTCGTACTGGGGCTGCGGCCGGCGAAACTGCCGAGCCGGGCGCTCGCTCTCGTGATCGACCTCGTCGTGGTGTGGACGGCGTATCTCCTGGTGTCGATCGGGCTTGCGGTGGCGACCGCGTCGCTGGACGAGGCGGCGGTCACTGCGGTGTCGATCGCAACGTTTCTGCTGGTCCTGGTGGGGGCGCCGATAGCCGTGGAGACCCTCAGTCATGGGCGCTCGCTCGGGAAGCTCGCCTGTGGGCTGCGGGTGGTGCGGGACGACGGGGGGCCGATCCGGTTCCGGCATGCGCTGGTGCGCGGGGCGATGGGCGTGGTGGAGATCCTGATGTCGTTCGGGGTCATTGCCTGTATCGCTTCTCTGATGTCGGCGCGGGGGCGGCGGATCGGGGATGTGTTCGCGGGGACTCTGGTGGTGCGGGAGAGGGTGCCGGCCGGGCGGGGGATGGTGGTGCCGCCTCCGCCGCCGTGGCTGGTCGGGCGGTTTGCCGCACTGGATCTGTCGGGGGTGCCTGATGATCTGTGGCTCGCGATACGTCAGTACCTGACGCGGATGAGGCAGCTGGACCAGGCGGTGAGCTGGTCGATGGCGGAGCGGCTGGCTGGTGATCTGGCGGCGTGCACGGGGGCGCCCGCGCCGGAGAGGGTGCCGCCGGCCGCCTATTTGGCGGCTGTGGTGAACGAGCGGCAGGCGCGTGATGCCCGGAAAGCGTTCGGGGCGTTCGGTACGTTCGGGGCTGCGGCGGGGGCGGTAGCAGTTGGCGGCCCGGAGGGTTGGGCGACTCCGGGGGCGGCTACCAGAGGTGGCTTGCCCGGTGCCGGAGCCGCAAGAGGAGTGGCACCGGGGGCGGTTGGTGCCGGCGGGGCTGCCGTGCCGAGTGGGGTGGTGCCGAGCGCCGTTGTTGCGGAGGGCGAGGCGGTGCCGGGTGCGGAGACGCCGCCGGTCACGGGGTTTGCGCCGCCCGCGTAGGGGCGCGAGGCCGGATCGTCAGGCCTACCGGTCGCCGGGGCGTCGGAATCGTCGGGGCCTCAGGGCATCAGGGCATCAGGGGAAGACCGAGGGCGGGGTCTCGAGGTTTTCGAGTTCGATGCCGGGGGCTGCGAGGACCACGTCTCCGGCGATGTGGACGAGGTGCTGTTCGCCCGTGTCCAGGGCGCTGACCTGGTATTCGTCCACGGTCAGGGGGCCATTGTCAGTGGCATGCGCTTCACTCTTCATCAAGGCCCAGGACTGGTCGAGAGTGCGGGGAGCGAGGACAGGATCCGTGAAGGCGACGAGGCGGACGCGCGTCGCGGGGGAACCGGGGGTGAGTCGCAGAAGACGTGCGGTAGCTACAAGGAAGGCGGGGGATGTGCCGGTGAAGGCGTGGGCGCGCACATTGCCTTCGGTGGCATGAGCGCCGGTGGGGTCGGTGCGCACCCAGGTGACGCCGTCGAGGGCGGCACCGCGGACCTGCCAGCTCGCGGCGTGGAGTTCGAGACGGATGGGACGGCCGAGTTCGTCGAGGGCGAGGTCGACGGAGCCGGCGTGGTCGCCGGAGGGGGTTGTGATCTGGGAGACGTAGCGCCAGCCGGAGGGGCCGGGGGCGCACTGGAAGTGCTCGTCACCGAGGGGGGTGTGATCGTGCGGATCGTGAAGCGAATAACGGCCGCGGGGCATGGGGCTCAGGTGTCCTAGTGCGGTGAGGCTCTTGCCGGGAGCCGATCGAGGCCGGTACGAGGCAGGCCCCCGACACGGGGGTGCGGGGGCCTGCCTGGTACCGCTGGTACCTACTGCTGAGGGGGTGTCAGTAGCCGATCAGTAGCGGTAGTGGTCCGGCTTGTACGGGCCCTCGACCTCGACGCCGATGTAGGCGGCCTGCTCGGGGCGGAGCGTGGTCAGCTT
>NZ_JBIAQG010000056.1:0-3426 GCF_042888805.1 Streptomyces sp. NPDC002730
CGCCGACCAGGTATCCGCCGAACGAACGAACCTGAAACCCCGTCAACCCGCCCTGACCTGCTGATCAGCGACTACCGCACAGCGGGGGAACCTCATTGAATCGGCCGAAGTACCGGTTGGTGATCCAGTGCCTCGACTTCTTCGGATGCCTGCGCAGAGCCCACCGGTAGGTGAGCTGCCACAGGTAGGAGTCCAGCGAGGCGAAGACCTCCTTGGACACCACCGTCCGGTAATAGGCCGACCACCCGCGAACGATCGGATTGACCGCCCGCAAGATGGCGAGAGTTTCCGCGCCCCGCAGCGCACGGATCTCCCCGCGCAACCTGGCCCGGATCCGCCTGACGGCTGCTTTACTGGGCTTGATCAGCAACTTGCCACATCGATAGCGGCGCACGTTGAACCCCAGGAAGTCAAAACCGGTCTTCGCGTGGACGATGCGTGTCTTGTCCTCGTTGAAGACCAGCCCCGGGGCGCGAGCCACTCAGCGAGCCGTGCCTTGACCTGCTCGGCCGCTTCGCGGCTGTGGCACATCGCCACCAGGTGAGTCGGCGGCGGGAATCTCACCCGCCGCCGCTCTCAGAACCGTGCGGGAGCCTCTCGGCTCACACGGCTCCCATCGCCCAGCCATCAGGTTTGAGGCCGAACCGCCAGTGGGCGAACATGTTGGGAGACCGGCGGGCTGTGCCCGCCAGCAGTTCTCCCGCTCTCTTCTCCCGGCGGCGTAGTCGTTTGTACTTCTGACAAGCCCAGCCCACCAACATCCTGTTGATGCGCCGGAGGAGGGGATACAACATGGACTTGTAGAAGCGCCCGTAATAGTTGATCCATCCCTGCACGACGCTGTTGAACATCCGTGCAAGGTCCATCAGCGATTTGTCACTGCGCTGGGCGATGCGCCAGGAACGCATTTCCCTTCCCATCGCCGTGATTGCCGCCTTGCTGACCGCGGGCAGGAAGTTCACGAAGTGCTTCCCGTACCGGTTCTTGGCCAGCCTGGGCCGGAACGTGTACCCAAGGAACGTGAACGACGTGTACTCGTACGAGCCCCGCCGGTCCGCGTCCTTGCAGTAGACGATGCGCGTCTTGTCCGGATGCAACTCCAGACCGACCTGCGCCAATCGCTGCGCGAGAGCGTCCCGCACGCGACGGGCCTGGCTCTCGCTCTTGCAGTGGATTACCGCATCGTCGCAGTAACGCTCGGAGGTGACCTGCGGGAACTCCCGCGCCAGCCACACATCGAACGCATAGTGCAGATACAGATTCGCCAGCACGGGAGAAATTGCCGACCCCTGAGGAGTCCCGATTTCCCGTTGCTGCACCGAGCCGTCTGCCTTCGCCAGCGGCGCAACCAGCCACCGCCTGACGTAAAGCAGGACCCATTTCCCATCCTCATCGATATGCCGCTCGACGGCCCTGAGCATCAGCTCATGGTCCACGCTGTCGAAGAACGCCCGGATATCGAGATCGACCACCCAGTCGCTGCGCCAACAACGCCGCCGGCACTGCTCCACCGCATCCAACGCGGACCGCCTGGGCCGGTAGCCGTAGGAGTCCGGATGGAACACAGGCCGCTCCAGATACATCGCGGCCACCGTCTGAGCGATACGGTCAGACACAGAAGGCACCCCAAGGACGCGGACACCTTTCCCGCCCGCCTTGGGGATCTCGACGGCTTTCACCGCCGGGGGGAAATACGAACCGGACGACATACGATTCCACAGCTTGAACAGATTCCTCGAAAGGTCCTGCTCGAATTGCTCGATCGTGACACCGTCCACCCCCGGTGCACCCCGACTGGCTTTGACCCGCTGATACGCCTCCCCCACCATTGACTTGGGAATGTCAAACGACTTCACCTTGGCCTGCGGCCTTGATCCGTTCACCTGGCTCCTCCCGGGAACTCCGGTTGACCACCAAACAAGATCCGAGCAACCCGCCCCCTTCGCCGGGTAGGCGGCGGCATTTCAGCCGCCGCCCCCCACAGATCCGGACGTGAAGATCTCTCTTCATCCGGCTCGTGCCGCTCAGTCCTCAGGCCGTAGCGCAGTATCTCCAGTGCGCGAACAGACGGGGCACACGTTCTACAACTGCCGCCAGCCAAGCCCGTGCTCTTTTGTTACTGCGTTCCAGACGCTCGTATTTCCGTTTAGCCCAGCGGGCAAGATGGCGATTTATCCGCTTGCATAGTGGGATCACCGCGGTCGGGTAGAATCGGGTGAAGTAGGCGAGCCAGCCGGCCAGGACCGGATTAATGGTCTCGGCCAGCTCAGCGAGGGTAAGGGTGGTGCGCCGATTGAGCTTCCAGGCTTGCGCCTTTCGACTCATCTCGGTCAGCTTGTCCGCGCTGACTCCCGGCAGAAAGCCGGTGAAAGATCTCTTCTGCTTCCTGTCGAAAGCCTCGCGGGGCCTGAGGGTGTACCCAAGAAACGTGAACGAGATGACTTCATAAGAGCCACGCCGTCTTCCGTCCTTGCAATAGGCGACCTTCGTCTTGTCGGGGTGGAGTGCCAGCCCGACGTCGGCCAGCCGATCCGCAATTGCCGCCCTCACATGGAGGGCTTGCCTTTTGCTGACGCAGTGCACAATGACATCGTCTGCGTACCGTTCGAATGAGATTCCCGGATATTTCCGTGTCATCCAAGCATCGAAACCGTAATGCAGAAACAGATTCGCGAGCAGGGGAGAAATCGGGCCGCCTTGGGGCGTCCCCATGGTCCGGTGTTTCAAAGTGCCATCGGGCATCAGCATCGGGGCTTTTAGCCAGCGCTCCACGTAGATAAGGACCCATTTCGAGTCCGTATGGTGCGCAACCGCCTTCTGCGTCAGATCCCAGGGCATCGAGTCGAAGAACGCCTTGATGTCCATGTCGACCACCCAGTCGTTCTTGAAACACCGTTCCCGGCATACCGCAACCGCATCCAGGGCTGAACGCCTGGGACGATACCCAAAGGAGTCATGATAAAAACCCTCTCCAACTCTGGCTCCAATGACAATACCGCCACCGTTTGTGCGATCCTGTCGGCGATATTGGGAATGCCGAGAATTCGTGTACCTCCTTTCTTTGGAATCTCCACCGCGCGGACCGGTCCAGGGAAGTACGATCCCGACGACATGCGATTCCACAGCTTGTACAGGTTTCCCTGTAGGTCAGCCTCGAACCGTTCGATAGTCACACCGTCGACCCCGGCCGCTCCCTTATTCTCCTTCACCTTCTGCCATGCATCCCACACAAGCCGTTTCGGAATATCGTGCGTCTTGCCCTGCAACATCGGTTCAGTCATGTGGTTCATTCCTTCCGGTTGGCCACATTCATCAACCAGAGCGACCCAGCCAGGGCGATTGCAAAGTCCGTTGGTCGTGCGTCAGTGCAGGTCAGTTGAGTCCGAGGATGGCCAGTGGCCGCTCGTAGGGGCGGAGGGCTGTCCT
>NZ_JBIAQG010000057.1:0-3210 GCF_042888805.1 Streptomyces sp. NPDC002730
ACTCTGCAGCAGGAGGCTCTAAAGGTGATCGGACGTCGAAGGCCGGACAGGCAGCCGTCGGACAGGAGGGGCGGCGGGCCTCGCTGGTGGAGCAGGGTACGGGCCATCGCGGTGGGACTGGCGGTGCTGGCCGGGCCGGCCCTGCCGGTGATCACAGCGCCGACGGCCACTGCCGTTCCCGCCGGCACCTACGCCTACGTCACCAACGAAGACGCGGACACGGTGTCGGCGATCAACACGGCCACGAACACCATCACCGCCACCATCGAAGTGGACGACGGGCCCTTCGCTGTGGCGGTCAACCCCGCCGGAACCTTCGCCTACGTCACCAACACCAACGCGGGCACCGTGTCGGTCATCGACACCTCCACCAACCTCGTCACCGACACCATCACCGTCGACACCAACCCCCAAGGGGTGGCGGTCAACCCCGCCGGCACCTTCGCCTACATCGCCAACAACGGCGATGGCACCGTGTCGGTCATCGACACCTCCGACAACACCGTCACCGACACCATCGGCGTCGGTGCCAACCTCCGGGGGGTGGCGGTCAACCCCGCCGGCACCTTCGCCTACGTCACCCGTGGCGTGAATAGCGTGTCGGTCATCAACACCTCCACCAACCTCGTCACCGCCACCATCACCGTCGGCACCAACCCCCAGGGGGTGGCGGTCAACCCCGCCGGCACCTTCGCCTACGTCACCAACAACGGCGCGGACACCGTATCCGTCATCAACACCTCCACCAACCTCATCACCGCCACCATCACCGTGGGAGACGGGCCCTTCGCTGTGGCGGTCAACCCCGCCGGCACCTTCGCCTACGTCACCAACGCCAACGCGGGCACCGTGTCGGTCATCGACACCTCCACCAACCTCGTCACCGCCACCATCACCGTCGGCACCAACCCCCAAGGGGTGGCGGTCAACCCCGCCGGCACCCTCGCCTACGTCACCAACAACGGCGCGGACACCGTATCCGTCATCAACACCTCCACCAACCTCGTCACCGCGACCGTCACCGCCAATACTGGCCCGCTCGGAGTGACGGTCGCCACCGTCCCCGCTGCGCCTGCCGTGACAGCGGTGGGCTGCACCACGGCTGCGTTGATCGCTGCGATCAACGCCTCCAACGCCAACAACGGCACCCTCAGCCTGGCCTCGTACTGCGTCTACCAACTCACCGCGGCCGACTCCGGCAACGACGGCCTCCCGGCCATCACCGGCTCATTCACCATCATCGGCAACAACGCCACCATCCAACGCTCCACCACCGCAACCACTCAGTTCCGCATCCTCGACATCGCCTCCGGCGGAGCACTGACCGTCAACGACCTCACCGTCCAGGGCGGCTCCCTCACCGACACCGACAACGGCGGAGGCATCCTCGTCCAGAACGGCGGCACCCTCACCGCCACCACCAACCTCACCGTCCAGGGCAACCACACTGCCCATCACGGCGGCGGCATCAACGTCGCCAGCGGCGGCACCGCCACTCTCACCGACAGCCTCATCAACGACAACTCGGCAGACGCTCACGGCGGTGGTATCGACGCCGAAGGCGACTTCACCCTCACCGGCGTCACCGTGACCGGTAACCGCGCTGATGATGGCGGCGGTGTCTACCACGACGGTGTTGGCACCACCGTCTCGATCACCGGCAGCACCATCAGCAACAACACCGCCAAACGTTACAGCGGCGGCCTCGACCTCCAGAGCGGTACGACCACCATCGACACCAGCAGCATCAACGACAACGTCGTCACCGGCGTCGGCAATACCGCCTTCGCCGGAGGCATCGAGAGCTTTGGCACCCTCACCATCACGAACTCCACAATCGCCGGAAACAAGGTGACTGGAAACTCCGGGGGGACTTCCCCCGCAGGCGGCGGCGGCTTCGAATTCGACGGAGGTACGACGATTCTGGACAACACCAAGGTCACCGGAAACCAGCTCATCGGTGTAGGAGGCCACGGCGCCGGCATCTGGGCCTCAAGCACCACCGGCTCCCTCACCTTGCGGAACGGCACGGTGGTGAGCGGAAACCTGGCCTCTGGCCGGTACTCCCAGGGCGGCGGCCTCTACACCAGCGGTACCATTGCGGTCTCCGTGCAGGACTCCTCGATCACCGCCAACAAGGTGACCGGCACCGGCTCGGTCTCCGGCGGAATCTACAACACCACCTCCACTGTCTCCCTCACCAACGCGACGGTCACCAACAACATCGCCCCCAATGCCCCCGCACCCGGCGGCATCTACACCGCAACTCCCATCACCAGCGTCACCGGCACCACCATCACCGGCAACACCCCCACCAACTGCCTCCTCAGCCCCGCCGCCGTCACCGGCTGCGGGTCTGTAAAGCGAGCGGTGTAACTGGGGTTGGTGTGGCTAGAGTTGGCCGGCGGTGAGGCGGCCGTCGAAGGCCAGGTCGAAGGCGTTCATGGCGCCCTTCCAGCGCATGGTCCAGCGTTTGCGGCCGGCACCGGTCGGGTCGAGGCTCATGACGGCCATGTAGACGCACTTGAGGGCGGCCTGTTCCGTGGGGAAGTGCCCGCGGGAGCGGACGGCCTTGCGGATACGGGCGTTGACGCTCTCGATGCTGTTCGTTGTGCATACGATGCGGCGTATTTCCGCATCAAACTGGAGGAAAGGCGTGAACTCGGGCCAGTTAGACTCCCAGAGGCGGACGATCGCCGGGTACTTCTTGCCCCAGGTCTCGGCGAATTCCAGGAACCGTGTCGTGGCCGCGTCCTCGGTCGGCGCGGTGTAGATGGGCTTGAGCGCCTTGGCGATCTTGTCCCAGTCCTGCCGGGCCGCGTATCGAAATGACGCCCGCAGCAGGTGAACCACGCACGTTTGCACCACAGTTCGGGGCCAGACCTCGCCGACCGCGTCGGGCAGCCCCTTCAACCCGTCGCAGACCAGCATGAGGACGTCTTCGACGCCCCTATTCTTGAGCTCGGAGAGCACTCGAAGCCAGTGTTTCGCGCCTTCGCCGCCGTCGCCGGCCCACAGGCCGAGGATGTCGCGGTGTCCCTCGGCGGTGACCGCCAGGGCCACGTAGATCGGCCTGTTCGCCACGTGCCCGTCACGGATCTTGGCTCTGTCGACGATCTTGTGATCCGGACGGGCTGGACTCATCGCGCGAGCAGGACGCGTTTGCGAAGGAGATCGAGGCTGGCCCGGCCGAACATCTGCCGTTTCAGC
>NZ_JBIAQG010000058.1:0-2801 GCF_042888805.1 Streptomyces sp. NPDC002730
CTGACGCGGAGCTGGCGGACCTTGCGGCCCTGCTCCCGCCAGTACTCCAGCACCTCCACCACAGCGTTCTCGTCACCGGAAATGACCACGGACGAAGGTCCGTTGATCGCGGCGATCGCGATCTCGTGCTCCCGGCCCTCCAGCAGCGGCAGGATCTCCACCTCGGTGGCCTGAATCGCGGCCATCGCTCCACCGGCGGGCAGGGCCTGCATAAGGCGGCCTCGTGCAGCGACCAGCTTGGTGGCGTCTTCGAGGGTGAAGACGCCTGCTGCGTGTGCGGCAGCGAGCTCGCCGACGGAGTGGCCGACGAGGAAGTCCGGGGTCAGTCCCCACGCCTCGACGAGGCGGAAGAGTGCGACCTCGACCGCGAACAGTGCGGCCTGCGTGAATACCGTCTGGTCCAGCAGACCGGAGTCCGCGTTGTCCGTGCCGAAGACGAGCTCCTTCAGCGGACGCTCAAGGTGCCCGTCAAAGTGCGCACAGACCTCGTCGAAGGCCGCCGCGAAGACCGGATACGCCTCGTACAGCTCCCGGCCCATCCCGGCCCGCTGACTTCCCTGTCCCGTGAACAGGAACGCCAGCTTGCCGCCCGTACCGGTCGATCCGTCGACCAGTCCTGGGGCCGTCCGTCCGGCGGCGAGAGCCTCCAGCCCGGACAGCAGCTCCTCACGGCTCGCACCCGAGACCACGGCCCGGTGCTCGAACCGCGCCCGCGACACCGCCAGCGAGTAACCCACATCCGCCAGACCCAGCTCGGAGCCCTCCACGAAGGAGTACAGCCGCTCAGCCTGCGCCCGCAGCGCACCCTCAGACTTGCCCGACAGCACCCACGGAACGACCCCACCAACCACCGGAGCCTCGGAAGCTTCAACAGCTTCCACGGCCGGCGCCTGCTCCAGAATCACATGCGCATTGGTGCCGCTGATGCCGAAGGACGAGACGGCGGCGCGGCGCGGGCGGTCCAGGTCGGGCCATTCCCGTGCCTCGGTGAGCAGCGACACCGCCCCCGCCGACCAGTCGATCTCGGGCGACGGTTCGTCCACGTGCAGGGTCTGCGGGAGAACACCCTCCTGCATCGCGACGACCATCTTGATGATGCCCGCAGCGCCGGCTGCAGCCTGGGTGTGGCCGATATTGGACTTCACCGAGCCCAGCCACAACGGCTCCCCGCCCTCGCGCCCCTGGCCGTACGTGGCCAGCAGCGCCTGAGCTTCGATCGGGTCGCCGAGCCGCGTGCCCGTACCGTGCGCTTCCACCACGTCCACATCGGCCGTGGACAGGCCCGCGCCCGCCAGTGCCTGGCGGATGACGCGTTGCTGCGAGGGACCGTTCGGAGCGGTCAGACCGTTCGACGCGCCGTCCTGGTTCACGGCGGAGCCGCGGACGACCGCAAGCACCTTGTGGCCGTTGCGCTCGGCGTCCGACAGCCGCTCGACGAGCAGCATGCCCACGCCCTCGGCCCAGATCGTGCCGTCGGCCGCACCCGCGAAGGCCTTGCAGCGGCCGTCGGGTGCGAGACCGCGCTGGCGCGAGAAGTCGACAAAGGTGTCAGGTGTCGACATGACCGTGACGCCGCCGGCCAGCGCCAGCGAGCACTCTCCCCGGCGCAGCGACTGAACTGCCAGGTGCAGCGCGACGAGCGAGGACGAGCACGCCGTGTCCACCGAAACGGCCGGGCCTTCGAGACCGAGCGCGTACGAGATACGTCCGGAGGCCACGCTTCCGGACGTGCCCGTGCTGAGGTAGCCCTCCAGGTCCTCGGGCACCGACTGGAGGCTCGGGAAGTAGTCGGTGTTCATGACACCGGCGAAGACACCTGTCTGGCTGCCGCGTACGGACGCCGGGTCGATCCCCGCGGCCTCCAGCGACTCCCAGGAGGCTTCGAGCAGCAGCCGCTGCTGCGGGTCCATCGCCAGCGCCTCACGCGGCGAGATACCGAAGAACTCGGCGTCGAAGTCCGCGGCGGAGACGAATCCGCCTTCGCGGACGTACGTCGTGCCGACGTGCGTCGGATCCGGGTCGTACACGCCCTCGATGTCCCAGCCGCGGTCGGTGGGGAACGTGGAGAGACCTTCACCCTTCTCGACGACCATGCGCCAGAGGTCGTCCGGCGACGCGACATCACCCGGGAAGCGGCAGGCCATACCGACGATGGCGATCGGCTCGTCGTCGTTCCGCGGCCCGGCGACCGGAGCCACGAAACCGGTGGTGGCGGACTGATCGGCGAACGTCTCGGAGAGGAGGTGCTCCACCAGCGCCGACGGGGTCGGGTAGTCGAAAGTGAGTGTCGCCGGGAGACGGAGGCCGGTGAGAGTGTTCAGGCGGTTGCGCAGCTCGACCGCGGTCAGCGAGTCGAACCCCACCTCTTTGAAGGCCCGCTTCGGCTCGATCGCTTGTGCGTTGCCATGGCCGAGTACGGACGCGACATGACCGCGTACGAGCTCGAGCAAGGTGCTCGTCCGCTCGGCGGGCGAGAGCCCGGCGAGACGGCGGGCCAGGACGGACGCGCCGCCGGCCGCTGCCGCTTCGCTCGCCACCACACGGCGCACGGGCGTGCCGACGAGTCCGCGCAGCAGGGCGGGGACCGTGGCGGAGGGCGCGCGGAACATGGCGAGGTCAAGACTCATGGGCGACGAGACAGGGGCGCCCGATGCGCGTGCTGTGTCGAGGAGTTGGAGGGCGAGTTGGGTGGGGAGGGGGGTCATGCCGGAGCGGTGGATGCGCTCGATGTCTGCGGTGGTGAGGTGTCCGGTGATTCCGCTGCGCTGTTCCCACAGGCCCCATTGGAGGGAGGTTGCGGG
>NZ_JBIAQG010000059.1:0-2760 GCF_042888805.1 Streptomyces sp. NPDC002730
CGCGGGAACGGATCTTGGACACTGATCCGGGGACCAGCTCTCTTCTCCTTCCTCCGTGGCTGTTCCCACTTGTCGTGAGCGACTTCGTGTCGCACTTTGAGCTGCTTGTTTCCTCGCCGGGATGGTTGTTCGCCGCGGATCGACGAACCCGAACTCCGGGTCGCGGGGGCGAGACCCGCGTAGGCGGCGAGGTGGGCGGCGGTCGGGAAACTGCTTCCGTCGCCGACGTCGATGAGGATCCTTGCTCCGGTCCTGACGCCGATCCCCGGCATCGAGGTCAGGACCTTGGAAAGGGTGGGCCTCCAGCAGTTCCTCGATCCGTCCGGCCAGTAGTTTGCGCTGGTCAAGGACGGCGGTCAGCGAACCGGCCAGGCTCGGGACGATCAACGCTGCCGCGTCCGTGCCGGGAACGACCACGGTCTGTTCGTCGAGCGCGGTGAAGATGTCTTCGGCCAGGCGCTCGGCCATCCGCGGTGCCTTTGGCCGCATCAAGCTGATCAGCCGCCGACGTCCGGCCTTGCGGATCTGGGCCGGCGAGCCGAATCGCTCCAGCAGGGCGAGGACGGCCGGGTGCTGGACGCGCGGGCCGAGAACCCGCTCCAGGTGCGGATGGATCTGTGTCAGCAGGCCTCGCAGGCGATTGGAGACGCGGGTTGCTTCGCCGGCCAGGTCGTCGTCGAACCCGACGATCATCTCCAGTTCGGCGATGGTCTCGTCGTCGAGCTCGACCGAGCGGAGTGTGTGCGGCATGACGCGGGAGGCGTCCGCGATGACGAAGGCGTCGCGGGCATCGGTCTTGGCCTCGCCGGGGTAGAGGTCGGCGATCCGTCGCATCGTCAGACCCGGCAGATAGGCGACCGGGCAGCCCATGTCCCGGGCTACCGCCAGCGGCAGGGCTCCGATGGAGGCGGGCTGGTCCACGATCACCAGCACAGTCCCGTGCTTGGCCTGCAGCTTGCCGAACACCTCGCGGAGCTTGGGTTCGCTGTTGGGTAACCGCTTGTCGAACGCCTTCTTCCCGGCCGGGGTGACGGCGGTGGCATGGTGTTCGCCCTTGCCGACGTCCAAGCCGAGGAAGGCGCCGATGTCGCTGACGTCGATCACGTGCGTCCTCTGATCGTTCCCGCCCGGCCGTCCCACGGCACCGATCGCCACATCCACATTACGAAGAGCCTCCCGCCCTGCGAAGAAGCCGGTGGTCATGCCCCTAATGAGCGGTCTGTCAGTGCCTCCGGAGCCGGTGACACCACCCCCCAGGCCATGCGTTCCAATGTCGTTGCTTTTGAGGGCGTTGGCCGGTTGAGGCGGTGTGCTGATATCACGTCTGGAGCGGTTGGGGCTGGGGATCTTGACCCAGTCCTGCCCGCCCGAGCTGGTGGACAGAGTGGTGGGCGAGGCTGGCCGCACGGAGAAGCGGCGCCGTCTGCTGTCGGCCAGGTTCACGGTGTACTTCGTCCTCGCCATGTGCTTGTTTCCGCAGGCTGACTACCTGGAGGTGCTGCGGCTGGTGAAGGCCAGTGAGCCGGGTCTTCGGCCGTGGGCGGGCGTGAACAAGTCGTCGCTGTCCCGGGCCCGGCAGCGGCTGGGCTGGCCGGTGATGCGCGAGTTGTTCCGGGCCGTGGCCCGGCCGCTGGGGTCGAGTACGGAGTCGTTCCGAGGGATGCGGGTCTTGGCCATGGACGGCACTCTTCTGGCCGTTCCCGATTCCGCGGGCAACCGGGAGACCTTTGGGAAGTCCGGCTCGTCGCGCAGTCCGATGGGCTATCCGCAGGCGCGTGTGGTCGCGGTGGCGGAGTGCTCGTCGCATGCGGTACTGGATGCGGTGATCGGCGGGTTCAAGGACTCCGAGCGGATCGTCTCCGACGATTTGGAGGCCCATATCGGTGCCGGGACCCTGTTGCTTGCCGATCGCGGGCTGTGGGGCCTGGCCCGGTGGCACCGGCTGCGCGCCCAGGGCGCTCATCTGCTGTGGAGGATCGAGCGGCGCAAGGCCCGGCGGGTCGAAGATGTCCTCCCGGACGGCAGCTATCTTGCCCGGATCGAGGCGAACAAGCACAGCAAAGCATCCGGGACGGTCAAGGCCCCGCCGGCCCTGGTGCGGGTGATCGAGTACCGCGTCGACGGCCAGGCGGACGTGGTCCGGCTCATCACCAGTCTCGTGGACCACGAGCAGTACCCGGCAGCCGAGCTCGCCGCCCTGTATGCCCGGCGATGGGAGATCGAGCTCGTCTTCGACGAAATCAAGACGCACCAGCGAGACAGACCGGTCCTGCGCTCACAAGCCCCGGACGGCGTGCGGCAGGAGATCTACGCCCACCTGATCGTTCACCACGCGGCCCGGGAATTGCTCAACGAAGCCGCCCGGCTCCATCGGAGCACCGCCGAGCGGACCTCGTTCACTCGAGCCCTGCATGTCGTACGCCGCACGGTGATCTCACCCAGCGGCTTTTCCCCCCTCGGCCCGCAGTCGTGACCGCCGCCTCGGCCTCACCGAGATCGGCCAGAGCCTGCTGCCACGACGGCGGTCCCGTGACTGCCCGCGCAAGGTGAGGTCGTGCATCACCCCGTACGGCAGCAAAGCCCCTGGCGAACCGGCCAGCCAGCGTCGGCCGACGGTCGCTATCGCACTGAACCACAGGTGGCAGTGACCTCTAACGCAACGGCATGACTCTGTTGGTGATCTTGTGTGGGGTGCTGACGGGAGGGCGGTGGGGTGCTTCGCTGGGGGTGTGCGGGGTGGCTTCGGGGTCTGGGGCTTTG
>NZ_JBIAQG010000060.1:0-2722 GCF_042888805.1 Streptomyces sp. NPDC002730
GACAGCCCTCCGCCCCTACGAGCGGCCACTGGCCATCCTCGGACTCAACTGACCTGCACTGACGCACGACCAACGGACTTTGCAATCGCCCTGGCCTGATGCCCAACTCGTGGAGCCGGTCCCGGAATTCACGAGACGTGTACTGCGAGCCGCGGTCGCTGTGAAATATGCAGTCCGCGGCAAGGTCCGTGTGGTCAGCGGCCATGCTGATGGCGTCGGATATCAGTGTGGCCTTCATGTGGTCGGCCATCGACCAGCCGACAACGGCCTTGGTGTGGCAGTCGATGACTGTGGCGAGGTACAGGAATCCGGCCCAGGTGTGGATATAGGTGATGTCGCCCACGAGTTTGTGGCCGGGTGCCTTGGCGGTGAAATCACGGCGCATCAGGTCCGGCGCCTGGTCCATGTGTTCACCGGCGAGGGTGGTGGACCGCCAGGGCCGGGGCTGGCACGGCACGAGGTCCAGCTCACGCATCAGCGCCCGGACCAGCTCGCGGCCGGCCTGCACGCTCTGGCGGGCGAGTTGGGCGTGCACCCGCCGGTAGCCGTATGTCTCGTCGGATTCCTCGAATATGAACTGGATACGGGTCTTGAGTTCTTCGCGGCGTTCCGCGGTCGCCGACAGAGGCCGCGAACGCCAGTCGTAGAAACCGGACTTCGACACCTCAATCCAGGCGCACATCTTCTTGACGGGGAAGTTTCCCTTTTCACCGTCGATGAACTCGTACTTCTCGTTCACCGATACTCCTGGGCGAAGAAGGCCGCCGCTTTTCCCAGGAACTCGGTCTTCATCCGCAGCTCCCGGACTTCCTTCTCCAGTTCACGCAGGCGGGCCCGCTCTGAAATAGTGAGCGGCGCCTCCTCGCCGGGGTGCGCACGCCGGTAGGAGTTGACCCAGTTCCCCAGCGTCCCCTCAACAAGCCCGAGCTCCCGGGCCACCTGGGCGACCGGCCTCGACTGTTCGATTACCATCCGGACGGCCTCGTCCTTAAATTCAGAGCTGAACTTCTTGCGTTTCTGAGCCACGTACCTTCTCCGTCAATCAGACCAACATTCTAGTTGGTCCGGTGTCCGGAAACTTCGGGGCGGCCCACACCCGTCCGTCGAGGATGGTCGATTTCAGCGAGAAGTAGCAGGTCTTGGCCTGCCATCTGCGGTGATACAACGTGATCAGGTCGTGGGCGGGGTAGCGCTCGGTGTCCAGGAGGCTGGTCATCAGCCGCCACAGCTCGGTGCGGCGGGTGCCGTCGGCCAGCTCGATGGTCATCCGGGCTTCGATGATCCGTACCTCGAGGCGCCCGTAACCGCTCCCGGCCTGGTATTGCCCGGCGCAGATGGTGGGCAGGTAGGAGCCGTCCGGCAGCGGGCGGCGCACCGTCGGGCGCCGCTTGCGGGTCGAGCGCAGCAGGAAGGATGCGCCGGTGCCGGTCACTGCCTCCAGGAAGTCGTATGCGTCGTAGTAGGCGTCGGCGAGCAGCACCATCGAGGCGTCCAGGTGGGACAGCAGGCGGCGCGCGTAGCCGAGTTCGCCGGTGGTGTCGGGGCCGAAGGCTGCGCCGAGGAGGGCGCGGGTGCCGCACTCTGCCAGCGTCACCAGGCGCAGCAGGGGGTAGCCGAATTCGAGCACCGGACCGCCGTGCTTGGGGAAGCGCCAGGTCACCGCGTCCTCGTCGGGGATGCTCAAGGTGGTGCCGTCCACCGCGACCGCCCGCAGACCGCGGTAGAAGGAGCCGGCCTGGGCCCGGGCGGCCACCGGGCCGGCGAGGATCTCGAACAGGCGACGCAGCGGGACGCTGCCCAGTCGGCGCCGGGCCCGTGACAAGGAGGATGCGCCCGGCCGTGACACTGTGACCCCGCGCAGTCCCGCTCCGAGCTTGTCCCGCACTGCCTGGTACGACGAATGCTCGAAGAAGGCGAGGGCGAGCACGAAGTACACATCACCCGCGCTGGCAGCAGCCGCACGCGCCGCTCACGCGAGCCGGTCTCCTCAAGGACCGCGTCGACCAGCTGCGGGTCGATGACCTGCGTCAGCTCTCCCAAGTGGCCGGGAGCGTACACATCATGAGCTGACGCCACGGGTGGCGGGGTGGCAGAATGCCGCGGCAACGGGACCTCCGGTACGACGATCTCTGGGCTCGACACCACAGGGATCTACCAGGGGTCCCGTCCGCTCGTTCATGAACTTGACAAAAAACCCGACGGCATAACGCAACGGTGTTGCACGACAAGGGACACCATCGTGCGCTGGCGTCGCACCCGGTCCTGGACCCGATCGAAGGATCCGGGCTTTGAGGGAAAGGGCGCGGATCATCGAGCTCTACACCAGCCCGCCCGACGGCGCGACGGTCGTCTGTGTCGACGAGTTCGGGCCAGTGATCCCCCGCGCTTTCCCGCCGGCGCCGGGCTGGTCGCCGAACGGGCATCGCATCAAGGCCGAGCTCGACTACAGCCGGGGCCCCGAGAAGACCTGGGTAACCGGAGCCGGGTCCTTCGGGGATCGTGGGTGGGCCGGGGAAACGGCCGGTCAGCCAACTGGTTGGGGCGGTGAGGTTCCCCCGAGATGCGGGGTGAGTTGACAGAGGGTCAGATGGGACTCATGAGAGGAACATCGGCCGTGGCCGCTCCCCGAAAGTACCCGCTCGAGTTGCGTGACCGTGCGGTTCGGATGTATCGCACCGCGGATCCCAAGCCGCAGATCAAGCGGCTCGCCATCGACCTCGGC
>NZ_JBIAQG010000061.1:0-2056 GCF_042888805.1 Streptomyces sp. NPDC002730
ATGCGCTATCACGACGAGACGGAGCTCTACGCGGTCAGCGTCGCACGCCGTGACGGGGTCTGCGTCATCAAGCGCAAGAATCCGCCCGGAAATGAGAACGGCGGTACGTACTACCAAATCGGCTCGACCGCCCGGAATACCTTCCCGCGCAACACCTGGGTCAACGTCAGGACCAGTGCCACCACGCTCTCAAACGGCACTGTCCGGCTCATCCTCGAGGTCGGCGGTCGGCGGGTCCTGGACGTCGTGGACAGGACTCCTCGAAATCTGCTCATCGCCGGTGGCGTCGGAGTCCGGGGCGACAACGCCAATTTCCAGTTCAGGAACTTCGTCGCGGCCGCGTCCTAGAACTCCCGCCGTCGCAATCCGCTTCGCTGACCACCTCAGCGGCGCCGAACATCAAGGATCCCCCGCATGTCCGTGAAATACCGGTCGTTGACCGCACCGGCTCTCGCGCTCCTGGCCGCCTGTTTCCTCACCCTCACCATGCCCCTGTCCGGGCTGCCGGCCGCGCACGCGGCGACGAGAACCGTCGTCTCGCTCACCTTCGACGACGGCAGGCTGTCCCACTTCACCGAGGCCCGGCCGATCCTCCGTGCCCATGGCATGCGGGGGACGTTCTACCTGATCAGCGGCAATCTGGGCAGGCCGCAGTACATGAGCACCTCGCAGGCAAAGCAGCTCGCTGCCGACGGCAACGAAATCGGCGGGCACACCCTGCACCACCCCCGCCTGCCCAACCTGAGTGCCACCGAGCAGAAGCGCGAGATCTGTGACGACCGCAAGGCCCTGCAGAAAATGGGGTTCTCGGTACGCAGCTTCGCCTACCCCTACGGTGCCGCCGACGCGGCTTCCCGGCGCGCCGTCGCCGACTGCGGCTACACCAGCGCCAGGGGTGTGGGGGGCCTGGTGGCTCCGGGGAACTGCAACGGGTGCCCGTACGTCGACCGGATGCCCCCCGACAACGCGTACCAGATCCGGACACCGGGCTCCGTGCAGACGTCCACAAGCCTGAACAACCTCAAGGGGTTTGTGACAGAGGCCGAGAAGCGTGGAGGTGGCTGGGTCCCCCTGGTCTTCCACCATGTCTGCGACGGGTGCACACCCACGTACGGGATCAAGCCGAAGGTTCTGTCCGCGTTCCTGGACTGGTTGAAGACCCGCGCTTCGGCCGGTACGCGCGTGGCCACGGTCGGCGAAGTCATGTCCAGTAACGGGAAAAGTATTGGGCAGAGTGGTTCTGAGCTGAGTGGTTCTGAGATGAGCGGTACTGAGCTGAGCGGTTCTGAGCAGAGCAATGCCGAACAGAGGGGTTCTGAGCAGAGCAGCAGCGAGCAGAGCGGTACTGAGCAGAGCAGCACCGAGCAGAGCAATGCCGAACAGAGCGGTTCTGAGCAGAGCAGCGCCGAGCAGAGCAATGCCGAGCTGGCCAGTGCCGTGCTGAGCAGCGCCGGGCTGAGCAGCACCAGTGACAGCACCGGCGGACTCGCTCCGAGTCCCGCACCGTTGTGGGACCCCACCCTGGGTCTCCTCGCCGTCTGGAGGCTGCCGACGATCAGAGCCCTCCTCTCGGCACTCGCCTGACCACCAGGCTGCGCAGAACGCCGGTCACATCGGGCCGCCCCACCCCCCGTCCAGAAGGAGAAGCGCATGAAGATCCCGGTTTCCGTACCGCCGCGGAGGGCCGGAACGCCGGCTCCCGCAATCCTGTTGGCCCTGTTGTTCTCGCTGGTGGCGTCGGTACTTGCCACGCCGCTGGCGTTCGGGGGTTCCCGCGCCCCCCGTGCGGCGGCCCCGTTGACCGGTGTCACGGCGATCGCCGCCGGGGACAGCCACACCCTGGCGCTGATGAAGAACGGCACCGTCAAGGCCTGGGGTATGAACACCAACGGCCAGATCGGTGACGGCACCAACAAGGAGCGGCTCAGCCCCGTCACGGTCCCCGGGCTGACCGGGGTGAAGGCCATCTCCGCCCATGGCCACCACAGCATGGCGCTGCTGTCGGACGGCACCGTCCGGGCCTGGGGCTGGAACGATTTCGGGCAGCTCTGCGACG
>NZ_JBIAQG010000062.1:0-1965 GCF_042888805.1 Streptomyces sp. NPDC002730
TGAGGTTCCCCCGAGATGCGGGGTGAGTTGACAGAGGGTCAGATGGGACTCATGAGAGGAACATCGGCCGTGGCCGCTCCCCGAAAGTACCCCAAGGCCGCGTAGTTAAGGCGAGATCGCGGTTGTCAACGCTCCGGAAACGGCACCGTGTTGGCCCTCGGACATCATCCAGTCGTCGTCGAGCGTGTAGACGCCGCGGGCGATCCTGCGGAGGATGCCCTCGTTGACCCAGCGGCCGAGCTCGGCACGCAGTCCGCGTGCATCGTCCAGGCCGATCCCCCGAGCAATCTCGCAGGCAAGCCAGGAACGTGCCGGGTGAGTCCGCATCAACTGCAGTGTTCGGTCGCGTCGACCCACCGGGGCCTGTCGAGAGCTCTGGTCCACGGTGAGGGTCACGTCGCTGATGCGGGACGCGCCGAGGACCTGGGCCTGGTCCGGTGGTGCCGCATACCGGGAGATCGGACACTTGACGCGGCGCGGGGCAATGCGCGGCCGACGCGGCGGCAGCAGGTTGTCCAGTACGGCCTGACCGATCCAGCCGTGCCCTTCGTCCGGCAACACGCCGGCAGCGGCGATGACCTGGTCCTTGGCGGTCTCCAGAGCGACAGTGAACGAGGCGCGGTCCGGGTCGGTGCCGGGCCTGGACTCGGCGGCCTCCGCCATGGTCCGACGTAGTGCCTGGTAGACGGCCAGGTGTGCCCAAAGCTCCTGATGGACACCGACGGGGTCCTGGGAGCGCAACACCAGTCCGGTCTGCAGCGTGTGGCGCAGGGAATAGAACGCCGACTCGATCTCCCAGCGTTCGTGGTAGAGCGAGACCAGCTCGGCGGCGGGATGGCGGCGGTGATCGACGAGGGTGGTGGCCAACCGGTAGTGCCCCTGCAGCCGTAGTCCTTTGACGGTGGTCACGGCGATGTGCGCATCGATGATCCGCAACCGGACCCCGTTGATCCGTGTCAGATACGTTCCGTCGGGCAGTGCTGCCCAGCGGGCCGGGGTGCGCGCTCCTTTGAGCCGGACCAGCAGTTGGACGCCGGTGGCCGCGGCCTTGGCCAGGAAGTCGTCGGTGTCGAAGCCCCGATCGTTCAACAACAGCATGCTGTCGTCCAGCAGCGGCAGCAGCTGCTGCTCGGCGTACGCGGTCTCCTTCTGCGGCACCGGTCCGAAGACCGCACCGAGCAGGGCTCGGGTCCCGGTCTCGCACAGCACCATAAGCTTCAGCATCGGGTAGCCCTCCTGCCCGTAACGGTGCTTGTGCTTACCGAGCCAGGTGCACACCCGGGCCCGGTCGGGAGCCTTGGCAGAGCTGCATCCGTCGAAGGCGACGGTCCTCCAACCCCGATAGCACACGCCCGGAGTCCGGGGCCCGGCGACGGGCCCGGCCAGGACGGTGAACAGCTGCTTCAGCGGAGCCGCCCCGAGACGTCGGCGCAGGTCACGCAGGGCCTTCTCCGACGGACGCCGCAAACACAACTGCCCCAGGCCAGCGGTGAGTTTGTCCCACACCCTCACGTATCCCAGGCCGGGGAAGAGTGCCATGGCCAAGACGAAATACACACCCACCCGCGACGGCAGCCTCCGCACTCTCGTCTGCATGGTGCGCGTCTGGATCAGAACGTCATCGACGAGCTCGAACGGAAACTGCCGGGTCAGCTCTCCCAGATGTCCGGGCGCATACACGCCCTCGGCGACGGCGATAGTGCGCGTGAGTACGCTGGTGGCACACTGGTTGGGCAACGGGACTCCTTCGAGCCGGAAAACCTTGGTCGGTTTCCTCGCTCTACCAGGAGTCCCGTCCCCGTATACGCCACATGCCCTGATCCACCACGCCCTCTTGACAACCGCGATCTCGCCTAAACTACGCGGCCTTGAAAGTACCCGCTCGAGTTGCGTGACCGTGCGGTTCGGATGTATCGCACCGCGGATCCCAAGCCGCAGATCAAGCGGCTCGCCATCGACCTCGGC
>NZ_JBIAQG010000063.1:0-1924 GCF_042888805.1 Streptomyces sp. NPDC002730
GGACAGCCCTCCGCCCCTACGAGCGGCCACTGGCCATCCTCGGACTCAACTGACCTGCACTGACGCACGACCAACGGACTTTGCAATCGCCCTGGTACTCAGGCCCTCACGGTTCCTCCGCTTGAGCCGCTCCCTTTCACCACCCTTATAAGTCAGGCGGCATTATCGGGGCTTGCCTTCTCACGTTCCATGCGAGAGCAGCAGATCAGGCTCACGTCGCCTCCGTGCCGGACACCGCCTGGCCAGTAAACGGGACCCCCGCCAGACTTATCCCGGAGCAACCACAAATCTCCGGTTCTGATGTCACCTGTTTTCTAACGACACTTCAAGCAGCGATTCACTTGCGTTCGTCTTCCTGATCCCCACCTGACGGCTCTACCGCCGCCTTTTCCACATCGCTCACCACGACGGTCGTCAACCAACGCAGCATGTGGCGGTTTGGCACCGTCCCCCGCAGGGCGGCGCCGAGGGGCCAAATCCCTCATCTCTCACACAGCACCGCATCGTGGAGCTCTCCCTACCTGAGCTCCCCTCTGCGTTCGTGACACACGCGGTTTGAGACCTCCCCCTGCGCGGGCGGTCCCGCCGGAAGATTCCGTCTACATCAGAACCTCCCGTTGTGTTCGTGGCGCACGGTCGTCGGCATACCTGACCAGCACCGGGGCGTCCGGCATGATCTCTCCGGCCCGTCGGCCCGGAGGGTAGTACCGCACGCCCGCAGCCGCCTCCATCCCGTGCAGGGCGACGTTCAGCAGCACAGGGCTGATCACTCCGCCTTGAGGAGTTCCCTCCTCCGTCGCAGTGAACCGGCCGCGTTCCACCACTCCGGCCTGCAGCCACTGCCGGACCAGTCCCCGGGCGGGGAAGGTGCCGAGCCGGGCCAAAAGCCGGTTGTGGTCGATGCGGTCGAACGCCGCTGCCAGGTCCGCGTCCAGGATCCACACGCGTTGCGGGTTCTTGCCGTTGAGCGTGTTGTAATGACCCCGATCGCGTCGTGGCAGCCCCGGCCCGGGCGGAATCCGTACGACCTCGCCTCGAACCGGGCCTCCCACTCGGGTTCCAGCGCCGCCGACACCCGGGCCTGGTGAGCCCTGTCGATGATCACGGGAATGCCGAGTGGGCGCCGTTTGCGGCCCCCTGCCTTGGGGATGAACACCCGCCGGACTGGACGGGCCTGCCAGATGCTTGCGCGCTGCTGGATGAAGCGCGCCAGTTCCGTCTTGCCCGGGGCGGTCAGCACAACCCGACCGTCGATCCCCGCTGTCTTTCGTCCGGCGTTGACCTCCGTCACCCTGCGCACGCTGACCAGCGTGTTGCTCAGGCTCCGGAGCATCAGTTTCTGCAGGTTCCTGACTCTCGCCAGGTCACCGTCCCTCGATGCCGTGAAGATGCGCTGGCGCAGGCGGCATCCCAAGCCAGAGCGGCGGCCTCCGTCGGGGTTTCCACGTTCCGCGTGTGCGAGATACAACCGGATTGGGCGCCCTCTATATCCCGGGGCGGCGGTGTCCTCCCGAGCAGCATGCAACACCGCCCGGCGCCTGCCGCATCTCAGCGGCCCGCCCTGCACCCTGCTACCGCGTCCCACCGGCAGGGCTTTTCTTCACGAGACGTCATTGAGGGTTCACGGGTGTTCGCCCGCCCGGTCTTCCCCTTGCCTCTTGCCGCCGGGTGGAGCGGCGGCACTTGGGCTTCTCCCCGGAGCTTCGCACCCCGCCGTTACCAGCGACGCACGTCCGAGTGGGGACGGGCCATCGGACACGGACCCGGGGCTACCCTGTCGTCGGCGACATCGCCGACCCCCTCTCCAAGAGCACCCACTCAACACACGCGACTGAGGCGACCCCTGTGGTGTGGACACTCTGACAATGGATCTTGCAGATCCGAGGGAAGGTGTCCTGGTGGGACGTAGGTCTCCGTATCCGGC
>NZ_JBIAQG010000064.1:0-1851 GCF_042888805.1 Streptomyces sp. NPDC002730
CACCATTGCGTATCCCGTTGTCCACCGGGCGGGTACCCCGCGTGATCGGCTCAGATGCCAGCGACCCTCACAGCGCTCCGAATGTGAGACAGGGCCGTTCGATTGACAGACCCGTCAATTGACGCAGCCGGGGGTCTGTACGCTCACCGGTGTAATTGATGATCATGGAAGAGACATCAAGTGACTGACACCGTGACCGAGTTCGTGGACGCCGATGACCAGGCGGATCCCTCGCCGGAGGCCGCGACGGTCGAGCAGAAACTGATCGACCAGCTCGTCGAGCAGGCCCGCAGCAAGGGGCTGCAGCTGACCGGCGAGGGCGGGCTGCTGCAGCAGCTGACCAAGACGGTTCTGGAGTCCGCCCTGGAGGGCGAGATCACCGACCATCTCGGCTATGGCAAGCACGACCCGGCGGGCAAGGACGGCGGCAACTCCCGTAACGGCACCCGGTCCAAGACGGTGCTGACGGACATCGGGCCGGTCGAGATCGACGTGCCCCGCGACCGGGAGGGCTCCTTCGAGCCGGCCATCGTCAAGAAGCGGCAGCGCCGGCTGACCGGCGTGGACGAGATGGTGCTCTCGCTGTCCGCGAAGGGCCTCACGCACGGGGAGATCTCCGCGCACCTGGCCGAGGTCTACGGCGCGGACGTGTCCAAGACGACCATCAGCACGATCACCGACAAGGTGATGGATGGCATGGCCGAATGGCAGAACCGGCCGCTCGACCGCGTCTACCCGGTCGTCTTCATTGACGCTATCAACGTCAAAATTCGGGTTCTGTCGATGATCTTGTGATCCGGACGGTTGAGCGGCGTGTTCCAACCGTTCGCAATCATGCATCGCGTGCTCTCGTGATGTGCTTTTGGAGCTGTTTCCGTACCTGTCCGCGTTGCTCATCGAGGAGGTCGAGCGACGGCCGGACAAGGTGGTGTTGAGGACGCGGGTGCGGGCGAAGTGCGGGTCCTGCCGGTGCGGTCAGAGCTCTGCTCGGGTGCACGGCCGGTACGTACGCAAGCTGCGTGACGTCGCCGTGGGCGGGCTCGGTGTGGTGATCGAGTTACGCATACGCCGGTTCCGCTGCGAGAACACTGCTTGCACGGCGGTGACGTTCGCCGAGCAGATCGTGGGACTGACGACCCCGCACAGTCGGCAGACCCCGCTATTGCGCGGGGTGCTGACGCGGATCGGACTGGCCCTGGCCGGCCGGGCAGGAGCCCGCCTGGCCTCCGCGGTCGGCATCACCGTGGGCAAGGACACGCTGCTGCGGCTGGTCAGAGCCCTGCCCGAACCGGAGGTCGGCGAGGTGGAGGTCCTCGGCGTCGACGACTTCGCTTTCCGCAAGGGCCGTCACTACGGCACGGTGCTGATCGACATGGCCACCCACCGTCCACTGCATCTCTACGACGGGCGCGAGGGCGAAGAACTCGCCGCATGGCTCCGCGACCACCCCGAGGTGAAGGTGATCTGCCGGGACCGGTCCAGTGGTTACGCGGAGGGCGCACGCATCGGGGCGCCGCAGGCCGAGCAGGTCGCTGATCGCTACCATCTGTGGGCCAATCTCGGCCAGGCGGACGAGAAGACGGTGAACGGTCATCGCTCCCGTCTGGCCGAACCGCCTTCGGAACCTGCAGACACTCCCGACGAACCGCAGGTAGTCCAGCCGCCGACAGAGCTGAAGATCGTGACTCGGCTCCGTGAACAGCATGCTGCCGCCCACGAGCTGTGGCAGCAGGGGATGTCGAAGGCGGCGATCGGCCGGAAACTCGGACTGCACCAGGCCACCGTCCGTAAACTGGTTAACGCCCCCTCCGCGGACGACGTCGTCGCCAAAAGCCTGCAGCGGGCGCACGT
>NZ_JBIAQG010000065.1:0-1810 GCF_042888805.1 Streptomyces sp. NPDC002730
ACTCTGCAGCAGGAGGCTCTAAAGGTGATCGGACGTCGAAGGCCGGACAGGCAGCCGTCGGACAGGAGGGGCGGCGGGCCTCGCTGGTGGAGCAGAGTACGGGCCATCGCGGTGGGACTGGCGGTGCTGGCCGGGCCGGCCCTGCCGGTGATCACAGCACCGACGGCCACTGCCGTTCCCGGCGGCACCTACGCCTACGTCGCCAACCAAGACGCGGACACGGTGTCGGCGATCAACACGGCCACGAACACCATCACCGCCACCATTCCAGTGGACGACGGGCCCTTCGCTGTGGCGGTCAACCCCGCCGGCACCACCGCCTACGTCACGAACACCATCGCGGGCACCGTGTCGGTCATCGACACCTCCACCAACCTCGTCACCGACACCATCACCGTCAACACCGACCCCCAGGGGGTGGCGGTCAACCCCGCCGGCACCTTCGCCTACGTCACCAACAACACCGATGGCACCGTGTCGGTCATCGACACCTCCAACAACCTCGTCACCGACACCATCGGCGTCGGCGCCAACCCCCGGGGGGTGGCGGTCAACCCCGCCGGCACCTTCGCCTACGTCGCTTTTGGCGTGAATAGCGTGTCGGTCATCGACACCTCCAACAACCTCGTCACCGCCACCATCACCGTGGGAGACGGGCCCTTCGCTGTGGCGGTCAACCCCGCCGGCACCTTCGCCTACGTCACCAACAACGGCGCGGACACCGTATCCGTCATCAACACCTCCAACAACCTCGTCACCGCCACCATCACCGTGGGAGACGGGCCCTTCGCTGTGGCGGTCAACCCCGCCGGAACCTTCGCCTACGTCACCAACGCCAACGCGGGCACCGTGTCGGTCATCAACACCTCCAACAACCTCGTCACCGCCACCATCACCGTCGGCACCAACCCCCAGGGGGTGGCGGTCAACCCCGCCGGCACCTTCGCCTACATCACCAACAACGGCGCGGACACCGTATCCGTCATCAACACCTCCAACAACCTCGTCACCGCCACCATCACCGCCAATACTGGCCCGCTCGGAGTGACGGTCGCCACCGTCCCCGCTGCGCCTGCCGTAACAGCGGTGGGCTGCACCACGGCTGCGTTGATCGCTGCGATCAACGCCTCCAACGCCAACAACGGCACCCTCAGCCTCACCTCGTACTGCGTCTACCAACTCACCGCAGCCGACTCCGGCAACGACGGCCTCCCGGCCATCACCGGCTCATTCACCATCATCGGCAACAACGCCACCATCCAACGCACCACCACCGCAACCACCCAGTTCCGCATCCTCGACATCGCCTCCGGCGGAGCACTGACCGTCAACGACCTCACCGTCATGAACGGCTCCCTCACCGGACTCGACAACGGCGGAGGCATCCTGGTCCAGAACGGCGGCACCCTCACCGCCACCACCAACCTCACCCTCCAAGGGAGTGAGGCAGACAACGGCGGAGGCATCAGCGTCGCCAACGGTGGCACCGCCACTCTCACCGACAGCCTCATCAACGACAACTCGGCAGACGCTGACGGCGGTGGTATCGACGCCGAAGGCGACTTCACCCTCACCGGCGTCACCGTGACCGGTAACCGCGCTGATGATGGCGGCGGTGTCTTCCACGACGGTGTTGGCACCACCGTCTCGATCACCGGCAGCACCATCAGCAACAACACCGCCAAACGTTACAGCGGCGGCCTCGACCTCGAGGACGGTACGACCACCATCGACACCAGCAGCATCAACGACAACGTCGTCACCGGCGTCGGCAATACCGCCTTCGCCGGAGGCATCGAGAGCTTTGGCA
>NZ_JBIAQG010000066.1:0-1632 GCF_042888805.1 Streptomyces sp. NPDC002730
GTGCGGACAGCGCGGGCGGCGTGTCCGAAGGGCACACCGGCGATGCTGATCAGGGACAGGTTGGACGTGCTGTTCGAGGATGAGGAGTTCGCCGGGCTGTATCCCAGGGACGGCAGGCGGTGCCTGTCGCCGGGGCAGTTGGCGCTGGTGTCGGTGCTGCAGTTCGCGGAAAACCTCTCCGACCGGGCTGCGGCGGACGCGGTGCGGACCAGGATCGACTGGAAGTACGCGCTGGGCCTGGAGCTGGACGATCCCGGGTTCGACTACTCGGTGCTGTGCGAGTTCCGGGCCCGGCTGGCGGAAGACGGCGCCGCCGACCGGCTGCTGGAGGTCATGCTGCAGCGCCTGAAGGAGGCTGGACTGCTCAAGCCCGGCGGCCGGCAGCGCACCGATGCGACCCATGTGCTGGCCGCAGTCCGCTTCCTCAGCCGTCTGGAGCTGGTCGGGGAAACGCTGCGGGCGGCACTGGAGGAGCTGGCCGAGACCGACCCGGACTGGCTGTGGCCCCTGATCGAGCCGGAGTGGGGAAAGCGGTACGGACGCCGGGTGGAGATCGGCAAACTGCCGGGCGGGAAACCAGCGGTGACTGAGCGGGCCGAGCAGACCGGCCGGGACGGCCAGAAAATCCTCGCCGCTGCCTGGGACACGTCCGCCCCGCCTCACCTGCGTCTGCTGCCTCAGGTGGAGATCCTCCGCCAAGTGTGGGTCCATCACTACTACTGGGACACCCGCGGGCGCCTGCGCTGGCGGGACGGGCACGCCCTGCCCTCGGCTCACCTGCGCTTCGACTCCCCCTACGACACCGATACGCACTACTGCGTCAAACGGGACACCGCCTGGAGCGGCTACCGCGTCCATCTGACCGAGTCCTGTGACGAAGAGCGTCCCGAGCTGGTGGTCCACGTGGCCACGACGCACTCCACCGTGCAGGACGTCGAGATGACCGCGACCATCCATGACGACCTCGCCAAGCGGGAGTTACTGCCCGGCGAGCACGTCGTCGATGCCGGCTACGTCACCCCGGCACACATCGAGCGGGCCGCCCGGGTGCACGGCATCACGCTGCTCGGCCCGGTGGTCCCCGACCACAGCCGCCAGGCCAGGGCCGGCTCGGGCTTCGCCAAATCGGCCTTCCCCATCGACTGGGACAACCAGCAGGCCACCTGCCCCCAGGGCGCGATCAGCCGGGAGTGGAGACCACTGCGGATCAGCGGACACAACTACATCCAGGTCAAGTTCGCCAAGGCCGACTGCCTGGCCTGCCCGGTCCGCCCGCAGTGCACCACCTCCGCCACCCGACCCCGGGCCCTCGCCTTGCTGCCCACCCGCGAACTCCACGAGATCCAGATGCACAACAGACTCGAACAGACCACCGAAGACTGGCAGCACCGCTACGCGATCCGCGCCGGCATCGAAGCCACCCTCTCGCAGAACGTCCGAGCCCACGGCCTGCGCCGTTCCCGCTACCGGGGACTGAAGAAAACCCACGTCCAGCACGTGCTCACCGCGCTGGCCTGCAACATCGCCCGTGTCACGGACTGGCTCGACACCGAACCCAGAACGCGCCGCCGGACCACTCGCTTCCGCACCCTGTGCTCAGCCGCCATATGACCCCGCCAACATCACCAACAG
>NZ_JBIAQG010000067.1:0-1599 GCF_042888805.1 Streptomyces sp. NPDC002730
CTTGTTCTTTATCTTCCGGTCTCGAACAACGTCCCGAACGGGGTCACTCACCAGGGAGTTTGCCGGACGTGGGGGCGGCCTTCGTCTGATCCTGTGCTCCGACCAAGGAGCGCACGTGACCGAGACGAAGGCCGTAATGGCGAGTCTGCCGCCTGATGATGTCCGCCCGGAAGCGTTCGCGGAAGCGTCACGCTTCCGGGGCGCCTTCTACGCATGTCTGACCGCCCGGCGCGACGAATTGTTCGAGTTGGTGGACGCGGTGCTGTGTGCGGACGGCCCGGTGAAATCGCCGGTGGATCTGACGTTGGTGCCCGAACACCGCCGTGGACACGGCGCGTTGTATGGCGCCCTCAACCGCGGCGGGGTGGACGTCGACCGTCTGCGGACGGTGCTGGCCGGGTTGCCACTGCCGCGTTTCGAGGGCGGACGCCTGGTGCTCGCGGTCGACGTGTCGCCGTGGCTTCGCTCGGACGCTCCATGCTCGGACCAGCGGCTGTTCTGTCACGTCTACGGCCGGGCGAAGTCCGCGTCACAATTCATCCCGGGCTGGCCGTACTCCTTCGTCGCCGTCCTGGAGCCCGGCGCCACCTCGTGGACCGGGATTTTGGACGTGGTCCGGCTCGGACCCGAGGACGATGCGACCGCGGTCACCGCCGCCCAGCTCCGCGCTGTGGTGGAGCGGCTCATCGCGGCCGGCCAGTGGACGCCTGGGGACCCGGACATCACGATCGTCATGGACGCCGGTTATGACGTCACCCGCCTGGCCTGGGTACTGCGCGATCTCCCGGCCGAGCTGGTCGGCCGGATCCGCGGCGACCGGGTGATGCGGCTGCCGAAGCCGCCCCGCGTCTACAACCCCAAGGGCGGACATCCACCCAAGCACGGGCCGGAGTTCCGCTTCACCAAACCCGAGACCTGGCCCGAACCGGCGATCACCACGGCCACCGACACCGTGAACTACGGCAAGGCGGAAGCCAAGGCGTGGGACCGGGTCCACCCGCGGCTGACCCACCGCTCGGCCTGGCTGGAGCACGACGGTGAACTCCCCATCGTCGAGGGCACCTTGGTCCGCCTCAAAGTCGAGCACCTCTCCAAGGAGCGGGAGGCGCCTCCGGTATGGCTGTGGTCTTCGAAGACCGGAGCCGCCCCGGCGGACGTGGACCGCTGGTGGCAGGGGTTTCTGAGGAGATTCGACCTGGAGCACACTTTCAGGTTCGGAAAACAGACGCTCGGCTGGACCACCCCGAAACTGCGTACACCCGAGGCAGCAGACCGCTGGACCTGGCTCCTGGTCGTAGCGCACACCCAGCTCAGGCTCGCCCGGCCGCTGGCCGTCGACCTCCGTCGGCCCTGGGAGAAGCCGACCAGGCCCGAACGCCTCACCCCGGCCCGGGTCCGCCGGGGGTTCAGGAACATCCGAGCTCACCTGCTCTGCCCGGCCCGTGTTCCCCAACCTCGTGGCGCCGGTCCCGGACGGCCGCCCGGGACCAAGAACCGCCGTCCCGCACCCCGCTATGACGTGGGCAAGACCGTCAAACGCCCCGAGACCCTCAAGGCCATCGGCAGACCCGGTAGGTCCTGGTAGATAAAGAACAAGCT
>NZ_JBIAQG010000068.1:0-1564 GCF_042888805.1 Streptomyces sp. NPDC002730
TGACTCTGTTGGTGATCTTGTGTGGGGTGCTGACGGGAGGGCGGTGGGGTGCTTCGCTGGGGGTGTGCGGGGTGGCTTCGGGGTCTGGGGCTTTGAGGTGTCGTTACGGCCGAGGAATTTTCAGTGGATTCCGGTGAGGACGCTGCGGACGGCGCGGGCGGCGTGCCCCAAGGGCACCCCGGCGATGCACATCCGGGACCGGCTCGATGTCCTGTTCGAGGATGCGGAGTTCGCCGGGCTGTATCCCGACGATGGCAGGCCGGGGCTGTCGCCCGGACAGCTGGCGCTGGTGTCGGTGCTGCAGTTCGCGGAGAATCTGTCCGACCGCGCGGCCGCGGAGGCGGTCCGTACCAGGATCGACTGGAAGTACGCCATCGGGCTTGAGCTGGAGGATCCGGGGTTCGACCACTCGGTGCTGTGCGAGTTCAGGGCCCGGCTGGCCGAACAGGACGGCGCCGCCGACCAGTTGCTGCAGCTCATGCTGGACCGCCTGGTGGAGGCCGGCTTGCTCAGGGCCGGGGGTCGGCAGCGTACCGATGCCACGCATGTGCTGGCCGCGGTGCGGACCCTCAGCCGCCTGGAGCTGGTCGGAGAGACACTGCGAGCAGCCCTGGAGGAGCTGGCCGAGGCTGCTCCCGCCTGGCTGTATCCGCTGATCGAGCCCGAGTGGGCCAAGCGCTACGGGCGCAAGGTGGAAATCGGCAAGGTCCCCGGCGGGAAAGCCGGGGTAACCGCCCTGGCGGAGACCTTCGGCCGGGACGGACAGAAGATCCTCACTGCTGCCTGGGCCACGTCCGCCCCACCCCACCTGCGGCTTCTTCCTCAAGTGGAGATTCTGCGTCAGGTCTGGGTCCACCACTACTTCTGGGACGCCGACGGGCAGCTGCGCTGGCGGGACGGCCGCGCCTTGCCGCCCGCCTCGCTGCGGTTCGACTCGCCCTATGACACCGACGCGCACTACTGCGTCAAACGGGACACCGCCTGGTCCGGCTACCGGACACATTTCACGGAAACCTGCGACGAGGATCGCCCCGAGCTGGTGGTCCATGCCGCCACCACCATCTCCACCGTCCAGGACATCGAGCTGACCGACACCATCCACGACAAGCTCGCCGAGCGGCAGCTGCTGCCCGCCGAGCACGTCGTCGACTCCGGCTACATATCACCGGCACGCATCGAGCGGGCCCGGCGTGTGCACGGCATCACCCTGCTCGGCCCGGTCGTTGCCGACCACAGCGCACAGGCCAAGGCCGGTTCGGGCTTCGGCAAGGCGGCCTTCACCATCGACTGGGACACCGAGCAGGCGATCTGCCCGCGCGGGGCCACGAGCGTGTCCTGGACCAGGCTGAGCATCAAGGATCACACCTATCTGCAGGCCCGGTTCGCCGAGGCGGACTGCCGGGCCTGCCCGGACCGTGCCCAGTGCACCACGTCAGCCACCGGGCCCCGCTCCATCGCCGTGCTCCCCCGGCCGCTGCACGAGATCCAGATACATAACCGGCTCGACCAGCGCACCGAGCAATGGCAGCGCCGCTACGCAATCCGCGCCGGCATCGAGGCCACC
>NZ_JBIAQG010000070.1:0-1534 GCF_042888805.1 Streptomyces sp. NPDC002730
GGCCCAAGGTGGTAGTAGGTAAGCGATGGGGTGACGCAGGAAGGTAGTCCAGCCCGGGCGGTGGTTGTCCCGGGGTAAGGGTGTAGGCCGTGTGATAGGCAAATCCGTCACACATTAAGGCTGAGACCTGATGCCGAGCCGATTGTGGTGAAGTGGATGATCCTATGCTGTCGAGAAAAGCCTCTAGCGAGTTTCATGGCGGCCCGTACCCTAAACCGACTCAGGTGGTCAGGTAGAGAATACCGAGGCGTTCGGGTGAACTATGGTTAAGGAACTCGGCAAAATGCCCCCGTAACTTCGGGAGAAGGGGGGCCATCACCGGTGACGGCATTTACTGCCAGAGCTGGGGGTGGCCGCAGAGACCAGCGAGAAGCGACTGTTTACTAAAAACACAGGTCCGTGCGAAGCCGTAAGGCGATGTATACGGACTGACGCCTGCCCGGTGCTGGAACGTTAAGGGGACCGGTTAGTCACATTTCGGTGTGGCGAAGCTGAGAACTTAAGCGCCAGTAAACGGCGGTGGTAACTATAACCATCCTAAGGTAGCGAAATTCCTTGTCGGGTAAGTTCCGACCTGCACGAATGGCGTAACGACTTCTCGACTGTCTCAACCATAGGCCCGGTGAAATTGCACTACGAGTAAAGATGCTCGTTTCGCGCAGCAGGACGGAAAGACCCCGGGACCTTTACTACAGTTTGATATTGGTGTTCGGTTCGGCTTGTGTAGGATAGGTGGGAGACTGTGAACTCTGGACGCCAGTTCAGGGGGAGTCGTCGTTGAAATACCACTCTGGTCGTGCTGGATGTCTAACCTGGGTCCGTGATCCGGATCAGGGACAGTGTCTGATGGGTAGTTTAACTGGGGCGGTTGCCTCCCAAAGAGTAACGGAGGCGCCCAAAGGTTCCCTCAGCCTGGTTGGCAATCAGGTGTTGAGTGTAAGTGCACAAGGGAGCTTGACTGTGAGACCGACGGGTCGAGCAGGGACGAAAGTCGGGACTAGTGATCCGGCGGTGGCTTGTGGAAGCGCCGTCGCTCAACGGATAAAAGGTACCCCGGGGATAACAGGCTGATCTTCCCCAAGAGTCCATATCGACGGGATGGTTTGGCACCTCGATGTCGGCTCGTCGCATCCTGGGGCTGGAGTCGGTCCCAAGGGTTGGGCTGTTCGCCCATTAAAGCGGTACGCGAGCTGGGTTTAGAACGTCGTGAGACAGTTCGGTCCCTATCCGCTGTGCGCGTAGGAGTCTTGAGAAGGGCTGTCCCTAGTACGAGAGGACCGGGACGGACGAACCTCTGGTGTGCCAGTTGTCCTGCCAAGGGCATGGCTGGTTGGCTACGTTCGGAAAGGATAACCGCTGAAAGCATCTAAGCGGGAAGCCTGCTTCGAGATGAGGACTCCCACCCCCTTGAGGGGTTAAGGCTCCCAGTAGACGACTGGGTTGATAGGCCAGATGTGGAAGCCGGGCAACCGGTGAAGCTGACTGGTACTAATAGGCCGAGGGCTTGTCCTCAGTTGCTCGCGTCCACTGTGTT
>NZ_JBIAQG010000071.1:0-1442 GCF_042888805.1 Streptomyces sp. NPDC002730
ATGCCGTGACTCTGAGGTGAAAACCTTCCGCAGTTGATCGTCAGGCTGCGGGAGGTTCGGCGGGTGAAGTAGTCGGCGCCCAGGTCGTGGTAGGGCTGGCCGCGGTCGAGCATGTGGTAGATCGCGACGACGATGGAGTGCTGTACCGCCTTGAGGGCGCGGGCGTGTCCGCGGCGGGGTTTGATCCTCTGGTACTGGGCGTGCAGGTAGCTGCCCTTGGAGCGGATCGCGGCCATGGCGCACTCGTGCAGGGCGGCGCCGAGCCATTTGGGGCCCTTGCGGGCGCGTCCGGTGCGGGACTTGCCGGCCGATTCCCAGTTGCCGGGGCAGACGCCGGCCCAGGAGGCGAGCGCCTTGGCCGAGCCGAAGCGGCTCATGTCCGCGCCGATCTCGCCGGTCAGCATCTGGGCGGTGCGCAGGCCGATGCCGGGGATGGTGACCAGCAGCTGGAGCTGGGTCAGGTGTGGGGCCAGGACGGCTTCGATCTCCTCGCCGAGGCGGGCGATCGCCTCGTCCAGGTACTCCAGTTTGGCCAGGATCTCCGCGACAAGCACCCCATGGACATGGCCGAACCGGCCGTCCAGGGCCCTGCGCAGGAGCGGGATCTTGGAGCGGAGCTTGCCTTTGGCCAGGTCGGAAAGGACCTGTGGGTCACGGGTGCCCTTGGTCAGGGCGGCCATCATGGCCCGTCCGGAGACGCCGAGGATGTCGGTGGCGACCGAGGACAGTTTCACTCCGGCGTCCTGCAGGACCTTGTCCAGGCGCTGGGCCTCGCGGCCGCGTTCGTCGATCTGGGCCTTGCGGTAGCGGGTGAACATCCTGGCCTCGCGGATGTCCTTGGGTGGCACGAAACTCGGTTTGACCAGGCCGTGCTGGATGAGCTGGGCGATCCATGCGGCGTCGGCGACGTCGGTCTTGCGCCCGGGGACGTTGTGCATGTGCCGGGCGTTCAGGAGCCAGCACTCGGCGGCGTCCTCCAGCGCGTAGTACACGGGCTTCCAGTAGACGCCGGTCGATTCCATCCCGATCAGGGTGACCTGGTAGGCCGTCAGCCAGTCGCGCAGCGCGAGCAGGTCCGGCCAGGTGGTACCGAAGGTCTGGGTGACTCCCTCGGCCGGCTCCTCCGGGACGCGGACGTTGGCCACCACGGTGTCTCGGTGGACGTCCAGTCCGGCACAGCGTTCGACGATCTCCTCCATGACTCCTCCCCTGTGGTACCTCGGACGGCGTCGCTCGCCCCGTGGGAGGCCCCTTCTCGAAGAGTCTGAGGTTCGTGCTCGCAGCAACCACATCACGTGCCCCGGGCCACCCGCGCCACACTGTTGATCGGGCTCCAGGGCACCACAGAGTCCCGGCGTCAGCGGGGCGTGCACCACCCAGTTTTCATCCACCGCAGGAGGCACGACAAGGCCCGGGATCACTGTTGGTGATGTTGGCGGGGT
>NZ_JBIAQG010000072.1:0-1212 GCF_042888805.1 Streptomyces sp. NPDC002730
TCTCGCCAGCCGAGTTCGAACAACAACAGCAGAGAGCACGTAAACTCACACTCGCAGCATGAACCCCCGTGTCCACACTCCGGGGGACGCCTCACTGGAGGCTGAAGCCCTCCTCGCGCAGCACGGCCGCCACCTTGTCCGCAGAGATCCGGTGGCCCTGCCGGGGGCCGCGCTGGTCGCCGCGTCGGGCATGCCGGACGTCGATCCGTCCACGGCGGCATTGCGCCAGGCTCGGCGCCGGCTCGGCTCGGAGCCGTTGTCCGTGCTGTTCGACCAGGTGAAGGGGGCGGTAGCGGCCGAGGACGCGGCTCGATCATGGTGGCGGGGACTTCGCACGGTGGCTTGGGACAGCACAGGCAATCCTGGTCGCGGACAGCGAGGCCAACCGGTCGTACTGCGGCCGGGCCTCCGGAAGGAACGGGGTCTGCGGCTTCCCCATGATCCGGCTGTCCGCGCTGGTCGAGTGCGGTACCAGGGCACTGATCGACGCGGTACTCGGGCCGTCCGGCCCCCCGGCCGGCTTCACTTCCCCGACCGCTTCAGCCGAGACGATCACGTCTGTCATCAGGTGTTACTTCCTGTTCGAAGATCCACCGTTGACCGTACAGACCCGTACTAGGGTCCGACCCTCCGGCAAGGGGGTGCGGATGAGCCATGTGGCGGATGTTGCCGTTGACACCAGAGAGAGAGGATGGTGGCCGATCAATCAGAGTCCCTGCGTACGTAGTAGCTGAGCACTGGCAGGGAGCCCCGAGGTAAGCGGAAGGGGATAGATGGCTGAATCGGGAGATCGCTTCGACGCCGCAGGAGTTAACCAGTTTCCCTGCCCTCACTGTGGGCCAACTGCGCCCGTTTCAGTACTCGAGCTATACCCGTCCTACGCCCAGCACTGGTCATTCTTGATAGACCGGTCGGTGCCGAGGGCAGTGGAGATTCCGGCGGCTGCTCTTGTCCAGTGTGGGAGATGCGGGCGACAAAGCGCTGTTGCCAGCAAGGATGGTGCCCGGTAGACGGAATCGCCCGGGCCTCTGGTGTGATGCATCGTCAGGATAACTTTGACGATCGCAGTGAGCTTCTTCGAGTTGGCCACTGAGCCTTTCCGGGGCTTCGAAGTTAGGCGGTGCGGAGGTGTCCGCGGGCTCGGCGGGTGGTGACGCAGCGTGTGTGTAGGCGTTGGCTGGCGGCGTTGCGGAAGCCGAAGGCGGCGCGGGC
>NZ_JBIAQG010000073.1:0-1183 GCF_042888805.1 Streptomyces sp. NPDC002730
GGAAGCGAACGATGTCAAAGAACGCCTTGTCGCATGGCTGGACCCTAGAGGTCTTCGCTTCAACGAAGAGAAGACCAGGGTCGTTCACCTGTCACAGGGGTTCGACTTCCTAGGGTTCAACGTTCGACGTTTCGGCGAGAAACTGATCATCAAGCCCAGCAAGGAGGCTCTACGGAAGATCCGGGAACGGCTCAGCACGGAGATGCGTGCCCTCAGAGGGGCAAACGTCGAAGCAGTGCTGCGCAAGCTGGTCCCGATTGTCAGGGGCTGGTCCGCCTACTACCGGACGGTGGTGTCCAGCAAGGTGTTTGCCTCCCTGGACAGACACGTGTGGACGCTCAGCTACAAGTGGGCCAAGCACACCCACCCCAAGAAGTCGAGGCATTGGGTAGTAGACCGATACTTCGACAGGTTCAACAAATCCAGGAACGACAGGTGGGTTTTCGGGAACCGAAGTAATGGGGCCCATCTCCCCAAGTTCGCCTGGACGAGCATCAACAGGCACCAGATGGTGAAGGGTTCGGCGTCACCAGATGACCCCGCACTCCAGAGCTACTGGAGCAACCGACGTCGAACTCGAACGCCACCGCCGATGGGCAAGACGAGTCTTGCCCTGGCGGTCCGTCAACGAGGGCTCTGCCCTCTTTGCGGGCAGGCGCTCATCGTCGGCGCTGAGTACGAGCCTGACAGTCCACGAGAGTGGATCGAATGGTTCGATGCGATGAGGAAGCGGCTGCATAAGCACCACTTCACTTACCGGCGCGACGGCGGAAGCGATGCGCGAACCAATCTCCGTCTCATCCACTCCGAATGTCATCGCCAGCACCATGCAGGAGACGGCAAACGGACAGCCACGGCAGACCTGTGAAGCCAACGGGCTTGCTTGAGCCGAGGTGCCTGGAAAGCGGGCATGCCCGGTTCTGAGGGGGCCGGGTCGCGGCAACGCGACCCGGCTACCCGACCGAGCCTTCTACCTCGCCGCGTTCGCCTCACTGTCACAGCCAGACTCACGCGCCTACTACGACAAGAAACGCCGCGAAGGGAAACACCACGTCGCCGCGATCGTCTGCCTCGCCCGCCGCCGGATCGATGTCCTCTTCGCCATGCTCCGGGACGGCACCTTCTACGAACCGCCCAAGATCGCTACCGCTTGACGAAAGCCATAGGGGCACTTTTTCAGCGC
>NZ_JBIAQG010000074.1:0-1164 GCF_042888805.1 Streptomyces sp. NPDC002730
GATCTTGCTGAGTTCACGGACGATGTCTTCGGCTACCTGGCCTATGCAGGCCAGCGCGGTTACGGTCAGCAGTACCTGCGCGGGCTGATGCTGGAGGGCAAGCGTAAGTCGGTGGAGCCGATGGCGGAGCGCCTGGGCATCCCCCGGCAGAACCTGGGGCACTTCGTTGCCCAGTCCACCTGGGACTACCGCGAGGTGATGCGGCGTGTAGCGGCCCGCGCCCACCGGGTACTGCGATCGTCGGCCTGGCTGATCGACGATCACCCCTTCGTCCGCTACGGGCATGGCACCGCTGGTGCGATCGTGCAGCACTGCGGCGAGCGCGACCAGCACTTGTGCCAGGTCGCGGTATCCGTGCACGCCGTCTCGGGCCGGGGGTCGTCGCCGTTGCACTGGCGGTTGTTCCTGCCGCAGAGCTGGGCCGAGGACCGTGCACGCTGCGCGAAGGCGGGAGTCCCGCAGCAGATAGCGCACCGTACCAAACAGCGGATCGCCCTTGACCTGCTCGACGAACTCGACCAGTGGGGCCTGACCCCACCACTCGTTGTCGCGGACAGCGACTACGGCACCAACGTCGCCTTCCGCGCCGGGCTCAGTGCACGGGGCATCCGCTGGCTGCTGGCGGTCACGGGCCACACCGTGGTTCTGCCCGCCACTGGAGCCCCGGTCACTGCCTGGGCGCGCAGGCGCCCCAGCATTACCGTCGACCAGGTCGCCGCGGAGCACCGTTACCGGGCCCGCAGGTTCGTCTACCGGGCCAAGACAGCCGATCACCGCGCCCGGTCCGGCTGGTTCGTCGCCATCCCGGTGCACATCGCCGGGATCATCGAGCGCGAGCACGTCGCGTCCACCGCCGACCGGCTCCTGCCCCAGCGCACCCTGCTGATCCAGTGGAGGCGCAAGCGCGGCGGGGACGTCTTCCGGTCCTGGATCACCGATCTGCCCGCCAACACCCCGCTCGCCATCCTGGTCAGGCACGCGACGAGTCGCTGGTGCATCGAGACCGACTACCGCGAGATGGAGCAGGCCCTCGGTCTGGGCGACTACGAGGGCCGCACCTACCGGGGCTTCCACCACCACGTGACGCTCGTCTCCGCAGCCCACCTGTTCTGCACAGAGCATTACCTCAACCCAAAAGGCGGGGCCACGGCCTCAGCCTGTACA
>NZ_JBIAQG010000075.1:0-1153 GCF_042888805.1 Streptomyces sp. NPDC002730
GGATCGGTGTCCAGCTGTCCGAAGAGTTCCAGCTCCACCCGGAACAGTCCACCGACGCCATCGTCATCCACCACCCCGAAGCGAAGTACTTCAACACGGGAGGGGCGCGATCGTGACGACTCTGCGGGACGTTCTCGCGGCGGGGGAGCGTTCGTACTCCTTCGAGTTCTTCCCGCCCAAGACCGACGTGGGTGAAGAACGGCTCTGGGACGCCCTCCGCAGGATCGAGTCCCTGTCGCCGGCCTTCGTCTCGGTGACGTACGGCGCAGGCGGTTCCTCCCGGGACCGTACCGTCGCGGTGACCAAGAAGATCGCCACCCTGACGACCCTTCGCCCGGTGGCCCACCTCACCGCGGTGGGCCACTCGGTGGCCGAACTGCGGCACATCATCGGCCAGTACGCGGACGCGGGCATTCGCGACGTCCTCGCGCTGCGCGGCGACCCGCCGGGTGAGCCGAAGGGCACCTGGGTCTCCCACCCCCAGGGGCTTACGTACGCAAGGGAACTGGTCGAACTGGTACGTGAGTTGGGTGACTTCAGCGTGGGAGTGGCGGCGTTCCCGGAGCGTCATCCCCGGTCGCCGGACTGGGACACCGACATCCGGCACTTCGCGGCCAAGTGCCGTGCGGGCGCCGACTACGCCATCACCCAGATGTTCTTCGACGTCGAGTACTACCTGAGGCTGCGCGACCGGGCGGCGGCTGCGGGATGTGACACCCCGATCATTCCCGAGATCATGCCGGCGACCGACTACCGGCAGATCCGCCGCTTCGCCGAACTCAGCGACGCGGCCTTCCCGGAGGAGCTCGCCGGACGACTTCATGCCGCACGGGACAACCCGGAGGAAGCTCATCGGATCGGTGTCGACCACGCGATCGCGATGGCGGAGCGCCTGCTCGACGAAGGCGCTCCGGGCCTGCACTACATCACCCTGAACCGATCGCCTGCGACGGTGGAGATACACCGGGGCGTCAGGAAGACGAGGAGTACCCATGCCCTCTCAGTCCGCCACTGACCAGGACTTCAAGGTGGCCGATCTTTCCCTCGCCGCCTTCGGTCGCAAGGAGATCACTCTCGCCGAGCATGAGATGCCCGGTCTGATGTCGATCCGTAAGGAGTACGCCGCCGCTCAGCCGTTGGCGGGTGCCCGGAT
>NZ_JBIAQG010000076.1:0-1102 GCF_042888805.1 Streptomyces sp. NPDC002730
GGTGACAGGTACACCGGAGGGGGGCTGGGCGCCGGTGATGCGGCTGAGTTCGGCTTCGCCGGAGCGGACGTGGGTGGTGTGCGGGGTGATGCCGGCGTCTGCCATGAGGCGTGCCATGTCGCGGCGCTGGTTGGGCAGGACCAGGGTGACGACGCTGCCGGACTCGCCGGCGCGGGCGGTGCGGCCGCCGCGGTGCAGGTAGTCCTTGTGGTCGCTGGGCGGGTCGACGTTGACGACGAGGTCGAGGTTGTCGACGTGGATGCCGCGGGCTGCGACGTTGGTGGCCACCAGCGCGGTGACGTGGCCGGTCTTGAACTGGGCCAGGGTGCGGTTGCGCTGGGGCTGGGACTTGCCGCCGTGCAGCGCGGCGGCGCGTACGCCGCTGTTGAGGAGGTGCTTGGTGAGCTGGTCCACGGCGTGCTTGGTGTCCAGGAACATGATCACGCGGCCGTCGCGGGCTGCGATCTCGGTGGTGGTGGCGTACTTGTCGGCGCCGTGGACGTGCAGGACGTGGTGTTCCATCGTGGTGACCGCGCCCGCGGAGGGGTCGACGGAGTGGACCACCGGGTCGTGGAGGTAGCGGCGCACCAGCAGGTCGACATTGCGGTCCAGGGTGGCCGAGAACAGCATCCGCTGGCCCTCGGGGCGTACCTGGTCGAGGAGTTCGGTGACCTGGGGCATGAAGCCCATGTCGGCCATCTGGTCGGCTTCGTCCAGGACGGTGATGTCCACCCGGTCCAGACGGCAGTCCTTGCGCTCGATGAGGTCCTTGAGGCGGCCCGGCGTCGCCACCACGACCTCGGCCCCGGCGCGCAGCGCACTGGCCTGGCGGCCGATCGACATCCCGCCGACCACGGTGGCCAGTCGCAGTTTCAGCGACCGGGCGTAGGGGGTGAGCGCGTCGGTGACCTGCTGAGCCAGCTCGCGGGTCGGAACCAGGACCAGCGCCAGCGGCTGACGGGGCTCGGCACGCCTGCCCTCGGTACGGGCCAGCAACGCCAGACCGAAGGCGAGCGTCTTGCCCGAACCGGTACGCCCGCGGCCCAGCACGTCCCGGCCGGCCAGGGAGTTCGGCAGCGTCGCCGCCTGGATCGGGAACGGC
>NZ_JBIAQG010000077.1:0-1067 GCF_042888805.1 Streptomyces sp. NPDC002730
TGTATTGCCCTGTGAGGTTAGGGACGCGGCTGGCGGGTGGTTGGCCTTTCAGCGCGGTGTGTCCGCGGTGGTGATTGTAGGTGTGAAGCCAGTGCGGGAACGCCTCGCGGCGTTCGGTCTCTGAGCGGTAGGGCTTTGCGTAGGCCCATTCGTCGAGCAGGGTGCGGTTGAGGCGTTCGACCTTGCCGTTGGTCTGCGGCCGGTAGGGCCGGGTTCGCTTGTGGGTGATCCCGGCCGCGGTGAGTGCGTCGCGCCAGGCGTGTGACTTGTAGCAGGCGCCGTTGTCGGTCAGGATCCGTTCGACGGTGATCCCGCAGGTGGTGAAGAACGCCTGGGCCCGGCCCCAGAAGGCGGTGGCGGTCTCCTTCTTCTCATCTGCGTGTATCTCGCTGTAGGCGAGGCGGGAGTGGTCGTCGACGGCGGTGTGGATGTAGCTGTAGCCGGCGCCGGAGCGGTTCTTGCGGCCCGCTTGACGGCCGATGGTCTTGTGGCCGCCGCCGTCGGGGATGTTGCCGAGCTTCTTGATGTCCACGTGGACGAGTTCGCCTGGCCGGTCGCGTTCGTAGCGGCGTATGGGCCGGCCGGTTGCCCGGTCCAGGTGGGCGAGACGGGCCAGGCCGAAGCGGGTCAGCACACGGTGCACGGTCGAGGGCACCAGGCCCAGCAGGTGTGCGATGCGGGCCGGGCCCCACCGGCGCAGCAGCCGGACCTTGATGATCCGCCGTTCGATGCGGGTCGGGGTGCGGCGCGGGCTCGTGTGCGGACGGCTTGAGCGGTCCGCCATGCCCGCCTCACCGAACAGCCGGTAGCGCTCAGCCCATCGCTGGACCGTCGTCGGCGAGACCTGGAAACGCTCGGCCGCGCGGCGCAGCGGCCAGCCGTCCTTGACCACGCAGCGGGCCAGGCGCAGCCGACCGGTCTCGGTCAGGGGTGCATTACGGTGTGGCACGAGGGCCTTTCTGGTCGCAGGTGCAGATGTCGCAATCCACACCAGGCCAGAAGGCCCTCACCCATTTCAAGATCACTCAGCCGAGACCTGCGTCACCAACCTCCGTGGACAGAACACC
>NZ_JBIAQG010000078.1:0-1020 GCF_042888805.1 Streptomyces sp. NPDC002730
GGTCAGATCGGTGATGACGTAGACCGTCTCGCGGCTGCGTCTGCCGGTCTTCAAGCTGGTGCGGTATCGGGTGATCTTCGCTACCTGGGTGGCGTGCGGGAAGTCGAGGTCATCGGCGGTCAGAACCTGCACCACCCGGGTCTCCTTGCGGCCATGGCCCTCAGTGCGGTCGTAGAACTTCGCGGTGACCTGCTCCCAGGGCAGCGTCCGCAGCCGTTCGTAGAGGCCGGGCTGGTTCTTCTTCACGGTCAGTGCGTAGTGCGCCTGCTTGTCCTCGACGAGGAACCGGGCGTGGTCGCGCTGGGCGTGCAGGGCATCGGCGGTGATGGTCACCCCGGCGAGGTCGAAGGGCGCCAGCAGGGCGGCGAAGCAAGTGATTTCGTTGGTCTTGTCTGGCACGCGTAGCTGGGTGATGGTCTGCCCTGTGCCGGTCATGGCGGCGAGCAGATGCGCGGCCGGGGTCTCCTCGTGCCGCGAGCCGCGGGCGCTCTTGCCGTCCACGGCGAGGGTGTCAGCCCCGGCCGGATCGCAGCCCAGCAGGTCGGCTAGGCCGCCGGGGCAGACATCGTTGATGATTCGCCGGATCGTCGATCCGCTGGGTGCGATGCACACCCCGAACACGGTCGCCGTCCGTGCACCGAGGCGGGCCAACGCCTCCTGCGGCGCCGATCGCGCCCACTGCCCGATCGCGGCGAACGACCGCGACCCGGCCACCACCGCCGCGCAGGCGACCAGCAGCACGCTCACGAACGGGTGACGCTTCCCACGACGAGCCCGGGGATCAACCAGCGTGGCCAGCCGAGACGGCAGACCGACGATCGCGCGCTGCTGACGCGAAGGCGACTTGATCAGGCAGACGGTGGCAGACTGGCGGCACATCGAAGCTCCGGCGGTTCAGGGCGACTTGCCGAGGTCACCCCGTCAACCGGAGCTTCGTTGCGTAGGTGTCGGCCAACCAGCACAGCGTCACGCAGCCGTGACCAGCACACATCCATGATCACCCGGACTTTGAAACCGCCC
>NZ_JBIAQG010000079.1:0-1006 GCF_042888805.1 Streptomyces sp. NPDC002730
CAGTGTCCGGTCGATCATGTGACTGGGTGCTGTGGTGGTCGTTGTTCTGGTCATGGGGCGGGGTGATCTGACAGATCAGGAGTGGGAACGGCTGCGGCCGTTCCTGCCGGTGAGCAATGGCCGGTGTGGTCGGTGGCGGGACCATCGCCAGGTGATCAACGGGATCCTGCATCGCGTGCGGACGGGGGTGCAGTGGCGTGACCTGCCGGAACGCTTCGGACCGTGGAAGACGGTCTATGAGCGCCATCGGTCATGGTCGGCGGACGGCACCTGGGAAGGACTGCTTCAGCAGGCCCAGGCTGCAGCCGACGCCGCGGGTGAGCTCGACTGGGACATCTCGGTGGACTCCACCATCATGCGGGCTCACCAGCACGCGGCCGGTGCACGCAAGGAGGGACCGCCGCCCGCTGCGGTCTCAAAAGGGGTTCCGGCGGCGGAACATCAGACCGACAGTCCCTGGCAGAGCCTGTGCGCCCGGCTGGTGGAGGTGGTCCAGGAGGTGAGGGCCTCGGCCGTTCGCGCGGTGGCTTCACCACGAAGGTCCATCCGAGCGCGGACGGCCGCTGTCGGCCCCTGTCCCTCGTGGTCACTGCGGGCCAGCGGTCGGACACCACCCAACTCGAGCCGGTACTGGAGAAGATCCATGTCCCGCGCCTCGGTCCGGGCCGCCCCCGCAATCGACCCGACAGCGTTGCCGCCGACAAGGCCTACAGCAACCGGCCATGCCGCCAGTACCTGCGCAGACGCGGCATCCGGCACGTGATCCCGGAGAAGTCCGACTCCAAAGCCGCCCGCCTGCGCAGGGGTTCACGCGGCGGACGGCCCCCGGGCTTTGACACAGAGCGTTACAAGAAGCGCAACGTCGTCGAGCGGGCGATCAACAAGCTGAAACAGTCCCGGGCCGTAGCCAGTCGTTACGACAAGCGCGGATACGTCTTCCTCGGCACCGTCACCGCCGCAGCCCTCGTCATCTGGCTCCGCTCATGATCGACCGGACACTGCCTAG